>JBCNLJ010000003.1:0-194860 GCA_039595515.1 Paenibacillus sp. | reverse complement strand
GGGTCAGGTCGACCGTATCCAGCTTCTGATCCGGCACATCCCATTCCCAGGTTGGCAGCACAAATGCTTTGCCAATGGCTACTCCAGCGGCAGCCCCAACTCCTTGAATCATGCTTTTTCCTCCCCACCGTTCTTGTCATACATAACCACCGACATTACCGTACCTTGCCCCTTTTTCACCCCTTTAAAGGGAGCATAGCTCCATGCCTTCACACGGTCAGGATTGGTAATAACCATTGGTGTCGCAAGTGACGGTGCGTTTTTTTGCAAAGTATCCAGGTCAAACTTGATCAATAGCTGTCCGGCTTCCACCACATCACCGGCAGCTACATGTGCTTCAAAACAGCCCTTTTGCTGGGATGTATCAATGCCGATATGCAGCAAAATCTCCAATCCCTCCACCGTTCGTATACCAAGTGCGTGCATCGTTGGATATAAATGAATAATCGTACCTGCAACAGGTGATACAAGATCGCCGCTTTCCGGTACAAAGGCTACGCCTTCACCAACCAGCTTGCCCGCAAAAATCTGATCCGGCACCTCGGACAATGGAATCATCGTTCCTTGCACCGGGGCACAGAATTTTACATGTGACAGATCGCGATCCATCAGCTTACGAATCTCCTCGCGAATTAGCTCTGAATATGTGCCAAATACGATCTGTACATTGCCTCCACCGAGCTTAATCAGTCCAGCAGAGCCAAGCTCCTTCAATGCCTTACCATCCAGCAGACGGTCATTCACCACCGTTAAACGCAGACGTGTAATACACGCCTCCACCTGTACAACGTTCTCCTTACCACCAAGCGCCTGCAAAATAAGCGGAGCCTGATAAGGAATATTACCCACCCAGTCTCCTAATGTCGACGCTTCCTCCCTACCTGGTGTCGGAATACGGAAGGTGCGAATCGCATAGCGAAACACATTATAATAAATAACGGCATAAACGAGCCCAATTGGAATAAGCAACCAGGCATTTGTGGATAAATGATAGTTGAGTACGTAATCGATCACACCCGCCGAGTATGAAAACCCATGATGAATATCGAGTGCATACGTGATCCACATCGCCAGACCGGACAGGAAAATATGCAAAATGAACAGTCCTGGTGATGCAAATAAAAAGGCAAACTCAATCTGCTCGGATACTCCGGTTAAAAAACAAACGAGCGCCGCCCGCATAAATGTTTTACGGACTTTAGGCTTCAGGTCCTCACGCGCTTCTTGAATGATCGCCAGTGCAGCCGCAGGCAACGCAAACATCATAATTGGATACAAGCCCGCCATATAAATGCCCGCTGTCGGATCACCGCTGAAAAAGCGCGGCAAATCCCCCTGAACAATATCTCCGTGCGCCTCAAACGATCCAATCTGGAACCAGACGATATTGTTAAGCAAATGATGCAAGCCAAACGCAGACAATATTCGGTACAATGCTCCGTACAGGAACAATCCAAAACCGCCCATCGTCGACAGCACCCAGGTTAAGCCGTTTAATAGCTCCTGCAATATCGGAGCCAGCCATAGCATTAGACACGCAAAAACGGACGAAAACAGGCCCATGAACAATAGCACGAACCTTGAACCGCCAAAAAACTGAATTGCTTCAGGCAAACGGACATTTTTGAATCTACGATATGCCGCTCCGGCAATCACACCGATAATAATACCGATCAGCGTCGATGGCTGTAGTAATGCATCGCTAAAATGCTTGACCACATAATCATATAAAGCCATTCCCGCAAAGGCAGCGAGTCCGGCTGGTCCTTCCTGATTGGCAAGACCAAGCGCTACACCGATCGCGAATATAAAGGGTAAATAATGAAATATACTTTGTCCTGCAATCGTAGCGACCTCCGAAACCATGGGCAATCCCCATGTCCCCCAGGGTAAGCCGCCAACGCTAAGCAGAATGGCTGCAGCCGGAAGCACCATCGTGGGAAGCATAATGGCTCTACCGAACTGCTGCAGGGAACCTAGCCAATTCAACGCGCCTTCCCCCTTCCTATACCTGATGGTACGCTGTCAGCCATCTTTTGTCAAAGCACTTTGCCACGATTTTAGAGAATGTCTGTGTCAGCTCATTTGAAGCGTTATGTACAAGCATGCAAGCGTTTGCGAATGGTCGAAAATAGAATTAACGAAAATAAAAACTGCTCCGGTAACCTTGTATCGATTACGGGAGCAGTTCAATCGCCCACTTGCCTGATCTATTTCTGACACTACCCGCACTGAACACGTTTAATGCCACTCATCGTCCAGACCTGAATCTGAATCTGAATCTGAATCTGAATCTGAATCTGAATCTGAATCTGAATCTGAATCTGAATCTGAATCTGAATCTGAGCAAGTGTATCGGCTTGATGCTATACTGTACAGCATCATTTTAGCTACGTACAGGGCGTACGATTGCATCTTCGACTTTGATGCAGCGATCCATAATGACGGTTAAGCCCGCATCTCCGGCAATCGCTGCCGCTTCCATATTGACCACACCAAGCTGCATCCACAATGTACGAGCACCTGCCTGTACCGCTTCATGCGCCACCTCGGTGCAATATTCACTGCGACGGAACACATTGACCATATCGATCGAATCAGGCACCTCTGCCAGTGAGGCATAACATGTCTCGCCGAGAATCGTTGCTCCCGCTGCCATCGGATTGACCGGAATGATACGATAACCGCGTTGCTGCATCGCTGCCGCTACCATATAGGATGTACGATCGGTCTTGTCGGATAGTCCGACAACGGCAATATTCCCTGTTTGCTCCAGAATGGTCTTAATTTCTTCCCGTGAAGGATTTTCAAAAGCCATTGCTGACGCCTCCTTTGTCATCTTAAAAGCTCATTATTATTCGCCTGTAGCGTTCAGCCAGCGAAGTCTAACAAGACTTTTATACCCATTCTACCTGAGCGCCAAGCGAACGGATGTGATCAAAGTATTGCGGATACGATTTGGCAACATGATGCGCATCCTGAATGCGAATTGGTGCTTTGGCACGCAAACCGACGATAGACAGCGCCATAATGACGCGATGATCATAATGCGCATCGATTGTAACGCCGCCTTCCACGCCTTCTGGACGACCATGTACGATAATCTCTGCCTGACGCTCTTCCACATTTGCGCCTGCTTTGCGCAGCTCGTTCAGGTAGTCGGTAATCCGATCACATTCCTTGTAGCGCAGGTTCTCCACATTATAGAAACGGGATGTGCCTTCAGCAAATACCGCTGCTGCTACCATCGCCAGTACGGCATCTGTCGCTGCATCACCGTCAAACTCAACCGCTTTGAGGCGTCCATTCCCCTGTACATGTACAATATCATTTTCATGGGTCAGTGGAACGTCCATCATTTTCAGTACATCAACAACAGCTTTTTCGCCCTGCTTGCTGTGTACTGGCAGACGGTGAATCGTCACGTCGGATATGGTTACCGCTGCTGCTGCCAGCACGGCTGCTGAACCCGGATAGTCTCCTTGAACCGTGTATTCCTGTGCTTTGTATTGCTGACGGCCCGGCACACGGTAATGCATCAGGTCTTCGCTAGCTTCGATTACGATGCCTGCCTGCTCCAGCACTTCCAGCGTCTGACCAACGACGACTTTGGATTTTAGATCGTGCAGCACCGTAATCTCACTATCTTCCTCCAGCAGTGGAGTCAGGAACAGCAGTGCGCTCAAATATTGCGAGCTAACGCTACCGGAAACGGTGATTTTGCCGCCCTTCGGCTTGCCACCACGAATCGTGATCGGCAGACGTCCTTGCTGATGCTCTACCTCCACACCAAGCTGACCAAGCGATTCGATCAGATCATCATGCGGACGTTTGCCAAGTGAATCCGGATATGTATTGACGAACGTCACTTCCGGACAAAGCGCAGCAATAGCCATCAAAAAGCGTAATACCGCCCCCGCATTACCAACATTCAGTTCCTTCACATCAACCGGCTTGCTGCCAAACCCTTTGATCACGATCTTCTGCTCATCTTCTTCAAGCACAGCACCCAGATCACGGATACAACGACGCATCGCATCACTATCCTCACTATGTGCCGGAAAATGAATCGTACTCGTTCCGTCTGCGAGTGCAGCGACGAGCAAATAACGAGTCGTATAGTTTTTGGAAGAAAGGGCTCCGATCTCTCCTTTCAGCTCTGGAGTAGGGGTAACAATAACATCCATGGTTTTATTCTCCTTCGGGGTTTGGTATGATGAACACAGATTGCCTTAGTTATAACCAATTGGCATATGTGTGAACTATTTTAATGAATAGAGGGATAACGATGTCCAAGCAAACACAGATTACGACAGACGAGCTACGTGAGCGCATTAACGCTGGCGAACAGCTTCAACTGATCGATGTGCGCGAGCATGAAGAAGTCATCCAGGGAATGATCGATGGCGCACGTCACATTCCGATGGGTGAAATTCCAGGTCGTTTGGACGAGATTGATCCGAACGCACCGACCGTGCTGATCTGCCGTAGCGGCTACCGCAGCGAGCGTGTACGCGAATATTTGAGTCAAAATGGTTATAGCAACTGCCTGAACATGGAAGGCGGTATGATTGACTGGGTGGAGGGCGAATAGCCCCCACCTTTTTTTGTGCTTGTCCTTATAAACTTGCCGATATATCGTAGGCAATAGAAGGATAAAATACAGGATACGATTAAGAAATTAATAATACATTCAAAGCATCTCTGTCTGCGAATCAACCGCCTATGTTCGCATCATATGGTCCATCCTCTATTGTATTGCTCACATATACAGCGTGCCCCCAGAACAGGTCACCATCATCGAACCAGAAAGTAAAATCCTCTTCGCTGAAGGTGATAGATACTAGCGATAATTGCTTAGCAAAATTTGCTTCGCTCCATTCTTCCTCGTCTTCTTCTAGCCAGCTATCGTTTTTCAGCTCAATCAGCTCCTGCGCAGCAAACATACGGATACTCTCATCCCATTGCGCAGCATGGTCAAGCAGGTGAGCTAAGTTATCTAGCTGTATATGCATCTGCTCACCGTGCTCTAAGCTGACTCTAACCTTTACACCAAGCCATTCGATGTTACGATTAAATGTGTTGACTCTCCGATCGAGTATGAACGTACCGAGACGTTCATGCTCAATCGTTATCTCACGTGTCTGTTCTTCTAGTAGCCTAGCAAGATGAGACTCCTGCGCTACATTCTGCTGTTGCTTTAGTTTCAGCAGCAGCAAGCGATTATCCTGGCGACGAACATTCATATGCCAGATCTGATTTGCTTCCATCGTGCTGAACAGTCGCATTAGCTGCTCTTCTTCACCTTTTCCAGTCAAGATAAAATCACCCTGCTGAATTTCCGTATCATCTTGCAAACGCCATGCAGTCACGGGAATCGTAGCCATCCATGATTCTTCGTTGCCGATGTTTCCATAAGAAGCGCTACGTGCGCCAGTTAATGCGATAATATTCAGCTCAGCACCCGTAAAAGTTTGCTGAAATCGCTGTACCTCTTCGGCAATTACTGACTCTATATCACTCATATGATCACACTCCACTTTTTCGCCTAAAACCTAAGAAGCTTGAACGCGGTAACGTGTTAAAATATGCGTAACGACTTCATCCGGAGTCAATAGCGATGTATCCACCGTAACATGAGCGAAATGATAGGCATCTTTACGTTCTTCCATAATGGTCTGGACGCGTTCTCTTGTATCGCCTGCGAGCAATGGACGGTTTGTATCCCCTGCGACGCGACCTACAATATGATCCACATCCGCTGTCAGTGCCACAACAAGCCCTTTATCCAGCATAACGGCACGGTTCAGCTCACGCAGTACACAGCCGCCTCCAGTGGAAATTACCTGACCGGTTGATTGCAGCATTTCCTCCAGCACCTGACTTTCCAGGTCGCGAAAATAGGCTTCGCCTTTCGTACGAAAAATCTCCTGTACCGACATTCCCTCTCTCTCGGCAATGATCGTATCCATATCGACGAGCGGATACGATAGCTGGTCTGCCAGCAGCGTGCCTACCGTCGTTTTGCCGGTTCCCATCATGCCCACGAGAATAATATTGGAATGCTGAATTTCACTTTCCTGATGCAATCTGCACACCTCTTTCAGCATCTGTTTTATTCCACACATCATACCATATGGGGTGAAGTTTGGACAATCCTTTGGAGAGGGATGTGAACTCATTGTTGGATGGGAGCAGGGGGCCACTCCGGGAAGGAATAAGGGGACGGACTCAGTGGAGCCGCGGGAATCTTTCGGATTAGGAGTATATGAAGATTCCCGCCCCTCCAAAATCGTCCTTTCCCCTTATTTCCTTCCCTACGTTCCGTGCTGATTCATCTAATCGAGATTCACTTCTTTGAGTGCGTAAGCAAGAAGGGATAGGTTCATCATAATTAAACAACTCTATATTATCATGTGCTCATTTCTGTCTTTTCGTTTTTGGCTTCGATGACTTTGATCCAGTAGGTGAATTCGTTTTGGAGAGTGGTGTCGGATGTGGTGTCTTTTAAGATGTTGAGATATTGGCAAGTGTTAGTGTCACCTATATCCACTACGAATAGGGGAATGGCATCTGCGATGTCGTGTTCGTAGCTGTTGATGGCATCGGGGTACAGGTTGATAAGGTGTTCTAATGTTTCAGTTTGCTTGGCTGGATTGGTTTCAATTGTATCAATAATCTTGTTGTATTGTTGGCGTATGTCTAGTAGATGAGCTGTTATTAATTTCTGGTTAAGCGTTCCATTAACTTGAAGGGAATAGGCTGGCAATAGGTGTTGGTCGTCTAATGAAATAGTAAAGCCAGTATGTGTAATTTCAATTTCGCGGACGGTCAGGTCGCTCGCGAGCTGGGAAATGGTCTGTTTTTCTAAGATGCTTTGTATGTTGTTAAGGTGTAGATTGTCTGGATTTTCTATGTATTTTTTTGCGGCATATTGACGAAAGTGGTTATCCCAGTAAGAAGTGTTTGTCTGCAAGGTGGATAGGAGCTGTTGCTGCTGGTTGTTTATCGATTGCTGGTTCGACAGGTGGATGCGTACTCGAATAGTATATTTTAGCCAGTTTATATTACCGATCCAATGATCTCGGTGTGACCATTTGGGATGCAGGTTGATGTCTGTCATTTTGGTTCTCCTTTGTATGTATTATATGTATAACGATTCATTTGTTAGTGCGTAAGATTTCCAACTAATTCATTCATCTTTTTCAATCCACTTCTAGTTCAACTCTTTTTAATCTATTTCTTTTAATATACTTGCCTGGGTTTATATTATGTTCTATTCAGTCGCAGAGTTTCATATAAAAAGGAGCGGAATTGATCCGCTCCTTTGAACTATAGCTTCTAATAAAGCTAATGACATGCAAGATGATAAAGTGACTTCATCCACCTGTAAATGGAGAAGATGAATTACTTCATCCACTCGTAGTGGAATGTGCCTTCTTTGTCCACACGCTTGAACGTGTGAGCACCGAAGTAGTCGCGTTGTGCTTGCAGCAGGTTGGCTGGCAGGCGTTCTGTGCGGTAGCTGTCGAAGTAAGCCAGTGCGCTGGAGAAGCCAGGAACCGGGATACCGTATTTTACAGCGGTTGCTACCACTTCACGCCATGCGTCTTGATAGTTCTCAACGATGTTTTTGAAGTAATCGTCCAGCAGCAGGTTTTTCAGGCCACCGTCTTTGTCGTATGCATCCTTGATGTTTTGCAGGAAGCGGGAACGAATGATGCAACCACCGCGGAAGATCATTGCGATGTTACCGTATTTCAGATCCCAGCCGTGCTCATCCGATGCAGCGCGCATTTGTGCGAAGCCTTGAGCGTACGAAACGATTTTGGAAGCGTACAGTGCTTTGCGGATCGCTTCGATGAACTCAGCTCTGTCGCCAGAGAAAGCTTCCGTTTTCGGACCGCTCAAAATTTTGCTTGCGGCTACGCGCTCTTCTTTGATTGCAGACAGGAAGCGTGCGAATACGGATTCCGTAATCATGGACAGTGGTACGCCCAGATCGAGTGCGCTCTGGCTTGTCCATTTACCTGTACCTTTTTGACCGGCCGCATCGAGGATTACATCAACCATCGGCTTGCCTGTTTCTTCGTCATATTTAGTGAAGATATCGGTCGTAATTTCGATCAGGTAGCTATCCAGCTCGCCTTTGTTCCACTCATCGAAAATGGAATGCAGTTCTTTCGTATCTGCACCCAGCACGGATGTGAGCAGATTGTAAGCTTCGCCAATTAGCTGCATATCGCCGTACTCGATACCGTTGTGAACCATTTTTACGTAGTGACCTGCACCGTCCGGTCCGATATATGTACAGCACGGATCGCCGTTCACATGTGCAGAGATGGAAGTCAGAATTGGCTCAACCAGCTTATAGGCACTTTCCTGTCCGCCTGGCATAATAGCAGGACCTTTCAGTGCGCCTTCTTCGCCGCCGGATACGCCTGCTCCGATAAAGCGGAAGCCTTTTTCCTCCAGCTCTTTGTTACGACGCTGTGTATCAGGGAAATGGGCGTTACCGCCATCAATAATAATGTCACCTTCATCCAGATGCGGAACCAGTTGCTCAATGGTAGCGTCAGTTGCCGGACCTGCTTGAACCATGATCAGGATTTTGCGCGGTACTTCCAGCGATTGTACGAATTCTTCAATTGAGAATGTACCTACTAGATTTTTACCTTTTGCTTCTTCCAGCAGATCATGCGTCTTTTGAGGGGAGCGGTTAAATACAGATACGCTAAACCCTTTGCTTTCGATGTTAAGAGCCAGGTTCTTACCCATAACGGCAAGACCAACTACACCAATTTGTTGTTTGGACATTTCCGGTTCTCCATCCTTTACATCAGTATTTGTATTTCCTCATTTTGAATCTTTCATGTGAGTCAATTCAACATTTTACATGTTTTATGCATATAAAGAAAGTCCAAAGGCGTGATCCCATGAAAATTCATAAAAACGTTGAATTTTTGTGTAAAATTCTAACTATTTTTACGATTCGCATGTATATCACGCCCGATATTTCACTTTTCCAAGCGAATAAGTTCAAAACGCAGATTTTCCAACATTTTTTTACATGCTTCCACCTGCTCTTGATCGCCCGCTTTTAACGCTTCATTTAAACGATCCAGCAGCTCATCAATTTGATCCTCTGTGGATGCAATGCGCTGTTCACCTTCCATCGACATGTACAGATTTTGCAGCGACTCGCGATTCGGTGTCGACTCCTTCTGGTACAGAATCCGCTGCTCGAAGCCGGAAATTTCCACCATCCGAATGACTTCTCCGAACAAAATATTTTCCACGAGAATCTGCTGGTCACGAAAACGTTTGACGATCGCATGCCCCTTCGTATCTCCGATCAGCTTTTCCATCCATTCCGCCAGCCGCGCATCGTGAATCCGATAATCGCCGATCAGCTTGTAGCCCTCCTGGCTTTGCTGGAAGCGCAGCTTGGTCATGTGGTTATTCGTACGTATCGATACGATAAAGGAGTCATCCGTCTCACGCCAGTATAGAGAGTACCCTTCCTTGATCAGATCGCGGATCAGGTTCTGGATATCGCGACGTGCAAAGCGAAGCTCCACATTGCAATACTCTACTTCGTAGCTCTTGTTCATGGTAATCCCTCCTTTGTCCCTTATCATTTATACTCATGCGTGTATGATTATAATTATGCGTTATGTTGTAGTCGTAATACGTGTACAATGGTATGCTTGCGTCTAATTCGATAAGTTTGGCTTCTGTTTTTACAAGTAGGAACAGACCTGCATATGCAAAAACACAATCATGCCACAAACTAGAAAATACACTGCAATATGCAGAACTAGCCTGATTATTTTTACCCGTTTGCCTGTTCGTCTAAGCAGCAAACCGTCCACTCACATGTAATCTTCATGAAAATTCAGCGACCAAGTATGCTATTATAGCTGTGATTGATATGGAACCTTACGGATTGGAAAGAGAGGTACAACCGCATGATGAATTCGACCAAAGAAACGACATTCTCCGGCTTTACCGCCGAAGACTTTGATGTATTTACCATTGATGGGCTGGAGCCACGTATGGAAGCTCTGATCGCTCGTGTTCGTCCCAAGTTAACTGCACTCGGAGAGCTGATTCAGCCGCATCTGGCAACGCTCTGCGGTGAAGAAATGTACGTGCATGTGGCTAAGCATGCGCGCCGGACCGTAAACCCGCCCAAGGATACATGGGTAGCCTGGGCAGCCAACAAACGCGGATATAAAGCATTGCCTCATTTTGAAGTCGGCATGTTCGGTACTCATGTGTTTGTCGTATTTGCGATTATTTACGAGAGTCCGCGCAAAGTTGATTTTGGACGCGCGATGGCATCGCAGCTCGATCAAGTGAAACAGATCGTACCCGATCATTATTACTGGTCACCCGATCATATGTCCCCGCAGGGAACAGCACAGGCCGACCTATCCGACGAGCAACTATTAGAGATGGCAAACCGTCTGCAACAAGTGAAAAAGTCTGAGATCATCTGCGGACTGCGAATCGATCACAATGATCCGCTGTTACGCGATGGCGATGCTTTTGTGCGTCTGGTTGAGGACACCTTCCAGCAATTGCTTCCATTATACCGGATGGCAACGGTCTAACGCTTCGGAAACAAGTCTCAATTTATGGGCTATAGACCTATTTTTCTTCGCAAATAGTGTACTTGATGGAATAGTAAATGAATATGTTTTTACTTGATCCTATTTAGTTAATCCTAGTAGGCATAAGCTATAATTCACACAAAAGCCGTACCCTTTCGCCTGTCACGTTCATGACCGGGAAAAGGTACGGCTTTTGTGTTAACGGATATCTGGACGTTGCCGAACCATCATCCAATGAATGGTAAACAGTAGCAGCATGGCGGCTGCACTCACATAAAATGGTGCCTGTGGACTGATATCGTCCCAGAGCTTGCCGGACACAATCGGTCCCAGCACCAGACCTGAACCCTGTAGCGTCAAAAACAATCCCCAGACTGCGCCTTTCTCCCTTGCAGGCACCAGATTTGCCAGCAGTGAGTTCCATGCCGGCAAAATCATCGCATAGCTAAAGCCTGCACATAGCACAAACACCCATATCCACGGCAAGGCGTGTGTCGATGCCAGACCGAGCAACGCCGTAGCTGCCAGTAAAAAGCCACTGCGCAAAAACAGCTTGCTGCCCACTCGATCGATCAACCGACCAGCAGGGATCAATCCGAGCACCGTCACTGCACCACCGCCAATCAATAGTGCATTAAAATAGGCCGGTGTCAGCCCCAGCTCACTTACCACATATAATGTAATAACCGGTGTAAGCACACCGAGCGCAAATGACTGCATAAACAATGCTGGATAGAGTAGCGGATGAATATGGAGCGAACGCATCAACTGTACATAATAATGCAGCCGACTTTCGCCCGGTTTACGTGTATAGGCAGGATCGATGGATGTATCGTCACCTGTATCGCCTGCTACAGCGTGCTCAGCGTTCATAGAGGTAGCTAGCTTGCTTCGCTGTGCCCGTCCCGGCAGAAACAGAGCTACAATCACGACAACGATCATACAGAGCAGCAGCATGCCAAATGAGAAGGCATACGAATCCCCGCTCAGCCAGTTCATCACAACTGGCCCCAGACCAGCTCCACCGAGTGAAGCAATTTCGATAATGCCCATATGCGTTCCATAATTACCGGTCTCACTGGAAATATCGGTGATTTTGGACATCACACAGGGCCAGAGCGGTGCACTGCCGACTCCCATCGTAGCACAGGCGACGATAAGCCAGCCCGGATGCTGCACCGTCGACATGACAATAACCGCCGCCAGGATGAGCAACATACCAAGCGTCATTGTCAATCGAAAGCCCAGACGCTCTGCCATCCACCCCGCCGGACTGCGCAATGCATTATCGCCAATATATTGAGAGGCAAAGGCAATCCCGATCGCAAAGGCAGGTAAGCCAAGTCGGTGTCCCATATAAAGCGGAAGCAGCGTGACAAGCAGGCCTCCCTTTACAAATTCCACAAAAAAAATCAATAACCATAAATATACAAATAGTAGCCGGTTGCTTTTCCCGGTCTTAGCTGTAGCCTCATATTGCATTGAAGACATTAGGTGCTCCCTTCAGCAGTACGGATTTCATCGTATCCCTGCCTTATTGTATCACAGACGAACTCGGATTCAGCAAGTTTCGTACCTGTTATTACCCGGATAGTAACAACAACTTTTGCCCTGTATCACGCCATTTTTGAGCGATCTCCAAAATCTGACACAAGATAGCTATTGCATTCGTCACTCTTTTTGCTATACTCATTTTTGTTTGGTTTTTAAATAATGTACTTTTACTCCAATTTCGAAAGGTTGTGACAGCTTAAAATGGATCATACGCAAACCCCGCTTTTCACTGCTCTCAAGCAGCATGCGGCCAGCAATCCCGTTCAATTTCACATTCCGGGACATAAAAAAGGACTCGGCAGTGATCAGGAGTTCAGAGAGTTTATTGGCGACGATGCTCTTTCCATAGATCTGATCAACATTGCGCCACTCGACGATCTTCACCAGCCGATGGGGGTTATAGAGAGGGCTCAGAAGCTCGCAGCCGATGCGTTCGGCTCGGACTATACGTACTTCTCTGTACAAGGCACCAGCAGCGTCATCATGACGATGATCATGACCGTCTGCTCGCCGGGCGATAAAATTATCGTACCGCGTAACGTGCATAAATCGGTTATGGCAGCCATCATTTTTGCGGGTGCCAAACCTGTCTTCGTCTCGCCTGTGCGTGACGAAAACCTCGGAATCGATCACGGTATTACGACAGCGTCTGTACGCCGTGCACTCGATCGCCATCCTGACGCCAAAGGCGTACTGGTTATCAACCCGACCTATTTCGGTGTATGCGCCGATCTAAAGGAAATTGTTGAACTGGCTCATAGCCGTGGGGTGCCTGTGCTTGTCGATGAAGCACACGGCGTACTGATTCATTTTCATGAAAAGCTACCAGTGTCCGCAATGGCCGCCGGAGCCGATATGGCTGCGACCAGCGTACATAAGCTGGGTGGCTCCATGACACAAAGTTCCGTGCTCAATGTCAATGTGAAAAACGGACACGTTAACCCGCAGCGGGTTCAAACGATCATCAGTATGCTGACGACAACGTCAACTTCATATATTCTGCTTGCCTCTCTGGACACCTCACGCCGCAATCTGGCACTGAATGGTCATGAGATTGCAGAGCGAGCAATCGCAATGGCACAGGATACACGCCGCCGGATTAATGAAATCGAAGGACTGTACTGCTTTGGCGAAGAACTGCTGGGCGGCGAAGCGACCTTCAATTACGATCCGACCAAGCTGACGATTCATATTCGTCATCTGGGCATTACCGGTTATGATGCAGAGAACTGGTTGCGCGAGCATTACAATCTGGAGATCGAGATGAGCGATATGTACAATATCCTTTGTCTGGTCACACCAGGTGATACGGAAGATAGCGTGAATACACTCGTAACTGCACTGACTCAAATGTCGGCTGAATTCCACGGCTCCGGTCGTGAGATCAAGGAACTTGTTGTGAAGATTCCTGAGATTCCGCAGCTTGCACTCACACCGCGTGATGCATTCTACGGCGATACAGAGATCATACCGCTGGCTGATGCCGCTGAGCGGATCATTGCTGAGTTCATTTATGTGTATCCGCCGGGGATTCCGATCCTGCTGCCAGGCGAGGTGATCTCACAGGAAAATATCGATTATATTACCGATCACGTTAAAGTCGGTCTACCGGTTAAAGGTCCGGAAGATCGTACCGTACGTAATGTGAAGGTTATTGTCGAGGCGGATCCAATTTCTTAATTGGCTATAGACACAAGCTACACGTCAATTGAGCAACAACAAAAGGAGCTTCATCCTTAAGGGATGAAGCTCCTTTGTTCGTTACGGTATAGCGCTCACTCAATCGTGCAACGTTAGCAACGTTTCCTGAGCAAGCTCGTCTGAAAAAGCAAAGGCTTCTCAGTACGATTAGCCTTCTTCGGATTGGGAAACAAGCTCTTCGTAAGCTTGCTCAACCGCTTTCCATTCAGCTTCGTCTTCGATGTTAGCCAGTACCATGCCGTCTTCTTCTTCTTCCAGACGCATGATGTAGCCGTCTGCTTCCGGATTGCCACGCTCAAGCAGCAGTGCATACAGCTTTTCGCCTACGTCAAATGTTTCAACGAGTACCATTTCTACATCGTTGCCATCTTCGTCTGTCAGCGTCAATGTAAGCTCTTCGTGCTCGTGGTCATCGTGGTTGCAATTCTCATCGTGTACGTGTTTGTCGCTCATGATATAACCTACCTTCATATAGTTTGGATATGATATCTTTACACTTGCGCACATCCCGCATGAATCCAGTTGTGCGATGGAGCGATACGGAGTATATTCTCCTGCCGCCCGGCTCCGCTTCACTTCGGAGCGTCGTCCCTGTCCGAAAGCTAAAAATAACACCTGTGTATCGTACCACTTTACCTACTACAGGTCAATTGAACCATAGCACATGATCGAGTAGCATTTCCTGACCTATCCGGCATGAACAGACGACGGATTAGCCGATTGGATCACCTGGTATAATCTTACCCGATCTCAGGCTTTCCATGTCGCAAACAGCACTTTTTTTATTGAACGTAGACTTTTTATTGAAGCGAGTATACAAAGCTCATTACACGGCAAAGCTGCTCTGTGCTCGTATTTTATTTCGGCAGTGAAGTGTAGCTTTCATTCCTACGAACTTCTGCATACGCTCTACATGTATACGTTCTACTGCATATGTTGTTTAGGTGCTATTACAGAAGCTTTAATTAAGCGCTGTAATTACCTTTTGCGAAACGAGTGTATAATCGCTGGCGCCTGCCTTTTTCATATAAAATCCAACGGTATACTGACCTGTCGTTGCAAAGTTGTACGTGAAGTCATAGGTGCGGAACCAGAAGTTGTCCTTTTGCTGTGAAATGGTCTGACTCTGGATTTCCTTTTGATCACCGGAGGGATCGGTAATTGCCACTTTGACCGCTGAAATGTCGGTCTTCAAATTGTCCACCTGCGTGAACACATTAAACTTCACTTTTCCCTTGTTCACATTCCCAAACGCGGTATCCCCCTTGAACAGGAAAATATGTACATTCGGCTTGTACAGCTTAACCGTCTTCGCGTCATTATCAAAGTCCACCAGCCCATCAATTTCGCGCAGTGGAACATAGGTTTTACCGTCGATGATGTAAGAACCACCATCCACTTCACTGCCGTTAATCCAGACCCGTACTTGCTGGTAAGCAGCATCCGCAAACAGCACCGAACTTCCAATTAAAAAGAAAGCCAGGGTGAAGGATACCACTATTTTCCATTTTATCATACTGTTCCTCCTTCAACTATATGCCAAGCCTGAAAACAGGCTGATCTTCTATACATGTATACTCTCAGGCAGCCGTTGTGTTGCGGTAAAAATATTGTAACCTTTTCCGCCTACATGTATATGATCGCGCGGCATGAACGACGTATTCTAGTATGTAGCTAGCTTATTAGCTTTATTGTATCCAGAAGGTCGCTGTTCGGCTAGAGCTTTCTGTTTAAGTTTTAGGTAATATGGAATGGGGATAATATGTAGGGATGCTTACTATCCCCATATGTTATTTCATTACACAGTTAGGAGATGATCAAATGAAACGGTTCATACTTGTATTAGCGCTTCTAGCATGCACCCTTATCGGTATTCCTCATTCCACCTATGCTCAATCTGCTGTACAAACATCTTCGCCACCCATTCTCAAAATCAACCAGTATTATATTCTGTTTACATATCCAGCCTCGCCTTATGTAGATCAAAATAACCGTGTACTCGTACCCTTACGTTCGTTAAGCGATCTGTTAGGAGCTAAAGTAGCTTATGATGCCAATACGAAAAAAGCTACCATTGAGCTTGATCACCATCAATTGATACTGACTGTAAACTCCAAAGATGCCATTGTGGATCAGCAAGTTAAACCTATGGACACGATACCAGTACAAAAATACGACTCTCTATTCATACCACTTAAAGTCATGATCGATTATTTAGCAGTAAACGGCACATACCATGCGGATACCAGAGTAATTGAATTAAATGATCCTAAATATATGAAGAATACACCTCGCCTGACTCAAGAAACTCAAGACAGAGCTAAACTAGATGAAAACCAAAATGCTTTTAGTATAACTTCATATCAAGTAAATGCAGGCAAACCGAATCAAAAAGGGATTTGGACAGGTCGTGTTACTTACCAGGCTAAAAATATAACAGGTCATACAATAGCCCAAGGTAAAGAGGATGTGCACTCTGTAGTTTTACTTGCCAATGGTAATACACAAGCAGAAGTCTATAATTATATGCGAGAAAAACATACAGCCGTGCGAGCCGGAGAGTCTATTACCAAAACCCAAAACTTGATAGGTAATGCTGATCTTGCTTATATTATCGTCAAACCGTATGCCGTAAACTAACCGCTCACTTGATCGGTACACTCACCTGACGTATGGTATGGTTACTACATCACATCTGGAGGTTTATTATGTCCATCCAACTGCAAATGCTAGGCACAGGCAATGCTTTTGCCAAAAAATATTACAACAACAATGCGCTCGTTCGTGCGGATGAGTACACGTTAATGATCGACTGTGGGATTACAGCGCCGCTTGCGCTGCATCAGCTTGGGATTGAGCTGGATACGATTGATGCGATTCTGGTGTCGCATATTCATGGTGATCACGTCGGCGGTCTGGAGGAGATCGGCTTCCGTGGCTATTTTGTACATCAGCGTAAGCCGGTGCTCTATATTGCCAGCACGCTGATCTCACCGCTATGGGATCATACACTGAGTGGCGGGATGACGCAGGAAGGTATCTCGTCGATCGATGATATTTTCGATGTGCGTCCACTGGTGCCGGAGCAGCCTGTTCAGCTAGCACCCGGTTTGAAAATTGAATTAATCCAAACTCCACATATCGAAGGAAAGTATAGCTACTCCATTCTGATCAATGACACGATCTTTTACAGTGCAGATATGAAGTTCCAGCCACAATTGCTAGAGCATCTGGTGCGCGAGCGCGGCGTGCACACGATTTTGCATGATTGCCAGCTCTATCCGCCGGGTATTGTACACACGACGCTGGAAGAGCTGCTTAGTCTGCCTGAGGATGTGCGCAGTACAGTCAAGCTGATGCACTACAACGATACGAAGGACGATTTTATCGGCAAAACGGGCGAAATGGAATTTATTGAGCAGCACAAGGTATATACGTTATCCGAATAAGTTGTAATCATGGGACGGGTATGAGCATGCATACAATATCCTCGACAAGCTCATGCCCGTCTCTATGCTAGCCCGTTTCAATATCCTGTATTTCATTGCAGCATACAAGCCATATCCCCGGTACAACATAATCTAGCGACAGGATGGTGATCGTATGTATCGTAATTTAAACACGGGCGTGATCGAGATTGAGGACAGACTTACACGCTCGGAGGCTCAAGAGATTGCCCGGATGAATGCCATACATACACTGCAATTTGCCGCTGCTCTGCATTGGGACAGCTACCAGCATATTCATGATATTGTACTGCCCAAGCGTCCACAGCTAAGAATACGTGCATATCATTTTCACAATCAGGTGTGTGATCTGGCATTTGTGCAGCAATTACCGGAGCTACGGGAATTGGAGATTATGTGCGATAGCGAGTTTGTCAATCTGGATGCGCTGGCATCGCTGGATCAATTGCAAAAGCTCAGTCTGCGTTTATACAGGCTGGATCAATTTGATATTTTGCAGCGAATCAATCCAGCGCTTCAATCGCTCACACTGGACAAGACGGCATCGAAGAAGCCTTCGCTGCAAGGCATCTCCCGTTTTACAGAGCTACAGGAATTGACGATTGAAGGTCATCACAAGCATGTGGACGAGCTGACGAAGCTTACGAATTTGCAAAAGCTCAACCTGCGTTATATGACGTTGCCAGATCTGGACTTTTTGCTGGAGCTGAAGGAGCTATGGTGGCTACAGCTCTATCTGGGCGGCACAAAGCAGCTTGATGCACTTGCCGGGCTCAAGCAATTGAAATACATTGACCTGTCGCAAATACGCGGGTTAGAGCAGCTTCATTTCCTCTCATCGATGACAGGTCTGCAATTCATTCGAATCGGTGCGATGCCGCATATCCACGAGCTTCCCCCACTCGATCAGCTACATCATTTGCGTAAAATCGAGCTATACAATATGAAGGGCTTACGTAAGCTGGATGAGCTACAAACGGCGCCTGCATTAACCGAATTCGTTCAACGGGAAGCATGGGAAATGGAAGCCGACGACTATATCCCTTTGCTGGAAAATCCAGCGCTCCAGCGCGCGTATGTGCATCTTCGCAATGAGAAGAAAGCCACTCGATTCCAGCATTTGCTGAATCACTATGGTAAAAAGGACGCCTCCACCGAGAAGATCGCCAGGCGTACTAGCTGGCTCGGAGTAGATTTCCCTTTTGAATAATACGATAAGTACAACATGCAGCAGACCGCATACTGGGTAGCTAGCTTATCCCGTATGGGGATATGCTCATCACAAAAAGCCAGATGCTATTCAAGAGAACCCCTCTCTTGCATACAGCATCTGGCTTTTCGATGTATATCTTATATCACTGAGCTTACCTTAGTAACTTATTCTGCTGTGATCTATACTTTATGTGTACCTGGTGATAGACCGTATACTGAAATAATCACGTCTATATTCTTATCCCGCTCTTAGCGAGTAGGCCATTTCGAATCCGTTTAATATCCGCCCTGCTGTAATGCCTCGTTGAGCCGCTTCATATCCTGCTCCAGCATTTCTTCCGTATATTTTCCCTGTCCAAAATTAATCAATGCTCGTAGCGGCATAAAGCGTGTCATGGCGAGTAGCATATCCGAATTATCACCCAGCATGTCGTTCAAGCCAGAACGTTTGGCAAGCTCCTCGGCGATCGACTTCGTAGCCGGATTCGCTGCAATATCGCCAATCGTCGTATTGCGATGGAAGACCTGTTTTAATTTGACCGTGGATTCGACCTGAATAGTCTGCTCCAGTCGAATATCGCGTGACGAAGCACCGATTCGAAGCACATACTCACCCGATTCCACATGCCAGTCATGCAGCTCGGTATTGTAATAAGCAAACGCACGCTTATCCAGCGTAAAGCTAACCGTCTTGCTCTCACCCGGCTCCAGCGCTACCTTCGCAAAGCCTTTCAGCTCCTGCTCTGGACGGATCACGATGCTTTCCGGATCATGCACATACAACTGTACAATTTCCTGTCCTGCAC
This sequence comes from Paenibacillus sp., assembly GCA_039595515.1. Classification (GTDB taxonomy): domain Bacteria; phylum Bacillota; class Bacilli; order Paenibacillales; family Paenibacillaceae; genus Saccharibacillus. Next base: position 175,501 of record JBCNLJ010000003.1, on the reverse strand, counting down.
ATGAGCCGGTATTACGCACGTTCACCTGAACGTTAACCGTATCCTGATCGGTAATCGCTGTGCGATCTACCTTCAGCTCATCGTATGCAAATGATGTATAGCTCAGCCCATAGCCAAATGGGAATAAAGGTTCCATCTGCTTCGTATCATAATACCGATAACCGACAAAGATACCTTCACGATATTCGACTCGATCACCTTCACCCGGAAAGTTCAGGAACGATGGATTGTCGCTCAGCTTCACCGGGAATGTCTCCGGTAGCTTGCCACTTGGATTGATCTCGCCAAATAGTAGATCAGCTACAGCACCGCCGCCCGCCTGACCTCCAAGATAGCCTTCCAGTATCGCACTCGTCTGATCGAGCCATGGCATCGTGACTGGCGAACCGTTGCTGAGTACAACGACCAGATTGGATTGCACCGCAGCAAGTTCTTTGATCAAGTGCTGATGATTAAGCGGAAGCTCCAGATGAGTACGATCATAGCCCTCTGATTCATAACGATCCGGCAATCCGGTGAACAAAACAACAACATCTGCTTCGCTGGCGAGCTGCACTGCTGCCTGCACCAGCTCATCCTTTATATCATCGCTCTCCAGATCATAACCCGGCGCATAGGTCACTTCACCAGCGTCACCAACAAGCTTACGAATCTCGTCCAGCGCCTGATCAAGCTGTGTTGGATTAATATGCGAGCTGCCGCTACCCTGATAACGAGGCTTCACCGCAAATTCGCCGATCACAGCGATACGCGTTTGTTTCGATAATGGTAGCAGTTCATTATCGTTTTTGAGCAGCACCGTGCTTTCTGCGGCTACGCGGCGTGCTAACTGATGATGTTGAACTGGATCGAATGCAGCATCTGGCTTTTGCAGCTCTGTCGCCTGGAATACAAAGCGCAATAATTGCTCTACCGCCCCATCCAGTACCTTTTCATCCAGCTTGCCCTCCTTCACAGCAGTTACGATCTTGCCATCGCCGATGCCACCGCTAGCAGGCATCTCCAGCTCCAGTCCTGCTTTGAGCGCATCCACACGCTCATTGACCGCACCCCAATCAGATACGACAAAGCCTTCAAAACCCCATTCACGGCGCAAAATATCGGTAAGCAAATATTCATTTTCCCCGGTATATGTACCGTTAAGCTTGTTATAGGAGCACATAACTGTCCACGGCTTCCCTTGCTTGACCGCTCCTTCAAAGCTCGCCAGATAAATCTCGCGCAGTGTACGCTCGTCGACAATCGTATCGACCGACATCCGCCGCTCTTCCTGATTGTTAGCGGCAAAATGCTTGAGCGATGTGCCCACATCCTGACTCTGTACGCCCTGTATATGGCTTGCTGCCAGCTCAGATGATAAATACGGGTCCTCGGAAAAGTATTCAAAATTACGTCCGCATAACGGTGAACGTTTAATATTCGTGCCTGGTCCAAGCACAATAGCAACCTGCTCTGCCTGTGCTTCTTCACCAATCGCCTGTCCAACCTGATGCAGCAAATCACGGTTCCATGATGCGGCAAGACCAGCAGCAGTAGGGAAGCAAGTGGCTGGCACGCTATCGCCTAAGCCAAGATGGTCTCCACTGCCACCTTGCTTACGCAAACCATGCGGACCATCAGTTACCATCACAGCGGGAATATCGAGCCGCTCAATCGGCTGCGTATGCCAGAAATCAACACCTGAACAAAGGCTAGCCTTCTCCTCCAGTGTCATTTGACTGATCAATTCAGAAATAGGGGGTCTGTTTTGTATAGAGCGTGTAGATGATTTCTCGTTTGAATGATCGTTTGACATCGTATGATGCACTCCTCTCCAAATGGCATCGTATGACTTCCTGTTGCACTCAGCGTGACGGAATCATGATGCTTGGTACTGTATACTCACCCAACGGTACGACATCGCTTCGCCAGTGCTATCGACGATAACAAGCCAGCAAGCGTTACTTCATGTATTACCCCAAAAGACTATCTTCATAAACGAAGTTTATTTTCTGTAGCGTGAATGTAACGCTTGAAAAGGAACGTTTGTTCGTATATAATTGAGGTAAATACAAGAACACATGTTCTGATAAGAGGGATGATTATGCTAGCTAACCATATTGGAGAATTGCTTGAAATTGTATATATAGATCAGGCTGGTAAGCTGACGCAGCGTCGCATTGAGATCAAGCATATTCGTAATGGATTAGTGTATGCAGATTGCCTGCGTTCTGGTGAACCACGCACATTCAAGCTGGAAAATATTCTTGCGTGGCAGCCTTCCAAAGCGATGCGCCCAACGATTTCTGTGAAGCAGCTTGCCGCTATGACAGCAGGGGAATCAGGTGCATCCTCTTCTACTAAAGCAGTAGCCGTTGCCTCACCCCCGGCTGCCAAAGGGAAACCTTCTCGAACATCGTACACAGCCAATAGTAAACGAAGCTCTACTACCAGATCTGCTGCTCCATCCGCACGTTCGTATGCAGCCGGAGCACGCGCAAAGCAGCCTACACCTGCGCTACGTTCATCAGCATCTGTCGCAAAGGTTTCTCACGTCTCGTAATATCAACGTCAACGAATCCAATCGGTATGCGAATACGCGGCAAATGAAATGAACTTCAAATGACAATATGCAGATCAGCGCGACCAATCCATATCTGTATCTGTATCTGTATCTGTATCAATACTATCCTGCGCATCCTATATCGTCTCAACCTTAACTATACCAATAGCGGCACCCTATGATAGGATGCCGCTATTTATTGAACTATTATATTGACGATTTAGCACAGCATCATGATTCTGCGCATGCATCGTACTCTTTATCCTACAGCATAATTTATTCCCACATCATCAGCTTAGCTTAAACCAAACCACAACTCCGATAAAACACAGCATAGCAGAGATAAAACAATCGCTATGTGCTCACAATCATAAACTATAAATCATAAATCACCACAATCTATCCAGCAGACGACGATAATCGGCTAGCTCCTCCGCAGACTCGACAGGTTCGCTGGATCGAACGAATTCCAATTGACTGCTACCGCCGCCTAATTGACCGCGCTCCTCCAGCACATGGCGCAAATGTCGCGCTGTCCCGTTACTGCCATCGATAATATCCACTTCCTGCGGGAAATAGCGACGCAATTGATCACGGAAAAATGGAAAATGCGTACAGCCGAGTACAAGTGTCCCGTATTCATCCAACTTATATCCAGCCAGTGCTTCGTCCAGATATTTCGTTACATGCTCATCGTCGAATTGACGCTTTTCAGCGAGCTCAACCAATCCGGGCATAGGCAAGCTTTCCACAATGTCATACTTATCGATACTTTTCACCAGATTATGAAATTTCTCTTCATTCAGTGTGAGGCGGGTTGCCATAACAAGTACCTTTTTATGCTTGATCGTACTGTTTTGCACGGCAGGCTTGACCGCTGGCTCAATACCCAGAATCGGAAAGGAATACCGCTGGCGCAGCTCATTCACTGCAATACTTGTCGCTGTGTTACAGGCGAGTACAATCGCCTTCACCTGCTGCGCTGCCATATATTCTGCCGCTTCCAATACATATTGCTTGACCTCTTCCTTACTCTTTTCACCATAAGGCACATGCCGGGTATCTGCATAAAATAAGTAATCCTCGTCAGGCATCAGCTTCATCGCTTCGTGCAATACAGTCAGCCCACCGATGCCAGAATCAAATATTGCGATCTTCACTCCGTTCACTCATCCTTCTATCCATTCATTGGCCGCTCGCTTGTCCGATGCTTCAGGACAATACCGGTCTTTTTTCCATGTATGATTATAGCCTGTTCCGCGCCAATTGGAAATATTGGCGTTGGTCCGTATTCATTCTGTATTACGATTCGTTCATCCATTGCAGTGCTGACGATAGTAATTGTTCAAAATGCACTGGATAATTATGTCCTAATCCTGGCATCAGATGTAGCTGATACGCAATGCCTTTACGCTTCAGCTCGGTTGCCAGTTCTTCTGTGCCTGCGAGACAATCCTCATCATGCTCGCCACAGATCAGATATACCTTCACCCCATATTGTTGCCAGTGTACCAGCGCGTCCTGCCATTCGGATGGTTCAGGTAGCCAGGGGGATACCAGTATCAGACCCCCTACCGCTGCTGGATACGTTGCTGCTCCTTGCAGCGCAGCACGAGCCCCGGAGGAGAATCCACCAATGATCGGTTTAGCTTGATCACTGGCTTGCTGTTCCGTTTGTATAACCGTGTCATCCTGAGGCTGAGACGGCTCCAGTTCAATCGACGAATCGTCCTCCTCAATACGTCCATCTACACGTCCTAGCTCCAGTAAGGCCTGCTCCAGCTCCTGTACATTTTGCTCTGGGTCCGACCAATCGTACGCCCCGGAAAACTGAATTTGTGACGATTGCAGAAGTGCCAGCTTGTACTGCTGATTTAGAGCCGTATGCCAGATCGGCTCGGCCGCTTCATTATTTTCCAGCTCTCCATGCAGTATCAGTAAGGTGCGATACGTATCCGGTGCTCCACCCGCTTCGGGCAATACGATATTCAGATGTCCGCTGCTCTCAGCAAGTGCCTCTGCCTCGCGCTGTCTGCATAGCTCCAATACATGCTGAAAGTCTGGCTCATCATGCAGCACAGCCAGATCCTCATCCTCACTCAGATCATCGGCATTGTACCAGTAGCCATGCTCCAGTACAGCCTCTTTCAATAATGCGAGTGCTTCGTCCTTCCGTCCAGACGCAGCCAATAGCGAATAGCGCAAGTTATACATCTGTGCAGGATTCGCTTCCCCTTCCTCCAGATGCTCACATATAAAATGATAGGCAGCCGCACTGCCATGCTCCGCATAAATATCCATCACTCGATGCATCAAACCTGTATATGTAAATCGACTCATCATCAACTCATCCTCTCCTGTATAGTTCATCATGTTTTATCAGCAATCGCATATAGCACGATAAAATCATTCCAATTCATAGTAATCCAGCGGATATGCCTCCACTATAGCTCCCTTATTCTTTACACCATATCGCGACGTGTTACACGATATCCTCACTTAGAGCATCATAAGCTTACCCTATGCGCTAGCTTTTGTCCTATCATCGATCCATACATCGTCTCATCGATCTCTATGTGCAGCAGCAGTCCGTACATCGTCTATCGATCTGTACGTATCATCAATCGTCAAATCGTCGATCCATAAACACCTATCCATAAGCACCTGTCCTTAAGCGCTTCTCCAGCAGCCCGGCCTGCACACAGCAAAAAGACTGCCGGCCAATCCCGCTGCAGCCTATCGATTTTGCTACACATAATACAAGCGCCGTTCTCGCAATGCTTCCTCCAGATGCTCTACACGAATCACTCGATCCAGTGCAACAGCGCCGGTCACACCCTGTAATCGACGTGTTCCGCTCCGGTTATGCTTGTTCACATCTACAAGCGAAGATTGCAGTTCAAAAATGCGCTGCCAGCTCTCTTCTTTGGTGACTGCTGCGCGACCTGCACAATAACGCTGCCATTCACGCTCTGTGCGTGCATTAAAGGTATCGTTTAACACTGCATGCCATTCATCAAAATCCGATAGCAATACCTCATCATGCTTCAGCTCCAGCGTCAGACATACACAGCCTGCACGTCCGGTATAATGATGAAGCTGTAGCAAATCCGGCTTTTCCGTCCATACCCATACCGGATAGCTTCCATCGTATCCGGGAAGACGCTGCCCCATCTGGCTCATCATCCAGTGATACGGCTCGATAAACATGGCATGCTCGGGATGACCGTGCAAAAATCCAACCTCCTGCGCGGCCTGCCAGGCTTCTCTGGACTGAATCGTCCAATACCTGGGCACAGCATGGCGGATGCTCATCGCTGCATTCACCTCCTGATCGACATTGACCTTCGTATCATATCAGAAAATACCCATTAGTTTAAGCCCTGTTCCATAGAACAGCGTAAATCGCTCATACAATAACACGCGCAGTCCGGTATCACTGTACCGTTCTGCGCGTGAATGGGATCGTCCGTCTGGACGGATATAATAAAGCCTGAACTTAATTGGCATCCATATATTGATTCAGCAATTGTGTTACTTTACCACGTACAGCAAGATCCGAATTTTCGCGATTGCTTACGATCTGGCGCAGTTGTGTCATCAGATCTAGCTCCGGTGTAACCATTTCGAGTGTACTTTGATTGTTTGTGTTTTCCATGATGTTATTCCCTCCACATAATTACATGCTCATAATTAATTTTTACTTATTTGCTTATCGAATCGGCTACCCTATATTTACGGTCGGAATACCGATAAATGATGATTTCATAATTGTATATCACCCGTTCTGGAGGTGAATTAAACAGAATTTTCATACTTTTTTTACCATCCTCGCTATAAATTTTTACCCTTCTCCCTATACAATATATAATTCTATTCGACTTAAATCTGGCGATGATTGGGTAGGCTGTCAGATGTTGTTTTCACGTCATTTTATACCGAATAAACAACTTTGATCACGTTGTTATGCAACAATTGACACCAGGATCAGCGCTGATATATTCTACATAGTAAAAGTTACGATTTCTTCATGAAAAGATTGCAAATTCTTTTATTCTAGCAGGGAAGTAATAGCTTGTAGTCGAACATACTTTTTAAACAACTATGTATCGAACACATAAATACAGTGTAATAAACCCCTATTTTAGCTTACAGAGCTTAATCCGCATCTTAGACCAGCCGATGAATATAATAAACCGTCTTACTCACCTACTATTAGAGCATCGAATCATTGTACAGCTAGCGAAGATTATTGAGCTCTATCGCTACTAATGAAGACTATTAAGCTCCATTGCTACTGATATGGATAGCTTCTGTGTTATGACTTCTTTAAGTCCAGACATTAACGAAATTTGTATACAAAGGATGGGCAATCTATTGAAAACATTCGTGTCCTTCGCAGCCGTCTTGCTGCTGGCTAGCACTTTAAGTCAGACCGGTTATGCAGCCAAATCTTCAAATGATATCAAAAAAGAACTGGACGCCGTTGAACAGCAAGCGCATGATGCTGCCGTCAAGCAAAAGCAAGCACAAGCCCAGAAGCAACAATCACAGAAGCTAAAGGATCGCACACAGGCTGATCTCGGCGTAGTCCTGCAGGCGATCAACGATGTGAGCAGTCAGCTTGCACGCGTCTCGAACGATATCTCTCAGACCGAGGCAGGTTTACGCCAGGCAGAGGTCGATCTCAAAGCAACCAAGCAGCGTATTCAAGCCCGTGAAGGTATGATCGATACACGAGTACGGATGATGTATACAGATGGTATGGTATCGTATCTGGATGTGCTGATGTCCTCTAACAACTTTTCGGATTTTCTGGCACGCGCGGATTCATTGCGCATGATCGTGGAGCAGGATCAGGATATTTTGCAGCAGCAGGAAGAGGATAAACAAGCGGTAATCATTACCCAGAAGCAGCTTAATTCCGATTATTCACGCGCCAAATCCCTGTACGCTGAGAAAGCAGAGCGTAAGCAAGAGCTGAACGCGAAGGAAAATGAAAAGAAAGTACTAATCGCCAAATATAATGCGCAGATCGAAAATGCCGATGATATCAGTGCCCAGCAAGAGCAGCAGCTATGGGCATTAGCCGATCAGCGCGCAACGCTATTCAAGGAAAAAACCGCTGTTGAAGCAAAAGAACGCGAGGAACGTGCACAGGCAGAAGCGCGCGCCAGAGCCGCAGAGGAAGCTCGCCGTGCGGCCGCCGCAGCAGCGGCACGAGCAGCCTCCTCTGTCCCAGCCAGCACGAGCGCAAGTGACTCTGGCAGCGATAGCGGCACAGATAGTGGTGGCGATTCAGGGGGTAATTATCAGCCTAGCGGCTCGGGTATGATGACGATGCCGGTTGTCGGTGCGCGTATCTCCTCACCATTTGGCTATCGTATCCACCCGATCACGGGCGAGTACAAAATGCATACCGGTATCGATCTCGCTGCTCCTCAGGGCACACCGATCTATGCAGCAGATGGCGGAACCGTTGTGGTGGCGAGCTGGATGAACGGCTATGGCAATGTCATCATTATCGATCATGGCAATGGCATTCAGACGCTATATGCGCACATTCGTGATGGCGGTACATTTGTATCGGTTGGACAAAGTGTCGGTCGTGGCGACAGGATTGCTGAGGTTGGCTCTACCGGTAACTCGACTGGCCCACACTGCCATTTTGAAGTAAGGGTCAATGGCGCGCCAGTCGATCCAATGGGGTATCTGTAATATGAATATGATGCTTAATCCACGATTATCTTATCGCTTGAAGAAGGGATCATGGCCGGCGAGAACGTATGCGCTGGCCTTTTTGCTGGCACTTGTTATGGGCGGATGGTCTGTTCCTGTCGCTTCAGCTCATGCTTACAGTGTGGCGTTTACACGAATCAGCTATGCTAAAGGCCAGATTACGATGCAATACGCACTGGACGATCTGTCTGTGCTGGAAGCTTTACCCGGTGTGGATACGAACGGAGATTACTATCTGGATGAATCGGAAATCCAAACCGGACATGATCGGATTATGCAGTGGATCAATGCCCATTTACAGCTTACGGATAACGATCACCGTATTAATCTGAATAACGGACAGCTAGTGCTTAATCGAGAGCTGCCGGATAAAAATAGCTTTCGCTTTAAGGACAGTATGCATTATGGAGACCTGCTACTGCCCAATGCTAAGCTCGTCACCCTTACGGTCACCTTTCCAGTAACCGGTACAACGGATCGAATTCAATTGAATGACGAGTTCCATAGCGTCATTCCGAGTGAATATGCTAATTTCATCAATGTGCTTAACAACGGACAAATACAATCCACTTCCGCTCTATTTCAGGCACCGTGGACATTTACAGTGAAAATGAATCATGCTGAAGGAACGAGCGAGGTACAGCAAAGCGGGTGGCTTAATTTTATCTGGCTTGGATCCCAGCATATTTTGACCGGGACCGATCACCTGTTATTTTTGCTAACTTTGCTGGCACTGCGTATGCGTATACGCGATTACGTTAAAATTATTACATCATTTACGGTGGCGCACAGCTTGACGCTCGCCTTATCCGTGCTGCATATCGTCACCCTGCCATCCAAATTCGTGGAGTCGATGATCGCCGCCAGTATTATGTATGTCGCCCTTGAAAATCTGTTCTTCCAGCGTAATGCACGTAATCGCTGGTGGCTTACCTTCCTGTTCGGCTTGATTCACGGCCTTGGCTTTGCCGATCTGCTTGTGGAGATGAATCTGCCAAACAGTCAGCTTGTGCCGGCGCTGCTCGGGTTCAATCTGGGCATCGAGCTTACACAGCTAACGTTACTGTTAATTGCGCTGCCACTGCTCACCTTATGGCATCGTTCCCGTGCCTATGCGCGCACATTGCCCATTTTGAGCGTCATTACCGTCTGTATTGCAGCGTTCTGGTTATTCCAGCGGCTTACGGCATAATTGTAGTTAGGATAGGACTGGAAGTACAAAACGGTTGTATGTACGCTATAAACGGTTTGACGATATGATCGTTCTGCAATAACACGCGCCTCGTAACATGACCACGGTACTTGCAACATCACTATTAACAACATCACTATTGAAAGCCGCCTGCAGAGGCGGTTTTTCTGTGTGCCTTTTCTGCTTCCCTAAACAGGATCTCTGGTAAATAACGAATCCGCCCCAGAAGTATCCGTAACAAAAAAGCCTGCCATTCAGGCAGGCGAAGTCACACTAAGGCCCGGATTCATGCGATGCAGCTCATCCACGGTATTGAGGAAGCGGTGGTGGGCGATGCTACAGCGTTTGGATTTGCGTGTTGGATAAGGCTCAAAAAAAGCCTCCTTACGCACCAGGTTGATCCACACGATACGATCCGCATTGACCAGTGTCCCCCGGTCGACCTCAAGAAAACGATAGCCCTCATCACGCAGATAGACCTCCAAATGCTTGATCGAGCCATTCATATAATAGGTACCATCCTGTGCATGGATCACAATCCGATCTTTCCGACGATCGTACTCCATGAACCAGACAGCGTCAGCAGCAAGCTGTACCGTCTCTACGGTGTGCTTATCTAATTCTCTGATTACCTCCAACAACACGATCACTCCTATATTATTTCTTTAAGAGCTCCTCGGGCGCTTCTGGCGAGTAGATAAAGAAGGCACTGGCTGCACTCACAAATAATACTGCAAGTGAAGATAAAATTGTTGCCGTAATCGAATAGCCATATCGAATTAGTCCCATCGTTTCACCTCCTTCGAATCAAACTTATCGCTTGAACGAAAGAAGCCAATGCAAACGGCAAAGATAAAACTACCAGATTAATAGCTACCAGTAAGCAACCCATGACTTTTAACCAAATATAATACTTTTTAGGAATGCGGGAATGTTTATCAATATTGGAAGGAGCATAATATAAAATGAGTATAATACTCATACATGTAAAAATTATACAATAGATAGTTGGCAATGTCACTATCGACAATAGCACAAATAGCAAGGAAGATACCAGAATACAATTTAATCCAGATTTCAGATGATATCCACCTGTAAATATTCTCAATACAGCGAACGTAATCATAATAATCATAGCCTGTTTAAAAGTGTCCAATACAAGAGATAAAAAAATAGTCATCAATACAATCGAAACGGTATTGATGACTATCGATAGGGAAAAAGTCAATACAGCTATACTTGCAGTATGTTGAGGAACAATGTGCTTAATATGCTTTGCAGCGCTATAAGCCCAGCGATCAATCATAAGCAGCTCGCTCCTTCAAGACGGAATAATAGATGAATATGCCTGCAAGTAATAGCAAAAAGATAATAATATAAAACAAATTATTATAATACATAAGTACAGAAATCGCGATTAACGCCAGCGAAGTAAAAACTACAATAAAGATATGCTCAAACTTAAATTTGAATTTTTCAAAATCGGCAACAAATCCAAACTTGAAATAATGCAATACATAACAAATGCCCAAAGTAATGATAATGGATATAATTTGTATTAAAGTGCCCGTGCTTGAATATTGCATGCTTGATGTATATGATCCGAAAAATGTCAAAATAATAACGCCTTGAATAATTCCATAAATAAACAGACCGGATACGGCAATAATCGATGACCATAACAAAGGTATTCGCACAACAGTTGTGAGTACCAAAATGTAAGAAATGGCTCCTACTACTGGCACGACAAATGAGAGATCAAACTCTGCACGAAGCGCAAAACTAATTAAACTCATAATCAAAAATACGAACGCAGCAGTCCCCATATACTCCAATGGCTTCAGCCGAAACATCGACAACATCAGTGTGAAAATTGCCAAATACTCTATGCTGGAAAAGAATACAAATCTGATCGCTTCTAGCAATTTTCTTCCTCCCAATTCAAAAGCATATATAGAATTATACGGTATATATATCCTTTTTCAACAAAAAAAGTGTTGCTTTAAAAAATTCTTAAACTAACTTATCTAAATCGAATACATAAATAGATTTTTTTGTAAATAAAGCATGTTTTTAGAACAAAAAAACGCACAAAACAAAGGCCTGGAGCCGCCTCACCATCGCATCATGGTCAGCGTCCAGACCTCTCTTTTTAGCCTTATTCAATCCTCGGCAATGTCTGCGCGCAGCACGCTTGCCACCTGGATCATTTTCGGAATCACCGCTTCATTCGTGCCCGACACATACAGGTCACCGCCATAATGACGGAAAGGAATGACGGCTGCTCCTTCATGCCACAAAAAGAAGTCCCCCTCGATCGACATGGTCGCTTCTCCCTTTACCGTAAATACGGATGTGTACTCCATATCAGGCTGAGTATCAAAATACGCTTTGCATTCCTCAAGCGTAATTGGTTTTTGTGCATCATCAATTTGCTGATTGTCTCGTGTAATGCGATAACGTTGGGCCATAATGGACCTCCTCTTGTTTTGCTCATTTCCAAAGCTATATTATACACAAAGCAAAAAGCTCCCGCCAGCGTAAGCTTACCTGCGGGTATGGAAATGAATACGGTATGCTTCCATAGAAATATGCAAAAACCTTGTTCTAATGCGGTAAATTATGTCCTTATTTCTATAGAAGGTGGATATTATCGCAATCAATATTATCGACAAAAAAGCACGGGCTTAGCAGCACAGGCATACACCATTGCCTCACCTGCTACTCTAGCTGGATGACTCCCTACCTCAACGCATCAATCGCTGCACAGATGTACGGCGGAATACTGCGCTTATGCTTCTCCTGCATCGTTTCCGTATATACAATCAGCGGTTCACCATCTATAACTGGATAACCACATTCATGCTCGCCCCTATATTCCACCACACGTCCACTCGCATGCACACATGCCGCTTCGTAATTAGCTAGCACATGAAATACGTGCAGTATCGACCGATCGATATAGGCATAGGCTGGCTCAGTCAACCATTTCCCCTCCTTATACTCGTTCGTTATCTTCATTCTTAACAGCGCTCATAAAAAGAACGCTAGCAACTCCAAACCGGGATACGTGTAGCTGTATCCATTCGGTGGTCTGGCGTTAGTAGCGTTACTTTTTCAACTATACCGTTAACGGTTCGTTGGACGCATTTTGCTTGTATGATACATATGTGCACCCACTCGGAACAGCACAAACAGCAGAACGACAAATACAATCACAGGCATCGGTACATCACGCAGTGCCAGCAGAAGCGTCTGTACAAGCGTAATGATCGGGAATAAAATGACGCAAACAAAGATCAACGGGAACAGAATACGCGACAGCGTCCGTCTCATGATCGTTCCTCCTTTTCATTTGAATACTATCCATCGTGTATAACAGACATCTTACCTTCAAGGTAAGTCACTATTCATGTATGGGAATCAAGGCAGATGCATCCGGAGTAAAGTTTTGTATGGTTCCTGTTTTATTCGATCTCTATTTCTCTTTTCCTGCTATGGGAAAGCAAATAAATTAAATAATTTAGTTTTTTCAATCGTATATATGTATGTATCATTACAAAAATAAAAAAAGCCCTTGATTTCTCAAGGACTTTTCAAGATGACCTGTAGTGGGATCGAACCACTGACCCCTACCCTGTCAAAGTAAGGGTTGAACTATTTTATAATAGTATATATTGGTCAAAAGCTTGATAATACAAGGTTTTATTAAAATTATTGTTCTATACAACACGATATATTCGATACAAACAAATACAATTCGTCCCCAAAATGTCCCCACATCCGTCCCCATTGATTAGAGAGAGAATCATTACGATTCTCTCTTTTTTCTTATCTTCAAGTATCCAACTTTCATCCAATCCACATCCTCTTGTTCGGTATTTGTGTAACCGTATTTGTCGGCTGCTTCTTTGGAAATGACAGCCGTTAAGAATGCAATAGCGTCCTCTAATTTCTTCTTATCTTTTACTAATGTTTGTATCATTTTAATCCCCCAATTTGTAAATAGATTCTAAGCATTCTGAACTTATTCTCATTTACCGGTCAGGGGTCAAGTGTTATAATCTTCATTGGGTTACGCTCCCTTCAGGAGGGCAAAATGATTAAAGTCTCCCACGGGAGATGTTTGCTTCAGCATTGGTTAGACAAACGTGATTTGTCCCAAACTGATTTTGCTCGTAAATCTGGAATTGATGTACGGATGGTATCTCATTACTGCAATAACAAGCGCACGATGACTATCGATGCTTTGTATGCAGCGTCGGTGATACTTGAGGTAAGTATGGATCAGATATACGAGTTTAAATTCGGTGCCGAGTAAGCAAACACTGCGGTTGCCGCCGCAGCTCCCTTGGGCCATTTTGGAACTTTAAGTTCCAAAGTCATATGTAATTATATTTGCCACTACTTTATTTTATGATATTAGGTCATTTGTGATTAACGACCTCTGTTACTATTAAATACCAATAAAGGGATTAGGTCTATAAAAATTCATCTAATGAATCCATACTATAATTCGACACAATTACGACAAAAAAACAGCCCGTTTGACGGACTGTTTACTAATACTTCAATTGTATAGACGGATTAGCGGTGCATAGCTCTCTCGCAATCAGATCAATGCGGTGGTGTGCCAAGATGCATGATTTAACCGATCCACGCTTTGCGCCTTCTTCAAAGTAAGCCTCTTTAAATGGGATACTTACCTCTTTTATGTTGTTAACATTAATCAGCGTGCCGCGATCGACTAATGAAAAATTGTATCCACTATTATTAAGTATAGCGATCCAATATTTTATGGCTCCAGTGATATAATACATTTCTGTTTTCGTGTGAACCTCTATTAATTTTACTCTATGTTCATATTTCATGTATATAACTGATCTGATTGGGATTGTAGTTATGCCGCCATCTACACGAGTTGTCACAGATAACAAACATACCACTCCATTTCTAAACTACTTTTTGAGTAATTCTTCCGGCGCATCAGGAGAGTAAACGAAACCAATACTTGCTGTTGATACAAAGAACATTGCAAGTGCTGTTAAAGCGCTGGATATAATTGAATAAAACTTTTCTGTTCTCATTGCATACACCCCCTTTCAAATTTCCCGTTCTTTCTTAACTGAGTAATAAATAAATATACCAGCCATAAGTAAAAAGAATACAATAACATGTTCTAAATTATTACGATAAACCAGAGTTACAGCACCAACTAAAGCAATGCAAGTAAATATTAATACGGAAATATCCTCGAATCGAAATCGCAACCTCTCGAAATCGGCTATGAATCCAATATGAAACCTATGCAATAATACAGCAATGCCAAAAGCAGCCAGGCTAGACACCGCTTGAATAATTGATCCGATACCAGAGAATTGCATGTCTGGAGTGAACGAACCAAACATCATTAATATTACCAATGCTTGAATAATTATATAGATTAGCCACCCGGAAAATCCTATAATTGCCGACCACAGGATTGGAACACCTACAAAAATCTTGATAATGAGTATATACATCACTAAACATAATGCCGGTACTAAGTAAGACATTTCGTTTGCGTCCCGCAATAAGTAACTAATCATGCTAAAAACTAAAAATATAAAGGATGATTGCCAAAAGAAATGTAGTGAGTTGAGTCTAAATATAGCAAGCATTAAGGTGAATGCTGCGAATGTCTCAACACTAGAAAAGAAAATGAAGCGCACTGCTTCTAGCATTTTGAACCTCCTTATCTTAAACGGATCAGCAAGAGTGATTGAGCTAATACCGCTAATCCAATCGCTTCTGAACCAATTAACAAATTAATGGCTACTATAACCGCTCCCAGAACTTTTAGCACTGGATAATACTTAACGGGTATCCTGGATTGTTTTTCAATCCTAGATGGCGCAAACCATAATATTAGCAAGATACTAATCATAGTCATTATCAAGATAGTTGTCTCCGAAACATGTATCAAAGTTAATCCTACAAATAACGATGTAGAAACAACAACACACCAGATGCCAGAACGTAAATGATATCCTCCTGTGATCTGCCGCAAAATGACAAAGGTTATCATCATAACTATAGCCCTGTCTAAAGTACCTATTGCAGCAGTAACAACCACGGTCAAGACAATAATCATAACCATATTGATTATTATCGCCAATGCATGTCGTAACACCGGAATACTTGCGGGATGCTCTGGTGAACGGCTTTTGATGTACTCAGCAGCGCGTTGAGCTAAGTGATCAATCATGGGTTATTTTTCTCCAATATCCAAATAATAAATAAATTATAGTAAATATATGTTCAATAGTATACTGACAAATAACAAAAATGTTTGAAATAAAATGATTGAATAAAAAAATGAATCTTTTTCCACTATTTCCCGCTATAATATTCTTTAGCACAATAACTAAAAAATATCGATACATAATCCTCATATCGTTATACATTGCAAATAACAAAGGAGAATCACTATGCACTTACGCTCAGATCGTTTAACTGTAGAAGAAACTTTAAAAATGCCATTGGAAAAAATCGAAAAATTCCTTGATGACCTTTGTTTTGAATATCAAGAAGGCGATTATTTTTTCTTGAAAGATAGTCCGAATCATATCTATAGAGTTACAGAAATTATCACAGATGAGGAAATGGACATGATCATCTCAGAAGAAGGTTATGGTGTTGAACCTAAAGACGCTATACCGATTTTCTCAGTAGGGGCATTAATCGAAATTCTTTCAACCTTTCATAACTTGCAGCTAAGTACCTTCTTTAATGGATGGTTTCTAATTTGGGAACTAGATATAATCATGCAAAGCGAAGAAAACGATCGTTTGGTGACATTCTTATGGAGAGTATTGGAAAAGATCATAGATGACGGGAAATTCAAGTGGTAAGTGATTCAAATTAAAAATCATCACATATAAAAGAGGTGTCTCTTATGATTACTCTAGGTTGGGTGTTAATAATTTCAGGCTTCATATACAATCATTTTGCAGATGTTTCGGGATCAGTTTTTAATTGGGGATTGTACGTAGGCTTATTCTTTTTACTTATCGGTTTAACAGAAAGAGGATCGCAATTAAAAAAGCAGGTTAAGCAACTACAAGAAAAATTAAATAGCATTACTACTAAACCAGGAGGTGAAACAAATGAACCACATGAATCACGGTGAAGGGGGTACACCTATTCGTCATGGTTTCGGAGTAGGTACAAGTCCTGCTATGTCTATGCACGGTGAGGGAGGAAGTCCTTCACGCGCAGGTTATGGTGAAGGATCAGCTCCAGTTTTTAATATCGGTTGGGGAGCATAACATAAGGAGACGATAATATGATTCACGGAGAAGGCGGAAGTCCAGTATTAGCACATCATGGATGGGATCATGATCCCATCCGTGCAGGATTTGGCGAAGGTAGCAACCCAGTTGCAGCACATGGATTTGGCGGTAGTCCAATTCGTGCAGGTTACGGTATAGATAGCAACCCTAAAGCTATCCACGGAGAAGGTGGTAGCCCAGCTTTAATTCATGGCGACGGCGCAGAGCCAACAAGAGCAGAATATGGAGTGGGCACCAGCCCTGCTACGCACGGATTAGGTGACCAGGCGGAATGCACTCATGGTGAAGGTGGTAGCCCTGTACGTGCCAGATTTGGCATAGGCTCTAATCCAAAGGCTAATGCCGGTTGGGGAGCATAATAAAAAGCACTTTGTCAGTTGTATCTGACAAAGTGCTTTTTTGTATATATAATACTTAGAAACTCTGCTACTTATGTAGAGCTTCTTCTAAATATGTTTGCATAACTAGAACTTTAAGTATTAATAACTAATAATTATGATCCCCAAACTCCACCACCAGAATATACACTACCCGGACCATTATTTATGATCGTAATAGTATAAGTTCCTTGTCTTAAATTAGTATACTCTCGTGTTGCAAAAGCGTCTCCCCGCGGACCACCATAATACTGAGTCAGTCTAATGGTATCTAAAACTTTATCAGTCGTCGCATTTTTAATGACGAAAGTGATATCCGGCTGCTTTTCAGTAACATTAAGAGGCCCTCTAGTTAGATCAAATCTCATGGAAATAGACTGACCGCTGTTTACAGAAAAAGAAGGAGCATAAGCAACGTTATTTTTTCCAGCGTAAACCGGTTTACTATTCCAAGAAGAAAGAAGAGTTGCAGCAGATGCATTAGGAGAATTTAGTACAAAAACAAGGGCAAGTAACAGTAGTGACACAAAGCTTCTTTTAAACAATAGATTCATAATAATACCACCTTTATATTTTTTTGGTAACCAAATGTAATTTTATTTCATATATGGAATAAAATCAATTATATAGTTGGCTTTATTATGACAATTCATTTTTGATATCTAAATATCTAAGTTACAAAATACATAACCCATGTTAATATAGGAACAAATGTTCTTATAGGAGTGATCAACATGCAGATCGACTATACAAAGCTTCCTGACTACAAGATACTCTGTGTGGATCTAAAATCTTTTTACGCTTCGGTTGAAGCCGTCGAGTTAGGGCTTGACCCCCTCCATGATATGATTGCCGTTGTGGGTGACGTCACCCGGCGTGGTGGCGTGGTATTGGCTGCCTCTCCTGCATTGAAACAACGCTATCACATTCAAACCGGTAGCCGGCTCTATCAAATCCCAACGGATGACCGCCGCATACATATCGCTAAAGCGCGCATGGGCTTGTATCTGGAAAAGTCGATGCAAATCACACATATCTATCACCGTTTCGCTCCCCTTGAAGCGATCCAGGTTTATTCTATCGATGAAGCCTGGATTAACGTTACCGGTACTGAAAATCTCTTTGCGCAAAATGGCGTCCCCGCTACAGCACGCGATATCGCTATGATGATCAAGCGTGCTATTTATAAAGAGTTGGGCCTACTTGCTGCCGTCGGTATTGGCCCTAACAAATTCCTAGCAAAAGTCGTATTAGACAACTACGCCAAGAAGACTGGCCTTGCCGCTATTCACTATCCTCAAATCAAACAGCACCTTTGGCCACTCCCCGTGCAACATATCTGGGGCATTGGACGGCGCATGCAACTCAATCTTAATCGCATGGCCATTTTTACACTTGGTGATATCGCCAAAGCGCCTTTACGCATACTCAGTAAACGTTTCGGCATCATTGGCGAGCAAATGTATTACCACGCCTGGGGCATCGATCACTCTCCTGTCATCGTTGATCCACTTGCTGAAGCACGTAAAGGATTTAGCCATGGGATCACACTTGTACGCGATTATTACCAAGATGAGGCTGCAGTCGTCATCTACGAGCTTACAGACATGCTTGCACGCAAACTACGTCAAGCACAAGCTGCCGCGTTTACCATATCCTTATCTTTGCGTTTTAGTAAGCGAGAAGACACTCCATCCTTTAGCAAATCCACTTCCCTCTACTCTGCTACAAACTTGTCTAAGACCCTCTATTTAGCTTGTATGGAACTATTATCTCATTCTACCGACGCACCTATCCGGCATATTAGCGTGGGCGTCACTAATATGGTGCATCAGGATGCCATTCAAGTCGATTTATTTGATGGACAGGATCATCAGAAACTATACCGGCTTGGACTCACAACCGATCGGATTATCCGTGAACATGGCATGTCTGCGATTATGCGAGCAGCCTCGTTAACTGCTGCCGGCACCTGGCTGGATCGTGCTTTAAAATTGGGAGGGCATTATGAATAACGGATATCAGGATCGAGGGAATAAGAAATGGAGTGCAATGCTATTACCTGAGCACCGCGAACGTCTTCGACAAATGGCCGAAGACGAGCAAAAAGTAGTTAAGCCTAGACTGGATGCTGATCAGTGGGAAGATTTGAACTATAAGCTTCAAACAGCCCTTATTGAAAAACGAATCATTACGATCACATATTTTAAGAATCATTCTTTCATTAAAGTAACAGGTGTTATTATTAAATGTGACCTGATAAATTATATACTTCATATTAAAGAACACGATGATCTCTTAACAAAAATACATTTATCTAACATTACTGAAGCTAATGATCTTTAGTAGTATTGGGTTGAAAGAAAGAGTACTCTATCAGTCAGATCTGGTAGAGTACTCTTTATCCATAATTAAGAAAATAATGTAATTTAATGAATATATGTGATATTATTTAATAATAACTTTTAGGAGGATTACATAATGAAAAAATTCGTAAAAGCATTTACTCTAGGAATCGTTGCCGCTTCTTGCATTGCTACAACAGCTCTCGCTTCTATCAATGATGGATATATCCAAGTACTGTCAACTACAAGTGACACCACCCCCAGACTTGGACAAACTCCATTTGTTCAAGGTGTTGGCAAAACAGGGAAAATAACTCTTGTCTCCAGTCCTTCAGATGGAACTGGTTACAGCCATGCAGATCTGCTAGAGTATTGTAATGGAAACAAGCAAGAATATTCCTACATATTAACTTCTTTTCATGATAAACCAGATTCGAAAAACTTCGCAATGAAAAATGGTTGTACTTATCGTTTGAATGTATATACCTTTGGTGGCGCAAAAGGCTATATTAACAACGGAGTAAACTAAGTAAAAAAACGCTCTACTAGTAATGACTACTGGTAGAGCGTTTTTTATTTACAAACTATAAATTTATGTATTTTACGTGAGTAGTATGTATCTTGAATTTTGACAAACTCTGGAGTGTATATCTTAATTGCTCCACCATAATCAACGATCGCTGTTGTCTCATCCCGTACTTGTACACATACCTCAGCTAAAGCAGCAGCTAATAACTCCATATCCGTTTTTACTTCTCTATGTACTGGTCTTTCCACTATATCTCTCCTATCAAATAAAACTCACTGTAGATGTACCCAGTAAGTTCGATGGTTTCACGATATATTCAATAATTAGTGATGAAGTAGTTTTGATTTTTTATGTCTTTTGTAACTAAGAGACTACCCCCTTAAAGGTAGGTCTCCCAGCACCTCCAATTAGTTTTTAAATTAATCTTTAACTAACTGGGCCGGAAAAAGAGAACAGAGCTACGATTACTACAACAACAATAAATAAAATACGTACTATCAAGCTCAAATGACTTTTTTTCACGGGATCACCTCGATTCTCTAAAAAGAGGCGCCTTTAAAACTGTATAGAATTCAGTAATTCTAATTCAGTATAACAAATTTCAAGGTTATTATGCAAAAAAGTCAACGATATAATCAAAAGATTCTCAGATTATTCACACAATTTATTGTATAAGATAAATTTTTTTAAGAAAGTTTATCTTATACAATAAATATAAAAAACAAAGAACAAACGTTCTCTGTTAATGATTATGTGTGAACGTATAATAGAATTATGCCAATGCAAAGGAGGTGACGATGTGACCGACTTAGTTATCGACTTGGCAGCAGTTCTTACTTTTGCGGCAGCCGGTTTAAACTTTACTGCTGCACTATTGAACTGCATAAGTAAAAGACCCTAAAGTGATTGCGGCACTTTAGAGTCTAAGGCAAGATCCAGAACTGGTAATTTGATTACCAGTTCTACCTATTTCAATTATATACGAATGTAACGCGTTACAAAAGAATAAATTAATGTAGTATATGTACTCTATATACAACACAAAAGAACCTGCTGTAATAAGCAGGTTCTTTTGTATATTTAATAAATTAGATTTTGGTATGATTTTTATACAATGCCTCGTAAACTTTGAACCCCCGTGTCTTCTGGTCTCATAAAATGAACTGTTAATTTTACAAGAAATAAATAATAACCGTATCTATTCAAAGAGTTTATTTTTGTCATGTGCGCTTTTTCTAATCCATGAAGAATCATAGATCTGGGTAGCGAATTAACCATACTGAAATCTACTACTTTATTAGCAATATTTCCATCAGGAAGATAGAATAATCTGTAACTTTCGTTCTTTTTAATTTGCTCTTGTTGCGTATTTGTGAAATTGTTTAATTCTATTAGAGGCGCGAATACAAGCGCAGGATCTCTTTCTGCATCACAAGTATTCGATAATAGTATTCCTTCTGTAACAAGCAGACCCTTCTCGCCAGTCTTACTATTATATCTTACAAAAGGCATATTACTGATTATATCCCCTTGAGTTAAATAATCAAAAGGCTGATTCGTACAATAATCAATGTTTTTGGTAATATTCTTCCCATCACCATTTACTTCGAACTGTCTAATAGCTAATTTCACTTTGTCCTTCGTATACGGGTTAATTGAAGGAAAAAGCTCTGTAGTAAAGTCAATTAATTCACTTAACATAGTCGAAAAAGTTTTCTCCCGTCGGCTTAAAAATTCTATCTAAAACTTCTTCATATGCATCTGACTCTTCCTCAGTAAAGTCCCGTAAACCTGGGAATAACTCATAGGCATCTGAAATTAATATGTGATTTTGCGCAGTACTTATTACCGTATTATTATTATTTAAATTCAAATATTTATTAGTATGAGACTCGAAAGTTGGAGTGTTGGTTTCTTCGTAGTAAACTCCATTCACAAGTAATTTGTCTTGAGTTGTATAAGATGCGGATGGTACAGAAGATACAGGCATAGTCAAAGCTACACAAGCTGCTGTTATACCAATCATATTCATAAATCAATCACACCTTCCTCAATCATTTTTTCCAACTTATTTGTGAATAAGTCTTGAGCAAGTTTAAACATATCGTTTTCAGAATCTTCTGTTGAGCGATAAGAGTTGTCATGATTAAATGCATACCTATCATTAATATCGACACTAATACCTAAAACATTTGCTCTCTCATTGAGTTCTGCAAAATTTACAAACTGCGTTCCTTCCTGAATTACTCCCTCGTAAAACCTTATATTTTTAAACACTAAATTTAAATAATATCGCTGTTCTAAAATATAAGTGATTTTGCATTCTAAATCATATGGATCAGCTTTAGATTTATAATTCATAAAACGATTCTTGATAATATCAAGTGCGGGAACGTCTTCAATCATAGCTTCAACGGAAACACCAGAAAATAAAGTTCCAACTTCTATATGCGGATTGATAGCCGTTTTTAAAAGGGCTGAACGCTCTTGTAAATAATTTAAGCAGTTTACAGAATTGTTTTGAAATTGTTCATCATAGTTCACTGCTACCTGTGCATTTGTAAGAGATATTTCGATAGAAGAATGTCCGTTTTTTGAATTCGTCTGAATTCTTGGGATTAAATCGGGGGCTTCGTCAGGTATTGAATTCAATGAAATTTGATTATAATAATCTTGTAGACGCTCTTCAATATCGAATGCTCTTTTTCTTAGATTATTTACTTTTGGAAAAAAAGTATTAAATCTTGCCGTTTGAATCAACATATAAATTCCTCCGCTAGTTGCATTGTCAACCAATTATATTCAATATATATATTTTTAGCAACCAAGCTAAATACATTAATTCCATTTATTTCTTCCCATTCATTATTCTTCAATAAAAAAATAATTCATTTCAATACCTTGTTAATCATTTTTAACCAATTTTGTCTTCGCTATTTCATATATTGATAATATATGTATTCAAAAGACCCCGTTGATTGTGACAACAGGGTCTTTACATGTTTTTTTGTTTCTATATAAAAAGAAAGTTATATTTATACACTCTTTTTTTTGTAGTCCAAGTACGCTTTTTCAATAGCAGCCTGCACTTCTTGAGCGGACACGGAAATATCACGACTGCCAAGCTGCTTCAGCGCATAACTCAGGGCCTCTTGTAACTTCGCTTCTCCACCCAAATCCTTAAATGCCGTTTGAGCCAAGGCAAACGCCTCTCCTGCTACTTTGTGGATCGTCTCCCTCTGTGCTGCAGTCGTGCGAGCCTCCAGCCACTCGTTTGCTTTTACCTGCATCGTCTTGAGTCCGGCAATGATCATGGTTGCCAACACTCCAATGATGGCAGTGACCACAACAGTGATATACGGCTGCGCTGCTTGTACAATTGTCTCCATTCCCATCAACCTTTCTTGATCATCACTTTTTTAGCGTTGTTATCCCAAACCAGCGCGCCACCAAACGACTCCACCAACGGACGCACCTGCACGTATGATTTTCCATCGATCAATTGTGTGTCTTGGAGCTGGCGACCGTTGATAATCGCTGCCTTATCGCTGTCATTAAAACCAACCGTGAATCGGAATACATCAGCTAGAGACGTTACAGATACATAAGTGGTGTCTCCGATCAGGTAGCCGGTACCCACCACATCCTCGTATAAAACACGGATTTGCTTTTGCACATTTTGTTCAGATGGCTTGTCTGGCTTCGCTACCGGCGTTTGCTGCTTGCCGTATTTGACACGCAACTGTTCGATCGTGCCGTTGAACTCGTTAAGATCAACCGGACCAGTAATGCCGTTAACCTTACGACCGCCACTCGGTAGCGTGCCGCCATCCTTGCCGTCGCTATACTGCCAAAACTCCCATTGATCCCAGCCCTGTGCATTTTCCGGCAATTTGCTTGCGCTATAACGAGCAATCCAAAGAGGATACGCACTCAACCCACTAAAATTACCGATAAAGCTCGGATAGGTGTAGAGCATTGGTCGTTTGCCACTCAGTCGTTCAATCTCCTGCAAAAACGCCAGTGCGGCTGCTGTAGCCTGCGCCGGAGTCATAGCAGGTGCTTTGCTCTCATAATCCAACACTGGCGGCAGATCAATCCCTCCGCCTGCCATGATAGCTGTATAAAACTTGTTTGCCGCTGCTCGGGCTTGTGCAGGAGTTGTTACAGACTCATCCAAGTAATGATACGCGCCGACCAGTAGCCCCGCTTTCCGCGCTCCTGTAATATTCTGAATAAACATCGGATCGATCTTGTTTTGACTAGCCTTTACAAAAACAAAAGAGACACCGCTTTTTGCGACGTCTCCCCAGTTGATATTGCCTTGCCAGCGTGATACATCGATCCCCTGCGCATTACCTGCTTTACGATTCTGCATTATTCATTACCTTCCTTCTGCTTATTTTGGTGATCCTGTCGGCGCAGATAAAACCAGACATCAAAGCGCTTTTTGCGCGTTAAGATCGCTAGTATAACCAATGACGCCGTAGTCAGGCATTGAGCTGCCGTCCAGGTATAGGTTTGTAATGCGTGATTAATAGGTGTGTCTCCGCCCGGCTGCATGATGTAACTAATCCGAATGCAAAATGCTGTTGCCATCTTGATACCGTATGCAGTCATAAACCCGAGCATCGCCAACATGAATTGGTTAACTGCGCCGGCTGCGAATCTCTCCTTAAAGTACGGATAAAACTTGATGATCATATAGATCACGCAAAACTCAGATACTGCATATAATGACAGCAGTACTACATCGTTAAGTGTCACGCTGATGCTCCCCCTTTTTGTGCTCGTAGATCAGATACGGAGCAAATCCGTTCATCTCAATTTCTCTTTTTAATTTCTCCGAAGCATCCTGATAAGCAATGCGCTCAATCCTTGCCTGACGCTTAACCCGATCGATTTCCGGTTTTTTGGATATTTCGTGCGGCTCAGGCACTTTAGGTACGAACCGCTTGAATAATTTACGAAACATGCTTCACCCTCCCCGATCATCGCTGTCCTTCTTGATCTTACTAACCATGCCGGTCAGCGATTCAAGGACTTCTTTGCGCTCGGTGTTAATATCGTTGACGAGCGCTTGAAACGCGCTCTGTGCCTCGTCCCGTTCAACCTCAGCCCGTTCTCGCCCGGCTTCCGCCCGCGCCACTGCATCTTTGAGTTCTTTGATATAGTCAAAAAACACGCGATATAGTACATAAAAAAGAAACAGCGCGGTGATGACGGCAAAGCCATATCGTTCTACGAGAGCGCCGATACGCTCGGCAGCATCCAAGCTGAATTGATCCGTTGCGGACATGACGACGATGTCTTTTATCATGTGCCCGCTCCTTTGTCGTGTGATTAGAGTACATAAAAAATACGCCTTGCGGCGCTGGATCACTCTGTCGATTCTGTTTGTTGTTCTGCGGCCGGCACTGCTACAGGCGGCATCATATCGACAAGAGCATCGTACTGTTGCTGTGTGATCCTGCCTGCTACCAACGTGTTGTCATACACTGCAATTAGATACTTCTTAACTTGCACGGCATGCACCTTGATTTCCTCCTGCCAGGAGGGTTGAAATTGCGATAACGTCCGACTGCCTGTCTCAAAAATTGTAATGCAATAAACGTTAAGCGCTGCTGGTGGCAGAGCCATATCAAGCACCCCCTGACAGGATAAAGTCCCACATTGCCGCTTGTTGCTCTGCTGTTTGCTGTTTAAATTGCTCTAACTCGCTCAAAGGAGCTGGCTTATTGATTTCTGCGACTTCATCTTGTGTAAGCCCTTCGATCCAATACGACATAGCCAGCGTTTTGTCCGATCCATCCGGCCATTTCTGTGCATCATCGCTCTTATATTCGCGTACCAGACGCTCGACATCCAAACGCGGCTTATACAGACCTTCCGGAACTGGATAACCTACGATATACCCCGTGACCGCCGGATTAACATTTGTTGATGCATGATTCATTACGCCACTGAAGCTTTCATCGATTAATACGTCCTCGTAATAATAGCCTTGGTGATCGACCTTAGGCACTGCTTTCATGTTGATCCCTCCTATACTGCGCTAAAATTAATACCGGCAAAGGAAATATATGATCTTCCGCCTAACCCGACCACTACATCCCCATTCACTCTTATGATGATTTCCACCAACCCGTATGATCCGTCCGATATTTGGTAAGAGTAAGAAGCAAAATGATGCTCCTGTCTCGGTTTAAATCCGTCCGGCAATCGATAAATGACAGTGCCATTACTGACGGTACCGTTAATGACTACCCCGGTTAGATTGACCGTATTGTCCTTCTTTCTATAGGCTGCTGGGTTGTTGGAATCAGCAGACCACAGGTTTAAGAAAGTAGGCGTTATCCATATTGCGGAGCTTTCCTTTTCTAACTTTCTGATCTCATTTACTGATAACCGCCGAACAATTTGTTCCAAATCGCGAACAATATCATTAATAATGGCACGTTCATTATCCATGGTAACGCCTTTAATATCCGAAACGGGGTAGTAATTCATTGCCAGGTATGTGATTGAATAGGTGTCGTCGGCATTATATCTATCTGACGATATTTGCGCTTGTTGCAAGCCGTAGTTGGCTCGATCGGCATCCAGACCAAAACCAGAATATGTCCATTGATCAGGTCTACCATTTCTATATACCTGCAAGAAGCTTCGAACTCGATTTTTAGCAGCGCTGGATACAGAGGTATTGCTATTTATCCAGTAAAAAGATGACGCCACTTGAGGCCGTGCCGACTCTCTCAGAATGAGTCCGGAGCCAATTTCAATTGCGTTATCTCCTTGAGCCAGTATCAAAGCGCCTTCACTGGCAACCGGGATCAATATCGCAGCAGGGCGACGATACATCAATTCATATGGCGTGTATCCAGATGCTGGAGTAGTCGGTAATGATGATGCTACAGGTGATCCCACCAAATTAACCCATTGCTTTGTACCACTGCCATTATAAGTGGCGCTTGTTGCAACTTGCGCCTGCGCAGCCGTGTAAGTGCCACTATCGTACATTTTGTATCCGTGGAAATAAGCCTTAATTTCGTCTCCGGTTAAGTTTGAGTAGTTGTCCCCCCATCCGCTATCGGCGGCTGCAATCGATACGATCAAATTGTTATACGAAGCATCGCCAAGTTGCCAAATATCTCCGGCCGTCCAGTTCGCAATACTCCCTACATCGTTTTGTGCAATCTGTCCGTCATATTTGACCATATACCCTTGTGGAGCAGTAGAAACCCCTGTCCCCAATCCTGATATCTGAACGCGTTTTATTCCGGTACTTGATGATCTAAGTGCCCAACTCATATCTCCAGACAAGGCAAGTTTGCGCCACATTGATGTTTTGTAATACTGTCCGTCAGTCCCAGCATTTAAAACCTCGGCATCTGTATCAGCGTCTGTTGCTACGCCGGATAGCAACTCTGTGTCAAACGCAAGCATCCCTGCAAGTTGAGACTTATTGTTATCCGTCCATCGGATCGCGTATGGATTGCGTACACCGGACAATCCTTCTGTGTACGGATACTTAGCCGCGAAGCCATCAGCCGTTAGGCTTGTAACTGCGCTGTATTCCGTCGAACTCACTTCGTACACGCGGAACCCGTCCGCAAATACAGTTTGTCCATTCGCTCCCGTCACAGTAATGCCGATGCTGTGGCTCGCTGCACTGGCCGCGAATCGCATGTAGCTGATCTGATAGCCTGTAGTGCTTGTAACTGTATTGCCGTTACCCTGACCTGTAACGTCTACCCGTGCATTAGTAGCTGTGCCGATCTTGATCTCTACAGCAGCAACATACATCTTGCCGGACACGGTGTTGATTGTACGACTAATGCGCCCAGAAGTTGAGCCTAATGTAATTTGAGCGCAATTACTGCCATACTGAGCATTGGCTGTATTTAGTGCGATTGTAACACCTGCAGAAGTCCAGCCCGTTAACGTTTCGAAGTTACCAGCGCGACCTAGTAGATTGAGCAGCAGACGTCCTCTAGCGCTCGTCAAATTAAAAGGCTTATCTCGATCTGACGTGATGGTCTGCAAACCTGCTTTTAACGTAATACTCGTAGTAGCCGCTGTATCCAGTCGGGTGTACACATCAGATAAACCACCTTCGACTCGATTCATATCAGAAGCTTCGAGGACTTCACCCTTTTGCCAATTCGTTTTTGGTGTATATGCCAATTCATTTCACCTCCTCTCTAGAATGTCAATCTCCACGCAAATGTGAGTTGATATTCACTCGTTTTATTGATGGCTGGCACTGTTTTGTAGTTGAACATGTACCCGGAGCCGATCGTATTGGAGGCATCCCCGCCAAACATCCCCATTTCAACGATCGCGCCGTTGGCTTCAGACTCTAGAAACGTAGTGGTCAATTGCAGAATATTAGTTTCACTATTAGTTGCCTGACCAGAAGCATCTAAGTATGTCCATGAAGTGATACCTTTACGCGCTAATGGCGAGCGCAGCACTGTTTGAGATGAGCTGGGAGCTTGCGGATTGGATGCACTACCATCGCCTACACCAGTACCCACCTCTAAATGTGTAATACCAGCTCCCCAATTGGAGCCAGGACGCATGCGCTTTGCCATGAACTTCGAAGCGTTCGCTACTATCAAATTTTTGATATGCAGCTCTTCTATGATCTGCCCATCAGCAAGCGGTCCTTTATGCAATTTAACGCTCACAAACCCTGCTGGTAATGGATAATCTTCGGTGTATCCGCTCATATCATCTCTCCTAATAATCATTTTCATATGTGATCTGTCCGTTTTTGATAAGTTTTACGTTAACTACATCTTGGAATTCGCTATATTGATCTCCAAGCTTTCCGGTGCCGAGCTGGCTGATCGATAGCCTGAACGCTCCATCAAAGCTTGCCTGTGGCAGCATATAGGCTTCTTGGTAGGAAGCCTGAGCAGCAATTGCTTCACTCGGTTTTGGAAATACTTCTGTTAAGCTCGCCGCCAGTGTTCCAGAAAGCGAATCCGATTCGTAAAAGTTCTGCCCTTGTACAATCTGGAAATTTGCCCGGTAATCTTCCGCGAAGCCTGGAGAAATATAATTCAAAAAGTACCGAATTCCCGCTCCTTTGGCTTCTATCAAAATTTCGTGCAGATCGGATGAATCTTGGATGTATTTGGTATCCACTGTGACATCAAATTCTGCAGGAGCTCTATCACGGACTTCGATATTTGTGTCCTGGAGTCGATATGACAGCAACTCTTTCAGGGCAATGTTATTGGTCTTGGGATTAAACAACCACATAGTAAATCGGCGGATGAAATTATTGTCTGTTTCGTCTGGGTTCCGCTTAATCGCAAAAAAGCTGGCCCAGTAATCTAGCCAGTCTCCTTTTGCCATATCTCGATTAAGTTGTGAGAGCGCTTCATCAATATCCATGTTCGCCTGTCGCAGCGCCCGGTATATGGGATACAGTAAATGCCATGTTCCGCTGTTGAATGCATATAGCGTAGTATTTAACTGCTGATCCCTGATCTCCAGCAGCGACAATATGCCCACATCTGGATAATCAGCGGCTTCAGACCTCACATCGACTTCATATCCCATGCTACGAATCAACTGCATTACTTCATCTGTGCTAAGTCCCTTTAAAATAATAGACTGCTTACCAGGCAATTCAGGGCGATATGGCACACTGTGAAAGTATATAGCGCCTAAATCAATTGTAATCAGATGATGTAATCCGCTTCCTTGTCGGATCGTCAGGAAAGGGAATTCTTTAGCCGACTTGTTCCATTTGTCCCCCAGGTTATCAAGCAGTTTTCGTAATAGGTTCATGTCATCCTCCTACATATACAGCAGCGGGAACACTGGCGTTAAAATCTCTGTATCTTCCGCCTGCAGGTTATTGTAGGTCCATGTCTTACCATCATCCGTTGATAGCTCTATTTTGATGTCGTATACACTATCAAGCTGCTTGATTCGGGATTCTAACGCGGTCTGCACTAACTCTTTTCCCTGCGTAAGTCCTGAAAAGAAGTCGGACACTTCCCGGTTGATAAAGGTTTGCGTATCTGAGAGTGAAGCGCCGCTGTTCAGCGTCAATTTCAGTCTCATTTTGACTGGTTTGACCTTGGCTGAGTAAAGATTCACCGGGATACCCGCTGGCTTATACCCATATACGGGCTTACCATTCTGATAGTATCCCGCTAATACTTTGGCTACCTCACTTAGCAGATCAGCAGATGCCGTACCAGTGCCGTTCCAGACATAGCAATCTACTTCACCTTTGCGGTTAATTAAGTCTTCAAACGTTTTAGCTTCTACCACGCGTTCGATAATGATTCCATTTCCATCGGTTAATTGCGCTGTTGTTGAACCATATTCAATGGCTTGTAGTGTGCCTCGACTCAATGATGCAATAAACTTCTGGAATCGATTTTTCTGCTCATCCAGCGTTTCTTCCGCTTTACCGGTCGTAAAGGCTGCCGGATTAGTGACAGTGTCCACGCCAGCGGGCTTCGAGATAAAATCTGAAATACTGCCGATTTCCACGTTCCCATCGATACCGGCGATCGTGCTGATTACCGATACAGTAACCGTCTTTTCACCTATAGCCAGTATGGCATCGCTTAGTGTTCGAAAAGTTACCGGTGCCAACGTTGCCGTTGCTTTCGTTTTAACCAAAGTTCCGGCCGGGATAAGGTAATTGTCATCTGCTGCCGTTACCCGGGCAAATACGACCATTCCGGTGGCGGATACTGCTTGCAGCTTCGGAAAAGCCATGACCGTATAAATGCTTTCGGCGATTAACCTGCGGGTGTATCGGTGAACCTTGTCATACAATTCCTCGATTTCCTTAGCTGGAGACTCCAAAAATGTACGTGCGCGTGAACCGATCCGGTAATCGGTGATTTTGGATGATACTCCGCGCGACCAATCAATCATATCCTGTACAATAGATTCCATCGATTTACGTTCAAATGCCAAGTCATTCCCTCCTTTCTATGCGGATACGGATGCGGTTGTCTGTGACTCTGTCCCTGCTGCGGTGAAACTGATGTCTACGCGGATCGCTGTCACGTCTACTTCGATTGAGTTGACAGTTACCGTATCGATCCGCTCGTCATTCATTAGTGTTTCGATTACGTCCAACTCAATCAGTTTTTGCACATAAGGCGCCTGTGCAATCCCAATCAATTCGTGTAATCGGCTGCCGTAGGTAGGATGCTGTGTAATACTACCGCGCCGAGTCGTCAGTCGATGATTTGCTGCCTGCTGAATATTCTCCGATCCAGTCACAACATCCCAATCGCCTGCGCCGTAGGTAATATCGTCGTCTGGCATGGTCACCAAGTCAATACCGCCTAATTCTTCAATGTAACTACTACTCGGCTGCTTTGCTGTCTGGTTGGCATCGTCAATGTAGATGACCTGACCGGTTAATCGAACGCGCGCATCCTTCCCACTGGTAAAAGGTTG
The DNA here is from genome assembly GCA_039595515.1 of Paenibacillus sp. GTDB lineage: Bacteria > Bacillota > Bacilli > Paenibacillales > Paenibacillaceae > Saccharibacillus. The sequence goes on along the minus strand of JBCNLJ010000003.1, from coordinate 143,992 downwards.
TGGGTTGGTGACGGTAATTGGATTCGAGTACATCGAATTGGTTTGAATATTTCCAACAATGATGATACTTCCTGCAATGGTATTGCCGTAACTGCCTGGTACCAGTGAGCGGACATAAAAATAACCCTCTGCTATGCCAGTAGCCAGGGTTGCTGTTTCGATCAATTCGTATGTTTTTTGAATTCCTTGCGCATCGGTTTCCGTTTGGAACTGCCCACCAGCAGCTATAATCAATTCGCTGTTTGTTTGGACACGGCTGATCCGCACGTATCCACCTGCATACAGTTCGTAATACGCCTGTCGGCTGGTCATCGTGTACGGATACTCCAGATTGTTATAATCTGCAATGTCCTGCCAAGACACGTTATACAGTACAGACAAGCCTTGTATAGTATCTGCATCATTCAACGTATGTTCAATCATATGCCTTCATCCTCTTTGGTTTCATCTGGTACGCCGATGGTATCCGTACCTGCTGCCAACTGCCGGAGTCTGTATAGCTCAGCCAGAATAGACCGGAGCTCAATCAGCACGTCGTACGGTATACGATTGGCCGTACCTAAATTGCTGCATGTTTGGCGACACAACGTAATATACTGTTCCAATTCATCGGTATTGATATCGACCCGATCATAGATAGCCTCGTTATAGTCATATAATGCAGAGTATGCGCGTTCAGCGTATGTGCTGATGGCTTCAATATTCGTTTGCTCATCTCTGAGCACCGGATAATTGATAAAGCTCGGCTCTGTGTTGGGCAGATAGTACGTATCTTCCATGACTTACCTCCCTGTCACTTTGCTCATAAACATACCGATGTTGGATATGTTGTCTGCCAGTTTGTCTGCTACTTTTTTGGTAGATGGATTTCGAGTCAGATAATCCGAAGCGGCTTCCTGCCGCGTCTTTGCCAAGCGTCGCAAACAAGTGAATCGGAATTCATATCGGTACAGTGTTGGCTCGGATTTATTACGCTGTACGCGGAAGTCTTGCGGCTGTATTTCGTAATGTTCGTCATCTTCCCAGTTGTACCAGTACATTGCGTGCTGCGGATCGTTTGCCTGTAGAAACTTACGATAAACGCGAGCGCGGAAGTTGATCAGTTCCTCGTAACCGTCCAGCTTTTTTCCTTCGGCGCTGGTACGCGTGCTGTAACCGGTTGTACCAGATATCGTTACTGTCGGTAGCCCTATGCCGAAATCCTGCACATAGGCACCACCAAGCGTCTGTACGACACTGCCGCGTCCAGCTTCTTCCTGAGCAAAATCGCTGGGGTTCACCAGCAGAGTGTGCAGCACCAAAGAACCGGAGTTACCCGCCGGTGTTGTTTTACGTATTTCGAATGTCATGCGGTAAAACTTTTTGATGTCGCGGGTGCGATTGCTAACAAGTGCCATTCAATCACCCTTTTTCTACTTTAATATCGCCTTGCGGCAATTTAAACACCGCGGAGCCAGTTGGATGAAAGAATTCAAACCCTGTATCGGTTATTTTGATGTATCCCGTAGCGTGTTTAATTGTGGTATCCTCGGCTGTCATTGTAATGGATGAAGTAGATCCCTCTTTATTTGCGGGATAGTGTATAACTGCCTGTTCAGGGGATAGCTCCACATATGCACGCGTCGGCAATTTGCTTTCATCCAGTAGGTTTCCTTGTGTATCCTGATCAGCCAGCCCGCCCTTTACTCCAATATCAAATATCGGTAGTTGTAATCGTATCTTATCGCGTGACGCTGCAATGAAGTTGCTGCCGTAGCTGCCATTGCGCTGGAAGCCGATCATAAAAGGAGCATCCTTGCGATTATCCATGTACCCGATCAGTACCGTATCACCTTCGACTGGTTCGCGATCAATATCATTAAAAACCCATACCGGTACCGGCTGGCTATAGTCTAAAAAAATAACTTCAATGCGTCCGTATTTTAAATAATCCTTGGCGCTAGTCACTTTAGCAAGGCGGTTTGCACCAAACTCCGGCTGACGATTGACCGTCCTTCCGCCGAGCGAACTCTGATTCTTCATGGTATTTTGAGCACCTGCCCTTCATAAATATACTGTCCTGGACTTGATGCATTGCGCTGGTCCTTTTTGATCAGCATATCCTTATTGGCATTCCATATTTTCGTCCAACTGTCGCCTTTACCGTATACGGCGGCTGCAATACTCCATAATGATTCGCCTTTTTTCACTTTGCGGTACTCCGCTTTGATCTCGGCTTCAGTTTTCTTAGAAGTTGACTTCCCAGCAGTCGCGGTTGCAGTCGCTGATTTGTTAGCAGCCGGTGAAGCAGTCTTTTTATAATCCTTACCACGGGTTAGTTGTAGCGTCGTCGTCCAGCCCTCGTATAGATTGAATGTCTGACTCACTGCTTCGATATAGAATTCTTTCATGATGCCAGACGCTTGCAGCCGCTGTCCAATCCGGTAATCACCTTTGCCACGAACAGTCATTGATCCGTTCAAAAATAGGTGATTATTTTCAAACCACGATTTTAACTTTTTTGTGAAAACACCGCTCATTCCCTCAAGCAATGTTGCGCTCGTTTGGTCGGATGGATCGATCGAAAGGCCTTCTACTTCTATTTCCAATGGTGACAACCCGTATCTAGTTACATTCACCTTGTTTATTAATGGTAAAATTACTTTTTTCAAATCGAGGCCTATTGGATTGATAGTTGTTCCTGCCCAAAACAAGTTGTAGTGCTCGTCATCTGAATAGGACAAGTCTTCCTCGATTACATCAGTCGCAGCCACTTCGTGAACTAATAGCTTGTCCCAGGAATCTTTATCAAAAGGTGTGTTACGTATGAAAAGCGAAACAACTGCATTGTCTTTCCCAAACGGGAAGCGTGGATAAGGATAGTACCCCTTGTCTTTTGGAAACTTTGCTTTTGCAGCATCCGATGCTTGTTCGATCGTTTCATTAACCACACGTGGTTTACTGCCTTTATTCCAAGCTTCATCAGGATTCCGTACATCTACAAACAATTCTGTAAATGGTTGAGGGCTAGTTCTCTCCATCAAGTTCCATAATGATCCCTCGTATTGATCCAAAGTAATTAAAAGCGGCAAAAACAAATCTACTTTAGCGAAGTTATATCGCAGTACATTTGTTATATTCACTTTTTTTGCCACCGGATTCGTTTTTTTCTCATCCCAAACTGTCCATTCTACTTTATTTAATTTAGGCAATATAAACCTCATAAGAAAGTCTAAAATTACTGCTGGCGATCCTTTCAAAGCATTATCGCCAGTGAGCAAAGGATTCAGCGTCACCCAACCTTGAGTTGTGAGAAAAAAACCATCATCTTTATTGTCGGCCACTCCAATTTGAGGATAAAACTTCAAATTCGACTTGATGAGAATTTTACCGAAGTCCCGACCAGTAACAGACGTCGCCATGCCACCATCTACATCCCGCGTCCGGCGTACTCGATCAACCAAACCCACCATGACAGTTGAAGTCTCTTCACCTTTGATGGTCTGGTAGCCCATCTGTATAACAACCAAGTCGTTTGACTTGATCAACTGCGAGCGGAACCAGGTATCACCGGCAAGTGTCATGCTAAATGTGCCTGCTGGTGCATCAAGTGTTTTCTGTGTAGCGATCGATAGTACTTGATTGGTCGGATCGTTCACATCCTCCACCTTGCCCTTGAGCTGATAGCATGCTTTTTCGGTGTGAAAACTCACTCGCACTACTGGCACATAACGTTTACCCTCTACACCTCCAACAGGTGCCCAATTATAACGATCGATCAATTGTATCCCACCTTTGTTGGAGACATGCGCAGACGTTGCCGCTCTGCCTCTGCCATGATTTTACGTACCAGTTTCTCAAGTTGGCTTTGTGTAGCTCCATTCAGTGTTTTCGCACCTTCACCAGTCAAATCTAATTTCACTGTTATCTCGGATTGATATTTTGCACCCGAGCCACCCATGTAGCCGATATCGCTATCACCCGCGCCGCCACTTGTAACAGATTTCAGAAATTGTTCGGGGTTTATTAACTGACCATTACTATTCATATATCCTAAGTGAAGATGACTACCTGTTGTACTTTTCCCGCTACCAGGCACGCCAGGATCGCCGCCAACATTACCTATCCAATCACCGGTTTTGATCTTCTGCCCAACCTTGAGACCAGAATTAACGTTGGATAAATGGCTATAGAAATAAGTGTTGCCATCTGCCATCTTTACACCAACCTCAGTGCCGCCGTCACGTGTGTTGGCTTTACCATCTTCATCTAACGCACTGCCATCATCCATTTTAATAAATGAGATTGTACCTCCGGTTAATGCGCCTAATTTATCGCCTTGTTCCCCGTTAATATCTAAACCGCGATGGGCATGAGTTCTGAATGATTCTGTCGCGTGGAAACGGCTAGTGATTCTGGATGTCCAATTATTAAAAAATCCGTTATCCACGCTAGAATTACCTGCTCCACCAATCAAACCGTTTGCTATATTGACAACGCCTTTTGACCAATTGTTATTAAGGTTGTCAGGATCGTTATGCGCTCCAATTGGAGCGTACTTCCTTTGAACCGCTTCAATTGTATCAATACCTTTATTTACATAATTATTTTTCAGATTCTTTATCATAGCTTCAATGCTAGCGTCTACACTGTCAAAGCTACGCAATTTCCCTGTTGCACTATCAAACATGCCACCAACATTATTTTTTTCTTTTATTGCTTTTGATGTACCATTACCAGTTTCTTGAATAGCGATCGCCGCAACAGCCGCAGGGTCAATTCCATACTGCAAACCATACTTAACAAAGCTTGCTCCTTTACCTTTAAGAGCGCCGCCCAGTTTGGTATCCAGTTGCGCGGCAGTAATGCCGCTCATATCTGTAATTTTGGATGAGGTATTATATCCGCCGGATAACGCCGAGCTTACACTAGTTAGTGAATTGTTGCTGCCACCTAACAGGCTGGAAATCATCTGCTTGATGCCCTGATGTTCGTGATACATGTCCGACATGCGATTTTGCACCGTATATAGCATTTGACTGAATACCCAAGTACCTTTTTCAGATAGATCCTTTGTACTTTTCTCCATCGCTCCATATTTCGTAGATGCATTGTCCACCATATCTCTGGTTGAACGGTCCATACTCTTAAAATTGTTCTTTCCAGACAGTGACATGTCCTCTACATTGTCTTTGATCTCGTTGGGCATTACACCGATATCTGAATCACCCGCATGGTTATCAAGCCCCCACAGCCAATTCCAGCCTTTGGAGATAGCGCCTTGTCGATCATCTTGCCACTGTTCATTTTTAAAAGGATTCTCGAATAATCCTGGTGTCTTATTTTGTCCAGATTTATGACCGAAAAGCCAATCAGAAACGCCACCAGCAGCCTCATCGCTTAGTTTGGCAGTTCCCAAAAAAGCAACCGGTGGCAAAATTCTACTTGCTATACCTGCTCCTGCTGCACCGCCAGCAGCCGCTTCGCTAGCTGCAGCAGCGCCTGCCACCGTTTTAGAAGCAGGATTAAGCCAACCTTTTACCTTGTTAAAGATTTTCCATCCGGCCCATCCGCCTGCCGCTGCGGTTGCAGCTTCTTCTGGATTCTCAGCAATATAGCCAGTAATATTACTTACCGTCCCACCAACTTTATTACTTGTAGCCTCGCTTACGCCCAGTTGTTGCAAGGTTTCAGCAACAAATTGACCTAATCCTGTTTCCAAATCTTTAACTGTGTTACTAACAGCTTCGAATCCCTGTACAAGTGTCCCCACAAAGCTGCCTGCACCTTGTTTTAATTCATTCACGATGCCTACGAACTGGTCTCCCAGCCCTGTAAGGCTCTGTTTATATTGCGCATCGATATCCAAAAAACCTTGACCTTTTTCACCTATGCGTTCAGCGTCATACTTGGCGCCGGAATCAATCGAGCCGTTTTTCATCGATTCGATCTGATCGGGGCTGAATGCGGTTAATCCATCCGTTGCATTGTAAAATTCAGATGCTTCTCTCTTAGTTGCAGAGAATCCACCATCTTTTAACCAACGTTGTAAAATACGTATGGTGGTTTTTTCATTCCCGCCACTAATACCTTTAATATATTGAGTCATGGCAGGGATATTATCTTTATTTAATAGACCATCTTCATAGGACTCTTCCAGATCAAACAAATCCATATTGCCATACTTGCTTGGATTATATTTCTGTAAAGCGTTTATCCCCATCCACTTCCAGTTGTCATTCTCCGGTGAGAAGATCCCGCCGAGTCCGCTGATCAGGTTGCCGCCGGATGCGCCGGTCAACTGAGTCATGCCTTTACTCGTGCCGATGCGATCCAACGTTGTCTGGTAAGCGAGGATTTGCTTAGAGCTGCCGTCTTTCAACGTGGTGTTCATGGTTTGCAGCAGCGCATTATTGGTTTCCATGACTTCCAGTATGCGTGGTGTCATACCGGATTCAGCCACACTGCCTGCGATGGCATCAGCGAACGCTTTGGGCGACGATGTACCGCCTGCTGCCCGGTTCGTTGCTGTAGTTCCAGCGACCTCAGATGTGGTTAGACCGTATGCGCGTCCGAACTTGAGCAAGCCTTTTTGTTGATTCGTATCGATATTACCAGCAGTTCGCGTATATTGATCCAAGAATCCCCACGACTCTGCGGAGCTATACCCCATGCGGTCACTGCGCCCAACATCACCGGATCGATCCCACATATCTCGCGCATGTCCCGTCCAGCCCTTTTGCCCGCGCATGCGCTGCGCCAAATCAAGCGAATCAACCTGACGGCTATAAGCTAACCCGTAGGCTTGCGAAATGATCGCACCGATCCCGCCGACACCGGCCAGTCCAAGTCCCATTTTTCCAGCAGTTAACACACGTCCTGCCGTACCTTTAAAGAATTTGCCGATAATCCCGTTGTTTACTTGATCATTTATTCCATCTGCATTCAGACCGTTTGATCCGTTGCCACCGGAACCTGAGCCGGAACCACTTCTCAAATTGAAATTAGACGATTCTCTCGAACGTGCATTGTATAGTCGTTCGGTTTCGATCAATTCCTTACGAATAATGTCCAGCTTCTTCTCTCGCTCGCGGATCGTTTTTTCGATCTCACCGCGCTCGGACTTCTGAGCTGAATTCATTTTTTCGTAAAGTTGTTCTACAGCATCGTTCTGCCGACGGAACTGGCTGTCTAGCTCTTGCATGGTATCGGTAAAACGTTGCTTATAGATATCGAGTGCCTTTAGTTGGTTTTCGTCGAAGAAACCACCTTTATTGGCTCCTTTATTAACGACACCAGTTACGCCTTTCAAATCCTGCTGAAGCTGTTTTAAGCCGCGCTGAAGCGAGCCAAATTCAGCTTTGGCAGATACGCGGACCGTATTCTCTTTTGCCACTCCTGTCCCTCCTTCCTATGGTTCGACATCTACCCATTCATCCCGATCAAGCTGCGGTGCCTGACGCGGCTTGTAGTCATATGACAATTTGCTATCGATTTCATCGATCTCCCGATTCCATTGTTCAAATTCATCATCGTTGTATTCTTCCGTAGTTGGGCTATTCGCTTTTTTATCGAAGGCCATATGCGCGAATTCCAACTCGATCTGTTCTGGCGTCATTGCCAGAATGCGCGGATCGGTTGGTGGCAGACCACCGTACACATATTTACGGAGTATCCACAGCTTCCTTTCCATCGGTAGCTGCACGATTGTTTGCAGATGCGTTTCGAAAGTCTTTACGAAAAGAAGACTCCCATACCTCATACAGACCATATACATGGAACAACAAATCGGCTTCAGTAATTTCACGCAGATGCAGCAGGCATTCTGGACGCTTGTACATGACTACTTCCAAAGCGGAGATTACATGAGCCATGAACAGGATCTCGTTATCTACAAATCGGGTATCTCTCACCCCTGACTCGCGCAAAATTTCTGACTTAATTGCGCCCATCTTCATAATGTCGGCCATAGAAGGTTTTTTAAATACGATTACGCCAGTATAGTGATTGCCTTCCTGCGACTCGTAATCCAATGCTTCGCCTTCCTTCAACTCCGCCCCGGCACGAGCTTGTTCAGCAGCTTTCACAGCCGCCAGTGCATCTTCTCTGTCTTTATCCGTATATTGAGACATATATGTCCTCCTTAAAATAAATAGCCCTCACGCAGAGGGCTGAATGTTATGCAGATTCTGGTTTGCCGTAGTCGGCAGACAGGTAAAGCCAAGTGGCATTCTCGCCCGACATGGCGTTTGCCTGAAAGCTCTCGGAAGACTCTTGCAGCGTGCAACCGCGATACACAATAACAATGTCACCGGTGTATTTGTCGGTGACTTCAATATCGATTACATTCATGGTCAGAATGCCAATACCATAGCTTGAAAGACCGAGTTCCGCTAGTGATTTACCGCGAATGCGGTATTTTTCAAGCGACACACTGCCCTCTGCGCGCAATGGAACAGATTCCTGCGGCATAATCGAGCCAATTTCGTATTGGTTTTCTGTACCAAACGACCGCCGACCGTTGATGCTTTGAGCACGCCCGACTTCTTGACCGCCAATCTTGAGGCGGATCGTATGCCCCGCGTGTGCCGGTTGATCTTTTACAGTAGCCATGCTTTCCCCTCCTTTCTTTGATCAATTACAGTGTAAAATGGTTGGTCATCAGGAAATTGTTGATCGGTAGCGTCGGTTTACCCAGCCATTCCAACGAAAAGATGGTGCCGTTTTGTGTAACACGTACCGAATCGGGATCATATTCCGTAATCCAATTTTGCTTTTGAAATGCCTGCAAGCGGGATACCAGATCGTTATAAATCGTAGTCGCAATACCCGCCACGGCTGCTTTACCGACATAGGTCGATTCAAAATAGTTTTCTAGGTCAGCACTCATGTCATCCTTCAGTGTAGAGACCGACAATTCTGCTTTGGTCAGGTCCTCACTCGGCGACAAGGTAACACCCTGCACAATGCGAAATCCGACATTTTTGACTTGCTCAATCGGACTCACATGAGCAGCTAGCAGCGATTCGATCTCTAACCCGATGTATACCTTCTGCAAGCCGTCGAATTTGACCAGCTTATACGTGACTGGCTCCTGTGAATCTTGCCCCGCCCACAGACCTGCAACGGCAGCCGCCATGTAGTAACCCGGCTTCGCTACTTTATTGCCTGCGCTATCCGCTATCAGCGGGCACGGTGTAACCAGCATACCGCGCTCAGTTGCTAGTGTTGCTGCCATAGCTGTGATCTCGCTCACCGTCGCTCCTACAGCATGTCCATAGAATGCACGGCGGCGCTTGCGGTTTTTGGTGTTCGACATGAACGAAATGTGTGTATCAATTTTTGCCCAGATGGCTGCTTTGGTTGTAACTGGGATAAGACCGGCAACGTCTTCTGGCTGTAGCAGATCGATTGCTGCCTGCCACTCACTGTCAGTCGGACCATTCGTTGCATCTGCTGCCGCCACAAGGGAAACCCCGATCAGATCGGCACCATGCCGCCAAGCGACGTTCAGAACATCCAGCGTATCACCTTCACCGATGGCTGCCGCCGCATCCTTCGGATTATTAAAATAGGCGACCTGACCGGGTATCAGCGTACCACTCGTACCGGCGCGTCCGATCACAGCCAGCGATTTAAGCGCGCCGAGTGTAACTGGTACCATACTGGACGAATCGACTTGCGAATAGGCGCCAGGACGTTTGATCGTCGTGCCGCCGAATGAAATATTGATAGTCATACGGTACCTCCTTATTCATAATGTTTTGCGGACTGTTCCTGCAGCGCGGAAGTCCACTCCGCATCTGTCTTGTCTTGCAACAGCTCTGGATGTTCAAGCGCTTCGTATCGATAGCTGGCAATCAGTCCAATGTGGACGTCATGCTGCTTCTGATACTCATCCAGCGTGACCTTAACCGGACCGATAGTTGGATTCTTGGAATTTCCACTCACTGGTGGCTGAGCTGTCTCCTGATCCGTCGTCGCCGCTTCGTTCTTCTGTACTTGTGCCAATCTGTACACCTCCATTCATGACGATGCTTGTAATCGCATTTACGTGTTGTGTGATTTCTACATCAAATGGATTGATATAGGAGATGACGATACTTGCCCAATAAACAGGAAATGGTACAACTTGCCCGCTGAAATCACTCTCATCTTTACCAGCTTCCATGCTGAAACTGCGGACGCCCAACTGTACCGCGCTCTTTCGGAACTGGATGATGAGTGCTTTAAGCAGACGGTAGATCCGTTCCCGCTCATCGGCATTGTTATGCCATATCCGCACTTCCATAGACTCCTGAAACACAGCGCCGTACAGCTCGCTATATTCCAATTCGTCCTGATCAAATGTATCTCCAGCAAAATCGCCCAAAGTATGATTAGTTTCGCTGTCCGATATCCGATTGATACCTATACAGGGCAGCTCGCCAGCTGTCTGCGGATCAGATTTGAGTACCGTCATCTTTATTTGCGCAACACGAAAAGACTGCTTCAAAAATTGCAGCAGTTGCTCTTTCATATCTATGCTTTTGAAATCCATTTATTAATTGCCTCCCAACCCTGTCGCTGCCATGTCTTGCTGGAATCCCTGAGAAATCATTTCTTCGATTTGTTCCCGGGTATTCTCGATCACGGCATCGCGGATTGGCTTAGGCTTCGTTGGCGGTCGACGCCAAGCTGCTGCAGATGAATTTTCAGAGACTCGACGAAACGTCATATACTGCGTTTGTCCCTGCTTGTTCATCCGCACCATACCTTGATACGGACCAGCTTTCCAACTATTCCCCGCTCCCGGATGCGCGCCGGCTTGGCTACGTTGTCCTGTGTTATCCTCTTTGATTCGCCCGCCCCAATCATAGGTGCGAGTTGGCAGGTTGGAAGACACACGGCTGAAGGTTAATTTACGCGCCTGATCGTAGATATGACCAGGCATTGCATTATTGGCTGCTCCAGGTGCTCCATGCCGGAAAGGCACCGTAGCATACCGCTTGCCATTCTTGCCGATTTTGGCTTTTGAGGATGCTAGCAGCTTTGGCTTCAAGTCTCTTGAGTCCTGCCCATTTTCGATGGATTCACCATGTGACGACGTGCTGAATACCTCACCAGTCATCGAATCGGGAAACCTCAAACCATTTTGGATGCTGCGTACATAATCCCCCGTCTGAATGCCGACGCGGAATGTACCCCCGCTGTAGCTGACGTTTACACCTGATGCATATTCTACCCAGGTAGACTGCAGCAGATGCGCAGCTTCTCTTACAGCCGCTTCCGTATAAGGTAACTTGTTGCCTTTACCGAGCCGATCCAGTACAGAATCAAACTCCGGTAGCTGAATCTCGATATTCATGCAGTACACCTCCCGGATAATACCGCAGCACAACGGTACGCGGTAGTTCCTGCCCGTCTTGATGCCTTGGCCGCGGCAATACAGCATATACGGTGTATACCGAGCGATGCATATATGTCACCGTGTATTGTTCACCTTCTAGTGGTCCTGCACCATCGAACCATTCAATGGTCGCTCCAGTAGCTGTATAATCGTCTGCATCATACAATGTGGTTGCCCCAGTAAGTGGATCATGCATGCGGATCGATAACAGACGAGTCACTTTAGGATTGAGTAACGTATCTGCTGGGCGATTGTTCAATGCCTCACCGCGGATCAACACTTCAGACGTCTTCACTTCGTCATCAATTAGAGTGACGATATCTCCAAAACCGATATTATACATCTTTACCGGTTCGCGGATCGCAGGATTGAACGTGCCATCTGATTTACGTTCCATTGTGTTCGCTGGTATCGTCATCAAAATGTCTCCCACTTCAAACATCCCAGTATAGGCCAGGTATTCCTTATTGGTCATTACATTCTGGATAGCCGGACGTCCAGCAATAGGTAACTCGTATACAAATCCCGTGCCACCACATGCCTTACAATCATATCGCGGCTGCCCACTGTCTACATTTATGCAGGAACAGCGGTTCGACTCCTGCCATAGGACGTCTCTTCCATGCTTCGCCAATACATCTTCAAACCGATTTGCATGCGCCTTGATGCCATTTCCGAATCCCATCGATATTAGATACCTCCCATCGTGAAGCCGCGCATTTTAGTGCGTGCTCCGCCGATTTTTGGATCAAAAAAATTGGCAATCTCGGTCTGCATCTGATTGATGTGTGCCGAGTATGTGCCGTACATAGCGCTGGCAGTCGACTGGAAGCTTTCGCTGATTCCATCGATGGACAATGAGTATCCTGCCATACCAGCTAACGTAGAGTCTCCAGCCACACCAAGCACGTCCACTGCCGCCATCTTGGCAACGACAGATCGAATATCTTCTGTGAGCTGCCCCGGCGATAAACCCGCTACATAATCAATATGGAATACTTGTGGTGTGCGTGACAGTAGACCAGCAGTGAATGGTGTTGCGCTATAACCCATTCCATAACCCATACCAGCAGTCATACCATTTCCACCGCGATTGATGATTTGTAGGTGCGATGCTTTTTTATTTAGTTTGATCCATTCGGGATAGTGCATAAAATCAACGGATAGTTGTCCGGCATAGCTCACCAGTTTGAACATAGTGACCTGGCTGGCATACCGCTGACGCAGTTGGAGGAAGCCATATGACTTCCACCGCTGTACATCGTAATCGTATGGTTGCTCTTCCAGTTCGTAATCGACTCCCTGAATCAAGCCGCGGTCATCAGGGTTACACGCAATAATCGTGGGCTTCAGCAAAATGCCTAGCCTGCGTTCTACCTCTTTAACTGCTGTCATCAGGAAGCCGAGGATATGCCGATCATCCATAGTCACGCCAGCAGCGTTCGCCAAACTCAAACCGTACGTCCAGCGGTTACGTATCTCTTCCGGCGTCGGAAGCCCAACCGGAGAAGTAACCTCCAGTTCCCCGGTAGCTTCGTTGTAGTCGGTTAAGTAATACGGAATGATCGCCATTACTTACCGGCTTTTGTCGTTTTCTTGCTATCTGCATCCGCTGGATCGGATACGGGCGATGTATCTTCATCTGCTGATGACTGGCTTGCCTTGTCTGGATCGGTTCCAGTCGCTTCAAATGGTGGATCTACTGGCGGAACATTCGCCCCTTCTTTCTTCCCATTGCCGCGCGTTTTGACTTCTTCATAGCCTGGGATACTCAGCAGCAGTTCTCCGGCTTCTTCATCTACTTCTGCAATTCCTTTTTCGTCGAACTCAACTGATCCGGAAGAAGTAATAATGGTGAGCGGGTATTCCCCGCTCGTTTTTTTGATCTTCATGGCTTTATCTCCTTTTAGGCAATAAAAAAGAGACCGTTATAAATTAACGACCTCTCTTATCGCGTTACTGGTTTGATCGTGCCGTACGATTCTGCACCATATGACGGATTATACAAATCGCGATTACTATTCACGCCCTGTTTGCCCACATTTTTAAATACCACAATTCTACGTGGGTTGTAGATTTGCAACATGCCGAACAACAAGATCATAAAGCGGTTGGTTGTATCCATCAAACCCAACGGTACACGCATTAAATCAGCTAGTTTTTTGAAACTTAGAACTTCTTCTGGATCATTGTCAATCAAGAACACGTATTCACACCCTGGGATATTGTCGCCGTTGTCAACCAATACTTGAGTTGTACCGCTACCTGCATCAGTTACCTCGGTTAAAAATTGTGCCTTAGCCGGATCGCCGCTGACACCGCGATAAATTTTATAGCTTGTAGCGGACAAACTCGGGTCACCATTTACTACGCGCGGGATCGTAATATTCACTTTTTGTTTAGAAGTTGTAGCTGTAGCGGCCGTGGCAACTGTAGCAGATTCACCTTTGGCTCCTTTCGCGGATACAAAGTACGTATAAGTACCAGCATCCAGGCGAGAAGTTGCATCGTTTACTACTTCTGCTGTAGCCGAGGCAGGAATAGCAGGTGCACCGGTTTGAGACAACTCTTTTGGCGCTCCTTCAGGTTTTAAGAACCGGTCTGGATAAAAATCAATATTGGCATTACTTGCAGCATACCCGCGCACAGGTTGACCCATGCGAACTTCGCTACCGATATCAACGATGCGTTGCCGTCCCATTGGACCTGTAAACAATTTAGAGAAGTCTTTGGCGATTTGATTGGTCATATACATCTCTAACAGACGACTTCCATAATTATCGCTGATAATAGTGGCGGCATCCTCTAAAATCGCCTCTGTCAAAGGTTGACCACGCATATCTATAATATGCTCTCCCTCGAACGATTTCCCTTTAACGAATCTTTTTACTTGCGCCAAAATACCATCAAACGCAAGAGGATTTTTGCCACTGTCACCAAAAAACAAGTTTTTTTCAGCTTGTTGTAATAGCCACATGGTGCCATTTTTTGTTTCGGCTGCGATCGCATCGCTAACGCCTACCGTTTGAGCGAATTGCATAGGCATCGTCACACCACGTGTAACACCCATAAATTTAACCAGCGCTGTTTGACGGACATAATTACTATTACGCTCTTGAGGGCGACCGCCTTCCATGATAAATGGATCACCATCACCGCCGTAACTGTCGAGCACATTAAATTCTTCCACCGTGCTATTAGCGTCTTTTTTACCAATCCGGCGCCATAATGACAGGTGTTCTTCTTTCGCAGTCACTACGCGAAGCGTAGTCTCAAGTGATTGAGGGCGAATAGCCGACATGTCTCCATACAAACCTTCTCCGTATGCAGCACCCGGCGTACCTGTCCCCATCGCTTTTTGCAATTCCTCAAGAGCACCTTGTGTCATCTGGCCGAAGCCATCTGGTAAACCTTGCAGATCACTCATTTAGTTATCCCCCTTCTTATACTCCAAGTTTTTCTTTAACGGATGCCGGAAGACTCAATTGATTCAGCGGTGTGCCACACTCAAAACGAACAACTTCGTTCGCACCCAGCTCACCTGCTTCGAATGACTTCTCCAGAACATCCAAGATTTCTTCGCGTGTCTTTTGATCGCCGTTTTGTGGACGCGTGAAGCTTTTAGGATCGCGTGGCCCCGTATAGCTCTTGCGCCCCTGCGGTTGATCCAGCGACTTACGCAGCTCCTCAACCTCTGTCTTCAGAGTCGAATTTTCTGCTGTAAGAGATTTCACCAGCTCTTGCGTTTCGCCATTTTGTTTGATAATTTGCGTCATTGACTTAGACAAGCCAGCCAATGCGACTGTGATGTCGTTGTTCTCTTGCCCTTGTGGATCTTGATTGTTAGTTGTCATATACGTTTCATCTCCTTGATTAAATGATTTGACCAGTTCCGCATATGTCACAGTATTGACCGGGTTCATGGTCAATACCACGTTACGGAGAACCGATTTGATGATTTTTCCAGTCTTCTTGCAGCGTTCGACAACGCCGCCTTCGATACTCCAACCGACACGACGACTGCTCTGCGATTTTTGTAAATCCTCCATTGCCACGACTGCCTGCATGGTCAAATTGCGATTAGCATACAGTTTGCCTTTGACGTATACACCATTAATAGACTTTTGTGTAACGGGATGCTGGAACTCACCAATCCGAACGTCCAGCGGTTCGCCAATGAACTGATCTGGATTGTTGCCATGTTCCCACTTGATCCATCCTTTATTAAGGAAGTAAGAAGTATCCATACCGGCTGGTGTAATACTGTCGTTTTGTTCGTCTGTATCGTCCGATGACATGACACCTTCAACGATGTAATCGCCGTCACCATCCATATCGATGGACTTTTCCAGCGGAACGAATAATCGAAACGAATCGCCTCTAATCATTTTTCTTCTCACCTCCTTTGCGGAATGATCTAATCCAGCGATGCCGACAGTGTGGATGAAGTGGGATGCATGCCCACCAGTTCGCTACTGTTCGCCCGATATTACTTTTCCCTGCCCATACATACTTATTGCCGTCTTCGTGCGATGTGGCTGACACAGTAAACGTCTTGCCTTCCAACAGGCGCTGGCAGTGTTTGCAAGCACCTGGTACGATTGGCACTTTGACCTCATCGCCTTCTTGTAGTCCAGCTATATAAGCATCATTAGTAGCCATCGCCAATTCAGTAATCGCCACTCGCCGCCAGTCGCGGTTCTGTGTGCTGTACGCGTCAAATAGCGCTTGAGAGAGTTTGTCGGCTCCCCAACGCTCTTTAAAAGATTGAATCACCAGATTCTTAACGCCTGCCCGGTGACTATCTGATATTTGATTGATCTTCTCGGCTGCACTCAGTACTGCATGCTCCATAGCAGATAGTTCTGCTGGTGATAAAGCAACGAGTTCAACTTGTTCCTGCTTATCCCATAAAGTAAATGGGAACGGATCTTTCTGAGCAGCCTTGATAGTCACGGGCAGCTTGTCGACGATATCGTCCGATAGCTCTATATCATGATCTTCCGCTTCAATACGAAGCCTAGCCGCCAGAGTAGAACGCACAATATACTTTTCCGCCAGACGGCTTAGTGCGCCCATCCGCTGCCGCCACAGATCATCAACCTGCTGCAATATCTCTGCTGGGCTTTTACGCCTGAATTTGCTTTTCAAAGCGTCACGGAACTTTTTAACCAATGCTTTAAAGCGGTCCATCTTACTCGATTTTTGCAATTGATCAGCCGGCAAATCCAGTAGTGCAACCGTTTCGGCATTCGCCTGCTGCGCGGCTTCGTCCAGCTCTGCGTAAAAGTCATCTTCAAGCCGGGCGATGAGCGGGTCATCTGATGGTTCCCACATGCTGCGCCCATCGTGTACATCAGGTTTGGGTTTCGATACACTCAGCGCCTTTCGTATCTCTTCAATCACCTGCAGCTTATCGTCATCGGAGAAGGAACGAAGTTCAGGCGGTAGCTGAATGTTGACTTTTGGCATCAGTAATCAGCCCAAGAAACAACGATTTCCAGCGATTTTTCAATCGTTTCTGTTTCCTCGTCATCTTCGGCTTCCTCCTTTCCAATATCCGGCGGATCATCTTCTTCCGGGTCATCATTGTCACTGTTATTTGGCTGCACAGAAGCCATATAGGCTTGTATCAGCACTGGGTTGGCTGGCGCATGCATCCATGCCACATCATCCGGCACAGGTAAGCCACGCTGCTGCCGCACTTCAGCAACGGTAACGATCCCCATTTCGATATCATCCTTCAGCCGCTGCGCCTTACGTTCCTCTTCCTCGTCATCCAACCCTGTCCAATAGAAGGCGAACTCCGGCGCGATAATATCCAGAATATTTTGATTGAAGGAATTCGATAGAAAGTGCATCAGCGGCATAAAGCCTTTATCCATACTGCTGTCGATTTTGACTTTCGTATTATCCGACTGCGACATGCCCGATCCGCTGGTCCACGATTTGAAACCAACCTCATTCGGGTCGATCTGATATACCGCGCAGCTAATGTTGAATAGGAATTCCAGAAACTCGTTGAATTGCATATCCTGGTTACTGGACTTGAACGGTGTAAACTTGAAGCCGTTACCTTCTTCCATTCCCATGAGTGGTACCGCCCATTTGCCCTGGGCACCGCTCGTCAGTGTCTTCCAGTGGCGCTCAAACGCCTCAAAATCTTCTTCCTCATATTTACCAACAAATTCTAATACACCCTGCGGCAGGCTGTTGTAAGAGAAGTACGATGTGTTGTAGCGTACACCGTTGATGATACCGGTCACGATCTCAACCAGATTTTCCAGCTCACTCATGCCAAAATCAGCGAATTCGATATCAGTACGTGGATTGCGGATACTATATGCCAGTTCCTTACGGCTGTATTCCGCCGCCACGCGCCCTTCCACCCGCTGTATAAAAGCAATCGGATCAGGTTCATTGTAGCTGGTCATTGCCTGATAATCTGGCGGCGTGAAAGCCTCTGATGCAGGGGCAATTGGTAGAAGCTCGATAGTAGCAGCATCAACGGCGAATAGGTCCGTTATATCTCCGCGGCGGGTTAATACGTTTTCCCATGCCATAGCATCCAAGGTCAGGCTATCCCGAACGATCCGGCGCAAGAACTGATCAAAGTTATCTGTGCGTTGCGGGTTATCCCAGTTACCTGTCCGTAAGAACAATTCCTCTAATTGGAATGCTCGTTGCTGAGCCGCCTTACTCATCTTCTGCTGCGGGTTCTTGAATCCAATACGGAATCCCATATCTCCCTCAAATCGCGGCCTGCGAGCAAACCGAGCAACCTGATTCAGTCGTGTATTGATGATCGCCGCTATTGCTGGCACTTTGGACATATTCCTCAGTGTCGCAAACGATAGTAGCGTCGGCTTGGACCGTGTACCGCCAATACCACTACCGGCAGTAGGTAGTATAACGGCGGATTTGGCTTTCTTGGCTGGTGTTGCTTGCGTTTCCTCCAAAAATGTTCACCCCCTTACACAATGAATTTGGAACGACGTGGTTTACCAAGCAGGTTATAAATAACGTATCGCAGGGCATCCATCGAGTGGTCATTCTGCTTGACGGGTTTATCATCGCCACGTTGCGATGCTTTTACATCCCATATATAGCTGAAAA
Source organism: Paenibacillus sp. (assembly GCA_039595515.1). Classification (GTDB taxonomy): domain Bacteria; phylum Bacillota; class Bacilli; order Paenibacillales; family Paenibacillaceae; genus Saccharibacillus. The sequence continues at coordinate 125,508 of JBCNLJ010000003.1, read as the reverse complement.
ACTCTTTGATCGTCTCCGTGCAGAGCGCAGATACAAAGAGTTGCTGTTCTTTCAGGGCAACTGCAACCGATTCTATCCCCGGCAATACAGCGTTGTCCGCTTCTTCGATCCGGCGGACGCCTATTTTTTTTAGTTCGGTAATAAATCCTTTAGCACTCGGGTCGATGAATATCTTTTTTACGTCGATTCCATCAATAAATTCAACAAAATCACGGGCATAATCACTCGGTGCTCGTGCTTCACCAGATGCATCAGCACCGCTGTGATAATACTCTTTGATCAGGTATAGCTTGTTATCGATCTGTCCAAATAGCAGGAATGCTGTTGCATTGGTATGACCGTAGTCGACCCCTACATAATATTTTTGGAAAGAGGTCGGCAGCATACCAGTCTGGATGACATTTTGAACCTCATCAAACATGTCATATATAACGCCTTCTGCCATCGCCCACAGACCTAAGATGTAGCGCTTATAGAACACACCGCTATACATGGAGCGATAACGTTCCTTAATGTGTTCTGACAACGACAAATTGTCGTCCATCGTGAAGTGCAGGTGCAGCAGATGCTTTTCCTTGACCTTATCGATCCATTCCGTTTTGAACCAATGGTAGGGACCATCTGGGTTACAGTTGAACCAGAATTTTGATCCATCCACTGAGCAGCGACCGGTCGCCTGGTTAACGAATGAAGCAGGCATAAGCGCGACTTCATCGAAGAACATCCCCGCCAGCGTGATACCCTGAATTAAGTCCTGTGATCGTTCATCTTTACCGCCAAAGATGTAGAAATAGTTTTCTACGCCTTTTTTGGTAATGGTGACCATATTGTCGGCGCGCGCATCCTTTACTTTGTATCCGCGGCTAACCAGCATGAGTTTCAGCCAGAACAACACGTTGCGCCTGAAACTGCCGATCGTCTTACCAGCCATCCCAAAGTTCTGCCCTTGAAACATCTGCATTGCCCACATGACATAAGAAAAAGACATCGATACAGTTTTACCGCTGCGGATCGCTCCGTCTGCGATAATCCCCTCTTTGTCTTTTACGGCGGAATTCTTATTCCACCAGGTGAGTATTTGCTTTTGTTTATGGCTGAACGGTCGCCAGTTGAACTTCGGTCGCTTAATTCTCATCCGGCCACACCTCGGCGGCTATACCGCCCAATGCTTCCATAAAGCCATCGTCGCTATCCTCATCGGTGAGATCGTCACCGCGCAGTTTAGCAACTTCTAGTCGTGCTTTCTCCAGTTGAATTTTCTGAGTTTCTGTAAGGAAAGTTGTATACTTTTCAAGCTGTTTAAGAGCAGCCAGCTTATCATAGAGCTTAATACTCGCCCCGTCCTTGCCCATCTTCACCTGAGAGACGACAGTTCCGTCGATTTCGTCTGATTCTTTGAACTCGACATAGTTGACATCTTGCATCATTGGATTGCCATCTTCATCCTGAACCGGCCCGAACATTCCCATTACAGGAACTTCTTTTTGACCGAATGTTACATAGTCAGATATATCAGCAAATGCGATTTTCATGTATTCCATGATGATACGCTGCACACTTAATCCTAAACCATCCACCAAGTCATCTTTCACTTTATCGATTTCCTGCTTGATTTTAGGATTCCTTAAGTTGTCCCAGCCCGTTACGTGGGCAGTTTTTTTACTGTACCCTGCAGCGATTGCTGCGCGTGTCGCATTAAAGTCCCGCAAATATTCTAAAATAAACATACGTTGCTTCGTTGTTAGACCACTTTCATCCGGTATATCAGGTGGCTCATACTCAGGTTCTGATATAGGCGGCGGCTTCCGCCTTTCAGGAACGCTCTGTTTCTTTTTGGAGCGCTCCGTATTTTTGGAACGTTCCATATTCGCTTTGGCATTACGTTTCTTTGAATTCGAAGCAGGAGAACTATTCAATCTGCCCTCCCAGTTGTCCTTCGCCTTCCATCCACGCACTGTGCCGGCAGATACTCCAAGTCGAGATGCTATATCAACTAAATTGATTGCGCCGTTACTGGATCGATAAATTTCAAAGGCTTCGTCCCGCTTTGGGTCTCTCTGTCTACCCACTACATGATCACCACCCCCGGAGTCTTAATTTTTAAAGATTAATGTTTGTAAATGAATATCGTCGCCGGACCAGAAAGATTATCCCTACCGCCTTCAAGATGACCACCTTTGCTTAGGTAACGTATTGAAAAATTAAAATTATTTCCAACTTCAATAATCTCATTAAATCCATGCGCTCTGCATTTTAGTTCTTCGAACAATTCTTCCTTTGTAAAATCACGCAGCGACTCTGTATCAGGGATAATTTGTGCATTTTCTTCATCTACAGCTACCCAATCATCTGCCAGCATGTCTGCTTGCGATGCTAACCAACCAGGTTGCCATTGCTGCGTCGCTGTCCACATAGCGATATATGGCTGAGAATCCAGCGGAGTATCTACACCGATATGTTTGGCTGTGCGATCGTTAACCTTTGCACCAAGTTCCTGCGTAGAATGTGGTGGCAGTTGTAATGCGGGCATGAGTACAATCCACATTCCTTTACCGTTCCATCCTTCACGAGCTACTTTCTTTCCATCTTTCAACGCTTTAATTGCTTCACCAAATTCCATAATAGTTCTCCTTTCAATTAAAATAAAAAAGCCCCTCTTAAAAGAGCGGCTTTCAAAAAAAGGTTTTAAATTAACTATCTTGCTGATTTTCTCTAAAAAACGGGGACATGTCTTGTTTGGGATACTCTTCCGTTGTGTAGTGAGTTACGTTGATAGTTTGGATGTGTACTTTTTTATAAAATGGATCATCATAAAAGAAATCTTCTTTAGCAGTCATTGCGCTCGAAAGCTTAACAACGTCTATTGTTTCTAATTTAGTCAATTCAAGAGTCTCGCCGCTTACAAAGTAAATCTTTATGTCGCTCAACATTTCCATTTGCCGCACCCTCCTAAACGAGTATTAAAAACATATTATATTTAAAAAACCGCTCCCTTAGGAGCGACCTTATTAAAGTTGTTCATAAATAATCATAGCGGATAACAAATCTTTGTACGGACTGTACTTAATATCAATCAATTTCTTTTGCCCTCTTTTACTTAATTTTTCTTCTTTACTAATAAAGTCATGGCTCAAGAAATGGTTTACTTGACTTTGAAGGTGACTATGATCGGATCCATGAATCATTTCTATATGTGGTCTAATTTGCATGGTTATAACCTCCTCATACGAGTATTTAACTACTTATCAATTATAATACAATATACCCATATAGTGGAACAACGAGTTTAAGTCATTTTTCCTATTCTTCTTTAGCCTCTCATTTCGTTTAAAATACCTGTAGCTGGATTCGAACCAGCACGCTATGCCGTCGCAATTGCTCTACCGAGCTGAGCTATACAGGCAGATATAGATGCACAGCAGCACACACGTCTGTATAACTACTGTGGCTTACTCTAATGTTGCGTAAATATTGTTGTTGCGCGCAGTTGACAATGGGTTGGACTCGAACCAACAAGCACCCGTTCAGGGCCGCCTTACCAATTTGGCTACCATCATCATAAAAGACCGGTTGCCCGGTCAGTATGCGAAAAGTGTTATTTGTAATTACTTGAGCTGATCCAGCAGCGCACGGATCGCGTCTGGTACCTGAATTTCTTTGCCGTCGGATTCGTTACCGTCGACGTATGCTTTGTTGGTATCTGCGTAGTAGATCACATCTTTGCCATCGACTACCGGATAGCCGCCAAGATGATCAATATCCGTCTCCGCGAGCTTGCCTGCCGCTTCACGCGCTGCTGCATTTTTATCATCAATCACATGGAGTACATGATCTTTATCCAAATATGCAATCGCCATGATATATCCCTCCTTTCTATAGTATGTAAGCCTGCATCGTATCTTGATGCAGGCACACAAAAAAGGCGCACCGCCGGAGCGACACGCCTTTTCATATCTTTACTGCATTTTTATACCGCCCCAGCTCGGCGGGTTAATTGGTGTACATGTGAGTGATCTTACCCCACTTCCCCACGCACACAACGCCGCGTCATAGGCCTATTACTAGAGCCGCGCTTAGACCATTTACGCTATAAGTCCGCCATGACTTCAAGGATGCTTATCCAGGTATCATCTGCCGGAAGCTCGGTCACTCATCGTGTCTGAGTAGTGTAGTGGTAAGGGGCTACACCTTCACCCGGAACAATTGTTCCTATGAGTGAATTGTAGCCCCGAAATACAGACGCTGTGCCGTCTCTGTACAGACCATTTACAGACACATTTTCCGTCGATCAGACCAATACATATAAAGCATATTTTACTTTTTTAATGACCTTCCATCCAAAATCTTCTTTTAAATGATCCTCCACAGCTTTGTTTATCTCATAAAAATTAGACTGTCCAGATTTTTTCAAATGCGTGTGAACTTCTTGTACCAATTGCAAAAACATTTCATCGTCCACATCTTCAAAAAATATAGGTTTAATCAGGGTGGTTCTGATGCCTGCTGGCGTGATCCCTATCGGTCTCGTCCATTCTCTAAAATCTAAATAAGACTGAACGTCCTCATCCATATGATTGAAGCTCTTTATTTGTTCATCACTCAACTTCATTCAAATGATCCCCCAATCTTTCAAAGTATTCGCCACTGAAATAACCCCTCGACGAATCTTGCGATCTACTGTTCGTTCTACAACGAATGGTAGCTTATTGATTGCTGCCTGTCTATCATTACCTTTTAGAAAGACATACTCTGTTATATTACGAATCTCCTGATTAAGGATCAGTTCCACAGCCAGCTCAATATTGGCCGTTTTGTCGCCGTATTCACGCAACTTGCATTGTTGCTTCAATGTTAACGTTCCCATTTGCTGTAGGCCCGTAACAGCTTTCTTCATATACTTATATCGTCGTAGCAGCGATCGAGCTGCAAGGTATTCATCTGGATTCGCTTCGGGTAGCCACTGCATTTGCTCCATCGCCTTCTCCCTTTCTTTTTACAAAAATTCGAATAGATCCGCTTGGCCTTCTTTAGTATCTCCGAATTCCGACTTATCAACCACTAGCCCCTGATCAACGTTAAATTTCGGGATAACTGTTTTCCACTGCGGCCATACCGGTTCACCTGCACGCTGTCGGCTCGGATTACGGCGTTGCGCCTCCTGTGTCCATACCCACTCTGTACGAGCTGTAACAGTCTCTTGCTTTCCAAGTGTACGTTCACGCATCCGAGCCATTTGAGATTCGTTGAAGGCTGCCGCAGCCTCTGCTTGTTGTTTACGTGTAATCATGTATTACTACCTCCTAACTTTGGTGTAGGCCATGGTCTGCGCCAGTTTAATCTAGGCATGCGCTTCATACGTGCAATGATTTTATCCATGTTGTCAGCTACATATTGCTCTACATGTACTGCGCCTTTTGCTGGATCGATCTTTAGACGATATCCGCTACGTGCATGTGTGAGATTACCTCTATCATCCAGAAAGACGTTGTGTCCTTTGTATTGAGCGAATAGCACACCTTCAGCGACTATAGCGGCTCCGTCTAAAGAGCGGCGAAAGAACTGTTGGCGCATTGTAGAGTGCTCACTCTGGCGCATCTGGCTTGCTCCCTTCCCTGATAATCCGCTCAAGCATTTCAATCACTGTTTGCTTGTCGAATCTGCCGGACTGCATCATGTTTAGCACGCCAATCGCCAGATTGATCCTTTCTTTCAACCGGTCACGTTCCTGCTCTGCTGCTTCAGCACGTTTTTGCTGGGATTCTGCTTCTTTAATCCAGTAATCAGCCATTGCGATCGCCTGCACTGTTACTTCGAGCACATCTTGTTTATGGCTGTTCTTCAGGTAATCCAGATCGGCAGTAGCATCACGTTTGTGTTGTTGTGTCATACCCATTCCCCATTCTTCTTCTTATGACATGGACAAACCCAACCATACTTTTTTGTCTTCTTCCATCCTTCACTCCTGAATTTCCCTTCTGCATTCAGCTTAGAGAACGTGAAATCAAGGTGCTTACTGCCAATACACAAACCACAAAATACAGTATGACCTGTTATTATTCTGCCGATTTCTTTATCTGTCATACCTGTTATCCCTCCATAGCAGGCAACTCAATGCCCAGATATTCGCAATGATCTTTCACAGCACCTTCATGGAACCCATCTTCGATTTGATCGCGTAAATCATGATTGTTTTGGATGAATCTATCGCACGGCTTGCAAAGGTAGTATCTAAAAAAGTCGCCTTCAAACATGCCCGATACGACTTCCATTTGGCTACCTTTTGAATAATCGCGCTCGCATCCTAAGCATCTATGTTCTTTCCGGGTCTTCACTTTTTTGGATTGCGCAAAGTTGTTCATGTTATCCCTCCATAGGCTGCCCGGGTAAAGGCAGATCGTTATCGATGCAGTATTGGCGTACCTCGCCTTTTATAAATCCATCCTGCAGATACTCTTTTAGATCCTTGTGTTTACTTATGATGTCGTCGCACGGTTCGCAGAGATAATAATCTGAGAAATCACCACCATCCGCTCCACATACATAGATCATTGAGCTATTGATCGGAAATTTAGACATACAACCATGACAAGTCCGCGCCTTACGAACCGTTACTTTTTTTGTTCTGAAGAACCCCATACTTGCCGCCTTTCCGGCTGGGACAGTGCCCAGCCTGTAGTATGTGATTTAATTCAAACGCGTCTGCGGCGTTCCCTTACTGCCTTTTTCCAAGCTTCCACATTCAGACCCTCATCAGCAAAGTAATCCTCCATCTCGCGGAAGAAACCTATCACAGACTCCTTGTAATCTACTTTGGAATCCACTGACGATTGAGCATAGAACCACGGACGAAATTCTGTTGCATATCTGTTGTCATTGATTCGACTAATTTGACGTTCGATCAAACGGAACAGATTTTCTGAAATCGGTTTGCCTGCCTGAACTGTCTTGTTAAATCGTTTGATTTGCTTTTTCCAAACTCGACGTTTTGTAGGTTTATGATGGCTCATGTCTATCTCTCCTTTATGCGGAACATGCCGCGTCTATTGATTACCTGATATTCACAAAATTCCGTTCCCCATTGCAGGAGAGCCTGCTTGAGGCTGGCTGCTTTGTCTTGGGCGAAGTAGTGGGTTTCAATGCTCTCTGTAATCTGCTTAGGAGTAACCCAGTCACCCACCGACGCTAGGTATTCTTCAGCACGTATCATCGTTATCTTATGGGCTGATATATAACCTCCTGCCTTGCCACCCCCATCTGGCCCGTTTAGATGGTGTGGTGTAAGCATGCCGAGAATGATTTTTGATTCCACCGCGATCGGCTTATCTTCTGCTTCGACCGTTGTAATGATGCGATTTTGTTCGAATTTCTCTCTAGCGACGATCATGTCATTACGTATTTGTTGGTTGGTCTGCTCATCTCCACCAAACCATTCAAGGTGTGCATCAATATCTTCTTCGCTATTAGGGTTTGGACTCAAATCAACCTGTAATACACCAATTCCAGCAGGTGACAATGCGCGTTTTGCAACCACTGGTACCTGCCAGCGTTTCCGCATCGGAATCGCAATATAGGTTTGATGCGCATATCCACCACTCGCCCAATGATCAGCCTGCTCCATAACTGCTAATCCAAAGCTGGTCTTCATTTCAATGATGGTCACCCGGTCATCCTTAACGCCTACAATATCCGCACGCGGTCCGCCGCCATTCAATTCGATCTCTGGATACACTGTGTAGCCTAGTCCTTCCAGATATAGCTTGAGCGGCGGATACATGTCTGATTCCTTCATGTGTATATCATCCTCTCAAAATAAGACTGCTTGATTCGCCGCCGCTGCCGCTACTGGATTGATCCACAGCACCTCGGTACGCTTCTGAGCTGCTTCCGCTTGTACTACCCGCTCCTCACGTCTCCAGTGCCGCAATCGCTCGTTGTAGAGCTGATGATCATACCCTGATAGCAACACAGGCCCCGGATGTGCGTCCAATACATCCAGCAATTCCATATGATCGTTATCGTTCATTTCATGCTTATAGATCCGCCCTTTACGGGTCTCAAGGACATAGGGCGGATCAGCGTAAATCAGATAATCAGGATGCTTGTATCGCTCTATGAGTTTCACGGCCGGTTGTTGCTCGATTTGTATCGACTTGAGTCGCTCTGTGATTTGCATGATTTTCTGTGGCACATCATTCCACTGTCGGACTGGGCGCGGTCCACTATGATCGATGACATGTCGCCAACCGTTCCGATCCGAGCTGCGCGCGCCGCGTGCCATCCAACAACGTACCAGAAATAAACGCGCACGCTCCAGATCGGTGATATCGTCAGGATAATCGTATGAGCGGTAGTATTCTTGACGGCTATATGGCGTGTATTCCACCTGCCGTGCTAATTCTTCCGGACAATCACGGATGACGCTGAATAGATTTACAATGTCCCCGTCAAGGTCATTTATGGTTTCAAGCAATGCCGGTGCTTTGTTAAAGAACACTGCACCACTCCCAAGAAACGGCTCAAGGTATGCGCTGTGCTGTGGAATGTGGCTGATGATCCAGTCCACCATTGACCACTTGCTACCGGGATAATGCAGTATGCGTGGTGCTTTCATTGCTGTATATCATCCTCTCTGGGCTGGGACTTTGTGTATCTTTGTTCCAGCCCTCGATTTTTATCTAATTTGAATTTTTCAGGTTTTTAACTATTCGAACTCGATACAGTTTGTTCCGCTGCATTCAGGGCATGCAGGTTCGTCGAGACGATCAGCTTGTTCTTCCTCTACAGCAAAATGCCGATTACATTCTTCACATTGGTATTTGATCCATTCCATGCAGATCATCCTTTCAAAATAGAGTGAGTTCTGGTTCATCTTCTTTTGGTTTTTCACGCTGCGTGACAACTTGCTCCCATGTATATCCATTTGCTATCAACTGAATTTCGTAGACTGCCTGTTCAAAATTCTTCAGACTTGGTAATAGCGATTTATTTAAAATATTTTGGAAATACTCCAAATCATTCTCTGTATAAGGCTGTTTGCGGCGTTTGAGGAACTTGTCTTGGATTTCCTCGATTTGTCTTTTGAGCATATTCACATGCTTGCGGTCACTTTGCAGAATTTCGCGCAAGTCTGGTAGCGCTCTTTCTGCATGTTCACGGGTGAAGTGAGTATAAAACGTATTATTCATCTTCATACTCCACCTTGATTAACAGCTCGCCTGGTGCATGTCGCAACGCTTCGTATCGCTGTACTTTGATCTTTTTAGATTCAATCCAACGAGCTAAAGCTCTGCTATTGATCTGCGCACCGCCTGCTTTCCCTGTAGCTAATTTCAGTCCAACTGGCGACAATTTTAGAAGCATGCCGTCTGCGCACAAACCCACACTCACATTATTGGGTTTTACATCGCTTAATAATTTCAACGCCGTACGAGATATCGATAGCCCATCCCGTATGATCCCCACAGATGCAGCTACTGGCTTCCCTTCCGGTATGAACCATTCAATTTCATCCGATGCCGCCTCGTCCGAAACTATAGGCGGTGGCTCTACATTTACGGATGACGTTTGTTCTGCCTGTCCCTTAGATGCCTTATATTTCTTAATTGCTGCACGCTCGAGCTCTTTTGTACCTATGCCCCACTTACGGAGCCAATAGGTGGTTAAGTTGTTTTCTTTCAAACCCCAATCGATTGCGATCGATGCGCGGCTATAGCCCTGTGCACGCAGCTTCAGGTATTCCGCCATGTCTGGTGTAACCTTAGGTTTTTTGTTGCGACTGCCGTCATCCACCAGTACGTACGTGCCTTTCTTTTCAGCATTTTTCATTTTCTCTTTGCTGCCAGACAAATGCTCCTCAATTTTCTCAGGTGTCCATTTTGATGTTGATACTTCACCGGGCGGCGATCCGGGTTCATTGCGGCGTGGGATCGGAGTCGTCATTCTGTGTCACCTCCCTGCTTGCTGCGGCGTTATAAATCTGTACCAGTCGCGCAATGGCTGCTACACACTCCTGTTGGATAACCTCGCCCGACTCACCGCAGCAGATTGCCAGGTACATCGCATCGAGCTCGCTATCTAATACAGCCAGATGACCGTCGTTGGATTGATTAGGATCACTGGTCTTTTGCAGCATCTGATCGACCGCGATTGAAACCTCTGCTACCACCGGGGATGTGTACAGGAATTTACTCAATCCCTCGCCGCTACTAACCTTGATAATGTTTGCTTCTTTCATTCGCATTCGCCCCAATCCGTTGTTATATGATTAATAATCAGTTTTTCCGTTTCTTACGCCGAAGATGCTGCGCCTTCATGCGTTCCTTTTCTTTGCGATTACTCGCGTGGTGTGGCAGGTGCTCACGATCTAGCACATACACCTTGCCCAGCTCCTGCCCGTTATCGTCTGTTATAGAAAAGAAGTGGCGCTGCTGGAATATTGGATCATTCATGGGCAGCCTTGAATGATTTCATGGAAGTGCATCGCCCCGTCGACGATCACGCCCATGTCTGTATCAGGAAATTCATCTTCCAGCTCGCCCAACTTCGTAACGTGGCCCGATCGGATATACATTTGCCGCATATACTCGTATACGTCCCACATGGTGGGTTGTTCAAGTCCCATAGGCTTAACCCTCCCGCAAATATCCGATCGATCTGGCGTAGGCTTGGATGGCTTCCGTATCTTTATCAGGATATCCCCAGTGTGGGCAATATAAGCCGCCGTATCCGTGATTATGATTAGCGTCATCGTCACCGAAGATATAATCTGTGAAGTCACACATCAGACCCCACATCGTGCCGCCTTGCGAAAATCCAGTAGCTTGGTCACTCGTTTTGCCCTGCTGATCAGCATTCATAGCCATTGTCAGTCCGGTGGAGTTGTCCATCAGCCAAAGCTTGCCGCCTGCCCAAAAGAAATTTGTATAACGAGAATGCTTTTCGGAATACAGAAACTTGCGTCCGCGGCTCCCGATCTCAACGATCAATTTATTTATCACATCGATTCGCGCTTGATATGGCGAGTGTTCACCAGGTACGACTTTGTCCGATCCGATCTTGCGTACCTTTGTGATTTTTTGATATTCGCCAAATGTGAGGTCATAGCCATCGTTGAAACTCAGATACTCGGCGTATCTTGCTTTACCAGGTGCCTCGGCTGAGCGTGTTACAGCGTAATCTGGATAATCGTTAAAAAATCCAGGATAAGAAATTTCGTAGATATTCATTTCTTCACAACCCTTTCTATGATTGATCCATCATCCGCGCCAGCTCCATCGCTTCTTCATACTCACTTTGTGATACAGTAGACGACTTGGCGGCTGGTGGTGGTGTAGCTGGTACAATGTCCGGCTTCGCTCTGTCTGCTGGTCGGTTATACCTGCTACGCTGCTGTGGAGCACTTGCCGCTTTCCTCTCTTTTCTCGCTTTAGCTTCTTCGCGACTTGAAATACCTTCTTCAATCCATCGTGTGATAATGGTATCGATGAATCTTTGATTAGGCTTGCCTGTTCCAGATTCAGCAGCTTCCAACATTGCTTCCTTGATCAGTTCCTCAGATACGCCTTTATCTTTAAGCGACTTGATGTATTCCCTGAATAAAGGGGTCATATTAAAGGTTCCGAAGACTTGTGTATACACGTCTGCGATTGTAGTCGTAGCAGTAGAATTAGTAATATCAATACTTAGTTCTTTTTCAATACTTAGTAGTGTCGGATTATCCAGTGTCTGGTTTTTCCAGTCACTGGCTTTTCCACATGTGGATTTCCCGTTTATGGTCACGGAAAATCTGTTTGTGGCTGTGTTTCCTTCCATAAGCGGATTTTCCGTATCTGGAATATCTGCGTTCTGCATACTAGGGCACTCAAATACGTGCGTTTCCCAATGCTTGATCCGACCGCTTTCATCTCTTACCGGAACGCGCCTTACATATCCATGTTCCTGCAATTCTGCCCAGCCTGCGCGAAACGAATCACGCTTATCCTTGCTGTGGGTAATAATCTCTTCGAGCCTGAACGTCCAATCGTCTGGAAGTGTCAAAACATATCCCATGATGCCTTTAGCCTTCCATGACAATTCCTCATTGTGGAAAATCCTCTTATCTATCACAACGTAATCGCGTTGCTTTACGATCCGGTGTATTTCATCTGCCATTACGCATCGTCTCCTTGTCCCAAAAATCCTGTCTTAGCTGCTCTGCCCATGCTCGTCCTTCTGCTGTATAGTCCACCCAGTTATGACAGGTGCCGCTGTTGACCGATGGCCCGCATAACATCGCTACGTCGTTAACGGTCGTCTCAGGCAGCTTCCACCTGCGTACCAGGTGAGCGCACTGCAACCCCTGAGGATTGCCGCAGCGCTCGCAATATCCTTGACTGCGATCCAGTGCGTCAGCGTAGACCTCAGCCGTTATCTGCCCCCGTTGCTTGGCAGTCTTTTTCAATCGCTTGTGGCTCGGTTTGGGTACGGGCAGGTATTGCCACTCGGTCATCCTGCATCACCTCCCGTGCCGTGAGACGTGTAGTCATACGGAGAATATCAGCCTGCAATGCAAACAGCTCATCGCGAACGCGCTCCAGCTCAGTACGACATTCGCGCGCTTCGTGTTCTGCATCGCGCGCCCTGTCCTCTAACGCTTTGCAGTAGTCAAAGGAATGGCTTAACTCGATATACAGCGAGCGCTGTTCTTCGTCCGCTTCATCCCTTGCGATCAGCTCGATCCATGCTCCTGGCTTATCCATCAATCGATGTTCCGTCTCCTGTCCACCGATAATCATTCGACGATCAAATCCAACCTCGACCATTGTGCCGGATGGATAACGCAAAATGTTGCCGCCTACACGCAATGCAAACGCTCCAACACGTCCAGTTACCTGATTGACTGGGTATTCGTGATCTTCCAACAGCAATACTCGCATACTGCACCCCTTTTCTATTTTTCAAACTGTGCTAAATACCGATACAGAACGCCAGCAGAACCACAAAGGATAGCCATAACTCCGGCGATAATATACATCAACATTGACTGATCCCTCGATCCGTGATAGATTCTAGTTATAATTTTTGTTAATCGTTTGACTAGGCTGCACGTTCCCGCGTGCGGCCTTTTTCATTTGCCGAAGAATGATTGCGTGTTGGAGTGGATGGTTAAACCACAGCCGCGCCAGATGTTCATAGGTCATACCTCAACCCTCCGTACAGGCACCCACGCTTTGATATAAGCGAGGACAGCATGTAAGTCCTGTTTGAGTACGTCCTTATAGCTCGGCACCTTCCAACGGTTCTTTACTTCCTTGTGTAGTTCTGCGAATAGCGGTCTGCGTTCAGCGCTATTCGGCTCGATCCCACACACCTTCTGGTTGATCGCTTGTTGCAACATACGTTGCTGTCCGCTATCCAGTGTGATTTGTGAGTTTACCTTCTCTTCGATTTCATCCACCCTATCCACGATGAGTGTTTGACCTGCCAACAGGTTTTGAGTAGCTTGCAACAATGCCTGCATGTTCGGTGTGTTGCCGTTAAGCTTGGCGGCCATACGATTAAACTCTGAAATGTATAGTTCTTTAAACTTCATTGCTGCTGGACCGGTATAGCCCATGACCAACATCGTAAAACCGTCATGCGTGATCAGATACTTAGTCTGAGGGCGGTTACGACCATCGGTGTAAGAGATCGGCGCAAAATTGCGCTCATTGAATTCTGTGCTGCATCCAAGATTGCGGATATCGCGTAACACATCCTTATGATTTTTCTGGAATGTTTCCGCGACTCGCAAACTGTCGGTCACCGGTTTGTTGTTTTCGATATATACCAGTTGATTCATGTGTTAATCGCCTCCGAAAGTATTTGTTGTAACGGTGTCACATCACAAGCAATGCGATTTACTTTATTGGCAAGCTGCAAAAACGAGCGTGGCGAGTCATCTTCGTGGACAATGTAATACGCATCGGCTTCAACATAAACGGTTGTGTGGTCGATCTCCAATACCACTGTGCTGTCATACATTTCGGTAACATCTGTCAGCTTACCGAAGCTGCGAGCAAAAACTAAACCATCATGATGCACTTGCAGTGAAATACTACTCCCAACTTGCTCTTTCAACATTCCGAAAGCCTTTTGTTTAGTAATCGATTTGCACATATTCATCCTCCTAATTAGTTACGCGGCGGCCAGTTCCAGCAGCCCGGATTATCGCCCTGTTGTACACCTACACGCCCTTCTGTTGCACCCAATGACGCAAAGGTTGTCAGGTTAACGCTTCCGTCTTCATTAATCCATGTGACAAGCGCCGCAAGAGTAAAGCCAAGATGTGTGTGATAATGAACGATACATCCTCGTGTTAGTGACATATAAATTCTCCTTTCCTGAATTTTCCTTTCCTTGTATCATGGAAGTTATCCAAACCTACTTAATTACTAGAAAGGAGGTGAATATATTGAGCTATGACAATGAATACAACTTACCTTCAAAATCAATAGATTTTTTAGCATTAACACGAGACTACACCAAGGCTGATCATCAGTATGAGATTCTTATGCGGTATATAAAGAGATTTGAAGATGAACTAGATCCTAATGAAGAAGTAGCTATTAGACTGTCCTCTTTTGGTCAAAATATTTTATTAAATGTAACTAAAATCGCTTATGCAAACCCGTCAATTATTACTTTTTATGGTTTAGTCGATGGTCAACATGCCCAATTGGTTCAGCACATCAATCAACTGAATTTCATGCTGATTGCAGTACAGCAGGTGAACCCAAAATTGCCACCACGACGTATTGGATTTATTACCGACTCTAAGTCTACTTAGTACTGCCAGTTTTCCGCATCGATTCGTTATACTCTACTAAATTCTTATAAAATTCTTTAAGCTCCTCGCGGAAGATTTGGCGTATAGTCAAATCTTCTTTATTGGAAGAAAGTATCGATTCTGCTACCTGTTTCGCGAAAAAAAGATTAACCAACAATGCATTCTCTAAAATCCTTCTGAGTTCTTCCGAATCTACACTTATCTTGCATTCAACATAGGCTTTTTTTGCTTCGCTAAGAGGCTTGCTATTTAAAATTCTGTAAATCTCAACCATTGCCGATGTGATCTCGGCCAATTCTTCATCTGCACATTCTTTAGAACGCTCTGCAAGCAGCTCCAACTGTTTGCAGAGTAATTCCTGTAGTTGTGTTTGATTCATGTCGAATCTCCTTCTCGATTATTTTCAGTAGATTGCTTCTTTTCGTTTTGCTTTTTTTGATGTGCTAGCTTTATACCTTCACAAAATAGTTCAAGAAATTGTTGTTCATACGGTTCTAATTTTCGCTCATTGTCTTCTTTTTTCATTTGATAATCCCTCCATTGAATTGTTTGTTATAACAAATTCAATTTTGAGGGCAAATAATTAATTTAAATAGAAGTATCTGTAGGTTTCTTGGCAAATTAGACAATTTAGTTTGTGTCCGCCGTATTCATGGTGTATCTCCTTTTGCATTCCACCCAATGCAATTAATCTCTTCTTGCTGACGTCGCCACATTTCCAGCGAATGAGAACTAAAAATCATTCTCGGTTTTCTGGAATTTACAACACCAAGTTTTGTATGTGGAATTGATTTCTCGGCGCATAATTTGTACAGAAGATCTTTTGAGATACCCAAAAATTCAGCAGCTTCTTCCACACTAAGTGACCGATTAGGTTCGTTATTGACGAGAGCAGGAAACCTCTCGATCATGAGTGGTACAAGCCGCTCTAATACTTGATCTGTTAGTAAATCAATGAGATCATTGGCCGCATTTTCTTTATTCATTCGGTCACCGACTTTCATCTAGCTTGCTGAACCAGTTTTTCAAGTGCTTCAGCAGGTATTTTTTCCTTATAAGCCAGCAGATACAGTTCATCTACTTTCAGACTTGAGATTGGCACTAATACCTGCTCTAAAGCCTTATTAATCTTGTCAGAAGCAGGTCCACATTCTCCTCGCATTAACATTCCAAGATACCCTTGGCTGATGTTCACTCCAACTTCTGCACATTTTGCGCATAGTTTGCGATGTGTTAAGCCACTCTCAATAGCTGCCTGTTGCAGTCGCTTTTGATAAGACATTTATTCACCTCCTTGTGTGTGAAATATAATTATCAATCACTTACAAATTGAATGATATATATATTTCAATTAAGTGTCAATACATTATCGCAAATATGTGTGAAACATAATTATCATTCTATAATTTGAAATATAAATACTTTTCATTCAGTAAAATAAATGATATTATACGCTTATAAACTTTCGGAGGGATAACATGACTTACTATCAGTTGTTACAAAAATACATTGAAGAAAGCGGCCTCTCTCATAGAGCAATCGCCAGAAAGACAGAGGAATTAGGAAAAAAGGTTTCTCAAGGGTATATTTCGCAGCTGGTACGTGGTAGTGCTCCCGCGCCATCACCGGAGATATCTGAACTGCTAGCTAAAGTGACTGGTGGAGACGCAAACAAACTTATTGAACTAGGTGAATATGAAAAAACACCTGAGCGCATTAGAAATAAAGCTACTGCTTACGATAAATTGATAGAATACTTAGTTTCTAAAAAACCTATCCAAGTTACTGATCAAGACAACACGAAAAATACTGACTCGGAGAATTATTACAATTCAGAAGAATTTTTGGCTTCATTGAATAACGACATGAGAAAAGAATTCATTTCAGATATCCTTAGCGATATGGCTCATAAAAGCCCTTCGGATTTCACCTATGTTTTAAATTCTGTTATGGGTGATGATGAAATAAAAGAGGAAAAAACCGCTTATAGCATCCAGGTGCCAATTTACAATGAAATTAGCATAGGTAAACGAAAAGCTTCAGGAGAATTCACTACAGTTGATTCTGCTGTACTCAAAGGAAGTTCAGCATTTGCTATAAAAGCGAAGGATGATTCTATGGCTGCAGATCGCATTAAAAATGGAGACGTTGTTATTATTGCAGAACAAAATGATGTTCAAGGTCATGAGATAGCCGCGGTTGTAATAGATGAGCAACCAGCCGTTTTACGTCGCGTAAAAAGCGTCGGTGATATGTGTATGCTGATTCCTTCCAATCCTTCATTTGAGCCAGAATTAAAACCTTGTGCTGACGTAAAGATACTGGGCAAAGTAATCGAAGTGAAGTTTATTTTTGAATAATTGAAATACATATAGTATTTCGGAAGGGGAGTTATTTCCTTCTGCCAAAATTAGAACATATGTTCTCGTAAAATTAAGGAGGTGATGCTGTATTTTGTGAATATTATTAAAAAAATGAGAGGAGAAGTCGAATGCCGAGTTACGAAAAACGAAGCGAACGTTCTTGGAGATTGATAGTTGAGGTTGGTTTGAAGGCAAACGGAAAAAGAGACAAAAGATACAAACCTATTCGTATTGAAGATGAGGCGTTACTAAAAACCACAAAAAAACTAAAAGCTTATTTGGATTCAGAATGGTTTAAATTTAAAGCAGAGCTCGAAGCCTCAGATTATGTAAAAATGGAAAAGGTAGAATTCTCATCTTTTATAGAAGAATGGAAAGTGAAATATGCCCAGAAATCACTCGCTGAGACCACTTACAAAACCTATTTAATTCATATCAAAAATCGTATCCTTCCAGAATTTGGACATATGCAGATGTCTAAAATTAAGGTAATGCATATTGTGAATTTTCTAAGCAAATTACAAAATGATGGAAGTCGCTTAGACGGAAAAGAAAAAAAGCTCGATTCTGGCACGGTGGCGTATATTTACAGAGTATTAAAAAATATTTTCACAAGAGCATTTGAATGGGGATTAATTAAAAAAGATATTATGATCGATATCCCTAAACCAAAACCTAATGACACTCATGAAAAGATGATGAGAGCAAAAGAGAATCCGCAATGGTATTCAGAGGATGAAGCACGGAAAGTAATTGAGGCTCTTTATAGAGAAAGCAGGAAATGGAGACTCTTAATACTTGGTTCAATGATTGGAGGCTTAAGAAGAGGAGAAATAAACGGAATAGAGTGGTCCCGTGCCAATTTTAAAACTGACGAACTAACTATAGAGAATAATATCCCGCTGACCGAAAACGGTATTGCTGTAGAAAAAGGACCAAAATCGTACGCTTCTTACAGAACCGTATCAATGCCCAAATGGTACATGAACGAATTGTTTAAATATCGTCACGAATGGGAAAAAGAGAAAAACGATCTCGGTGATTTATGGAAAGGTAATCATAGGGAATATATATTTCATAACGGAACCGGTGCGCCTTACTACTACCAACATGCCTCTAAATGGTGGAAAAAATTCTGTTTTCGGCACGGTATTAGATACATTAAATTTCACGGTTTACGTCATAGTTCAGGCACGCTGCTGATAGAACAAAAACATCAAGGAAGTGTAGACTCTCTTTTAAAAGCTATCCAAGAGAGATTAGGGCACTCTCGCTTATCGACGACATCAGATATCTATGTACACGTTACAAAAAAAATGAAAGAAGAAACTGTAGCGAGGTTCGAAACATTCGCTCCCAGAGATAACAATGTTAAGGTTAAAGTTATCCCTGGCAGGAAAATAAAATGAAGTTCGTCCCCAAAATGTCCCCACGCACACTAAACTCATTTTTATTTTGTTATTCAAAAAAAGAAAAAACCCTTGCGGCACAAGGGCTTTCGGCGATGACCTGTAGTGGGATCGAACCACTGACCCCTACCCTGTCAAGATAGTGCTCTCCCGCTGAGCTAACAGGTCATATTACAAGAACAAGATTTAATATATCAAATCCTGTAAGGTACGTCAAGTAATAAATAACTCGCTTTCATTGCAGGGGTGGAGCCGATAAATGATCATATCTCTCATCGAAAAAAGCTATCTATATAATGATACAATGAACCAATATGCACTCTTTATTATAGAGTAAGTAATGAACATATTATATTTTACAAACAAGGGATGAACGATGATGAGTTTGCTAGTGAAGAAAATACAGTTAAAGCATATCTTTATTTTGTATTTAATCATCTTATTCGATATCATCTGTCTAAAATTTTTTGGTGATGTTGGAGCTATGCTTACTACGATCAAAGGAAACTATGCTGCCCGGCAAGCGGGCTTATGGAATATGAATATGATTCCTTTTGATGATTTGTACGATACATATCGCTTTTATTTGCGCGAAGGTAATTATATGGGAGCTTCTGCCAGAGTTCTATTTGCGAATATTTATTTATTGATGCCTTTAGGTTTTCTATTACCTTTTGTACGGAGAAACTTTAATTATTTTTCTGTTATGGGTATTAGCTTGCTTATCATTACTGGCATAGAAGGATTCCAATTCGTTTCTATGCTTGGCATTGCCGATCTGGATGATGTGATCGTGAATATGGTGGGTTGTCATATTGGATATGTACTCGCACTAACCTTGCAGCTCATTCGAGTCAAATTAGATTGGGATATACCTTTATTGCCTGAAGTGGGTCTGTTCGGTAAAAAGGATTAACTACTGTAATAGTGCTGCTATATTCGTACATGGTTTCGTTTATTTTATAGACATCAAAATGAGCAATTAGTCTGTAAAGCTTTATTCTACATACTGGCTAAATAGGAAGATGAATGGGCTATCACACTGGTTAGTAGAGCTGGCAATACGAAGATTAGCATGCCATATATGATCCAGCAGACTGATCTATAACAAGCTAGTATCATCGTTTCCAAACCAAAAGCGGCAGAGATTTCTCTCCTGCCGCTTTTACTTCTCCACGTTTACTGCTCTTCACTTACAATCCCCTACAAATTACAGCTTGCTCACCGAACCTGCTACAGCAACCAGTTGATCCTTCGTCAGTGAACTATCCAGTGTGCGCAGGGTGAAGTAGTTGCCATCCAGCTCAAATGCCAGCGAAGCGCTCTCTGTAGCAGTTGCTGCATAATACGTACCTGCTGCGCCATTAGCGAGCTGCACCTTCGTACCGCCTTTACCGAAGTCACCGCCGCTATTATCGCGGGCTGCTGCGGACACGATCATATGCTTGTAGAGCAGGTTAACGCTGTCGGCGCCGTCAGCCGCAGCGACTTTGACGAATTGATCCTGGCTGCCGATTTTGGTTGGGGCATACGGTGTTGCGAAGCTTGGTACGCCGAAGCCGCTACGTGCCTCCTTCATTTGTTGAATCTGGCTTGTTGTATAAGAGACCGCTTTGACGCTATTGCTTGCTGTGCTGCCTGTTGATGTGCTACCACTGCCGGAAGTTGAACCTGTGGAGGAGCTGCCATTGCCGATCGACACTTTACCCTGGGATGCATTGTAGTTTACCGGAACGTCCAGTGCATTGGCGAGCGAGCGAACTGGCAGGTAGGTGGAGCCATTGTATGTGATCGGTGCCAGCTCTGTACCGTTGGCGCCTTTTGGTGTGTATGCTTTGCCATCCACTTCGATCTTAATTCCGTGATTCATGTATGCTTTGATCGCTTCTAGCTGTGTACCGGCATATACGCCTGCCGATCCTGTCATTACCATACCTACTGTCATTGCAGCTACTACCCATTTTTTTGTTTTCATCATTAGATCTCCTTTGTGGTGTAAGGTGTAGTAAGCGACATTGCTCCTTCGCTCACCGTGTTATTCTTCTTATCTGTAAACAGATTACACCGCAAATGTATCATTCCAGGCTCGCGCTTGTATCCAACTTGTAAACATTTAGCGTAATATGGATATTTTTATAAAACGACTTTGAGTAATAACGAATGATAGAACGTATAGATACAAAGATACAAAGATACAAACTATGTTATTCCTATGACATGATGGCGACGATCTTTATCTGTTGAACAATCCGATTCAGCTAAGCTCACGATATTCCTTCGTTAACAAGTAGTCTCTCGATCTGGTTTGTCGATAGGCTACAGGTAAGTTTGTAAATCAGAATGTATATCCATACGCATTGCTGCCAATGTTTCCAAATTCAGTTTAATGCTGCGTCCAGTATGAAATACCGGATGAGGCGCTATCAGCATGGCGATACCCCGGTAGCTGATCTCGTCGCTCCCAGCCTTCAATGAGCATGATCGTATGCGGACTATCTCTATGTGACCATAGTATGTACTGTTGCCTTTCCAGCGATAGCAGTGTACGGGTAAGCTCTGCTCGATGCTTACCTGTCATTGCAGTCAATTCTCTCCACACTGGCATCCGGCGATTTTTCGCAAAAAAGTTAAACAGCACGCGCAATAGCTTTCGCTCTGCATCCTCCAGCATGGCAATCTGCCTCCTTGATGGATGGTAGGATTTGTTGATGTTTTTGTAGATCGCGGTAATAGATAGGTTTAAATTTCAGGTCGTGGTTATGTACTTATTGATTGGGCTTGCAATGTTAGTATTATAAAAGAACATATGTTCCTATTCATATTATATGAAGTGTTGCTTTTTGGCAATAGCATAATCTTGATTCCGTTTGCTCTTTGTAGTTGGGCTTAATAAAGTCTGTATTGGTATAAATATGCTACACAGTTGCTGTACTAGTTGCTGTAGTTCTACTGTACTGCTTGCTATACATCCCTCCTATCTTTATCTTTTATCCATCTCTATCTCCCTACTCACACCTTACATCCACGAAAAAAACCGCCTGCCGCATCCCATTGGATGTTGCAGGCGGTACATATACAACCTATATACAGAATCGCTGCCAGTCACATGATATAAACGTGCTGGCTACCGGCAAGCGGTCGATCGCGAAAGCTTCGCTGATCCTACCGTCTGTCAGACTGAACAGGTAGCTATTCAAAAGGAGTATGCTTATTTGGCCGGGTCTTTAACCGATACGCTCAGTGTAGCTCGTTTACCACCATATTCAGCCTTGATGGAAGAACTACCTTTAGCTACAGCATTGATACGACCAGCAGATGCTGTGACAACTGTTGTTTTCGACGATGTCCATGTTGCATCCTTCGTCACATCAACCATATTGCCAGTGTCGTATTCTGCTGTCAGTGTTACTACAGTTGTTGAACCTGTAGTCAGCTTGAGCGTCTTCTCAGACAATGTTACTTTTTTAAGCTGTGCAGTTACGGATACTTTCACGGTTGCTGTCAGTCCTTGATACGAACCGGTCAGTGTAGCTGTACCCGGGCCAACTGCTTTCACGCTGGCGCCCTTCACGGTTGCTACCGAAGGATTGGAAGATACCCAGTTCATTTTGCTGGACAGTGTAACTTTTTTGCCGTCGGTATACGTGCCTACTACTTTAATCGTTTTGCTCTTTTTGATGCCTAGATCCAATGTCTGTGGAGATACATCCAGAGACTGGATTTTGCTTTCCATTTTCACGCTTACGCGAACGGAATCGTTCAGGTACGTGCCTTTCAGCGTAGCAGAACCTTTAATCAGCGCTTTTACATTGCTGCCCTGGATCAGAAGATTATCTGTGCTTGATGTCCACTTCACAGCATCTGTTACATTGACCGTTGTGCCATCTGCATTGATCGCTGTTACGTTTGGCAGCACCGAGGAAGAACCGACAACGATGCTCAGATTGCTAACGGATGCAGTCAGATTAAGCACTTTCGTTTTCACGCTAACTGGAATGCTAACCTGCATGTTGCCCACTTTACCAACCAGTGTAACATCGCCTGCATCTTCAGCAGTCAGCTTGTTATTGTTAATAGTAGCTACAGAGCTATCGATGCTCCAGTCGATTGCTTTGGACAGGTCTACGATTGTACCATCTACCGCAGTACCTTTTACCTTTGGTACAGCTACGGATTGACCGGTTACCAGCTCAATCGATGTTACACTTGGCTCCAGCTTTTTCATTGTTTTGTATACAGTGACTTTGAAGCTTTTTGCAAAATCCTGATATTGTGCCTTGATCGTAGCTGTTCCTTCTACCCACGGTGTAAGCAGACCGCCATTGACTGTCGCGTTCATCGGGCTGGAGGATGTCCAGGTTACATCAGAAGTTACATCCTTGATCGAGCTTACGTCTACGACTTCTCCTTTAATTTGCAGTGGAGCTTGTCCGATAAACATCGTTTGATCTTCTTCAGGTGTCAGAATCAGACCCTGGAACGAAGAACGAACATACAAGGTTGTGCTTGCTGTCAGACCTGCGTATTTGGCAGTCAGCGCTGTGCTGCCCTGAGAGAGACCTGTTACTTGTCCTTCTACTACTTTGGCTACTTTGCTATCATATGTAGACCATGTAACCGTATCGGTAACGTCTACTGTTGTGCCGTCCGTTTTGGTAGCTGTAGCTGTAAATTCATAAGGCGTACCAATCGTTACATTTACCGCTTCTGCTGAAGACAGCGTCAGCTTCGTGTAGGGAGAGGTTACAGTTACCTTTTTCGTTGCAGCAAGATCGCCGTATTTGGCAGTAATCGTTGCTGTACCCGCACTTACAGGATCAACGCTTCCTTTATCCACTTTAGCTACAGTAGGTGTACTTGAAGTCCATGTTGCTTCATCCGTTACATCTGTCGTGTCGCCATTGCCATCTACCGCATACAACGTCAGATCCTTCGTATCATCGTCAAGCGATACAGTCAGTGCATTATCATCCGAAAACTTCAGAGACACGGCACTCGTATCGGCAGCGAATACTCCGCTTGGAAAAAGCAGTGTACTCATGAGCAGAAGCGACAACATCCATTTTCCTAATTTCACAGTATGTGTCATTCATTTCTCTCCTTGAGTTATAGTTTCGTCTGTGTTCAGTCCTTAAATAATATCGGAGAGAACGCCCTAAAATTGAAGCTTCTCCTGTAAAAAACATCGTTTTTTTACCAAAATAAGACTATCGTCCCGTATTGGTGACGATAGTCCTTGTTCGTGTATTGGCTTGTTGTCGCCATATGCTGAACATCGTTTTACGGTTTGAAGACGGCTGTAAATGGCTAGCAGCCACGACGTGAGCGAACGACAAATACATGATCCGCCTTCGTAAATATGCGCTGATCGTCCAGTATGACCCGCTCCCGATTGTGCCGCACTAATCGGGCGAACGGCTCGATCAGTTGATCTTCCTTCCAGATCATGACTTTGGAGCCGAACAAGATCGCATTATCAAACTGAACCGGCTGCTTCATTACATAGCCGACCGAATTCAGCTCCCATGCAGCAGAGTTTAGATCCTGTGGCAGCATGTCCAGCTCTTTGATATGCAAAATATCATTCAACAGGATATGGATGGAGCCGGGTTGCAGGACAAGCCGATTCTTCTCCACATCCCAATGCTGTATGGTGCCGTAGAGCCTGGAATGATATTCATCATCCCGTGTAATAACCACCTTTTTGCCTTCCCACTGTTTCATAATCCCACCTCCACGCCCCATGCTTAATTCAGCTCCGGAATTGTCCAGTCTACCGGCTGCTGGCCATGCTCTTGCAAAAATGCATTTGTCCGCGAAAATGGTTGGCTACCAAAAAAGCCTTTACGTGCTGCAAAAGGACTCGGATGCGCAGAACGAATAACGAGATGATGCTCCGTGTTGATGAGCACTTCCTTTTCAGCCGCATGATTGCCCCACAGTAAAAATACCATCGGCTGCTCCCGTTCATTCAGCAGACGTATGATCGTATCGGTAAAGCGTTCCCAGCCCTTCCCCCGATGGGAGGCTGGCTTGCCCTCGCGCACCGTAAGTGCGGTGTTGAGCAGCAGCACACCATGCTTGCCCCAGCTTACAAGCGAGCCATGCGATGGTGTCGGCACACCGATGTCTTCTTTCAATTCTATGTAAATATTACGCAGAGAAGGTGGTACTTTCACACCCGGCTGCACAGAAAAGCTCAAGCCTTCCGCCTGTCCGGCACCATGATACGGGTCCTGTCCCAGAATAACTGCCTTCACCTCGTGATATGGTGTCAGTCGAAGTGCCTGAAACAGCAGATCGCGTGGCGGATATACCGTATGTTCCTTGTACTCCTC
Organism: Paenibacillus sp.; assembly: GCA_039595515.1. Lineage (GTDB taxonomy): Bacteria > Bacillota > Bacilli > Paenibacillales > Paenibacillaceae > Saccharibacillus. Next base: position 100,592 of record JBCNLJ010000003.1, on the reverse strand, counting down.
ATCCAGCCAGCTCATCAGCTCCTGAAAATACGGTTGCTCCATCTCTTCCTTTAATATATCATCCCAATCGTTTCCGAACATAAGCAACATCCCCTCTTCATTTCAATCCAGATGACCGATAGGTGTAGCTGAATGTGATGCTTGGTGTCATCTGGTAGTGGTTGTGTGATCATCAGGCTCCCTTCTGTTATTACCCTCTTTTTATGATAATGTATATTGGTTCTGGTTTCAGCTTTTTTTTGCATACGCTATAGATCGTAAAAAAACGCTTTGTCTTCCAGCCGCTGGTGCAGCAAGAAGGCAAAGCGCTCATTCGTCCTGTCCACACCACAGGACGTGGTATAAGGAGCGTATTTCCTACGCTCTTGTATACGTGGATGCTGATGATGCATAGATCGCAACGAATCGGGGAGGGCATACTTATACTCATACTCCTATCCAGCATAGGAGTATATTTACGCCTGTGGTTGGCATTTGCGATCCGCCCTGGGTAGATGTAGCGGCTGTCTGATATTCCTTTTTACCTTACCTGCCCTTTGACAAGTCCGGTTGGCAACGAACGGGGTTGCTCACAGCTTGTTTGCAGGGTCACGTATTGGCCGGAATCAGCGCTGCTATGGAAGGCATCCATAATTTCCAGCACATGGCTGGTTAGTTCGCCGCCTGCACGCGGGGTGCCGCCATTCAGGATGCAGTCTGCCATGTCGGCAATGCCGATACCACGGCTGTTGTCCGCATATTGATGCAGCAGTGGAATTTCGGAAAATGTATCTCCCTGTGCTGTGCGCAGGCGAATCGGGCCGCCAAATGTATTCGGATCTGGAACGATCAGCGTGCCCTGTGTTCCGTAGATTTCAATACATGGCAGTGTACTGCTCCATACATCGAAGCTGGTAATCAGCGTAGCCACTGCGCCCCCATGAAAACGCACTGTACCAGCGATATGGGTAGGTACTTCGACATCAATCACCTCCCCAAAGCGCGGTTCGCTCGTAATCGTGCGCTGTTCAAATGATTTTTTGGTCATACCGGCTACCGTTTGGGCTGGACCGAGCAGTGAGACAAGAGCGGTGAGGTAATACGGCCCCATATCGTACATCGGGCCCCCGCCTTTTTTATAGTAAAAGGATGGATTCGGATGCCAGCTTTCATGTCCGTGATTGACCATAAACGCTGTCGCCGCAACCGGTTCGCCAATAAAGCCATCATCGATCAGCTTGCGACACGTTTGTAAGCCTGCGCCGAGAAACGTATCCGGCGCGCCGCCGAGCAGTACACCCTTCTCCTGAGCCAGACGTACCAGTTCTCTGCCTTGCTCTGACGAAAGTGAGAGCGGCTTTTCTACGTACACATGCTTGCCTGCCTCCAGCGCCTGGCGGCATAGTTCAAAATGATCCTTTGGCGTGGTCAGATTGACGACGATCTCAATCTCGTTACTGGCGATAATCTGCTCGGCAGTCCACTGATTCGGAATGCCATATTCGCTCGCCGCAGCTTCCATTTTTTCCGAATTCAGATCTGCACATGCATACACCTCGGTATTCGCAAACGTGCGCGTGAGGTTCTCCATATAAATGCCGCTAATATTACCGCAGCCGATAATACCAATTTTCACTTTACGCATCATAGGTTCCGCCTTTCAGGTATAGGTATCAGATGTCGGAGCTTGCGATTGAGTTCAGGTTCATAATTCCATGAATGCATATGTCGCTACATTGCCCGTTATGTGTGATGAGCTTAAGCATCATAAGTCGTCATTGCTCTCGATACTGGCATTGCGAATATCGACTGACTTAACGCGCTGCCCATAGCATGCCGCGGCGCATCAGTTCTTTTGCTTCAGGAATATCGAAAATATTCGCCTGGTGACCGAGCGAGTTATAAAACACTTTGCCTTCGCCCCAGCGCTTCGTGTACACGACAGGCATCACAATCTCACCATTCGCAGAGTGCGGGCCTTCGCTAATGCGGAATGTAGTCGTTGCCAGCACATTGACGACCGGATCGACGTGCAAATAATATTGCTCCGAGCTCACCTGAAAATCAGGAATACCCTCAATCAGCGGGCTGGACGATGTGCGCACCATATTGACCTCGTACTCTACCCCATCGTTGAACGGATGCGCCACCCACTGCGATCCGGTCATAAATTGCCAATCGACACTGTTACGGAAAGAATCGCACATTCCGCCATGACAGCCTGCCATGCCTACACCGCCTGCAACAGCACGCAGGACGGGCTGAAGCTGTTCATCCTTGATCTCGCCCATCGTCCAGATCGGCACGATCAGATTGAGGCTTTGCAAACGTTCTTCATCGAGAAAAGCATCCAGTGTATACGAAATCTCAGCATCAAAGCCTTCCTGACGTAATACATCGGCAAAAATATCGGCGACTTCCTTCGGTTGATGTCCATCCCAGCCACCGCTGACGAGCAATGCTTGTTTTTTCATATCGATACGCTCCCATCTTATTTTGAAGTATCTAGCTGCATGATGCAGGTATAGCCAAATTGTAATGCAAGCGTATACAATTTGCGCGTCAAATTCATTGCCTCAGTGGACATTTTTTGCTAATATCGTACGCAGATCGTTTCGTCGATTCTAGCTGCCTTTTGCAGTACAGGATCAGGCAGCAATCATACAGGTAATCCATGAGGTGAATAAATATGCGAGCATTTCACGAGACGCGTTCCTATAACAAAGGCTGGCCTGTGCAAATTGATGTCGTTCATAATATGAGCTTTCTTGCGCACTGGCATCATGATCTGGAATTCATCTATGTGCGCCAGGGAACGCTGCGTGTGGGCATCAATTCCGAGGTGCAAACGCTACAGGCTGGCGAATTCGCCTTTTGCGGTAGTGGAGATATTCATTATTATGAGCATACCGGAACTGCTTCAGAGCTGATTATGGTCATTTTCAATCCGCGGCTGATCGGTGCGCCTGCTGGATGGCCGACAGAGCAGCGGCAGCATTCCGGCTTTATTTTGCGCGCTGATGAGGCTTCAACACATCCAAATGACGATGATGGGCTACAGATCAGGCAGCAGCTTGGGAACATTATGGAACAGCTACTGATCGAGCAAGAGCAACAAAAGGCTCATGCGGAGATCGTTATTACCGGACTGCTTCATATGCTGTGCGGCCTGTGCCTGCGCTGTATGCCAGCGCACGGTCCCGCAGTTCGTCGCCGAGCAAGCACTGCCCATCTGACAGTGATGCAGGGTTTGCTCGATTGGCTGGAGCAAAATTGCACACACCCGCTCACCTTGCAGGATGGTGCCGAGCAGGCAGGCATGAGTGTATTTCACTTTTCACGCTTTTTCAAAAACGTGACGGGAATCGGCTACAATACGTACATCAATGAGCTACGTATCCAACGCGCCGAGCAGCAAATGACGATTCGCGAGCGTAAGCTGATCGATATTGCGCTGGATTGCGGGTTTGGTAATGTGCGTACATTCAATCGTGTCTTTCGACAGCTACGTGGTTGTAGTCCGTCGGAGCGGCGGTAGCTTGTGGTGCTGATCGCTAGTGAGACTGCTCTTTATTGGTGCTGCTGAGTAGGAGTATGCAATATAATAGAAGTTTGGAGTTTAGAACTAAGCGTGTAGATCATAATAGAAATCCAAGTTGATAGCTGTAATGGCTTTTAGGGCTTTTAGGGCTTGTAGGGCTTGTAGGGCTTGTAGAGCTTGTAGAGCTTTTAGAGCTTTTAGAGCTTTTAGAGCTTTTAGAGCTTTTAGAACTTTTAGAACTTTTAAAGTCTCTGATGGCTTCGATAGTTTATAGCTGCAATCAAGCTATCTTTTATTTCCCGGGAAAAGTTAGGGCTGTGTTGTAGCTTTAATATTTTTAATTATGCTACGACTTCATACTGTACGAAACACAGGCTCATTGGCTAAATAAGACACCGACAAGCCTTCATATTGCGCGGCAAGCCGAGCAGCCAGCCATTCCATCCCTGGCTGCTCACTTTCCGCATGACCGAGCATAATTAAACCCTTGCTACGTCCCTGCTCCAGCGCATCTCGCACATATTCGGGTAGTTCCCATTCCGGGCCTTCGCCAGCGATCAGTACATCCACATCGTCTCGCCCCAGTAGTGGTATCCCGTGATTGGCACCACCACGATAGCCGACGAGTACAGCGATTCGCTGGCAGTCTTGCTCCGCCATACCAGACCATCGCATATAGGAAGCTGCCAGGCGTTGCTTGAGCCATTGCGCCAGAGCATCCAGTTGTAGCGGCTGCTCTAGCTCTACGATAGACCAGATTGCTGTCTCTTCCACAACCTGCTCTCGCCATCCCAGTTGTCGTAGCAAGCCTTCCATAATACCGTCTGGCTGTTCAAGGTGGATAGCATCATGCAGACGAAGGATATGCATCCCCGTTTGCTCGATCAGCGCGAGCTTTTGCCTGTACACCGGATCAGCTTGCATCAGTTCGCGCTGGTCATGGTGGCTATAAAAGATACCTTCGTGTACAATTAGCAGATTGGCACCCCTTGCTGCCGCTTGCTGAATAACACGCTGACTGGCGGAAAAAGCAGTGACGATTCCTGTCACGATCGTATGTGGCGATCCAATTTCCAAACGATCCGCCGTTTGACCTGTTTGCCTGTGCTTGTTCATCGTATGGTCGTCCGTATGGAAGAGGTTATCCATAATTTGCTGGACGGTGCAGGTTGTCGTTGAAGTATGACTGGTACGTGATGTATCCATTTGCATTTGGGGCGCTCCTTTCTAGTTATTGTCTATTATTGTTATGCGATCGTCTTTCGGATCATTGCATGACAAGCATTTCAGTCTTAGTCATTGTTGCGAGTATTTCAGCCATTCTGGCGAGCAGCATCGTAAATATTATGAATAGATAAGCTGGTTGATCCGCGTTTACTTTGCCGCTCTCATTGGTGCTTCAGCTTTATCAGGCTTTAATAAGCTTGATTCGTTTCTAATAAATAACGCGATCATGCACATCCGCAATACCACTTTTACGATAGAAATAGCTATTGATCACATCCCGCCATTCCTTCGCATGCTCGGCTTGTTCCGCTAATCGCTCCGCCACCTGCGTATGCAAACCAGGTGCCATCCGTCCTTCCAGCGTCTTCCAGCGCTCCAGCAACTCCGCTGCCTGCTCTGCTCCCTGAAAATGTGTATCATAAATATGCTGGATGACCGTCTTCCCCGAATGCAGCACATGCGTATACGGCACATGATGGAAAAAGAGCAACAGCTCGTCCGGACAACTTTCCAGCGAATCATAGCGATCCCGATTAGCTGGCGCATATTGAGCGGTATAGCCTGTTCCTGTCGCTATCGTGCGATCCACACCAATGCCCTGATGATCGGCATAATGATACGTTCCCCACGGCGAATATTCGTAACCATCGACATTGGGCCCATAATGATGATTCGGATTGACCATCCAGCCAATGCCAAGCGGTGATGTATAGTTCTCATAAATGGACAGCGAATCCAGTAACATGGTCGTGATCGTATCCACGACCCCAGCATCCAGTCCAAACACCATTGTCGCCCACTCGCGCGCGATCTCCTCTGCACTGGAATCCGGCTCCCAGGCCAGTCGTCCCAACCCGTACCAGTTGGCTTGCGCCAGCAGATGTCCTGTCCAGTTGCCATTGGCACCAGTATTACCTACCGCCGCGATGCCGTTCCATTCGCGTTGCCAGATCGAGCCGTTGGCGATCTGTTTGACTGGAGCAAAGCGCTCGTTTACCCCGGTATCAAAATCGAGAATCTCTTTCCATTGTGGAACCAGATAGCATAGATGGCGCTGTTGTCCGGTATATTCCTGCGTAATCTGGAATTCCAGTAGCTGATGCGTCTGCTCCATCGCTCCGAATAGCGGCGAAACCGGCTCACGCACCTGAAAATCAAGTGGCCCGTTTTTAATTTGCAGCATCACATTATGTGCAAACTTGCCATCCAATGGCTGAAAATGATCATATGCCGCACGCGCCCGATCCGTCGTCCGATCACGCCAATCCTGCTTGCAGTTATACACAAAGCAGCGCCAGATCACCATTCCATCATACGGCTCCAAAGCCGCTGCCAGCATATTCGCTCCATCTGCATGATCCCGTCCATATGTAAATGGCCCTGGGCGATTCTCCGAGTCTGCCTTCACAAGGAAGCCGCCAAAATCAGGCACATACCGATACACATTCGCCGCTGCCTCCTGCCACCAGCGCCGCACTGCTTCATCCAGCGGATCGGCTGTCGATAGTCCACCTGCCTCCATGGGAGCAGCAAAGTTCACGCTTAAATACAAACGAATCGCATACTTGCGCAATATATTTGCGACCTCTGCTACATCCGGTAGAAAGGCGTCTGTAATGAACAACGTTTCCGTCGCATGCACGTTCACATTATTGATCGCCACCGCATTAAAGCCAGCCGAAGCAAGCAGACGGGCATAATCATGGAGCCTATCCCAATCGCGGGTAAACGCGTTATTTTCATATAAAAAGGATTGTCCAGCATAGCCGCGCTCGATACTGCCATCTGCATTATCCCAGTGATCAATCATGCGCAGACGATTAGCTGGACGACTTATCGCTGTAAGCTGATCAATTGGCTGCCCGGTGCCGAGATGACGGAGTAGATGGAACGCGCCGTAAAGTAAGCCTGCCGGAGAATGTGCGAAAATGATTAGTCTTGCTCCACTGGCATTCGTGTTGTTGACGGTGGAAATGGATTCATTGGTTTTACTGCTATGATTCAATGTTGATACAGCAGTGGAAGGAGTAGGATTGGCGATAGGGCTATTAGTCGTGTTAGCATTGCCAGTTGGCAACGCACGTATCATATAACCTTCGTTATCCTGTGCCATGCATTGCTGCACATCATCATAGGCCTGTGGGTACATCGTAGCTAGCCACTCTGGAAGATCATATGTGTTAGCAGTAGCTGCTGGTGTAACGATTGTATGTAGTGGAATGAGCCAGATGCCTGTATCTTGCCCATCGGAGTGGGATGGTTCGTGAGCGGTATCGATGCTGGTAGATTGGACGCTTTGACCCAGCATGGAGCTAATGCCGCGTGCAAGCTCGTGTGCGGCGGTTTGTATAACAGGATGCTGCTGCTCGGCAGCTAGATGGATGTGGCGACAACAAGCTGCCCATGCTTCTGCATCCGCAGTAGCTGGGAAGGTCTGGAGAGGTATGTAGGAGAGCCAGGCATCGTAGCCGGTTCCGTAGCGTTGCAGGTCACGTTCGGTATGGATCGTTTGTGTTTGAAATGGATTAGGCATAGGTTCTGAGGGAGAATTGGTTTGATTTTGCATGATCGTCCTCCTGTGGTATAGTCTGGTGTATTTATCGTACCACTATTGGAGGCGCTTACAATTTATAGATTATAGGTTGTTACCCCTCATTTTTTAGGTTGGGGAAGAATAGAAAGTGAATGTAGCACATTTATATGTTCCTACCCGATTAGCTTCTAATTTAAGTTTTATAGATTGGCTGGATTACAGTGTTACCTATTGCAATTTATTCATTTTGCTCGTACCTGAATATAATAAATATCACCAAACATATCTCTAACCTTTTAAAAATATAATAAGATTCAATAAATAGGTAATTAAAGAATTATTTATATTTTATAATAAATTTTGTAGATCATTACTCCTAGTTCCTATATACTATTTCCATGATTATACATAACAAAAAGGGGAATCAACCGCATGACTGAACTATATGCAAGAATTGGTGGTATTGCCACGCTTGCTTTTGTCTTTTTTTTATTCTTAGCGATCAAGTCAAAAAAGAAAGGCTTACCCAATGCTAGAAAACAATTCAACATAGCTTGGATATTAGTAGCTGTTGTTGTTCTCATGGGTATTCTAAATCAAAAACCTGCGACTCAAACTGCGCAAACGGCTACTGTACAAGAGACGCCTAAAGTAGAACCAGTAGAGTCCAAAACTACAGTTGAACCAATTGAAAAAGCTTCTACACCTGTAACTACAACAAAAACTGAAGAATCGACTTCGATAAAAGAAACAAAGGTAGTAAAACAACAAACCCCAAACATTCCTGGTAGTATCGGCATGACTCCAAATGAATTTAGAAAAACATTTGATAAATATTCTTCAGAACTGGGTGCTGGTCTTACTTTATCCAAAGTAACCATTTCAACAGGAGCTGTACAAGATACATTTACACATCACTTTTCAGATGATCTTATACTAATCGGATCAGTAAATAAGGCAGACCGATCAATACGCGAGATCACCTTACTTACACAAGCTAAAACACCAGCGTCAGCAGAAAATTTTTTGATCGCATTTGGAGTTATAGTTCTTGCAACCAATCCCGATGCTGATCCTAATGCCGCTAAAGCTGTAGGTGAAAAACTTGGCATATTTAAAGAAGGTGTCGACTTTTCAACGCTAGATACTTCGACTGTTTATGATGGTATTGAATATACAATGAAAGCTTATGAAGGTGTCGGATTTATGTTATTTGCTCGTGATCCTGATGACAAGTCATAGTGATCTGAATTATTAATCAAAGGAGATAGTAAAAATGATTGGATTTTTAGGTACTCTTGTAACTCTTGCATTCCTTGTATATTTGGTATTGGCAATCAGATCAAGAAAGAAAGGTTCTCCTAAAGCTAGGCAGCAATTTCGGATCATGTGGATTTTGTTAGGTGGTGTTGTTCTTTTAACAATCATTGACCCTAATAACGGACAAACAATGCGTAAGGCTCAACATGAACAAACTGTGGCTGTGCAGGAAGCTACCCAGGCAGAACCAGCACCCTCTACCACTTCCTCCCAATCTGTTCAAGCAAGTAAAGTGGAGACTCCCAGCAACGCTCAGCCAGCATCTTCGGATACAACTGAGACTACACAGACGCTCGACAAAGAAGCAGTGCTCACCTATACCAGCATCTTACGGGGTAGTAACTTCATCAAAGAGGTAAACGTTGGGAAGAATACTATTTCGATAACTTTCTTTTCAAGCTTTAAACAATACCAAGCGGTTAATCCTCAATCCGAAGTAACGAAAAACAACTATCAAGATTATTTCAGTACTGGCGATGCCATCAATAAAATCCTAATGGAAGAATCTACTCGCCTATTAAAAGAATTTCCTGCAGCAAATCTAATTAAGATGACACTTCCGTTTGATGATAAAGTCTACTCCGTTGAGCTCACAAAAGAAGCAGCCGAGAAATTTTATAACGGTATTGATTTCAGCACCCTCAAATCGAGTAATGGATGGAGTGCAATCAGTAATAACTATTTTAATGATACTGATCGCCAGCATTTTGTTGATCGTTTTATAAAAGTAAATTAAATTTTGATTTATCAATGATAAATTACTGGCAATATTGAAGAAAGTTCGTTGTTCTAAAAAATATTAAGTTTGAGTGACTGAGTATTTTCATGCTCAGTCATTTTTATTGCTATTAGGACTTTATACATCCTTGTTACGATTTATGATGTTTTGTTTATTATTGTGAATTTATCAGGTATTGATATTTTTACTTATGAGAAATAGATAGCGAATTTTAAAGTTTTCAAAACTACATTGCGTCCCCAATCCGTCCCCATAATCTGCGAAAATAGCGAATTGGCTTATGGGCTTGTCCTTCCTAATTTATTTTTAGACAACAAAAAAGCCCTTGTATTTACAAGGGCTTTTCCATATTAACCTGTATGCCGAGGACGGGGGTCGAACCCGTACGGTAGTCACCTACCGCAGGATTTTAAGTCCTGTGCGTCTGCCAATTCCGCCACCCCGGCATGATCTAAAATGTGATGCTGTCACAGATGTTGCCTTAGTTACCATGTTATACTATGTATGCTTGCATTCGATGATAGCTACTGTGATTGCCGAACACCAATATATCATATAACGAATTGAGCAACTTGTAAAGCATTTTTTTCTTTGTATTTACCCATTATGCGCTGAGCCTCCACAATGCTTGTAACAACAGGGAATTTATCATACAAGCTTGACCCGATCTCACGGACAAATTAGCATTTTACCATACCCATACCCATACCCATACCCATACCCATACCCATACCCATACCCATACCCAGCTTATTGTACGCCAACTATAATGTATGTACAAAAAAAGGAGCGCAATCTCGCGCTCCCTTCCTATTACAAAATCAAACTCTTACCTCTATTGTATTCCAGTGCTCTTGTATTCCACTACCACTATTTTATTTCACAGGCCTATCTCACCAATACGCTCATCTTCCCCGCTTATCCCTATACTACCTCAAAAAACCTCAGTCCATCCTGCACCCTCACGATTTTCACTAATCGTAAACGCATGCGTCTTCAAATTAGCCTCCAAACGCGCCGCTGTACTTCCATTCGTCCACGTAATATGCAGCAGGTTATCTCCAGCTTCCTCCACTGCAATCTCCCCGTCAAACGCCGCACTTGTATTACGGAAGCGCAGCAGATCAAACAGTTTCTGCACGACCGGACGCTGTACTTCCTGTGCCACTTCTTCCTTACTATAATAATGACGGTTAATATTCCGTCCTTCCTTCGTACGTTCCAGCAGATCGATATCGTTCTCGCCAGCCAGCAGACCAACGTAGTAAATTTGCGGGATGCCTGGTGCGAAGCACTGAATCGCACGCGCGAGCAGGTATGCCTGATCGTTATTGCCGAGTGCAGAATAATACGTGCAGTTAATCTGGTAAATGTCCAGGTTGTTGTATGCTTCACTGCTGTAGATTTTTTTTACATTTGCGCCTTTGCTGTACAGGCTCTCGCGCGTCATTTCGGCTTCTTCGTCGGTCATCAGATCCTTGACGTCAACCACGCCGATGCCGTCGTGCGTATCCAGTGTGGTGAACTGCTTACGTGGGCAAATGTTCAGCCAGTGTGCAAGGCGATTCGTTTGCCCGCTATATAGCGCATGGAGGACGAGCATTGGCAGTGCAAAGTCATACACATAATAGCCCTGCTCCGCGATTTTGAGCTGAATGCTGTAGTGCTCGTGAATTTCTGGTAGCACTTCAACACCTTTAGCTTCGGTCAGATCAGCAGCATATTTGAGCATGTCCCAGATATCCGGCTCGACGAAGAAGCAGTTCGTACCGATCTTTTTGTTTGCATAGGCGAATGCATCCAGACGAATGACGGATGCGCCCTGCTCCGCGAGGAAGTTCAGGTTTTCTCGAATGAAGCGGCGGGTCGTCTCGGTCGTTACGTCCAGATCGATCTGCTGCTTATCGAAGGTGCACCATACCTTTTCCTGTGTACCATCCTTGAACGTTACCTCTACATACGGAGCACGCGGCTTGCGTTTGTAGATCAGGTCAACGTCGGCATCGGTTGGCTCGCCATTGGGCCAGAAATCTTTGTAACGGATGAACAGGTCTGCGTATTGTGATTCATCCTTCTTTTCCAGAAAGTCCTGAAAGTATTCTGATTGCTGTGAAATATGATTAATCATGAAATCGTACATCATGTAAAATTTATTGCTGATGCGGCGAACGTCTTCCCAGCTCCCCAGCTCCGGATCAACCTTTGTATAATCCATCGGTGCAAAGCCGCGGTCACCGGAAGATGGATAGAATGGCAGCAAATGCACGCCGCTGATTACACCCTCCAGATGCTGATCCAGAATATCTGCCAGTTCACCCATATGACTGCCCAGGCTGTCGGCATACGTAATGAGCATGGCCTTGTTTTGAATAGACATCGACATGTACGGATTCCCCTTTTTCATGGTCTTGGTAATACGCGCTCATTGCAGTGTACGATTAATTAGCTTGAAACGTACGGTAGATTACCGTCTCAAATGGACGAAGTGTACCGCTTTCATGATCATCCATATTGCCAAGCATCCGTTCGCCGCCCGTTATATCCGGCAGTGAAAGGGTGCTCTCTGTAAAGTTACACCACACTGTCCAAAATTCCTGCTTGTATATGCGCGTATAAGCACCAATTTGTTCAGAATCCGTATGAATTTCCTTATAATCTCCATAAATGAGCGCCGGATGCTCCTTACGCAGACTACTCAGACGACGATAGAAATGCAATACCGATCGCTCATCCTCTAGCTGGGACGCAACATTGATCTCGGTATAGTTCGGATTGATCTGTAGCCACGGCTGTCCGGTCGTAAAGCCTGCACTTGCAGAGCGATCCCACTGCATCGGCATCCGTCCCTGATCGCGGCTGCGCTTATACAGATAATCAAGCAGCTCCTGCTGGGAGCGTCCGCGCTCGATCTGCTCGTTATACAGATTAATGCTATCCAGATCGCGATAATCGTCAATCGATGTGAAATAATGATTGGTCATGCCTAGCTCCTGCCCCTGATAAATGAACGGCGTACCGCGCATAAGGAAGTAATACGCGGCTAGCATTTTGGCAGAGCGTTCACGATAAGCTGCATCGTTGGCATATTTGGATACAGAGCGCACATGATCATGATTTTCCATATACAGTGCCATCCAGCTTCGCTCAGCAGTAGCGGTCTGCCAGTTGGACAATGCCTGCTTGAAGCGACTGAGCTTCCACGGCTTGTACGTTGCACGCTCGTACATCGACCAATCCAGATCGACATGATCAAATTGGAAAATCATATTAAATGCACCATGCTCCTCATCCACATAATGCTCCATATCGGCAACCGGTACACCCGGCGCTTCTGCAACAGTCAATGCGCCATGAGGCAACAACGCTTCGCGCTTCATTTCCTGTAGGAAATCGGTAATGCCTATCCGATTCAGACAGACGGAAGCTACCGGAACCGCTCCTTGACTCGCGTCATACGGCTGGGATAATAGCTGCTGATCCTTTTTAATGACCGTGATCGCATCAACGCGGAATCCGGCAATGCCAAGATCAAGCCACCATTTCATCATGTCATACAACGCATGGCGAACGTCCGGATTTTCCCAGTTCAAGTCTGGCTGTTTACGAGAGAAGCAGTGCAGATAGTACTCTCCGGTTGTCTCATCATACTGCCATGCAGAACCACCGAAAAAGGACGTCCAGTTGTTCGGCGGCTGTCCATTCTCGCCCGGTCGCCAGATATACCAGTCGCGCTTGTCGTTATCGAGTGAACGCCGTGATTCTACGAACCAGGCGTGCTCATCTGACGTATGGTTCGCCACCAGATCCATAATGATACGGATGCCATATGCTGCCGCACGCTCGATCAGCTCACGCATATCGTCCATCGTGCCAAATTCCTCATGAATCCGGTAATAGTCGCGGATATCATAGCCGTTATCATCATTAGGCGAATCATACACCGGACAGATCCAGATCACATCGGCGCCCAGCGCATGAATATAATCGAGACGCTGAATAATCCCGCGCAGATCGCCAATACCATCTCCATTCGTATCCTGAAAGCTACGTGGATAAATCTGGTACACGACACTTTCTTTCCACCAGCCTGGATTTGTGTTTATCATTTTCGGTTCGGAATCGACTCCAGTTTGCATCTGTAGCGAGTTCTGTTTGTTCATAACGGTTCCACTCCTATCTGTATCTAAAATTTCGATTACCCTTGCAGATGCCATCATACAGACATTTATAATACTCAGAGCTTGTCTATCATTCATCCTAACTTTTCCGAGAATAACCCCGATCAGCTCCAGCGTATTTGCCTCTCTATCCAGGCAACATACAGCAGCTTCATTCACTTCATGGTGCCACCCGTGCTGTACGCTGCTCTACTTGATCGCACCCTGACTCACACCGCGAATAATATAGCGTTGACCGAACAGATACGCGATCAGAATCGGCAGGATGGTTAGCAGCAATGCGGGAATAAGCAATTCCCAGTTATTCATATACGTACCGTTAAACGCCTTCATTTTAATCGGCATCGTAAAATAACGCTCGTCCGTCAGCACAAGGGATGGCAGTAGATAATCGTTCCATACCCAGAGCACATTCAGAATCGCAATCGTGACCGAGATTGGCGACAGCATGGGCAGTACGATTTTGAAAAAGGTTTGCGGACGCGTACAGCCATCCAGCAATGACGCCTCCTCCAGCTCATATGGAATCGATTTTACAAAGCCGTGATACATAAATACCGATAGCGCACTACCGAAGCCGATATACAATACGATCAAAAACCCGAGCGGCGATACATCGATCCAATGCAGCTTAGCACCATAAATGTAAATGAGCGGAATCATAATCGATTGAAACGGAATGATCATCGAAGCGACCATGAGCGCAAACAGTCCATTATTGAACCGTCCACCGCGCCGTACCATATAATAGGCCGTCATCGCTGCGAGCAGACCGATAAAGATGACCGAGCAGACCGTCACAATAACCGTATTGCTAAACGACGAGAAAAAGTTCATTTTCTCAATTACTTCGGCAAAATGCGTCAGACTCAGGCTCGTTGGTAATGCAAATGGACTTTCCAGAATCTCACCGTTGCTTTTGAACGAATTAATGATGATGAGCATAAATGGAAACACAAACAGAATGAAAAAGATGATCAGCAGCGCGTAGATGAGTGGCAACGTTATTTTTTTGTTCGCTATCATTATGCCGACACCTCAAGTCTTTTGCTAAAATACACCTGCAATCCGGTAATGACCGCTACGATCACAAACAATACAAACGCTTCGGCTTGCCCAACGCCGTAATTATTTTCATTAAATGCCTTCTGCACAACCTGCATCGATACCATCGTCGTGCTGCCGTACGGGCCACCTGCGGTAAGGGAGTAGTTCAGATCGTACACCATAAATGCATTTTTCAGCGTCAGAAATACCGTTACGACAAACGAAGGCACCATCAGTGGAAGCGTCACGGCACGCAGACGTTGCCAGCCATTGGCTCCATCAATCGTTGCCGCTTCCAGCACATCCTTTGGTACATTAATGAGCCCGGCTACGAAAATGATCATCATATACCCGGCAGACTGCCAGATCGATACGATCACAATCGCCCAGAATGCCATCGTCTCATCGCCCAGCCAGCCAAGACGCAACGATTCAATGCCGAATTTCTCTCCTAATGCCGGCAACGTCTGTACGAAAATGAACTGCCAGATATAGCCGAGCACCAGTCCACCGATCAGATTCGGTGTAAACAAGGCTGTGCGGAAAAAGTTTTGCAGACGTACACCGGATGTCACTAGAAAAGCGAGTAAAAAGCCCAGGATGTTAATCAAAATGACTGTCGCCAGCACAAACTTGATCGTCAGCCATAAGGCATCCCAGAAGCGCTGATCCTGAAATGCTTCACGGTAATTGCTTAATCCGGCAAATTGCAGCGGATCGATTGGAGAAGATACAGTATTAAACGTCATATACAATCCATACGCAAACGGGACAAGCACCGCCAGCGCAAAGAAGAAAATAGTTGGCCCGGTGAAAAACAGTTGCAATAGCCAGCGTCGAACTGGATTTTTATCGAACATCATAATACCTACCACCTGTCTGTAAACGGTTTGAAATAGAAGGAGCGTGCAAAGTAAACTGCGTTTCCTTCGATGTAGAATGACATGTAGAATGATCAGTTTGCTAACTTATTAATGGGATTGCTCTCTTACTCACGAAGTAGAGTCAGGGTACAGATGCAAGCTCATTGACCTGCTACAATGGCACGACACGCTTTCACTGTTGATTGGATAATCCGTAGAAAAGCGGATTGATGATTACGATGCAGCAGTTGATTTGCCTGTTGGGCCCTGACCTTTTGAAGCTCTATTTCTGGTTTTTGTAGTACGTCTCGATCGCCTGTGCCAGTTCAGCACGAGTTTCCTTTTTCGCAATGTACTTCTGGATATCCGGTGCCAGAATGTTACCCCAATCCTCTACCTTCACATAGTTGGAGCTAAACGGCATCGTTTTGTTTTCCTTGATCGCGTCGGCAATCGCTGCACCCAGCGGGTTGCTTACTTTATACGGATTGTTTTTGAAGGCGGAGATCACCTGTGCCTGATTCACCAGGAAGTCCTGCCCTTTTTTGTTGTACACGATCCAATCGAGGAATTTCTTCGCTGCTGCTTGCTGCTCTGGTGTTGCCTTTTTGTTAATGACTAAAATATTCGTTGGGCCGACAGCGATTTTGTTGTTCAGCGGGTTGGATGGGTCATTGTCGACCGGTACAGGCATAAAACCAAACGATGCGCCGGATACCGCTTTCAGAGAGTCATACGCCCAGTTACCGTTAAACAGAATCGCGGATTCGCCTTTGCCCACGCTAACATGCGCATCATCATAATATTTGCCCAGTGGACGTTCGCCGTATTTGTTGTATTCCGGCGAAATTAGCAGATCGAGTGTATCGTAGTAGCCGTTCCAGACCGGGTTGCTTGCCAGATCAAGCGTACCTGCCTTGAGCTGATCGAGAATCGTATTCGGGTCAGTCGCTTGATTGAGGAATTGTGTGCTGTAATGATTGGCAACCGACCAGTTTTCCGTTTGATAGGCAACGGGATAAGTAACGCCGGAGGCTTTAATTTTATCGAGCAGCTCCTTCAGCTTGTCGCGTGTATTGATTGAAAAGGGATCGAATGAGCCGCCGACCGCTTTTTCGACTACATTTTTGTTGTAGACAAGTCCGAAGCCTTCGATGGAAAATGGGAAGCCGGCAATTTTGCCATTCGCATCCTTGACGCCGTATTGCGTTTCTTGATTCCATTTTTCCTGCGATAGATCGATTCCAAAGTCTTTGTATTTGTTCGAAATTGAATCCGGCGACATCATCGCCATCGTGACGGTTTTGCCGGAAGCGGTTAGTTTATCAAGCAGATTGACGGTATCGCCTACTGCACCGGATAGAGCTTCGACCTGAATGTCTGGATTTTCTGCCATAAAGTCTTTGGCAGCCTGTGCCCATTGCGTCGCAATCTCGCCTTTACCATTCGTAATGACAATGCTTACCTTCCCATCTGCCGTTGCGGCTGCATTGTCCGTTTGTGAGCTTGCATTACCACAGCCTGCCAGCGTGAATGCCAGCACACCAGTCATTGTCCAAAGCAGCGTTTGTTTCCAGGTCTTTTTCACAGAAACCCCTCCATTATAAATAATGTGCATGGTGTAGCATCTATTCAGGTGTTACGATGGATGCGCATAGATGAGTGAAGCGAAATGCATCCGGGTGACAATCAATTAGGCTATGAAGCATAAAGCGAGATTTCGGTAGTGGATGTTAACGATAGACGATAGGGTGAGCGAGATAGATAGATGATGTGGATTTAAACGGCTTGATTTTATTTGAGTATTGCGAACGCTACAATTCGTTGTTTAGCGATTTTCATATTGGAATCGATTAGAGCCAGTATCTAAGATCTTGCCATTTTGAACTATAATGATTAATTGGGAACGATACCAAAATAAAACAGAAGTATTCACTAAAATATGAAACGCTTTCAATATTGCTTCTTACTCATTATTATTCACTCTTGCATTGCGACTCACCTCTACTTTATCCGTTATACACATTGTTATTCAAAGCAATTATTGAAGTTAAAAGCTTATTGTTAATCTTCTTGTACAATAAATGGCTTAGCTTGGTGAATCCAATATATCATCGATTGGGAACGGTTTCAATAACCTTTTTAAAATTTTCAATCTTGTATATAGACGAAGAATCATTATATTTTATTGATAATGCAACTAATTCCTGTATATCAGTCGTGTAAACAAAAAAAATCATCAATTCTTCAACTCTTATTCCATTGGTAACGTTACCAAAAATACACAAACTAAGCCCTCCCTGTAGACACTCAGGTCGACTCACGTACGACCAGCTCTACAGGAAGTTTGGATACTGTGGTTGATAACGGTTGTTGATCCATAAGCTGAACGAGCATATCGACTGCCTGTTTCCCCATACGTGCAATCGGCTGACGAATCGTCGTTAAGGATGGACTGAGCACTTCTGCAATCGGCTGATCATCAAAGCCAATGATCGCCAGATCGTTTGGAATGTGTAGTCCTGCCTTACGTGCTGCCATCATCAGTCCGCTGGCAATCTCATCGCTTCCGGTAAACACTGCGGTTGGGCGATCGCTCATTTCCAAAATAAGCTCCATTACTTTCTTTCCATCTTCAATCGTATGGCGGTCAACAAGAATCCAGCTTGGATTGATCGTAATGCCAGCTTCCTCCAGCGCTCGCTGGTATGCCTGGTTACGATCTTTATCTTTACCAAAATCGTTAAATAACCCGCCTGTACAATACATAATTTTGCGGTGCCCCCGCTCAATCAGGTGGCGAATCGCCTGATACGTACCTTCATGCTGATCGACGCGAATGGTAGGCACATCATTTTGATTCACATATTCATTGCAGAGCACAATCGGACCAAACGCCGTATACGGCTCAATATCAACCCAATCATTCTCGATCGCTGCCATAATGATACCGTCTGCCTGCTTGTTTTTCAGCAGATCCAAATAAGCAAGCTCCTTGGACTTGTGCTCATTCGTCTGGCAGATCAATGTTTGATAGCCCTGACGATAGCTCTCCTGCTCAATCGCATCCACGAGATACGCAAAAAATGGATTCACAATCTTAGGCACAATGACTGCAATCGTGGTCGTTACCTGTCCACGCAGCTTACGTGCAGAAGGATTCGGAACGAATCCGAGCTGCTCCATTGCCTCCAGTACCTGACGCCGCTTATCCGGTGAAATATGGGGATAATTATTAATGACACGCGATACGGTCGTTTTGGACACCCCCGCTTGACGGGCTACATCAATAATATTAACCATAGGTCACACTCCAATGTTGTTATTGAAACCAGTTTCAATCATTTTAGCGCATAATCTATAAATGGGAAAGCGCTATCGCTGTCTGGACTTGTGTAAGGCTCCTTTATCCCACGGCATTATACTTTATCGCATGTCTTATCGCATGTCATTATAGTTCATATCATTTGATCTTACGGGCTGCATAATACATGGATGGAAGGCTTCATCCACCCTATGCCTCATATTACATATATAAAAATAACGAATCGATTCTAATAAAATAATAGCACTCATGCTTATGTAAGTACGTTTGACAGTCTCTGATTTTATACTTAACCCCCTTATGTATCCCAACCCCATATAATATAGACGATCTAAAACCGGATAATTATGTAAAAATTAGGTTGTAAAACCTATTCCCTCCTGATAACATGAGCGATGTTCGGTGGAACGCTTACAACTGCAAACCGAGGTGTATATGATGTCGATCTTCAAAAAAAGCCTTCATGTTGTTTTGTTAAGTAGTCTTATGATTACGCCGCTCATCTCTGTTGCACCCTCGTCTGCGTATGCAGCGAATGAAAAAGCACAGGTATGGCTGACCACTGCCGATCCCAATACACAGCCTAAGGTTGGACTTCGTACAGATCGACGCCTGACCCGGCAGAGTGATCTGACCTTTAGCAGTACGACCGGTAATGCGGATTACACATTCAACATCAATGAAGGCACGACATATCAGCAGATGGATGGATTCGGTGTCTCCCTCACCGATGCTTCCGCCTGGCTGCTCAATTACAAGCTCAGCAGTACAAAGCGTAATGAAGTGATGAGCAACCTGTTCAGTGGCTCCGGTATCTCGATGAGTATGCTGCGTCAACCGATGGGCGCGAGCGATTTTGCCTGGAGCATCTATACTTACGATGATGTGAATGGAGACACAGGGCTGAATCAGTTCAGCATTTCCCGTGACCAGTCTTATATCATCCCGATCGTCAAAGCCGCGCTGGCGAACAATTCCGCCATCAAAGTGATCGCTTCCCCGTGGAGCGCACCGGCATGGATGAAGTACACAACCAACGATAAAAATGGTACAGGTAAGCTCAAAGCGGAAAACTATCCGGTATACGCGAACTACTTTGTCAAATTTATTCAAGCATATCAGGCACAGGGAATTCCGATCTATGCGGTAACACCGCAAAATGAGCCATTGTTTGAGCCGGGACGTTATCCGGGTATGCTCATGAATGAGCAGGATCAGATCGGTATGATTGGCGATTATCTGGGCCCGGCATTACGTGCAGCAGGCTTGAATACGAAAATCATCGCCTACGATCATAACTATGATAATTGGACCTTCCCGCGTACGGTTGTACAAGGCTTGAAAGACAATGGAAAATCCCAGTACCTCGCTGGCAGTGCCTTCCACCATTATGGCGGCGATTTTACAGCGATGACGAATATGCATAATGCGCACCCGGATAAAGATATCTGGTTTACCGAGGGTGGCTTTGGAGACTGGAATGATCCGGTGAATGGGACGACACAGGGCTTTGACAATATGATCAATGAATTTATCGGCATGACTCGTAACTGGTCGAAATCGATTGTGTTGTGGAATGCTGCACTTGATCAGAAGGACGGCCCAAGTGTAATTGGCGATAACAATACGAATAAAGGTATGGTGACGATCCAGAATTCGGATAATAGCTCTAGCAATCCAGAGGACAATGTGACCTATACGAAGCAGTACTATCTGCTCGGTCATTTTAGCAAATTCGTGAGTCCGGGAGCGTATCGAATCGACTCCAATACATTTGGTGATCTGCAAAGTGTAGCTTTTAAAAATACCGATGGCTCCAAAGCGGTTGTGCTATACAACTCGCAAAACAGTGCGCGCACCGTTAAAGTGAACTGGAATAACCAGTCGGTGAATTACACCGTTCCTGCCAAATCGGTTGTGACATTGAAGTGGTAAGGCAACGAGCTACTTCTGCTGGTACGACAGCGGAAAGCAATATTAACGTGTCCAGGTATATGGACAAGAGCCAGCAAGCTTAATATGAAAAACTCCTTTCAACAAGTGATGCAGCACTCTCGCTAACGATCTATCGCATTTTACAGCGTCATGGTAGCCGGAGCGTTGCACCGAACAGCAAGCGATGGACTTCCTACCATGTATTCGTATCCCTGTTATAGATCAGGTATAGACTCTCTTTTTCATAAAAGTTAAAGCGCTTTAACTTAGTCGCTCTATCGCTAGTAGTTGCTTGTTCATCTGTTATGTATTTGCTGCTAGCTGATTGTGGCTATAAACTTACTATGGCTTTGCTATCGCTAAGTTCTAACTTTCTTATAGCTTTACTATCGCTTTACAATTATTTTAATGATTGTTTGACGATAATTATGAAAAATAGACGGACTGCATTACTTGTTAGATTGGAGCGCATAAGACACACGTTTCAAAGATCATGATCTTTCTTGAATAAAAGGGCGTTTTGTGGCAAGATCAGCTTATACAGGCATGTGAAGCAGGAACAAACGAATAAACGAATTCTTCTGCTCGCATAACTTGCTGATCGATTGCCAAAGGAGTCCAGCCCATGACCAATATTCCCGCTTATCGCAAAGTATACCGTCTACTCAAACAGGACATTAAGGAAGGCGTCTACCCGTCCGGTACACTACTACCAACCGAATCGGAGCTAGAGGAACGCTTCCGCTTCAGCCGCACGACAATCCGCAAAGCGATTGAACAATTGCATAGCGAAGGTGTTGTCCGTAAAACGCAGGGAAAAGGAACCGAGGTGCTGGATACGTCCACAACCCAGCGGCTTAACCATCTGACCTCGATTACTGAAACGCTAATCGCCAAAGGATATGATGTGCAAACACGCGGGATGTCGATTCAATTAATCACGCCACCGGAACCGATCGCCCAGGAGCTGCAATTGCCTACCGGACAACAGGTTTATCTTGTTCAGCGGGTTCAATATGCGGATGGTCAGCCGATTGCGTTAATGAACAATTATTTACGTGCCAGCAAAGTGCCGGGACTGGAGCAATACAGTAATACATTTACCAGCCTGTATACTTTTCTGGAACAAACGTATCATTTGATTTTGCTCCATGCGTCGGAACGACTGTCCGCGGTTGCTGCCGATTTTACCGAATCGCAAATTTTGCAGGTACCACTCGGTGCTCCGCTACTATGCAGCAAACGACTAACTTCGATCGAACAAGGGCCATTTGAATACAGCGTAACCAAGCTTGTGGCTGATAAATATGAATACAGCGTCTACCTCGAGGGCAGACGCTGATATTTGTATGTTTGAACTTACAAATTTGCAAACTCTTGCACTCTTGCACTCTTGCACTCTTGCACTCTTGCACTCTTGCACTCTTGCACTCTTGCACTCTTGCACTCTTGATTTAACGGTGTGCTGATCTAACAATCTAATCAGCAAATGCTCTAATAAACGAATGAATTTTTGAACTCAGTGAATGGTATAACCCCCATCTACGACCAGATTCGCACCTGTCACCATATTGGACGCCTGGCTGGCAAGAAATAGTGCTGCCGCTGCAATCTCACCTGGCTCGGCAAAGCGTCCGGCAGGTGTATTGCGAATCGCCTCCTCCTTAATCTCCCCTTCCCAGTAGCCTTCAATTAACGGCGTATAGGTTGCTGTCGGTGAAATGGCGTTTACCTGAATGCCGTATTTGCCCCATTCATAGGCAAGTGATTTGGTAATGGAAATAACGGCTGCCTTGCTAGCACTGTAAGCGACATGGCGATCAATCGCCACGATGCCTGCCTGCGATGCAAGGCTAATAATTTTCCCACCGCGATCGGCAGCAATCAACTCACGCCCGACCTGCTGTGACATGAAAAAAGTACCGTTCAGATTAACACGCATCGTCCGATGCCAGTCTTCCTCTGGATAATGCTCAGCCCATCCGACAGGTCCGATTCCTGCACTGTTCACAAGAATATCCAGTCTGCCAAAATGCTCCTTCGCCGCAGTGACGGCTTGTTCTACCGAAGCACGATCTCCTACATCGACCGCAAATGCCGCTGCACGCTCCAAACCGTCCGCTACCTGTTGCGCCTGTTCCAGATTCAGATCAAGCAGCGCAACGGATGCGCCTTTTTCCACAAATAGATGTGCTACCGCGCGTCCAATGCCGGAGGCGGCGCCAGTAATGATCGCCGTTTGGCCTTCCAGTGAGAAGCTTGTATCCAATTGGTTCGGTTTCATCGTCATTCCTCCATTTGGCTATAAATAGGTGATGCTTTTTTCTGCTCCAATGCATAACGATGCATATATTCACCAAGCGCCGCTGCCTGTTCGTGCACATGCCGGAATAAGGGAAGCAAGCGTTGATACAGATCACGACTGGATGGTTCTGGATGGCTAATATGCTCCACTGTATGTACATCCGCAATTCCACGATAATCCTGCCACCAGCCTACTGCACGAGCAGCAATCGCTGCCGCTCCAAGTGAAGCCGCATCCTGATCTATATTCGTCTTCACGATATCCATATCGAACACATCGGCAAACATTTGCCGCCATAATGCACTACGACTACCTCCACCACAAAATAACAATTGCCCACGAATCGGTGTATGCTGATGCAGCAGATCAAGTGACAGCTTCAAATTCAGCGCAATGCCTTCCATCGCTGCACGAATCAGATCATTACGAGTCGTTGCAAGTTGTAAGCCGATATAGCTCCCCTGAATATGAACACTGTTATCCTGCGAAGTACCGCCTGCAAGACTCGGATTAAACAGTACACCGTTGGATCCCGGCGGCGCAGTCGCTGCCATTTCGTTCATAAGCTCGTAGGCATCCGCACGTCCGGCAAGCTCACTACATAATTGATCCCGTACCCAGCGAAGTGAACTTCCTCCAGCGAAAATCGAATAAGCACTCGTATACATTCCTTCCGCAATATGGGCAAACACATATGGCCTTGTGTTCACATCCAGCACTGGCTCTGCTGAATTGACCGGTATCCAGCTAGAGGAACCGAGCGATACATAGCTGCGTCCTTCCTCACTACCTACCGCGCCTAGTGCCATACACGCATTGTCTACACCACCACAGGCCACCGGTGTTCCTTCCGCTAATCCGGTGTATACCGCTGCCTCCGCTGTCACCTGTCCGATCAGCTCATGCGAGGGGACGATGGCAGGAAATAGATGCGCTGGAATGCCCCCTGCCTCCAGCAGTTCATCTGCTATCATGCCCTGCTTCAGATCATAAGCGCCTAGCCCTGATGCGTAGGATGGATCGGTATATATCGCTCCGGTTAGCCTGTAATTAATATAATCCTTCGAACCAAGTACGACATCGGTACGAGCCAAAATATCCGGCTGATGCTCTCTCATCCACATCAGCTTGAATAATGGATAACAGGCAGCCGGAAATCCATTGCCCGTACGCAAATACCAATCCTGCTCCTCTATCCGGCTAAAAAATGCTGCCGCTTGCTCCTCCGCACGCTTGTCTGACCAGATCGGCACCTGTTCTAATAAAGCCCCTTCTGTACGATGAATCGGCACACTTACCAGACTGTGACCAGATACACTAATACAGGCAATATGGGCAGCATCAATACCGGATATCGCTAACAATTGCCGGGTCGATTGTGCAATGCCCTGCCACCAATCCTCGGGACGCTGCTCATGATAATGAGGTTGCGGATAATACGTAGCATATTCGGTAAATGAACGCGCAACTGTCTGCAAATGACGATCATACAGCGAAGCCTTCACTCCACCCGTGCCCAGATCATAAGAAATCAGATACGACATCGCTTTCCCTTCTTTCTGTGATCGGCTTTTAGATTGCTTTGAATATATTAAAGATAACTATCTTTTGTCAAGCGCTTTCATTTTATTTATAGAGGGAAATTTGAATATCAATTAGAATGCTTATGCAAATCTAGCTTAGATCAATTATCCAGTCCGACTAATATACGCTTCCATAATATAAACTCACAACTTTTTATAGTACATCGCTTGTATTCTCTAAATCAATCCGCTATATTGGTCACATAAAAGATAATTATCTTTATAAAAAGGAGATACAATATGAAACATATAGAACATACCGATCTGAATATTGCCGAAATTGGACGCTGGGTAGATGTGAGTGCGGTACGAACGGATGTAACGCATGAGGAAGTCGATCTGTTACTTGCGATTGTGAAGGCGTATCATTGTATTTGTGCCAGTCCTATGCCGTATATGACGGAATACGTTATTCGCCAATTGGAGCATACACCCGATACGGTCGTAACCGGTGTGGTTGGCTTTCCTTCCGGGGCGGATACAGTATCGATGAAGGTGCATACAGCACGCGAAATGCTACAGCTTGGTTGTCGAGAGCTGGATATGGTGATCAATGTAGGAGCGCTGAAATCTGGTGATACGAAGCGGGTGCTGCATGATATACAGGCTGTTGTCGATGCAGCGGAAGGGATTCCGGTGAAAGCAATTCTGGAGATTGCTTATTTGACGGATGATGAGATTCGCAGAGGAAGTGAGCTAATCGTCTCTGCCGGTGCGGCATTTGTCAAAACTGGAACCGGCTGGGGTCCTAAACCAACAACCGTAGATACGATTCGATTGATTCGCTCTATGATTGGCGATGCTGCACAAATCAAAGCGGCAGGCGGTATTCGTGATCTACAGACGCTACTCGATATGCGAGCAGCGGGCTGTGACCGATTTGGTATCGGTGTGCGTTCGGCATTAACGATTCTTGAAGATGCATATACTCGTGCAGGCTTGACGGTTCCGCAGGTGAATACGGTAGGCTCACAGGAATCAGTACATGATCGTTATTGAAATAGCTCTTTGTATTATGGATGCTGATTCAGTGGAGAACGTTATGGTTTATTCGATAGCATAGGTGCCGTGACTTCATCGGCATATCGATAACACCGTATCAACCACAATACATCGCATTCAGAAAGGATGAATACAGATGAGCACATCTAACAATGACCATACTCCCGATAACAAGCATACAGGTGAGGACGAAGCGTTTGAACAGGGGAAGGGCGCGGGTGTAGACCCAATTCCAGATCCTGATCCGAATGCCAAGCATGCCGCTGCTGACCTGCTGGAGGAAGCGGTAGATGAATCCGTGGAGAAGCTTGAGGATGATTTTACAAAAGATAAGGATAAAGGAAAGAAATAATCCGAACGCTGTACGCTGTGCTCTCTACTGCAAGCATACAGATTCAGGGCACAAAAAGCTTCAGAACACAAAAAAGACGATTCATCCGCAGCTTTCGCGAATGAATCGTCTTTTACGTATGGGCCCAGAGGGACTCGAACCCCCGACCAACCGGTTATGAGCCGGTAGCTCTAACCAACTGAGCTATAGGCCCGCATGACCAAAAGAACGTTTTCTTTTAGTATCTCAAGTAAACAGCGACTCAATTAATATACCGCAATTTCCTGGTATTTGTCAATCATTTTTACATTGGATTGCTTGTATATGGGCGTTATCGTAGGTGATACTGGCAAATGGTCTGCATTGCGCCTACTTACGCATAGATGCAGGTTTTTTCTTGCTCTATTAATCCTCCATGAATATGTAATGCACAGTGCAATAGACTCCATAACCAAGCAATAACAAGAAACCTAACAAAACAATGGATCTATCAACCTAACAGATATAACGAAATAATAAATATAACAAGATACTAGACGTAACAACACATCAAAGATAAAAATAAGATGAATAAAAATGCAATCAACATAAAATACAGTCAGCATAAAATACAACCGAAACAATCAAAAGCTGTATGCCAGAGTTATCGACATACAGCTTTTACTATTATGGCTTTCAGCATTGCCAGCTTGGCGATGCTGAAAGCCATATATAACTTTTACTATTTTTCAATATCATATTTTTCACTATGAGGCTTCTGTTCCTAGCTGGAAATCACATTCCACAATCCAGCAGCTTATTTCCCAAATGCCTCTGGATTTTCACGCCAGGAATGCAGCAGCTCCAGATCCTCTTCTTTTACCGTACCAAGTTCAACTGCTTTTTCGATCAATGCAGTATAGTTGGACAGTGTTTGCAGTGGCAAATTGGCATCCTCGAATGCCTGGATCGCTTTATCAAGCTGGTAGCTGAAAATCGCCAGCACGACGAGTGGCTCTGCCCCTGCTTCGCGAATCGCTTCCGCTGCCTTGATCGAGCTTCCGCCTGTAGAAATCAGGTCTTCGATCACAATCACGCGTTGACCTGGCTTGATCAGTCCTTCGATCTGATTTTGCTTGCCGTGTCCTTTGGCTTTGTCGCGTACGTAAGCCATTGGCAAATCCAGCTTCTCCGCTACCCATGCCGCGTGCGGAATACCTGCTGTTGCTGTACCTGCAATCACATCGGCATCCGGGTATTGGTTACGGATGATCGTAGCGAATCCGTCAGCGATCTGGTCACGGATAAACGGGTAGGACATCGTCAGGCGATTATCGCAATAGATCGGCGATTTGATACCGGATGTCCATGTGAATGGCTCCTGTGGACGAAGTGCTACGGCTTCAATTTTGAGCAGTGCTGCTGCGATATGTGCTGGAATCTCTTCAATGGTTAACATGTTCATTCATCTCCTCTATAATCTGCTCGGCTGCCGCTCTCGGATCAGCAGCGGCTGTAATCGGGCGTCCGACAACAAGATAGTCGTTGCCGGCTGCAATGGCGCGTCCCGGTGTCATGATGCGTGTCTGGTCAGCTACATCTGCACCCGCCGGACGTACGCCTGGCGTTACCGTGACAAAAGAACCGCCGCAGGCAGCCTTGATCGCTGGTCCTTCCAGTGGCGAGGATACAACGCCATCCAGGCCGCACTCATGTGCCAGACTTGCATAACGTACAACCGTGTCCTCCACACTGCCGGGAATACCGATGTCGTCGTTCATTGTCTGCTGGGATGTGCTGGTCAATTGTGTGACCGCAATCAGCACGGGACGTTTTAGCGATGAATCCTCGCTTAATGCTTGCTCCATGCCAGCTACGGCTGCTTTCATCATCTCACGACCGCCTGCGGCATGCACATTGAACATATCCACACCCAGACGTGTGATGCTGTGCGCACCGCCTTTGACGGTATTCGGAATATCATGCATTTTGAGATCCAGAAAAACCGAGTAGCCCTTCTCCTTCAGCTCGCGTACAAATGCCGGACCTGCCGCATAAAAAAGCTGCATACCGACCTTGATATAGCATGGAATACCCTGTAGCGTATCGATCAGTTGCCGTGCCTGTTCTACATTCGGATAATCGAGTGCTACGATCAGCCGCTGTGCAGCAGCGGTATGTACATATTCGGTCATCGCCTGCCATCTCCTTGTCTATTTCTAATTTTGGTCAAATCGAACTATACTCATCCCGTCATCGCACCGTTCTGCCACTTTTAGAACCAGATCATAAATACGCACACAAATGACGGCGGACACATGAATGGTCCGCCGCATATGTGGTTCATATCGAGTTTAGCTCAGGATTGTTTCTTGATCTTGCAGTTGACCTACCGCTGCTTGAATAACCTGGCTTTCTTGATCCGCTTGCTTTTCCTTGCTTAGCACAGGCATCGCATAGGAAGAGAAGTTGATGGTATCCAGCATTGTCAGCAGTGCTTCCACTGTATCGAGCGATGTCATACATACGACGCCGTTCTCTACCGCTTCACGACGGATACGGAAACCATCACGCTCTGGTGTTTTGCCCTTCGTCAGTGTGTTGACAACGAAGTTAGCCTGTCCGCTGCGGATCAGATCAAGGATATTCGGTGTGCCTTCTGACAGCTTGTTCACAACCGTTACCGGAATGTTGGCTGCTTTCAGCGCTTCCGCCGTACCGCCAGTTGCGATGATTTTGTAACCGAGACGGTAGAAGCCTTTGAGCAGACGAACCGCTTCTTCTTTGTCTTTGTCCGCTACGGTTGCAATCAGTGCACCGGTGGATGGAATTTTCATACCTGCACCGATCAGACCTTTGAACAGAGCTTTTGCGTACAGCAGGTCACGACCCATAACTTCACCTGTCGATTTCATTTCTGGACCGAGTGTTGGCTCTACGCGGCGCAGCTTAGCGAAGGAGAATACTGGAACTTTAACCGATACATAATCGCTTTCTGGCCACAGACCTTCGGTGTAGCCAAGATCAGCCAGCTTGCGTCCGAGGATTGCCTGTGTCGCGATGTTCGCCATCGGAATGTTTGTTACTTTGCTCAGGAATGGTACGGTACGGGATGAACGTGGGTTCACCTCGATGACGTACACTTCGTTTTGGAAGATAACGAACTGGATGTTTACCAGACCGATTGTTTTCAGTTCTTTTGCAATTTTGATCGTGATGTTCACGATCTTCTCTTTCAGCTCTGGCGACAGATGCTGTGGTGGATAAACCGCGATGGAGTCACCGGAGTGAACGCCTGCGCGCTCGATATGCTCCATGATGCCTGGTACGACAACCGTGTCGCCGTCACAGATTGCATCGACCTCCACCTCTTTACCCAGCATGTAGCGGTCGATCAGAACCGGATGCTCCGGATTGATTTTTACCGCTTCAGCCATATAGCGCAGCAGCTCCTCGTCCGAGTACACGATCTCCATCGCGCGTCCGCCGAGTACGTAGGATGGACGTACAAGCACCGGATAACCGAGCTTTTGTGCCGTTTCTACCGCTTCGTCTACCGATTGAACCGTGCTACCCTGTGGCTGCGCAATGTTCAGACGGCACAGCAGCGCTTCGAACTTCTTACGATCTTCCGCTTCGTCAATGCTTTCAAGGCTTGTACCGATAATGTTCACGCCTGCTTTTTGCAGTGGCGCAGCCAGGTTGATCGCTGTCTGTCCACCGAACTGTACGATAACCCCGATCGGTTGCTCCTGCTCGATGACGTTCATCACGTCCTCGAAGAACAGTGGCTCAAAGTACAGTCGATCCGATGTGTTAAAGTCAGTCGACACCGTCTCCGGGTTGTTATTGATAATAACCGCTTCGTAGCCTGCTTCTTGAATTGCCCATACGGCGTGTACAGTTGAGTAGTCAAACTCAATGCCCTGACCGATACGGATTGGACCGGAGCCAAGCACGACGATTTTTTGCTTTTCACCTTTGGTCACTTCATTTTCGGTCTCATAAGTGGAGTAGTAGTAAGGCGTTGTCGCCTCAAACTCTGCTGCACATGTATCCACCATTTTATATACCGGTACGAGTCCGAGCTCTTTACGGTACGTACGGATAGACTGCTCATTGCTGAAGGTGCCGTTTGGATCGTTTGGCTGACGCAGCTCAGCGATTGCACGGTCTGTGAAGCCCAGACGCTTCGCTGTGTACAGTGTTTCGTCAGACAGCTTCTCTTCAAAGGCGATAACCGATTCGTATGCGACGATACGCTCGATTTTATCAAGGAACCACCAGTCGATGTTGCTCAGCTCATGGATGTGCTCCAGGCTGTAGCCGCGACGGAATGCTTCCGCGACGAGGAACAGACGCTCATCGTCCGCCTTGATCAGGCGCTCAGTCAGCTTCTCATCGGTCAGCTCAACCGCTTCTTTCAGGTACAGGCGGTGTACACCGATTTCAAGCGAGCGAACGGCTTTATGAATCGCTTCTTCGAATGTACGTCCGATGGCCATAACCTCACCGGTTGCTTTCATCTGCGTACCAAGTTTACGGTTAGCGCTCGTGAATTTGTCAAACGGCCAGCGTGGGATTTTAGCTACGATGTAGTCCAGTGTTGGCTCAAAGCAAGCATACGTCTGTCCGGTAACCGGATTGACGATCTCATCCAGCGTGTAGCCCAGTGCGATCTTCGCTGCCATTTTTGCAATCGGATAGCCCGTTGCTTTGGAAGCGAGTGCCGAGGAACGGCTGACCCGTGGGTTAACCTCGATGACGTAGTATTGGTAGCTCTGTGGATCAAGGGCGAACTGTACGTTACAGCCACCTTCGATGTTCAAGGCACGAATGATTTTCAAAGATGCTGAACGCAGCATCTGGTACTCACGGTCAGACAGCGTCTGGCTCGGAGCGACAACGATACTATCGCCAGTGTGTACGCCAACCGGATCGAAGTTTTCCATATTACATACGACGATACAGTTGTCGTTCGCGTCACGCATAACCTCGTACTCGACTTCTTTCATACCTGCGATGCTCTTCTCAACCAGACATTGTCCGATCGGGCTATAACGCAGGCCTGCTGCTACTGTCTCGCGCAGCTCTTCTTCGTTGGCGCAAATACCGCCGCCTGTACCGCCGAGTGTGTAAGCCGGACGCACGATGATCGGATAGCCGATCTCATTAGCAAATTCCAGCGACTCTTCCAGTGTCGTTACGATAACGCTATCCGGTACCGGTTGCTCCAGTTCTCTCATCAGATCGCGGAACAGATCACGGTCTTCCGCTTTTTCGATGGAATTCAACTGCGTACCGAGCAGCTTCACATTTTCAGCTTCCAGTACGCCAGCGCGTGCCAGCTCAACCGCCATGTTCAGACCTGTTTGTCCGCCGAGTGTTGGCAGCAGTCCGTCCGGGCGCTCCTGACGGATGATTTGAGTCACGAATTCGAGTGTAATTGGCTCGATGTATACTTTATCTGCCATATTCGTATCCGTCATAATCGTTGCCGGGTTGCTGTTGATCAGCACTACCTCAACGCCTTCTTCTTTCAGCGCCTGACACGCCTGGGTGCCAGCGTAGTCGAACTCAGCAGCTTGACCGATAACGATCGGGCCTGAGCCGATAACGAGGATTTTTTTAAGGTCTTTATTGATAGGCATAATTAACGTGCTCCTTTCAAAGCGGCGAACATTTCGGCCTGACGTGTTGTTTGAGGCTGGTTTTGCTTATGCTCACGAATCATCACGAGGAACTGATCGAACAGATAGCTGTTATCAAATGGACCTGGCGCTGCTTCCGGGTGATATTGTACCGAGAATGCCGGGTATTTGCTGTGCTTCAAGCCTTCGATCGTTTTATCGTTGTTATTAATATGCGTAACTTCCAGTTCTGTGCCCTGGATCGATTGTTCTTTTACGGTATAGCCGTGGTTCTGGGACGTGATATAGCAGCGACCTGTGCTCAGGTCTTTAACCGGGTGGTTACCACCACGATGACCGAACTTCAGCTTCTCTGTATCTGCTCCACATGCCAGCGCGAACAACTGGTGTCCGAGGCAGATGCCAAAGATTGGATATTCACCGAGCAGCTCGCCGATAACTTTAGCTGCGGCTGGTACATCTTTCGGGTCCCCAGGGCCGTTGGATAGTTGAATGCCATCTGGATGCAGGCGGCGAATCTCATCAGCCGTTGTATCCTGTGGTACAACCACGACGTCACAGCCACGCTGTGTCAGCTCGCGTACGATACCGCTCTTTGCGCCGTAGTCGATCAGCACGATGCGTTCCTTTGCACCCGGGCTGCTGTACATATGCTGTGTTGATGTGCGGCTCACTTGGTCAATCGCAGGTGTTGTTGCCTGCAGACGCTCCATCAATTCCTCCGGAGCCAGCGCTGCTGTTGTCAAAATACCGCGCATCGTACCCTGGTGACGGATGCGGCGTGTCAGCATCCGAGTGTCGATATCGCTAATGCCGATGATGCCGTATTCGCGCAGCAGCTCATCGATGGAGTATTGCGCACGCCAGTTACTTGGAACCGGCTCATGTCGTCGAACGACGAATCCATTGATATACGGACGAACCGATTCAAAGTCATCACGGTTAATGCCGTAGTTGCCGATCAGCGGATAGGTCATCGTTACGATCTGTCCGCAATACGATGGATCAGACAGTACCTCCTGGTAACCGGTAATCCCCGTGTTGAATACAACCTCTCCCGTAGTTTCACCCTCCGCGCCGAAGCTGCGGCCTGTGAATAATGTTCCGTCTTCCAATAACAATTTTGCCTGCATTCCGTTTCACTCCTCTGTCTTTCCTGAAAGTTATAATGATGGACGATGATGATCCTGCGTCCTTAGTAATTAAGGTCTGAATAATTATATCATAAGTTGGTATATTTATGCACTAGTAGTTGTAGATTTTTCTGACCACACGATTTGACCGTCCACAATTGTCAGTACAGGCCATCCTTGTAGCTTCCATCCTGTAAATGGTGTATTTTTCCCCTTGGATAAAAATGTATCCGGGTCTACCATACGTTCTTCATTCAAATCGATCAGTGCGAGGTCGGCAACTGCGCCCTCTTCCAATCTGCCTGTGTTCAGGCGGAACACTCTTGCCGGGTCAGCCGTCATACGCTGTACGAGCAGTTCAAGTGACCAGCGTCCGGTCTTAACGAACTTTGTATACAGCAGTGGAAATGCCGTCTCGAATCCCGTAATACCGAATGGTGCCAGCTCCATGCCTTTTGCTTTCTCTTCAGCGCTGTGCGGTGCATGATCCGTAACGATCATATCCAGTGTACCGTCTTCGAGTGCAGCGATACATGCTTCCACATCACGCGGCGAGCGCAGCGGCGGGTTCATTTTCCAGTTCGCATCCATGCCCGGGATATCTTCATCCGACAGGATCAGGTGATGCGGACATACCTCAGCGGTTACATTAATACCGATTGACTTCGCCATACGGATCAGGCGAATCGACTGCTCTGTACTCACATGGCATACATGATAATGCACACCCGTTGCTTCAGCGAGTAGAATATCGCGTCCGACGTGGATCGCTTCCGATTCGTTCGGGATGCCTTTTAAGCCGTGCTTGCGGGCGAATTCGCCATCCGTTACAGCAGCACCTACGACGAGCGAATCGTCTTCACAGTGGGCAATAACTGGCATATCGAGCGAAGCAGCAAGCTTCATGGCATCCTTCATCATCTGTGCATTTTGTACACCTACGCCGTCATCGGTAAACCCGATTGCGCCTGCTTCTTTCAGTGCGGCAAAGTCCGTCAGCTCGCGACCTAGCTCGTTATAGGTGATCGCTGCATAAGGCAGTACCTTTACACCATTCGCTTCGGCTGCTTTATCCAAAATCAGCTTCACTACTTCTGCCTTGTCCGTAACTGGCTTTGTGTTCGGCATGCAGGCGATCGTCGTATAGCCGCCCTTCGCTGCTGCCGCTGTACCGGTTGCGATCGTTTCTTTATGTTCAAAGCCTGGCTCGCGCAAATGCACATGCATATCGATCAAACCTGGCGTGAGCAGCTTGCCTTCGCCATCAATCTCGGTCACATCCTGACCCTTTCCATGTTGACGCAAAATCTCATCTGCTGTTGTCTCTGCTGTATAGATCCCCTTGATGGTGCCATCCTCAACCCATACGTGGCTCTTTTGCAGCTCACCTTGTCCGTTCAGTACATTCGCGTTCTTTATGAAAAGTGTCATCATTAACCTCCGAAAGTGTTAACTGCTCTGGTCGCAGTTATGAATTTTCGGTATCCGCACCACTGCATATTGCTGCATATGGACACGGATACCTGAATGGTTATTCATCGTTTCGTATCTATATGCTTAGTTGCGCAGTGCGCGTTCGATGACCGCCATGCGGATCGGTACGCCATTTTGCATTTGTGTAAAAATTTTCGATTTCGAGCTTTCGACCAGTGCATCGTCGATTTCAACGTTACGATTCACCGGAGCCGGATGCATAATGATTGCATGCTCCTTCATCCGTGCAGCTCGTTCCTCGGTCAATCCGTAGTGCAATCGGTAGTCCTCTGCTGACTTGAGCATGCCGCTTGCGTGACGCTCAAGCTGTACGCGCAGCATCATGACCACATCTGCTTGCAGTGCTTCTTCCATTGTAACGTAGCGCATCTCTGGAATATCGCTTGCCCGCATATTGTCCGGTGCGCAGAAGCTTACATTCGCACCCATCGCTTGCAGTGCCCAGAAGTTCGAGCGAGCTACGCGGCTGTGCATGATGTCGCCTACAATCGTTACATTCAGTCCACGCACATCGCCAAACTGGCGGCGCATCGTATATAGATCGAGCAGTGCCTGTGTCGGGTGCTCGTTGTTACCGTCTCCGGCGTTGATGAGCGGCACATTCACTTTCTCAGCCAGCTCTTGCAGTACACCTGCAGGCTTGAGGCGAATGATTCCCGCATCGATGCCCATGCTTTCCAGTGTACGTACAGTATCGTAGATCGACTCGCCCTTCTCTACGCTTGATGCAGCCGCGGTGAAGTTCAGTACCTCTGCACCGAGACGCTTTTCAGCCATTTCGAAGGAGAAGCGAGTGCGCGTGCTATTTTCAAAAAACATATTCGCTACGAATTTTCCTTGCAGCACTGACACCTGCTTTTCTGTATGCGCATCCCAGTAAGCAGCGCGATCCAGAATCGAAGTCAGCTCAGTTGCATCCATTCCCTTCAGTCCAAGCAAGCTGCGTTGTTTCAGATTAGTTGTTGTCATAATCATACCGTGACCTCCCGACGTTGCAGGATATTAACCTGATCATTGCCATCCACTTCGCTCAGTCGAACCTCGATCTCCTCCAGCTTGGAGGTAGGTACGTTCTTGCCAATGTAGTCCGGTCGGATCGGCAGCTCGCGATGTCCGCGATCCGCAAGCACTGCCAGTTGAATCTGGTTCGGACGTCCGCAGTCCATCAGGGCATCCATAGCAGCGCGGATCGTGCGTCCAGTGTAGAGCACATCGTCACACAGGATAATCTTCTTATCGCGGATGCTCAGATTAGCCGGAGTGAGTCGAACCTGTTCGCCCAGTGCTGCCTTCGGTTCATCGCTGCGGTCATCACGGTAACCGGTAATGTCCAGCTCGCCGTAAGGAACCGTGGTGCCTTCAATCTCCTGAATTCGTGCAGCAATGCGTCGTGCCAGATATACACCGCGTGTACGAATACCGACGATAATGCAATCTTCGATTCCTTTATTCTTTTCCAAAATCTCGTGTGCAATACGGGTCAGTGCCCGGCGAATTGCCGTCTCATCCATGATAATGTTCACATGCATATCCATCGTCATGATTATAGCCTCCTCAGGTTTATGTTGCTTACACCTAAGGCCCCGTGGTTAACAGGCATACCGTCGTAGGATTATGCTGCACACTCCTGTGCTGTTATTGCGATACCGTCCGAAATCAGGGCATAAAAAAACTCCCTGCCCCGAACGGCAAGGAGTGTGCAGTCATCTACCAGCGGTTATGACTGTCATACTTCGACGCACCGCAACATCACCACTCCAGCGGAGGGCGTACTTGCAGTGAACATCATTCACGTTACCTTGCCAGTCTCACGGGACTGAATTAAAGGTGCTTATTCATCTGAACTGAATTATGACAGAAGCGGGCAGAGTTGTCAACCTTGTAAATAGAGATGATCTGAGATGATCCATATACCCGGGCATGTATGCGAACTTGGATCGTCAGACATATCAGGCTATATAAAAGACGGATTGATAATGCACCGAGTAAACCGAGTAACAAGAAGAAACGCATGAATATGAAACAGGCATCGCATACGCATAGCATATTCTACTCCTTCTTAGACAATCATACCGTTATAGACAACAAAACCTTCATAGACAACAAAAAGACCGCCTCCTCTGATTTGAGATAGTCGGTCTTTCCATGATTGCCTGTCATAACGTATTGCTGATTCGTGCTTTTTATACCGGGAAGCCAGGACATATTAAACATTTAAACATGATTCCATATTAACGATTACGTAATGCAAACAGTTCCTGCTCCATATCCTCTGGAAGCGGAGCATGGAATTCCAAATACTCACCTGTCGTCGGATGAACAAATCCAAGCACGGCTGCATGCAGCGCCTGTCCTTTTACAAATGAAGCCTTCGCACGCACACGTCCATACATCGGATCGCCAACAAGTGGATGATCAATAAACTTCATATGCACACGAATCTGGTGAGTACGTCCTGTCTCCAGGCGCAGCTCTACCACCGTAAAATCACCAAAACGTTCATTCACAGCAAAATGCGTCACCGCATGCTTGCCATTTTTCTCAGTGACCGTGAACATTTTACGGTTTTGCGATGCACGTCCGATCGGCGCATCAATCGTACCGTGATCATGCTCGACATTACCATGCACCAGCGCGATATATTTGCGTGTAACCGAGTGATCCTTGAGCTGAGCGGATAGCGATGCATGTGCTTTGTCGTTTTTGGCTGCCATCAGCAGACCACTTGTATCTTTATCGATACGGTGAACGATACCCGGACGCAGCTCGCCATTAATGCCTGACAGATCCGTGCAATGATACATCAACGCATTGACCATCGTACCGGAATAGTGACCGGCAGCCGGATGCACGACCATGCCGCTTGGCTTGTTGATCACGATCAAGTCAGCATCCTCGTAGACGATATCAAGTGGAATATTTTCCGCCTGTAATTCGGTTGCGGAAGGATCAGGAACATTCACCACGACCTCTTCACCTTCAGCCAGCTTGCGGTTTGCCTTTACCGGCTGTCCATTCACAGTCACATGCTGATCAGCGATCCAGCCTTGAATCTGCGAACGGGAAATGCCTTCTGGCATGCGATCTGTAATGTATTTATCGATACGTGCCTTCGCATCTTCTGCGTCAACCGTCCATTCCAGCGTCTGCAGCTCAGCTTCTTCCTCATCGGACAATTCATCGACTAATGCTGAATCCGTAAACTGGCTCTCCTGCTCTTCTACATGCGATGCATGCTGTTGTTCTTTTTCATGATTGCTCACTTGTTCTTCTCCTCTTTCCTGCGGGCACACTACTTCTTCTCGCGGCGCATATCAATGATTGCGTCCAAAATGATTAACGCCACCCCAACCACGATGCATGAATCTGCAACGTTAAAAATCGGGAACGTGTAGCTGCCAAAATTAAACTGGAAGAAATCGACGACCTCTCCCATGCGTAGACGATCTATAAAGTTGCCGATCGCTCCACCGAGCACAAGCGATAATGCAACAGGCAGCAGCTTATCCGGCCGTGATTTGACCTTTTGAATATACCATACAAGTGCAACAACGACTGCGATTGTAATAACAATGAAAAACCAGCGCTGATTTTGCAAAATGCCAAAGGCTGCTCCCTGATTCCGGTGCGATGTAATCAGAAAAAAATCGCCAATCACCGGAATTTGCTCTCTCAGCTCCATTCGTGTTGCCACGAAATATTTACTGATCTGGTCGATAATAATAGCCACGAGCGCAATTACATAATAGATCACGTTCATCCTCCACCCTGTTTGTTCAATCCCTGTGCTGGCGGCAGCGGAGCACCCTACATTTTGTCCGATTGCATCGTAAACACAGCTTTTCTTATTGTAGCATAGGGGGCAGAGTGCGTCTATTGATGCCTTATTACTCAATCACTGTAACAAATTAGTTGTCATATTTATTAATTAACAATTATAATAATTTTCATTATGAAAGGAGTAAATCATGCATAAATTATTATATCTGGATGGCATCAGGGGATTAGCTGCATTAATAGTCGTACTGAATCATTTTATAGTTGCTTTCTATCCTGCTCTTTATAATGCTTCGATTAAAGAAATACATACTCGCACAGGTATAGAGTTATGGCTTGCAACAACTCCATTGAATTTAATGTATAATGGCAGTTTTTCAGTATGTATGTTTTTCGTATTAAGTGGCTATGTTCTTTCGTACAAATTTTTCCGAATTGGAAATACGCAAATTATTGTTCAAAGTGCTGTAAAGCGTTATTTCAGGCTTGCCTTACCTGTTTTAGCATCTGTAATTTTAGCCTATATTTTATTACAATGTTCTCTTTTTTATAATCAGCAAGCAGCGGATTTAAGTTTTTCCGATTGGTGGCTGGGTAGTTTCTGGGGATTCGAAGCTAATATATGGAATATGTTTAAAAATGGGCTTATTGATGCGGTCTTTTTTTATGATTCCTCATATAATCCGGTTTTATGGACGATGACTTATGAATTGTACGGATCTTTCTTCGTATTTTCATTTGCATTATTATTTGGGAATTTAAAAAATAGATACTTTTTTTATATTGCAGCTATATATTTATTAAGTGATACTTTTTATCTAGCATTTATACTCGGTATGTTATTGGCTGATATAAGCAGATATACACATTTTTTTGAGAAAGCTTTATTTCAAAATAGGTTGCTCAAAATTTGCTTTTTATTGATTGGTTTATATTTAGCTTCTTATCCGGCTGGATTATCCAAAGAAGTGTTAGAAAATTCGATCTACAAATTCTTTTTCCCATTTGAGTATTCTACTTTAGTTGATTTTTATCATATTATAGGTTCTTTCTTTATTTTATTAACCGTCTTACTATCACACAAACTTCGTATATTTTTTGCAAGTAAACCTTTTTTCTTTTTAGGCAAACTATCTTTTTCTCTTTATTTACTACATCTACTTGTCATAGGTTCTTTTACAAGCTGGCTATTTATACATCTGCTTCATTATTATTCTTATAGTGTTTCCGTTATGATCAGTTTCTTGTTATCTTTACCTGTACTCCTTGCTTTATCTCTCGTTTTCTATAAATTTGTAGATAAGTCCAGTATACAAGTAGCGAATAAAATCAGTTCCACTTTTTTCAATTCCAAATCTACAGGGTAGATTGTCATACTTCATATTTCATCCTAAAAGCCTGCTTCTTAAATAGAAGCAGGCTTTTAACAATGCTATAAATACTAATATTATCTTTATAAAATAAAAACCTGCCGCCATCCGCTATTCATCAAATTCGATGGATGGCGGATAACGACAGGCAGTGCATCAAGCATTTAATCGATTAAAATATGATCTAACATACGATCAATTTAACTGGACGTCCTGCGATTATGGTTTATTTCCATTTATCATTCGCTTATTTCACTTGATCACTTATACCATCTCATATGTCGGTCATTCAATTAAGAAACGTGAATACCCGCTTTTTGACCAACCAGCTCTACTTGCTGCATACCGTCCACTTCACCGAAGGTCACATCGGTAACGAGTACATTTTCACGCAGCACGCTATCAAATGCTTCGATCGCTGTACGCAACTCATCGCTCACATTCAGCGTCAGGTGAACGTATTTCTCGATTGGCAGATCCAGCTTTTTACGGTAATCCTGTACGGTACGAACAACCTCACGTACCCAGCCCTCTTGCTCCAGCTCCGGTGTGATATCGGTATTCAGCGCAACAGTCAGACCATAACCGGATGCAGATGCAAAGCCGGACTTCGCCTTTTTCTCCACCAGCAGCTCTTCGCTCGTGACATGCAGCTCTTCACCTTCTGGTGATGTTACGTTCAGCACACCTGCTTGTACGACACGACGTGTCTCTTCCGCCGTCATCTCTTTGAAGAAGTTTTGCAGGAAGCCGACATTTTTACCGTATTTCTTACCGGCTACTTTCAGGTTGAGCTTGAAGCTAAAATCAACAAAGCCTGCGTCATCATGCTCGGTACGGATACCCTTCACATTGATCTCATCCTTAATGATCTCTTCATAGCTTGCCAGATCGAAGTCCTTATCGAGCGATACGATCAGCTCGGACAGCGGCTGACGGTTTTTGATACCTGTTTCGTTACGCACATTACGTGCCAGCTCAACAATACGGCGAGCGGTCTCCATGTCGCGCTCCAGCTCCGCATCGATCAGCGCTTCATTCGCTACCGGATAGTCATCCATATGCACGCTCTCGCCATTGCTCAGATTCAGATAGATATCTTCTGCCAGCATTGGTGTGAACGGCGCAAGCAGCTTCGCTGTAGTGAGCAGCACTTCAGTCAGCGTGCGGTAAGCATCCAGCTTATCCTCGGTCAGTCCAGCACCCCAGAAACGGTCACGGGAACGACGGATATACCAGTTACTCAACTCATCAACAAAGGCTTCAATCGCTTTGGACGAGTTCAGGTAATCATTCACAGCCAGCGCTTTTTCCACCACGATGATCAAACTGTTCAGACGGGAAACGATCCAGCGATCCAATTTATGTGCAGACGGCTGGAATGGATGCTCAGCCGGATCAAAGCCATCGATAGTCGCATACAGCGTCAGGAACGCGTGTGTGTTTACGACAGTATCCACGAGCTTGGACTTCGCTTCACCGACGATGCCTTTAGAAAAACGTTTGCTGTTCCACGGTGCACTGTCAGACAGCAGCGCCCAGCGGAAGGCATCGGTGCCGTATTCTTCGATCACTTCCCACGGATCGATAACATTACCTTTGGACTTGGACATTTTCTGACCGTTTTCGTCCAGTACGTGTCCGGTTGCCATAACGGATTTGTATGGCACTTGTCCGGTCATCAGTGTCGATACCGCAAGCAGGCTGTAGAACCAGCCGCGTGTCTGGTCAATCCCTTCACAGATCATATCAGCAGGGTATTGCTGTTTGAATACTTCTTCATTTTCAAACGGATAGTGATGCTGAGCGAATGGCATCGAACCGCTATCGAACCAGACATCGATTACTTCCGGTGTACGCTTCATTTCATATTTTCCGCAGGAGCTAAGCACTTTCACTTCGTCCACGTAAGGCTTATGCAGCTCCAGGTTTTCCGGCACGTCGCCGATAGCGCGCTCACGCAGCTCGGCAATGCTATGCGGTGCGAATTGCTCGCCTGTCTCTTCGCATACCCATACGTTAAGCGGTGTACCCCAGTAACGATCACGGCTGATGTTCCAGTCGACCAGATCCTCAAGGAACTTACCGAAGCGTCCTTCACGTACGTGACCTGGATACCAGTTTACACTGTTATTGTTGGCAATCAGTTGATCCTTGATCGCTGTTGTCTGGATAAACCAGCTATCCATTGCGTAATAGAGCAGTGGTGTATCACAGCGCCAGCAAAATGGATAGCTGTGCTCATAACGCTCTTTGCTGAACAGTGTGCCATGCTCAGACAGATATTTGATGATGTCCACATCGCAGTCTTTTACAAAGCGTCCGGCAAAATCCGTCACCTGCGGTACGTATTTACCTTCCAGATCAACCAGGTTGACGAAACTGATGCCATTTTCGCGACATACACGATAGTCATCTTCACCGTGTGCAGGAGCCATATGAACGATACCTGTACCGCTTGCATCGGTAACAAAGCTTGCGCCCAGCACGATGTTCGTTTTTTCTGCTTGAATGTAGTTGAATGGGGCATCGTATGTTTGACCGACCAGCTCGGAGCCAGGCAATGTGCTCAATACTTCATACTCTGCTTTGATGGGCTCCATTACTTTTTCAACCAGATTTTTGGCAACGATGTACACTTCGTCGTTTTGACGAACGCGTGCATATTCCATATCTGGATTCACTGCCAGTGCAACGTTAGATGGCAATGTCCAGGGTGTTGTCGTCCACGCCAGTACGAATTCACCGCTGCTATGCAGCTTGAACTTCGCTGTCGCACTCAGGTCTTTTACATCCTTGTAGCCCTGTGCTACTTCGTGCGAGCTAAGTGTAGTCTGGCAGGAAGGACAATATGGACTTACGCGATGACCACGGTACATAAAGCCTTTATCGTGGATCGTTGCGAGGATGTTCCATACGCTCTCGATATACCCGTTGTTGAGCGTGATATACGGATGATCCATATCTGTCCAGTAGCCGATCGCTTCCGTAAGATCACGCCATTGCTGCTCATATTCAAATACACTCGCTTTACATTCATTGATGAATTTCTCAACGCCGTAATCTTCGATCTCCCATTTGTGTGAGATGCCGAGCTTTTTCTGTACGCCCAGTTCAACCGGCAGACCGTGTGTATCCCAGCCTGCTTTACGTACAACACGGTAGCCCTTCATCGTGTTATAACGACCGATAAAGTCTTTGATTACGCGACCCAGTACGTGACCAATGTGCGGCTTACCGTTCGCTGTTGGTGGCCCATCGTAAAAGACAAAGTTCGGCTTTCCTTCACGGTTCTCGATGGAGCGCTGTAATGTACGCTCCTCTTTCCATTTGTTCAGCATGCGCAAATCGCGTGCGCGTGCTTTCTCTTTGACATCTACTCTTTGCATGTTTCCCCATCCTTTCTCCAGTTCGGACCATGATGAATCTCTGTCCGTGCAGCATGATGACTGTTCGCCATCCGATTACCCCTGTGCGTCAACCGCCATATCAATCGCCAAAACATCAAAAAAACCCCGTCCCTGGAAAGGGACGAGGTTGCTCGCGTTACCACCCTTGTTTCATCTTGATCCGCAAGGAATGAAGCTCTGTTACCTGAAACAGACGCACCCTTCGTATCAAAATGACACTTATGCCCGCACACTTCATGCGGCGCCCTGATAACGGCAGGCAATCCGGCTTGGCTTACTGAAAGGTTCAGCCGCGCTTCTCCGGGGAGATTTTCCATAGCTCGTCGTTTATTGGCTTGCACCAACCGCCAACTCTCTAAAAACGATCATAGCCTGTACTGGCCCCATCACAGAATGTATGCAACTATACTCCGGTACAGAAGCATGCTTCTGTTACCGAGTCGTTCATAAGTGACGCCTTCCAAGAAAACGTCATGGTCATAAAATATTTATATCGCTTTAACCGCAAAATGTCAACCATCTAAGCTTAGTACAGGTCGCCACTGACGGAACGATTTTCTTCCGGCTCACGTTCATCCTGACGCTCACGGTTCCATTGCTCGCGATCACGCTCGTTGCGCTCCTGACGCTCGCTGCTTGTGCGCTCCAGCTCACGCGTTTGATTTTCCAGTGCGTCCCATCCATCCTGACTGAGCAGCTCAAGCTGAGCTTCAACCAGTGTCCGGAAACGAGTGCGATAGATGGAAGCCTGCTTCTTGAGTTCTTCCACTTCCATGGATACTTTACGCGCCTTGGACAACGACTCATTAATGATACGATCCGCATTTTTCTCGGATTCTTTAATAATGAGCTGAGCTTCCTTCTTCGCGTTGTTTTTCACCTCATCTGCTGCTTCCTGGGCAACGATGATCGTTTTGCTCAGTGTCTCCTCCAGATTAGCAAAATGGTCCAGACGCTCCTGTACAGCAAGCAACTGATTTTGCAAATCTTTGTTTTCGCGAATAAGTCCTTCATAATCTTTGATTACCTGATCAAGGAACTCATTCACTTCATCTTCGTCATAACCACGCAGCCGACGCGAAAATTCCTTATTATGTATATCCAGCGGGGTTAATGGCATGGATAGACACCTCCTATAGTATTAGGCCGTTGAATTGCCTTTTGTATTGTTATCATACTGTATTTCAGCATCGTTGAACACCATCAGACTAGCGAAATGAATCATATGATAACGATATCGATAGTATGTCGTCCGTTGTAGATTCCATATGATTGTAGCCGCTACCAGACCAGCTCCAGTAGATACTGCATAGACGATACGCAATCAGCCGGACGAATACCGCGATCCTTTTGTATATACACCGATATGTGGTTCCGTTGAAACAACATAGGCTTTTACTATATATTCAGCAAGGCACAGTTATATTCCTGCCGACGCTTTATACGAATTTTCCGATTTTTACACGGTAACGACCTTTTTTCGTTACACCTTCCAGCTCCAGCACTTTAAAACGCCCCATGCCTTGCACCGATACGACATCGCCTTCCTTGAGCGCATGGGAAGGATCCTCCTCAGGCTTCCAGTTCACTTTGCAGCGGCCTGCCTTGATCGGCACGAGTATTTTACTGCGGCTCAAT
This sequence comes from Paenibacillus sp., assembly GCA_039595515.1. GTDB lineage: Bacteria > Bacillota > Bacilli > Paenibacillales > Paenibacillaceae > Saccharibacillus. The sequence continues at coordinate 56,232 of JBCNLJ010000003.1, read as the reverse complement.
CGGTATACATCGCTGGCAATACCATCAAGTCGCAGCGAAGCGACAGACAACTCCATCGTTTGCAGCTCCTGTTTGGCGGCACGTAGCTGTTCGATCGGCAAAAGGCCTGTCATCACATGCAGCCGATGAACCTGATTCATATTCAGATTAAGATACGATGCAATCTCAGTCGCCACAACGGTATGACAGCCATCGTCCAGTACATGAATATCACCGATCTTATCTCGCTTCATGCCAAGTCCGAGCAATGATCCCATATAATCACCATGCTCCAGCTCGGTAAAGCGCTGTCCTTCCGGTGTAATCTCCAGCACGCTAAGCTGCATATCTTCCTGTGATAAATCGGCATAATCCGGTGCGATCAGAGCACGTCTGCGCTCCGCATGTTCAGAACCGCCATCCAGCCGAATATGCACATCCGGCTCACGAGCAGCGAGCGTAGATAAAATATAGGCCTGACGCGGGTCCAGAAAATCAGTCAGCTTCTGCTCATGATAACGAGCTGCATTTTCAATCCACTCCGAAGCTCGTTCCACAAACTCCCGCTCATCAGGATGAAAATGACTAAAAATGTTTTTGTTCATTCCTGCTAACGACCTTTCTTCAAACTTATTTTCAAAGCTTACTCTTTTTATCCCAAAACATAATATATTCGAATCAAGCTATATCCAAAACAAAAAGCCAAAGCATGGAGCAGATCAACAGTCCTGCCATTGTCTGCTCCATGCTTCAGCTTTGAATCCTAACGTTATGTTCAAACGACGGCTGCTCGATTAGAACAGGATCGTTTGTAACAGGTAGATCAGTCCGCTGAACGCTAGCTGCAATACAAACAGCGCTACGATCGGCGAAATATCCAGCACGCCACCGATTGGCGGAATAAAGCGGCGGAACGGCGCAAGATAAGGTTCAACCAGACGTCCAAGTAATTGACCAAAAGAGCTCTCACGAGCACTAGGCAACCAGGACAGCAGGATATAAATAATAATCATGTACATGTAAATTCGGTATGCAATACCGAGCACTTCAAAAAGTACGCTCAACTTCCGATCACCTCATCTTGTTATAATCAAAATCGTCGCTCATAAGCTCAGCGATTGTGCCTTCGATTTCGACTGTATCCGGTGTACACAGGAAAATGTTACTGCCGATTTTGGAGATGCTGCCACCGAGTGCATATACGGTGCCGCTCATAAAATCGATAATACGCAGTGCCTGATCATGACGAACACGCTGAAGGTTGACAATAACCGAGCGGTGCGAACGCAGATGATCCGCAATATCCTGAGCTTCATCATAGCTGCGCGGCTCGTTCAAAATGACTTTGACATTTTTCTGTGAATGAATACTGACGACATTATTGGCTCTACTGTTTCTACGTGCATCTGCCGGAGAAGTTTCACGAGAATCGACTTCTTCTTCGATAATCTGCTCGCGTTCTACAACTTCCTCTTCTTCCTGAAGCCCGATAAAATTCATAAACCGATTCATTACACTCATCGTTAATCCTCCTCTTTGCCAACCAGGATCGAGCCGAGGCGTACAAATGTCGCCCCTTCTTCAACAGCAATCTCAAAATCACCCGACATGCCCATCGACAGATGCTCTATTGGCTCTGCCGTTAATCCAAGCGTATTGAGCCGATCCTTGAGCTCGCGCAGTCCTCGAAATACCGGACGCGTCTGTTCCGGCTCATCAACCTCCGGAGCCATTGTCATCAGACCGACCACTTTCAAATGCGGCATCTGCTGGAGCGCCTTGAAAAAGTCCTCTGCCGCTTCCGGTGCCAGACCATACTTCGATTCCTCACCCGAAACATTAAACTGCACAAACACTTTCACCATTAGCTCCAGCTCGGCTGCCTTTTTCTCCAGTTCCTTAGCTAGCGATAATCGATCCAGTGAATGAATATATTCAAACTTGCCGATAACATCCTTGACCTTGTTCGTCTGCAAATGACCGATAAAATGCCATATTCCGCGTTGATGTAACGCTTCCCATTTATCCTTCGCATTTTGCCAGCGATTTTCGCCCAGATGGATCAGTCCCGCATCCAGTACCTGACCCGTTTTCTCGGTCGATACGTATTTGGTTACTGCTACCATCTGTACGTCGCTAGCCCGGCGTCCACTGCGCTCACAGGCTGCTTGAATGCGCTGCTCTACCTGAGCGATTCGTTCTTGCAATCCCAATCTGTAGTCACTCCGTTTCTATACCAGCCCAGCTTGCCATGCGGCCTGTACGACCACCATCTGCACGATAGGAAAAGAATAAGTCGTGACGCTCATGCGTGCACCACTCACTAACTTCGATATGCTGAGGCTGTATTCCTGCAAAAATCATCAATTCACGGTTTAATTGTTTTAAATCAAGCCAGGTTTTGCCCGGAGCACCTGATTGAGTATATGTAGGCACTTGTCCATTACCCGCAAGCTTGCTTGTCCAAACATCCACATGCTCCATTACCCGCTGGTCGACCTCATATTGTCGCATGCCGATCGATGGCCCAATCGCTGCCCGCAGATCAGCAGCCTGACTGCCATATTGACGCTCCATCGTGCGAACCATCTCACCGGCAATATCAGCGACCGTGCCCTTCCAGCCTGCATGAGCCAGACCCACCACCCGTTTTACAGGGTCTATAAAGTATAATGGCACACAATCCGCGTAAAAGGAAGTCAGCAGGATGCCCGGCACATCGGTAATCAATCCGTCTGTATTCTGAAAAGCACTTTCCCGATCAGCCCAGCCCTTGCCGGCATCTTCCGCTGTTACACAGGCGATATGATTGCTATGCACCTGTTCACCGCATATCCAGCCGCTAGGGTCAAAGTTAAGCTGCTCACAGAGCAAACGACGATTCCCGAGCACATCCTCTGGCTGATCCTCTACATGATAAGCAAGATTAAATGAATCGTATGGCGCCTGGCTGACTCCTCCGCGCCTTCCGGTAAAGCCTGCACGTATTCCATCGCTCCAGCCCTTACCGCTTAACAAAAACAATTCTGGATACTGCTCCGTTGTCCCGGCTTTCCAATTACTTTGAAATGGTTCCATCGTACACCTCACTGTTCCACTGTTCTGACTATCTGATGTCATTGTCTATGAGCCAGTCTGATCATGATTGATTCGCTATTATACATTCAAATATAGCATCCACCTGTTCTGCTGATGCTGCATGTTCATTTTGTTATCTGTATCTATTACTGTAGCATATTCTGCTACGACAAAGGCATATTGAAAAAACAAAAAGGACCTGTTTTCCGCAGAAAACAAGTCCTTTTATCGTAACCTGTAATGCCTGCGCAGGCAAGGTTCTAGTCGTTTTTATGACGGGAACGATTACGCAGGAAGGTCGGAATGTCCAATTGATCGCCACTTGGCTGCTGCTGATTGTTGAATTGGCGCGGATTTGGCGCTTTTTCTTCAACTGGCTCGCTGGAGCTTTGTGGCTGCTGGCTTGCTGCTGGACGGCGTGCAGGCTGCAACGGTTGTGCAGGCTTATGCTCGAATCCAGTTGCGATAACGGTTACCTTGATCTCTTCTTTGAGATTCTCATCGATAATCGCACCGAAGATCATGTTCACTTCCGGATCGGAAGCACTTGTTACGATCTCAGCCGCTTCATTCACTTCATACAGGGACAGATTCGCGCCACCTGTGATGTTCATAATCACACCACGCGCACCCTCAATGGAGGTTTCAAGCAATGGACTCATGATCGCTTTGCGTGCGGCTTCCGCTGCACGATTCTCACCTGTTGCTTCACCGATACCCATCAAGGCTGAGCCGCGCTCTGTCATGATTGTTTTTACATCGGCAAAGTCAAGGTTGATCAATCCCGGTACAGCGATCAAATCGGAAATACCTTGTACCGCTTGACGAAGTACATTGTCCGCTTCGCGGAATGCTTCCAGCATCGGCGTCTTTTTATCGACGATTTCGAGCAAACGATCGTTTGGAATCACGATCAGTGTGTCTACTTTTTCCTTCAATGCTTCGATGCCTTGCTCTGCGTGAGAGAAGCGTTTACGTCCTTCAAAAGTAAATGGACGCGTTACTACGCCTACAGTCAGTGCGCCGCATTCTCTAGCAATCTCAGCAATCACTGGAGCAGCCCCTGTACCTGTACCGCCGCCCATGCCGGCAGTAACGAATACCATATCTGCACCTTTCAGTGTGTTACTGATCAGATCACGAGATTCTTCAGCCGCTTTTTTACCTACTTCAGGATTAGCGCCAGCGCCAAGTCCGCGGGTCAGCTTATCGCCAATTTGCAGCTTATGTTCGGATTTGGCCAGATGCAGTGCCTGTGCATCTGTATTTACCGTTATAAATTCCACGCCTTGTACACCATTTTCGATCATTCGGTTCACGGCATTGCTTCCGCCGCCGCCTACACCAATGACCTTAATCTGGGCCAGGCTTTCCATTTCAAAATCGAATTCCAACATCTATCCCATCTCCCCCTCAATGTCCATGAATGGCTCTTTTCCAGCTAGAATGAACTTCATTAGATAAATTCACTGAACATGTTTTTGAGCCGTTCAATCAAGCCCGGTTTTGCGCTGCTCTCCGGGGTCGATGCGGCCTTGTTGCGTGCAGGTGCTTTTTTGCTTGCACCTGACGTACTGCCGCCACCGCGAATATTACGGATTACATTATACAAAATGCCTACTCCGCTTGTATAAGCAGGATCGCGTACACCGATATAATCAGGAACTGCCACCCGTACAGAAGCTGCCAGCTCCTCGCGAGCGATCTCAAGCACGCCCGGCATAGAAACTGTACCTCCTGTCAGTATATAACCACCAGGAAGCTCATGGTAACCGAGACGTACAACTTCCTGACGAATCAGTTCGAAGATTTCCTGCACACGCGGCTCAATAATGGCAGCCAGGTCCTGCTGTGTAAACTCCTTATCGACATTGCTGCCGATACGCTGAACCTTGAATACGACATCTGCTGCCGCTTCTTCAACCATGGCGCAACCGTATTTCAGCTTTACCTTTTCGGCATTTTCGGTCAGAGTACGCAGTCCATAGGCGATATCATTCGTTATAAACTCACCGCCAATCGGCAACGTAGACGTTGCTTTGAGCGCTCCTTCCTCGAATACCGCGATTGTGGATGAGCCAGCACCGATATCCACCAGCACAGAGCCCATTGTCTTCTCGTCTTTGGACAAAGCCAGTTGGCCTGCACCAAGCGAGATCAGTACCAGATCCTTAATATGCAGATCTGCTTTTTCCACACAGCGAAGCAAATTATGAATAGAGGTTTTAGCGCCAGTAATAATGGTAGCTTCTACTTCCAGTCGTACGCCGATCATACCGCGTGGGTCCTGAATACCTTCCAGTCCGTCCACGACATATTGTTTGGCGACAACATCGATAATTTCACGTTCAGGAGGAAGGGCAATTACTTCCGCAGCCTTCAACACCCGTTCGATATCCTCTTCGCCAATTTCACGATCTTCGTTGGATACGGCTACAACTCCATGGCTCGTTTGAAGTCCGATGTGATTGCCCGAAATACCCACGATTACTTCAGATATTTGAATGCCGACCATACGCTCAGCATGATCAACTGCATTTCGGATGGATTGCACAGTCTGGTCAATATCAACGATTGCGCCTTTGCGAATCCCTTCCGAGTCGGCAGATCCAACTCCAATAATATTAAAGGTTCCATTGTTAATTTCCCCGATAATAGCACGAACTTTGGATGTACCGATGTCCAAACTAACAATGATGTCATTGTTGCTCAAGCCCCTGGCACCTCCTGCAAATTCCATAAAATGACGAATTCCCTAATTTTCGATTGATTTAGTCGAAATGGAAATTCAATTTCCGAAAAACATTTTTTACTATTGCTCTCTACAGTAGTATTCAACATGGTCCATACTTTCCCTCTTTTTTCTGCAAACTTTTTAATATCTGTTACGAACTTTGGATTCCCTATGAAGCTGTAAAAGTTTAAAGAAAAAAGAACGATTGCACCGATATCCATTCACGGCTGAACCATATGGGACTCAAAGTTTACAAAACTTTAATATCTGCCAAACTTATTCTAGCATTTTTCCGGCTAGACAGAAAGTGCAGACATCATATCCAGCGCTCTAACACGTTAAATGACCTGTATAAGCATCATTTAACGTCGGAGCTGAGCTATCTCTTTACTGGGTTCCAGTACCGTCACCGTTCGTATTGTCTTCTTCCTCCTGCGGTACAAATGGTGTGTATGAATCTGCCTCCAGCATCGTGATGATCCCGGGTGGCTGTGTCTCAATGACCTGATTCAAATACTCTACCTTGTCCGCCAGCAGCGAAATACTCGTGATCACCTCGAATTGAGAACGAGTATAGATCATAATGCGATCCGGAAATGATGGAGTTGGCGATGGCATAATTTCCGAAATGTCTGAGGTTAGCTCATTCGGAATCGTGCCGAGCACCTTGCACAGCGCTACCTTTTCCTTCTGGAAATCGGCCCACTGGGTAAGCACAGGCTTCTCTACAGCAACGCCGCGATCATCCGCACGTACGGATGTGCCATTTTGTAAAATGGCGGTCAGCTCGCCTGAGGTAGCCAGTTCATAAGCCACTACCGGATATTCGGTAATGTGAATATCGATCTTACCGGGAAATTGCTTGGTAATTGTCGCATCCTCAATGGCCGGAATCGTCTTCAGTCTGGATTGGATAGTCGCTGCGGACGTACCGTAAAAGGCATCTCCTTTGGCAAGCCGAGTCGCTGCCAGTAAATCCTCCTTGGAGGTAAACGCGTTGCCGGTGAACGTAATCTGCGATATTTTGCCGATCGGCGAGAACCAGAATACGACACCCAGCGCAACAACAAACAAAATGCTCAGGATAACGATCCACCTGGTGCGTGGGCTAAAGCCTCGTCTGCGTTTGGAGGACGGTCCGTTCTGGGCAGAAGGTTCATTTTTCGGTAATACAATCAATTTTTGCTTAGGCATGGCAGTTCTCCAGTAATTCGTATTTCGGTTCACTCGACAGATGTGCAGCCCCTTGCTGCCGTTCATCAGCAAGCACGATCATGCTCCGTAGAAGCTCTGCTCAGTGCTTGTCTGCTTTCTTCTCAGCAATCAGACGCTGCATTTCCTCTAGCAACAGGAATGCAGATTGTGGCGTTCCTAGCGCCGAGGATGCTTCAGACATCCGCTGTCGCTCCTGCTCATCATCCATAATGCGATCCACAATCGCGACAAGCGCTTGCCCACTCAGATCACGCTCCAGCAGCATTTCGGCTGCACCGGCCTTTTTCAAAGCTAATGCATTCGCCTCCTGATGGTTATTAGTCACATTGGGCGATGGAATCAAGATGGACGGTGTACCAAGCGACGTAATTTCCGCCAGTGAGGACGCACCTGCACGACCGATCAATAGCGATGTCGCAGCCAGCACTTCCGGCATATTCGGAATATACGGCAGTACATGCAGATTCGTCGGAATCGTATCTACCGCTTCTTGAATGCGCTCATAGATTTCATCATAATAAATTTCGCCGGTAACAAACACATAATGCACATCCGGCTTCTGCTGCAGTAGTGGCGCAGCCTGTACCATCGCCTCGACAAGCGCTCTCGCGCCGCGGCTTCCGCCTACCATCAGCACAATTTGAGCATCAGCAGGTAGTCCCAGTGAAGCGAGTCCGCGTTCACGGTCAGCATGCTGAACCATCGTTGCCCGTGGATTGCCGGTAAACAGCACGCGTTTGGCGCGCTTGAAACGAGGTAATGCATCCTCAAAGCTCACGGCTACCGTATTAGCATAGCCACTTAAAAACAAATTGGTTAAGCCCGGGATCGCATTTTGCTCATGAACAAGCGTTGGAATACCTAGCTTGGCTGCCGCATAGACGACAGGTCCGCATACATAACCGCCTGTACCAATTACAATATCAGGACGAAATTCGCGGATGAGCTTTTTTGAAATTTTCACACCCTGAATGAAGCGATTAATTGTCCGAATATTTTCAAGTGAAAATAAACTCCTTCGGAATCCGGTAATATCAATCGATTCAAACCGAATTTTGGCCTCCGGCACAATTTTCGTTTCTAATCCCCGTTTACCACCAATATACAGAAATTCAGCCTTAATCCCCTGCTCTCTGCATTGCTCAGCAATAGCCAGTGCAGGATAAATATGTCCGCCTGTACCGCCTCCGGTCAAAATAATTCTCATAATCGAACCCCCTTTCTAATGGAATGTCAGCACGCTAATCCTACCTATTTAAGCTTGAGTATATAAAAATAAATGGATCAAGCAGAATTCCTCTGCTACTGCAATGGCTACTGCTTCATGCATTCTGGTCTGCCCAAACGAATTATAGCTTGTGCACAGCCACCTTAAACTGATCGCCGCGCACTTCATACGACGTAAACATATCCCAGCTTGCACATGCTGGAGATAATAACACAATATCACCCTTGCTTGCCATCTTGCTTGCAGCAGCAACGGCTGCTTCAATCGCAACTACTGTATTTTCCGCTTCATCGATCACAGCTACTTGCGTAATACCAGCAAGCTCGGCAACCTGTGCCAGCTTATGACGTGTTTGTCCGAGCAGCACGACTCCTTTAACACCGCTCTGGAGAACAGGCATCAGCTCCATATAATCGGAGCCTCGATCCAACCCACCTGCAATCAGCACAATCTCCTGATCTTGAAATGCCGATAACGCCATGATAGTCGCTCTTGCATTGGTCGCTTTGGAGTTGTTGTAATAATCAACCCCATCATGCTGACGCACATATTCAAGTCGATGCTCCACACCACGGAATGCGCGCAGCGGTTCAGCCAGCTCCTGCGGCTTGCAGCCAGCGGCAATTGCCATCGCACACGCAGCCAGTGCGTTTGCTACATTGTAGCGTCCGGGAATGCCCAGCTCATGTACAGGCAGGATCGCAATTTCCGTTTGACCATCCGTATACATAATGGTGCGTTCCAGCTCATCCTCGCTGCCTTCGATAAAGGAAGGAGAGACATACAGCGCAGCAGCCGTCGCTTTGGCCTGCTCCGATGCTGCTGTCAATGTTGCTCCTAGCTCATCATAAATGGAGAACAGAATCGTATGTTCAGCCTCCATATAAGGAATAATACTGCGGCAATAGCTATCATCCCAGTTCAGTACCGCTGTGTCGCCTGCACCTTGATTCGCAAAAATTTTGCGTTTGGAGCCGACATAATCATCCATAGAACCGTGATAATCCAGATGCGTCTCTGCGATATTGAGCAGACAGGCAATACGCGGTCTGAAGTCCTGAGTGCCTTTAAGCTGAAAGCTGCTCAGCTCGGCAACAATCGTTGTCTTAAGCGCCGGATCCGCCTCAGCGATGGCCTGACAGAGCGGTATGCCGATATTACCGCCGACGATTGGATGCAGATCGCATGCTTCCAGCATTTTGCCCACCCAAGTTGTCGTTGTTGTTTTACCATTGGAGCCAGTAATTCCGATCATTGGAATATCGGATAGCTTGTACGCAAGCTCTACTTCGGTAATCACTTCCACTCCAAGCTCCAGCGCCTGCTTGATTGGCGGCGCAGTGTATGGAATGCCTGGATTTTTCACAACCAGTGCCACCTCGGGATGAATCAATCCTTCTGGATGTCCACCGCAAATCACTTCAATGCCCAGCTCCTCGAGCTCAGACGCTTCTGGCGACTGCTCTCTTGGCTTGAGATCATTGACCGTTACGACAGCTCCAAGACGATACAACGCTTTGGCTGCTTCCACGCCACTGCGTGCCAGACCGATCACAACGACTGGAAGACCTTGATATGATTCAGGAGCATTCATTAAGACAACCCCTTGCTAATGTAAATTCCGATCACAGCCAGAATCAGGCTTACTGCCCAGAATGTCGTTACGACGCGCCACTCCGACCAGCCGGATAGTTCAAAGTGATGATGAATCGGTGCCATTTTGAATACCCGTTTCCCATTGCGTGTCTTATACGACACGACCTGAATGACAACAGACAATAATTCGATAACGAATACAAGACCGATAATAAGGAATAGCAGTTCATTTTTCGTTACGATGGCAATCCCACCAATCGCGCCGCCGATGCCGAGTGATCCCATATCGCCCATAAATACTTTGGCCGGATGCGCGTTGAACACCAGAAAGCCCAGTACAGCGCCAATCATCGCAGCCGCACATACCGCAGCCGCGGGTGAAGACATCTGAATGGCGATAACTGCATACGCTGCAAATGCAATCGCACTCACACCGGACAGCAGACCGTCCACGCCATCGGTAAAATTCACCGCATTACTGATCGCGAGCAGCATCACAACGATGAATGGATAATAAAACCACGGACCCCAGTCAAATGTAACATCCATGCCCGGAATGCTGAGCGCGGTACTATGTCCTTTGTGAATGAGCAAAAAGCAGATAATCGCTGAGAACAGCAATTGTCCTACCAGCTTTTGTCTTGCCGTCAAACCGAGCGAGCGCTTGAGTCCAATTTTAATATAATCATCCAAAAATCCGATCAAGCCGAACCCAACCGTCGCAGTGAGCAACACCCAGAAATTCGTATCAATGACCGAAAATTTAATAAATACGACCGTTGCCGCCAAAATAATGACGATACCGCCCATCGTTGGCGTGCCTGCCTTTTTCAAATGGCTTTGCGGCCCATCATTACGAACCTGCTGTCCGAACTTAATCCGGCGTAATACCGGAATCAGAATCGGCATCGCAATAATCGATAAAATAAATGAGGCGGCTGCCGCTAATAGTAATAATTGAAAATCCATCTTGTTATTCCCCCAGCGCTTCTGCGTTGCTTATTGAATCAGGCATCAGCGCCTGTAAAACCTCTTCCAATCTCATTCCTCTTGATGCTTTGAATAAAATCACATCTCCACCTGTTGCTAATTCCAGCAGATCATGGATTAATTCCGATTTGGATTGATAAGAACGAATTCGTTCCTGCGGCATATTCATTTTTGCCCCGCTGGCGATGGATAAGCTACGCTGTCCATAAGTGAACAGCCAGTCTACTTTACCAGCGACATATTCACCTATTTGCTGATGATAATGATCTTCATCCTGTCCAAGTTCCAGCATATCCCCCAGTACCGCCAGCTTACGCGAATAACCTTTCATCTGATGCAACACATCGATTGCCGCTCTCATAGAAGATGGACTGGCATTATAGGCATCATTCAATATCATTATTCCATCGCGTCCGGTGGTCATTTCAATCCGCATCCCGGTGAGACGAAGACCTGAAAATCCATTTTGGATCTGGGATGGCGTGAGGTTATAATGTTCTGCTACCAGCATCGCTGCCATCGCATTACTGACATTATGAAGTCCTGGTAATGGCAAAGTCCATACGATGTCAGGATAACGTGGCGTAGTAAATACGGTATGTTGTCCTTGATTCATGATACCGGTTGGATGCAGATCATTGCTCGGTTCCAGACCGAATGTATAAGAACTCACATCAGACAGATTCAAAAATTCAGGTTCTACCAATATTTGCTGCAGTAAAGGCTCATCTCCCGGATAAATGAACAATCCATTGCGTTTCAGGCCCGTTGTAATTTCCAACTTTGCTCTGGCAATTTCCTCACGGCTACCCAGTTGTTCCAGATGGGATTCACCGATATTCGTAATTACTACCGTATCCGGCTCGGCAAGTTGAGACAGAAATTCAATTTCACCTCTGGCTCTCATTCCCATTTCCAAAATTAACATTTCCGTATCGGCAGGCATCGATAATATCGTTAATGGTAGACCGATGTGACTATTAAAATTACCAGCAGTTCGGTGTACCCGATATACTTGCCCCAGTAACGCTGCGACCATGTCCTTGGTCGTTGTTTTACCATTGGAACCCGTAATACCGACTACCTGTGGATGACATTGCTGTAAATAAGCTCTGGCTAACTGCTGCAACGCAATTAACGTATCATCTACGATAATGATATTACCTGCTGGTGCTTCACCACGATCACGCTGCCATAGCGATACAGATGCTCCTTTGGACAGCACATCCACTACAAAGTCATGACCATCGACGCGTTCGCCAATGATCGGTATAAATAAGCAATTCTCGTACACCTGACGCGAATCAATCACTACTCCATGGCAGACCGCTTCGGCAGCTCCGCTGAGCTGACCGCCGCACATCTCTGCAATGCGCTCAATCGTCGTTTTTATCACTTGGAAAGACCCCTTATCGCTTCTTTGGCTACCAGCCTGTCATCAAAATCGATCGTTTCCTTACCGATGACCTGATACGTTTCATGGCCTTTGCCCGCAATCAATAGTACATCGCCTGGCTGCGCCATTTCAACCGCTTTTTGAATCGCTGTGCGGCGATCGACAATTAGCTCATAGCGATCTGTATCAATACGATCCTCTTTCAGTCCTGCTTCAATTTCGGTGAGGATAAAATCAGGATCTTCCGTACGCGGATTATCCGATGTTACAAAGGTATAATCGCTGTATTTTGCGGCAACCTTGCCCATCAGTGGACGCTTTGTACGATCACGATCACCACCACAGCCAAAGACAGTAATGATTCGCTGCTCCGCAAACTCCTTAATCGTGGACAATACATTGTCCAGACCGTCCGGTGTATGTGCATAGTCTACAATGACAGCAAAAGGCTGTCCTGCATCGACCAGCTCTACCCGACCATCCACACCCGGAATATGTTCCAGACTATGGCGAATACGCTCCAGCGGCACATTTTCGATCAAGGCTGCCGTAATGGCTGCCAGTGCATTATACACATTGAATGTGCCTACCATTTTCAGCGTCACATCGGTTTCACCACGGAAGGTAGTCAGATGAAAGCTGGTTCCAGTAGACGTGATGCGAATATTCGTTGCACGTACGTCAGCAGGCTGTTCCACTCCATATGTAATGACATCAGCAGCGGTAATGCGGCGATAATAATCGGAAGCAGGATCATCTATGTTGAGAACAGCATATTTACGCTGCTCCGGTTCTGCATAGTTGTTGCCAAGTCGGCTGAAAAACAACCCTTTAGCGGCAATATATTCGGCCATCGTATTGTGATAATCCAGATGGTCCTGACTAATATTAGTGAAAATAGCCGTACGATAATCCGTCCCCTTCACACGTCCTTGCTCCAGCGCATGGGAGGATACCTCCATCACACAGGCTTCCACACCGGAGTCGGCCATCTGCCCCAGCATACGCTGCAATAGAAGCGCCTCTGGCGTTGTGCGCGGCATCGGTACAGCTTCACCGTTATAACGCATTTCAATCGTTCCGATCAAACCGGTATTTATGTCATTGTCATTCATAATACGCTCAATCAGATAAGAAGTTGTGGTCTTACCGTTCGTTCCTGTAATTCCGATCATTCGTAGTCTATGACTAGGATGATTATAAAACGCATCTCCCAGCACCGCCATCGCATGACGACAACTGGACACGATCAATTGTGGCACCTCAACAGGCAGCTCTCGCTCTACCACGAGAGCACATGCTCCTTTGGCGATTGCCTGTTCTGCAAAGTCATGACCATCTACTGTCAACCCGGGCAAACAAATAAACAAATCACCCGCTTGCACCTCTCGCGAATCCACCTCCATTCCAGAAATTGGTGTTGCCGGATCACCTTGAATCCGGGACGTTATCAACAGCTTGGACGCCTCCGATAACAACATATTCATTCCTCTTTTCCAAAATTAATAACGATACCCGGCAAAACTCAAGCCACTCAGGAGACATTGCTCCTGTGGCTGATTCTGCCGGGTTATCATCAATCCAATGTACATGATGCCTTCATCTGCTTTGCATCGAACAACATATTCCTGATCCTGTTCCACATAGGCATTAATTCGTTGGTGCGCCTTCTGGCTCCGGAATTTTCAAGCTTGAATTGGAACCATTATCTGTACCAGACGAGCGATCTGAGGTGGATTCTCCGTCCGCTTCCGATTCGTTCGAACTGCTACCTGATGAATCTCCATCGGCTTTCGTATCTGCTGATGTAGAATCAGAATTGTTCTTATCTTTATCCTGGGCCGATTCATCCTTAGTAGCATCTGCCTTGTTATCATCTGTTGACTGGCTTTCATCCGCATCGTCTACACCAGTAATCGTAGCTTTTGCTGACTTGAGCGTCAATGTAACAGAGCGGCGTCCGCCTGATTCGGATTCCACCTGAGCAGACACATATCCCTCGCCCGTTGTTGTTACCTCGACCTTCATCAGATTCAAAATTTCAAGTGCATCACGTAATGATTCACCCTTCAAATCTGGAATCGCCATTTTGGTCGGCTCTTCGGTCATCAGATACATGCTCTGTCCACTGCCCATCGTTGCTCCTGCTGCCGGATATTGCTTCACAACCTTATTGCCAGACCCTACTACCTTATAAGCGATTCCGTTGGCCAGCAGATTTTTCTTTGCCTGATCCAGCGGCTTACCGGTAAGCACAGGTGCTGTATACGTCGTTGGAGCTTGCTGTACTGTCGTTTTGACTTTACTACTGCTGCCGTCTTCGCTCACCTTCGGTATGCCCATATAAGGCAATGCCTGACTAACGATCTGTTTGAAAATTGGCGCTGCTGCCGTACCGCCACCCAGCTTGGAGTTGGACGGTTGGTCAACCACGACGATCATTGCAATTTTGGGATCATTGGCTGGCGCAAAGCCGATAAAGGAAACGACTTGCTTCGTATAGTCATACTGTCCCGAGCCGTCGGTTTTAACTTTAACGGCCGTACCGGTTTTACCTGCTACACGATAGCCTTCGATATATGCATGACGACCTGTACCAATATCCAGATCGGATACAACCTGTTCCAAATAACCTCGTACCTTGGCTGATACTTCAGGAGTAATCGCCTGACGTACTTCGTGTACAGGCGTATCGGTTGTTACACCTGTATTCGGGTCAGTGACCGACTCTACTACATGTGGGGTAAGTACCTTACCTCCATTCGCAACAGCCGATACAGCTACAAGCTGCTGTAGCGGTGTAACCTGTACGCGTCCATGACCGTAAGCAGCCGTTGCCACTTCCGTTTTGATATTCGGACGGAATGTGATTGCACCAGGCACTTCGCCTGGAAGATCAATACCTGTCTTTACACCAAAGCCAAAGGCATCGATATACTTACGCAGACGTTCTGCTCCCAGCATCTCATAGCCAAGCTTAACAAAGGCAACGTTACTGGAACGCTTCAAACCTTCCAGATACGTAATATTCCCCCAACCTACACGGTTCACATCGTGCAATGTGGTGCTACCGATACGAATCGTACCCGATTGGTAAGTAGCTTCAGGATTGAACAGGTTCTCCTGCACAGCACCTGACAGTGTAACAATTTTAAAAGTCGAACCAGGCTCATAGATCGCTTTAATACCAAGGTTCGTAAAATCATTATATTGATCAGCCGATACTTCATTATACTTGTTCGGATCAAAAGTCGGCATATTCGCCATCGCTAAAATATTCATCGTATTCGGATCAGCCGCAATCACAGTAATACTTTTCGGTTGTAACTGTTTATACGCTTCTTTCATCGCCTGCTCTGTGTAATACTGAATCGTCTCATCAATCGTAAGCTTTAAATTGTCACCATTTTTCACCGGTGTGTATACATCATTCGAATTGGGCAGCTTATCGCCCTGACGATCCTTCTCATACGAGATTTTACCGTCCACACCTCGGAGCTGTTGATCATAATAAGCTTCAATGCCTGCAACTGCCTTGCCTTCTTTATCGGTATAACCGAGCACATGAGAAGCAAGTTCATTTTTCGGATAATATCGCTTTGAATCTTCGGACAGCGATACACCTACGTCATACCGTTTACCTGTCTTCTGCTTGAGCTTAGCAATTAAAGCATTCACTTCGTCCGCTTGATTTTGCGGAATCTGACGCCCGCCCTTGTTAAGTTCGCGCCAGATACGAAGCTCGCCTTTATCATCCACAGATGTCGCCTGCTTCTCCAGCTCGCTCTCATCGGTGCCAAGGATCGTATGCAGACCGCTAACGATATCATCTTTTACATTTAATTCAGCGATGACCTTCGGATTAAGCACAACATTATAAGCTGGCGCATCAATCGCCAGTTCATTGCCATTACGGTCTGTGATCGTGCCGCGTTTGGCCTTGATCACGTTGTCGGTTGTCCAGTTGTCCACTGCACGCTCATGCCACTCCGAGCCTTGAACGACTTGAAGCCAGAAGACACGCATCACAAGGACAACAAAAAAGAGGGCGATGCACCCTCCAACGAATAAAGTGCGAAGTCTTATTCTTTTATTCACTGCCATTCTCCCTCGCTTTACTTGCTATCCTGAGTGCCGGTCGACGAGGTTGATGTTCCCTTTTGACGGGATACCTGAATTGGATCA
Organism: Paenibacillus sp.; assembly: GCA_039595515.1. Taxonomy (GTDB): domain Bacteria; phylum Bacillota; class Bacilli; order Paenibacillales; family Paenibacillaceae; genus Saccharibacillus. Next base: position 39,831 of record JBCNLJ010000003.1, on the reverse strand, counting down.
GTGTCCACAGGCTGTATGTACCCCAGCGCGGTTGCGCGCTCCACCACCTGGTTTTCAAGCAAATGCTTGCGCAGATCGTTTTGCGTAATCTGCTTCTGCAGTGAGGCTGTGGTACTTGCCATGTTCTGTATGTTTTTGTTCACTTCATAAATATAAGAATAGCGCCACAATACGATACCAGCGATCACGATGCAAAGCAGCACCGTTCCCAAATAAAGCATCTTTTCCTGCACCGGAAGCTGTGCACGACGTACAACAACCTTCGTCGTTTGCCGATACTTTCGGACAACCTTGTCAGCCGGTTTTTCCTGAACGGCCAGATTTCCTCTCGTATAAGCCATAATCCCGTCTCCTTGCCTATTGATTTTGTTGGTTTTTGTCCACCTTTTCCGCGACTCGCAATTTGGCTGATCTTGCGCGCTTGTTTGTTGTGACCTCTTCATCAGACGGAAGCAACGGCTTGCGATTGACAAGCTTCAATACACCGCCATTACTCACATAAACGGGAAAACCGGGTGGGGCTACATTCTTTTCCAAATACTCTGCTAAAATCTGCTTACACAAACGATCCTCTAAAGAGTGGAACGTAATTACAGATACGCGTCCGCCTGGTGCAAGACAGCGTACCGATTGATGCAATGCATCTTCAAATGCACCTAATTCATCATTGACTGCAATCCGCAGCGCCTGGAAGCTACGCTTGGCAGGATGACCGCCAGTTCTGCGCGCCGCCGCTGGAATCCCTTCCTTCACCAGCTCCGCCAATTCGCCAGTCGTCTCGATCGGTTGGATGGCGCGTTGCTTGCCAATGACTGCGGCGATACGCTTCGAAAACTTTTCTTCCCCATATCGGTATAAGATGCGGGCGATTTCTTCTTCGGGCCAGGTGTTCACAATCGTACGTGCTGTCAATTCGGTGGTTTGATCCATCCGCATGTCCAGTTTGGCGTCGTGATTGTAGCTGAATCCCCTCTCGGCATCGTCAAATTGAGGTGAAGAAACGCCAAGATCAAACAGGATGCCATCGACCTGCGGAACTCCGTCTTCCGTCGGAACCCCCGCTTCCAAAAGCTTCTCCTCCAGATCACGGAAATTGCTTTTGATCAATGTGACACGATCCTTGTAAGGCGCAAGCACAGTTTCGGCATTGCGCAAAGCCGTATCATCCTGATCAAATGCAATCAGCCTGCCGCCTGCTCCCAGGGCAGCCGCAATAACTGAGCTGTGCCCCGCTCCCCCGAGCGTGCAGTCGACATAAATGCCATCAGACTTGATTTCCAGTGCATTTGTCGCTTCTTCTTTTAATACAGTAATGTGATGAAACAAGTTGTTAAACCTCCTAGACGATTACAGATCAAGATCAAAATCAACCAGCTTCTCAGCAATTTCGTTAAATGATTGTTCTGATTCGTTATAATATTGCTCCCATACGGAGCGGCTCCATATCTCTACCCTGCTCGATACACCGATGATGATACATTCTTTATCAAGCTTAGCGTACTGACGCAAATTCGCAGGCACATTCACCCTGCCTTGCTTGTCCCATTCGCCTTCTGTTGCACCTGAAAAGAAAAACCGGGTAAAAGCACGGGCATCCGCTTTCATCAGCGGAAGCGATTTGAGCTTTTGTTCCAATAGAGACCACTCCTCTATTGGATAGACGAAAAGACAGTGGTCCAGTCCTCGTGTAATTACGAACGATTGACCGAGTAAATCACGGAATTTGGCCGGGATAATAATCCGACCTTTGTCGTCAATGTTATGCTGAAATTCTCCCATGAACATTGGCGGCTCACTCCTTTTACCCATCGTTCCCCACTTTGCACCACTTTCCACCACCTATCTAGCATAATAGATTCTTCATATAAAATCAAAATCCTTCTCAACATACTATTTTTTTTCAAAAAAAATCATTCTTTTTTAACTTTTATGTAGTAAAGCATCTTGTTTTACAATAATTGCGCGTAAAAAGCCTGATTTTTCATTTTTAATCAATAAGGACTTTTAGCTCACTTAACACTTCTTAACATATGCAAATAGAACTACTAAAAATCTACAACCAATAAATAATATAGCCTTTAAGACTAATGATCAAGATAGTTTTATGCACTTTAGTAAATAACTGGTTGATTGCTGATTAGCTTAGAATAGATTTTGAATGTAGGTATTTGATCATATCTTCAACTCACCCGGTAATTTTTTATCTGCCTGTATTTAAAATCTACAGGGCTGAGAAGTGATCAGAGCTTGTTTGATGCACTGATTAGCGTTTCCGTTTAAAATTATTTATTTTATTCTATTTATATAGTAACGAGTGGGATAAGCAGCGATGCTAAGCATGAAGGTAATGTGCACCTTCAAATAAAAAAGCCTGATGACGATTAAGTTTATCCTGCGTCATCAGACTTTTCAATATGAAATTGAGTTTTGAGAATTGTACGGCATATATAGGTTTGTTTCGTACGTTTATATCAAATGAAGCTAGTATTATAAGTCTAGGATTATTGCGATCATTAAGACCAGCTATCCAGATATTTCTTCTGTGCATTACTCAGCGAATCGATGCCGATACCGAGACTTTCCAGACGATAGCGTGCAACTTGCTCGTCCAGCTCGTATGGTACATTGATCACGCCTGCGCCAAGCTGCTCGTAATTTTCGTTCACATAACGAAGACCTACCGCTTGCAAAGCAAATGTCATATCCATGATTTCCGCTGGATGACCATCGGCTGCACCCAGATTAACGAGACGACCTTCAGCCAGCAAATAAATGCGGCGTCCATCCTGCATTTTGTATTCTTCAATGTTTTTACGTGCCGTACGGATCGATACGGCGCGAGCAGCCAGATCTGGTTTGTTCGCCTCCACATCAAAGTGACCCGCATTACATACGATTGCGCCATCTTGCATCACATCATAATGTTCGCCTGTAATCACATCTTTGTTACCTGTAACGGTAATGAAGAAGTTACCTTTTTTCGCAGCTTCGCTCATCGGCATCACATGGAAGCCGTCCATATGCGCTTCTACCGCTTTGATTGCATCCACTTCAGTTACGATGACGTTGGCACCCAGACCTTTCGCACGCATCGCTACACCTTTACCACACCAGCCGTAACCTACGACAACAACTGTCGTGCCTGCAATCATCAGGTTGGTTGTACGGATAATGCCATCAAATACAGACTGACCTGTACCATAACGATTATCAAACAGGTGCTTACAGTACGCATCGTTGACCGCTACCATCGGCAGTGTCAGCGTGCCTTCCTTTTGTAGCGCCTTCAAACGGATAATTCCTGTTGTTGTTTCCTCTGCTCCACCACGAATTGTTTCCAGCAGGTCTGGACGTTCGCCATGCATCAGCGTGATCAGGTCACCACCATCATCGATGATCAGATCTGGCTTCGTTTCCAGTGCATGCAATACGAGTGATTTGTACTCAGCAGGCTCTGGATTGTATTTAGCAAATACAGTAATTCCATCTTCAACGAGTGCCGCACACACATCATCCTGTGTGGACAGCGGATTACTGCCTGTAATGGTTACTTCTGCTCCACCGGCTTGTACAACTTTTGCCAGGTAAGCCGTTTTCGCTTCCAGATGCAGGCAGATCGTTACTTTCAGCCCTTTAAACGGCAAATCCCGTTCAAATTCCGCGCGAATGCGGTTCAATACAGGCATGTGAGCGGATACCCACTCAATTTTACGGTGTCCTTCCGGAGCCAACGCCATGTCAGCTACGATACTTTTTTCAATGGACGGCAATGTCATCTTTTCGTTCCTCCACTATTCAGATGATCCAGTCATCTTTTATTTAATCAATACTTCCATTTAATCGTTTAATGCATAGAAAAGCAACCGATAATTCATACCGGTTGCTCAATGGGTCTAGGATGCATGACTTTCTATGGATATCCATGCAGGTGTAGACAGCAATAGATATGCAGCAAAATCTTACTTCATCGTTTGGATCGAGATAGATTGGCTAAGACGAATCCTATACCGGCTCTTTTAGCGATACATCGCTTGTGTCACACAATCCGCTAATTATGAATTACAACGATCACATATATAGCAGTCGATGACCGCCATTCAGGTCGGGCTCCAGGGATAGCAACTGGTCCAGCCAGCGTTCCCCATAGCGACCAATATAATAGTAGCTATTGATCGTACGCTCCTGTGGCTTACCGAACGGATAAAGCGAATAGGCAATACGATCCAGTCGGCGCAAGCCTACTTCATGCTGTTTTTCCACAGCGTTGAGACTTTTGCGATGCAAGTAATCAATCTGTGCTTCGATTTTATGCTGATTTGTATCGGCAATATGCGGTAATGAAGAATCTACCTCTGCCAGTCCCTCCACAAATGGAGCATACAACGTAGCGAATTGACGTTTCAGCTCAGCAAAGCGTTCGTCCAGATTGTAATCCTCCTGCGCTTCCAGCCACTCCTGACGAATATCCGCAAACCGTTCACGTACATCATCAAAGGACAGCTCAAAACGCGTTAACAACTGCTGAACTTTATCCTCAACCACGGTAAAGGACATCCGTGGTACGATCGGTGGCATTTGCATGCCAAGCGTCTGAAATGCCTGACGGGTCAATGCCCAGTAAGCAATCTCACCTGTACCGAGAATCGTACCGAGCACCGGGAATAGCGATTCCTGCATCAACGGACGAGTCAGCACATTATTACTAAAACGCTCTGGATGCTGCTCTACAAGCTCCAGCAGCTCTTCCTTCGTAAATGTCACCAGACCTTTACGATCGGTAAAATGTCCATCGCGTTTAAAGAGCAGCAATCGTTCTGCCGTATAGATCTCATCCGTGTGAATATAAAACAGATTAGCGCCATCCTCTGCTACCGTCGCTTGCTCATCATAACCTGCATCACGCACTTCACGAGAAGCGGCGATATATGCTTCCGTCAAGCGATCATTCTGCTCAATAATACGGCGAAATACCGGCTTTTCCAATTCACGCAGCTCAGGTGCATCCGAATCGAGAAGAACGAGTCCGAAGCGTCCAAACAGGCGACCTAGCTGGCGTGCAAATGCACTGCTCAGATTGTCGGACTGCCGCATACATCGATCCAGTTCAGCGATCCATTCGCTTTTGTGCTCGGTATCGGGCAATAAGCCTTCAAATTGACGCAGCACCGGCGCAATATGCTCTTCTGTCATTCGTGTACGGCTAACCGGTGAATGTCCTCCACGTTCATGCTCCATCCGGATTCGCACAGCCTGACCATCCTCATCCGGCAAATACGTATGGTTCACTTCATCCCAGTCATGATCCTCGCCGGCAATCCAGAATACGGGTACGACCGGACGATCTAGCTGTTCTGCTGCATGACGCGCTGACAAAATCAGCGTAACGACTTTGTAAATGACTAGCAGTGGTCCGGTAAATAAACCGCTTTGCTGACCACCTACCATCGTCAGTGTATCTTGCTGGCGCAACAGCTCCAGCGATTGCTGTACAGCTTCATGCTTATTATGTGTAAGGTTATACTGCGTCAGGCAGTCAACCAACGCTCCACGCTCAATCCGGGAGTGCTCTTGCTGATCCAGCCAGGCGGCACGCTGAATCCAGGTCTGCGGATCAGTTACATTCATATTGTACAAGCTGCTTACCGATGCAAAATCATTCATATACCGCTCTGCCAGCGGTTGATTCGCAGGTAGCCTCTCCGGAACTACATTCATGGGGTAAGGGCCTCCTCATCGTTGTTACTTATTGTAACTTTCTAAACCTTATTTGATTGTACGAAAGTATATCCGTTTAGTCAAAGCTTAACGTTCACTTTTTTGCAATTTGGAAGAAACAAAAAAACCGCCATATTGTATGACGGTTTTTGCATATTAAGCTTCTGTACCCATCCACTGCGGCTCCCTCTGAACTAACGCGATCAGAATGAAGCTACAGCGACGAGTCTTAGCTAATGATTAACATTAAGAAACAGGCTGTGATACCCAGTGTCCTGGAGATACTTCGATCAACTCGGAATTTTCGAGATTGAACGGATCTTTTGGAATACCTGGATTCGCCGATTCTACCGGTGCTTGTTGCTCATCCGGCAGCAAAATGCGACGTTTGTTCACTTCTACATCCGGATCTGGGATCGGAATCGCAGACAACAATGTTTTGGTGTATGGATGCAGTGGGTTCGCGTACAGTTCTTCACTTTCCGCCAGCTCCACAATTTTACCCATATACATTACTGCTACACGGTCACTGATATGCTTCACCATCGACAGATCGTGCGCAATAAACAGATATGTCAGACCGAGGCGCTGTTGCAGCTCTTCCAGCAATTTAACCACCTGTGCCTGAATCGATACGTCGAGTGCCGACAACGGCTCATCACAGATGATGAATTTTGGATTAACTGCCAGTGCACGAGCAATACCGATACGTTGTCTTTGACCACCGGAGAATTCATGCGGATAGCGCAGCGCATGACTCGGGTTCAAACCAACCATATCCAGCAGCTCTTCTACACGCTTTTTGCGCTCGGCACGGCTTCCAGCCAGACCATGGATATCGAGCGATTCGCCGATAATATCCATAACGTTAAAACGCGGGTTCAGCGATGCATACGGATCCTGGAAGATCATCTGCATGTCTTTACGCATCGCTTTCATTTTGCGTGGAGACAGGCTGAAAATATCTGTTCCGTTAAACTTCACGCTACCACCCGTTGGCTCATACAGACGCAGCATCGTACGACCTGTTGTCGATTTACCACAACCGGATTCGCCTACGACACCAAGTGTTTCGCCTTCGTAAATTTTGAAGCTGATATCATTAACAGCTTTCAAAATATTACCTTTGCCCAGATTGAAATGCTGGCGCAGGTTCGTTACTTCAACGAGTGGACGAGTTGGGTCCAAACCAGCCATACCGGAAGCCAGTTTTGGCTTTTTCGGCTCATCCAGACGTGGCAATGCATTCAGCAGGCGTTTTGTGTACGGATGCTGAGGATTTTTGAAGATTTCAGAGGTTGTGCCTGTTTCGACAACATCCCCTTCCTTCATAACAACGACACGGTCACACATACCAGCAACAACACCAAGGTCGTGCGTGATCAGAATGATCGATGTGCCCAGCTTTTGCTGCATATCCTTCATCAGATCAAGAATCTGTGCCTGGATCGTTACATCAAGTGCTGTTGTCGGCTCATCCGCAATCAAGAGCGATGGACGACAAGCGAGTGCAATCGCGATCATCGCACGCTGACGCATACCACCGGAGAATTGGTGCGGATAATGATTGAAACGAATTTCAGGATTTTTGATCCCTACAAGCTTCAGCATTTCAAGCGCGGACGCTTTCGCTTCATTAGCGTTCATCTTCTGGTGCTTGCGCAAAACTTCAGTAATTTGCTTACCCACTTTGATCGTTGGGTTAAGCGAGGTCATCGGATCCTGGAAGATCATACCGATATCTTTACCACGGATCGATTCCATTTGCTTATCGGTTTTGCTCAGCAGGCTTTCGCCCAAAAATGTAATTTCTCCACTTTTAATAATAGAAGGCGGAGAAGGAATCAACCGCATAATCGTTTGAGCCGTTACACTCTTACCACTACCGGACTCCCCTACAATACCGACCGTTTCCCCTTTTCCAATCTCGAAATTCACATCTTTAACGGCTTTAAATTCACCGGCACGAGTATTGAAGGATACGCTCAAGTTTTTTACTGTTAAGATTTTCTCCACTAAGCCCACCTCCTATGGATATTATTTTTTCAGTTTAGGGTCAAGCGCATCACGCAAGCCATCACCAAGCAGGTTAAATGCCAGCATAGTCAAGCAGATCAGACCAGCAGGGAACCACATACGCCAAGGATACAAGTTCCAGCCTTGCAGCGCATCATTAATCATCGAACCGAGGGAAGCGATTGGTGCTTGAACACCAAGACCAAGGAAGCTCAAGAAAGCTTCGGCAAAGATTGCATTCGGAACGGACAATGTTACGGTAACGATAATCGGACCGAGTGCATTTGGAAGTAAGTGTTTGAACAATTGACGTGTACCACTCGCGCCCATTGAACGTGCTGCTAGAATGAAGTCGCGGTTTTTAAGCTGAATAATCTCACCACGTACAATCCATGACATCGTAATCCAGCCTGTCACAGCAAGTGCAAAAATAATCGTTCCAAGCCCTTTAGGCATAACGACCAGCAGCAAAATAACAACCAGCAGATAAGGAATCGAGTACAAAATTTCAGAAATTTTGTTCATGATCTCATCTGTTCTACCGCCTTTGTAACCCATGATCGCGCCATAAATGACACCGATAATAAGGTCAATCAAAGCAGCCGAAAAACCAACAATAAGGGAAATACGCGCACCCATCCAGGTACGTACCCACATGTCACGGCCAAGATTATCTGTACCAAACCAGTGTTCACCAGATGGAGCTTTATTCGTATTCATCAGATCATTACTATAATAGTTGTAAGGAACCATATGAGGCCCTACGATTGCCATAATAATAATAACGAGCAGTATACCTAGACTAGTCATCGCTACGGGATTTCTTACGAGACGATACATTGCGTCTTGAAAGAGTGATACACTCTTTTGATGCGAAGTCGGATCTATCGTCACATCAGCAGTCGTAGGATTTGGAGTTTTGTTTTCGTTCGCTGCCAATGTTTAAGCCCCCTTTTTACCTGTCAGTTTGATACGCGGATCAACGATAACATATAGAATATCAGTTACAAAACGAGCCAGCATCAAGATAACGCCATAAAAAATAGTCACACCCATGATCATAGTGTAATCACGGTTCGTAATACTTTCAACGAATACTTTACCAATACCGCCAATACCGAAGATTTGCTCAATAACGACGGAACCTGTGATAACGTTGGCGGTCATTGGACCTACATACGTAACTACAGGCAATACGCCATTACGCAGTACGTGGCGAGTCATAATGGTAAAGCCGTTCAGACCTTTTGCTTTAGCTGTTTTGATATATTCGGAATTGAGCACTTCAAGCATGCTGGAGCGAGTCAAACGTGCAATGAATGCAATCGGTTGAACTGCAAGTGCAGCGACAGGCAGTACGAAGTCACTTGGCTTACTAAAGCCCATAACGTCGAACCAACCGAGCTTGAGTGCAAATACATATTGAATGAGCGTTGCAAGTACAAAGCTCGGTACCGCTATACCAATAATAGCGAGTATCATCGCAATATGGTCAATTAATTTACGATGATATAATGCCGCAATCATACCGAGTATAATCCCGACCACGATCGAAATAACAATTGCAAAAATACCAATTTGCAGGGAAGGCTTGAATGTTTGCGCAATACGACCGCTTACATCCTGATTCTGGTATTTCATCGAGATACCAAGATCACCTTGAACAATATTGCCCAGATAACGTACATATTGCACAGGAATAGGCTGATCCAGTCCATACTGTGCCATCAGCCGAGCTTTAATTTGCGGCTGTACAGCTTTCTCGGACATGAACGGATCGCCCGGAATAATTTTCATCAGAAAAAATGTCAGTGATATGAGTACGAATAGAGATACCAACATAAAGAAAAACTTGCCGGCAATGTATCTAACCATTTTTCTGGTGCCCTCCTTTGTTTCATCGTTAAATTTTACGTCAGACTATACTAGACCTTTTGTAGATACAGTTGCCTACATATCATAGCAAGCCTAGAGAACGCTTGTTCTTGAAGAAAAAGTAAGCCCGGTTGATTCGCTCTAAATTTACGCGAGCAAGAAAAGCGCTTGCTCTTTATGCCTTGTAAACCAGATTAGTGCACTCTGGTTTACGCGAGCAAGAAAAACGCTTGCTCTTTATATCAAAAGAAGCAACAAGTGCGACACTTGCAATATTCAACGTTAGAAAAAGCAATATATGGAAAAACGCAAAACACACATAAAAGCGGGATATATGTGGCTCTGAATCTCCACATATATCCCGCAGCAATCATCTAACTGCCAATTTGTATTGAATTATTGGAAATACGCTCTGGAGAAATCAACGGATCCACTAAAGTCAACAACAATTCCTTTAAGGTTAGGCTTAACCAGGGAGATGCTAGTGTAGTAGTAGATCGGCATGATTGCCATATCGTCTTCAACCAGGATTTTCTCTGCTTGAGACATGTCAGTCATACGTTTTGCATTATCTTGTGTTGATTTTGCATCAGTAATTAATTTGTCGTAAGCCGGATTGCTGTATTTCGCATCGTTGTTACCACCATTAGTTACCCACATATCCATGAATGTCATCGGATCGTTATAGTCGGCTGTCCAACCAGCACGAGCGATCTGATAGTTACCGCTTTGACGGTTGTTCAAGAATACACTCCACTCTTGGTTTTCAGTTTGCACGTCAACACCAAGGTTTTTCTTCCACATATCAGCAATCGCCAGCGCGATTTTTTGATGAGCTTCACTGGAGTTGTAGATCAGTGTAATTGCAGGCAAAGCTGTCAGGCCTTCTTCTTTCAGACCTTCTGCCAGCAATTGTTTTGCTTGTGTAACATCTTCTTTGAAGTAATCGTCTTTGAATTCTGTACGGAATTCTTCGTTTTGGCCTTTGATACCTGGAGGTACGAAGCCATATGCAGGCAATTGACCACCCAGTGTTACATTGTCAACGATCGCTTTGCGGTCGATGGACATTGCGAATGCTTTACGAATTTTTGCGTTATCAAAAGGTTTTTCTTTGTTGTTGAATTCATAGTAGTACGTACTTGCAATACCTTTAGCGTTGAATTGATCAGGATACTGCTGTTTTGCTGCAGCGATTTGATCGGTAGGGATTTCACCAGTTGGTGCGCCAGCATAATCAAGCTGTCCGCTTTGATAACTCGCATACTCAGTTGCACCGGAGTTAACCAGAGAAGCAGTGATTGTGTTCAGCTTGATGTTATCTTTATCCCAGTATTTATCGTTCTTCGTCCAAACCAGTTGTTGACCAGTTGTCCATGTAGTCAGAGTGAACGGTCCGTTAGTTACCATAGAGTCTGCTTTTGCAGCCCATTGTGGATTAGCTTCAACGTTCTTTTTGTTTACAGGATAGTACGTGTAGAAGGATGTCAGACCGAGCCAGTAAGGAGTCGGAGCTGCCAGTGTAACTTCCAACGTATTGTCGTCAACAGCTTTTACGCCAACCTGGGAGAAATCTTTGATTTTACCAGTGTTGAACGCTTCGCCATTTTTCAGGTAGTAAAGCTGGTAAGCATATTCAGATGCTGGAGTTGTTTGAGGGCTCAGTACACGTTCCCAAGCATAGACAAAGTCTTGTGCTGTTACAGGATCGCCGTTGCTCCAAGTTGCACCGCTGCGAAGATGGAAAGTATATTTCAGTCCGTCTTCAGAAACATCCCATTTCTCGGCTGCACCAGGAGTTGGGTTACCATCCGAGCCCATACGTGTCAGACCATCGTACATCAGCTTCAGAGCAGTATTTGTCTGGCTATCTTTTGCCTGAGCTGGATCAAAAGTAGGTGGTTCAGCACTCATGTTAATGCGCAGATCCTGCGATGCTGTCGTTCCTTCTCCTGATTCTCCACTTGTACCTGTACTGCTGTTTTCGGAGCTGCCGCAAGCTGCGAGCAAGGATCCGAAAGCCAGTACGAGTACCATAAGTACTAACCAACTTTTCTTTTTCATCTAGCAGTTTCCCCCTAAAAAATGTGGTATATGCTTTTAGATTATACAACCAGTGGTCAAAAAAATCTATATCTTAAACTTAAAAAAAACGTTTTTTTTCGTTTTTTTCAACATTTTTGTCACATTATGAAGCAAATTATGCTCCACGTCACGGTCGAATACCTGACATGGAGCAAGAATATTCCAATTTTCGACACGATTACCGTGTTATGTATTGCAATATAGCGATAATTAGCAGCACGATGTAACCTAAGCTCAAAAATAAAAAGGATAATCGCCAAACCGCTCGAAATAATCGTTGAAAATTAACTTTTCCCTTTAATCGGTTTTGCGCACTTCCCATGAGACCCAGTGCAAGCAGTAAAAGTAGCAAAAAGATGTAGAATCCAAGCGTGCTATTAAATATCGTATTAAATAGCGCAGCTACCGAAATGTACAAAAATGGCGTTGTTACATCCATCGCAACGGCAACAGCCTGCTTTTTCGTTTTTTTGCGTAATATTGAGATCAGGTATGCGGCTACAAACGGGATAAATGGCACCAGGCTCAAAAATATAGCTCCATTCAGTAACCACCCGAAAAGTCCCCCCATTCAGTCGGCCTCCTCTATTGTCAATGATTCAATCAGCCTGCACATCCATTCATGCGCCTCGGCTGTCATGTTTGCACGCTGTGCCAATCCAATAATAGCTCCATTAATCCAGCTAATCTCGGTTGCGCAACCATTCAATACATCCGCCAGCATCGAGGATGTATTCGTTGATGTCGCCAGGCATACTTGTAAGATATCATCCCACCAAGATTCTGACCATGCTATATCGTTTTTGCCATACACTTCCGCCGCTTCTTCAAACAACTGTCGCATAATCAGTATACGTCCCTTGCTTGCCAGAAGCTCTCCATTCGGAACGCGCCATAGCGCAGTTAGCGGGTTAATGATCGCATTGATCGTCAGTTTCCGATATACCTCTATCTCTATATCTTTCGACAAAACTGCATTAAATCCTGCTCCATTTAATGACTTTAATAAAAAAGCAATAGTTCCTTCCTCATAGCCCTCTACAGGCTTTGCCTTGTAACGTGCTGCCGAAGCACCATACAATACCGCTGCATCACCGATAGAAGTCGCTCCATGCCCGGAGTGCACCACCCGGGTAGGTGAGAGTTTCTTCGCACCCTCTGTCGTAACAGCAACATAAACCTGCCATGAATCCGGCCAAATCCGATCGGTTCGCAGTCCATTTTGCAAGGTGACGATAATAGTATGTTTATGCATTCTTTCGGATAGCCATTGAATCAATTGCTCATTTACATGCTGCTGCTTCACTGTCAGTAAAATCAGATCTGCTTTCTCCGTTATCGTTCCATCTGTACGTTCATGATCGACTGGATGTTTTCGGTTGAAATGTTCTGTTACCGCTGTGACTGAACAGCCTGGCATAGAATCCGGCAGCACCTGCTGTCCCGGTTGATCCTGACTCGCTTGAAATATAATTCCTTCCTTACGAATATGCTCAGCCTGCGCTTCCGTTCTTGTCCATAAATGCAGCCGAGTGAGCTGTTGCTCATGTACATTCGCTTCATTGGAATCAGTATGCCAATTCAATGCCATTTTACTAAAAAAAAGAAGACCAAGTGATCCTCCGCCTACAATATCTATACGCATGTTATTTCCTCCCTGCTGTTCTTACGCTACAATAAGAATGCTGGATATGTTGATTCGCATACTTACTTTATGAAGCTGTCAGCAAAAAAAGTGCAGTTAATCATTTATTATACAGGGAGGCGGCGATTCATGAAACCACTTAAACTTCAGCTACGCGTCGGCTGCCTTCTGCTGACCGCCATTGTTTTACTTGCTGAAACGATGCAACCACTCCATGCGAGCGCAGCGAACACTACCACCGCATCACAGCAAGGGGCACCTTCTATTGAAAATCTGGATGAGCAGACGCGTCAATTGCTCGAAAATAGTCTCTCCGCTCAGGAGCTGGATCATGAAATTGCACGCGTTGAAGCACGGGAGCAAGCAGCACGTAAGCAGTACAGTCAGCTTCAGCAGGAGCTGGTCATCCAGCAAAAGCAGCTCGACTCTGCGCGTACACAATCTGATCGCGTACTGGTTGCCTACTACACAGGTGAACGGGATCAACTCTGGCTGGCTTTGCTAAATACCGGCAGTCTATCCGGTATGATTACTTTTTATGAATATTATCGAATGATTATTGATCACGATCAAGATATTATGACCAGCTATCAGAAACAATATAATGGAATGCTGAACAAGCAACAGGAATTATCACGGACATCGACCGAGCTTCAGCAGATTGGTGCCAATCTCAAACAGCAAAAACAGCGAGTCGCACAGCTTCGTCAGCAGATTGATTCTGGTGTTGCCTCGTCCTCTAATCCGGCTATTGTACGTCAGCTCATGCAAGAAATGAATAATTACTGGGAAAATATCGGCTTGTATGAGGTTCGTGGTTATTTTAACAGTCTGGCACAATCGATGAATCAGTTTCCGAGCTTCCTCAAATCCGAGCCGGATGCTGTTGAGATTCGAGGACGCAGCTATACGATCACGATTGCACAGCAGCAGCTCAATCAATTTTTGCATGAACAGGGCAGATTGCCGGAAAGCTTCCAGTTTCATTTTACCGATCAAGGCATTGTTGTAGGCGGACAGGAAGGTAATCTCAATCTGGTTATCGATGGACGCTACGTTGTAGAAGATCAGCCGCAAAATGCGATTCGGTTTCAGGTGGACAAGCTCATTTTTAACGGGCTTCAGTTACCCGATACGACTGCACAGGAGCTTGAAGATCAGTTTGATCTTGGCTTTTATCCGGGGCAGATCATTTCGTATTTAAAAGCGAAAAGTGTAACTATGTCTAATGAACAAATGCAAATTGAGCTAGAATTATCGTTATAGTAAGCTGTATGTCGTTATTTCGGTGGTACACAAATCTATTGTGACGGAAGTACACGATTGCATAATACTCACGCCTGTACGAATTTATGTTAATATCCTAAAAGATATTGGACACTGACCATGCCACGCATGTAATATGCTAGATGCATATTGAATACTGATGCTGCCACACATGCAATATACTAGCTTCATATTGAATACTGACACAGCTATGCATGTATCTTACTAGCTGCATACGTGAAAAAGCCCGCTGTTTCGCTTCTTACGAAACAGCGGGCTTTTTATTGGACTGGATAGATAAGCAACAGGCATCACTTTTTCGTTTGAGTTTTTTTAAAAGCTTTTTGCATATTATTCTAGCAATGGTTAGATGGTTAGTCTGATCCAAACTATCGATAGATCGTCTTCCTAATGATCCCTCTTGTTAGAGTTTTGTTATTTTATAACGAAATAACAAATTTCGTTATCGGAAGACGAGCTAAGCTTCACATAAAACTCTGCTTCTGCTTCTGCTTCTGCTTCTGCTTCTGCTTCTGCTTCTGCTTCTGCTTCTGCTTAATTATGATCTACAATGACTCTCTATACCCTATCAGTAACTATAATTACGATCTTATCTACAGCAAATCAGCCGCAAGTTGAGCAAGTTTAGAGCGTTCGCCTTTTTCAAGCGTGATATGACCGCTAATGCCCTCTTGCTTGAAATGCTCAACTACGTGGGTTAAGCCGTTGCTGATTGAATCCAGATACGGATGGTCAATCTGATCGGGGTCACCGACAAGTACAATTTTACTGCCTTCACCGACACGGGATACAATAGTCTTCACCTCATGGCGCGACAGATTTTGCGCTTCATCGATAATGATAAACTGCCCCGGAATCGAGCGTCCGCGAATGTACGTTAACGCTTCGACCTGAATACTACCCATCCCCATCAGAATTTTATCGATATCCCCTGCTTTTTTCGTATCAAACAAATACTCCAGATTATCATAAATCGGCTGCATCCACGGACGAAGCTTTTCATCCTTTTCACCTGGTAAATAACCGATATCTTTACCCATGGGTACTACAGGGCGTGCAATCAACAGCTTTTTGTATTTTTGTTCATCTTCTACTTTGGATAAGGAAGCTGCAAGTGCGAGCAATGTTTTACCTGTACCCGCTTTACCGGTGATCGTTACCAGCGGAATATCATCATTGAGCAGTAGCTCCAGCGCCATTCGTTGCTGTGCATTACGGGCAGCGATCCCCCAGACAGGCTCATTACTTAGAAATAACGGCTCCAGTCGATTCGCATCCGCATTCACTTTGAGCAGAGCAGATTTCGCGCTACCCATTTCATCCTTCAGAATGACAAACTCATTCGGATAAAAGGAGTAGCCTTGCTGCAACTGCAACGCCTGTACAGATAAATAACGATGGTTGTAAAAGTCGTCGATGATCGATGGATGCACCTTAAGTGTGGTATACCCTGTATACATCTCATTTGGCTCAGCGGCACGATCGGATAAATAATCCTCCGTTTGTACGCCAAGCACATCTGCTTTTACCCGTACGAGCACGTCTTTACTAACCAGAATGACATTGCGCTCGCTATGCTTTTCTTCCTCTTCCATCTTATAATTCAACGCAACCGCTAAAATACGGTTATCGTTCGTAATCTCACCAAACATTTCTTGCACACGAGCAAAGCTACGATGATTCAGTTCAACACGGAGTGTGCCTCCGTTTTCCAGTTGTACACCATCATGCAGATGGCCAATCGTACGAAGCGCATCGAGTGAACGAGACACGCCACGAGCATTACGCCCGATTTCATCGGCGTTTCTTTTCTTGGAGTCGATCTCTTCCAATACAACAGCGGGAATAATGACATCATTTTCCTCAAAAGCGAAAATGGCATTCGGATCGTGAAGAAGCACATTGGTATCCAATACAAAAATCTTTTTCATGGAGATTCCCCCCTGGGTACGAATTGTTTGTGATCTCTGATGCCTCCAGCTTATGCTTCCCGCTTCCTGAATCGCCAAGCCTCACCCTCCTCTTAATGAAAGCAAAAAAGTCTGACCCGGTAAAAGGCCAGACTTTCCCTATCGAAAGAAATGATTGAAAACAAGCATTGCGAAAACACACTGCCTTTACACAGCTTAAGGATAAAATCATGGGCTAATTTACACAGCATGACCCGCACGCGCATCGTACAATTATCGCTTCTGTTCGGCATGGTCAGGCCCCCAATCACTGCTTTGCTGTCATTAAAGGTAGGTGCACAGATAGTATATCATAAATGCTATTCATGTAAAATGAAACCATTACACTCGGAATACATAACAAAATGGAGAAGTCGGAACGATTGTCAGGCATACAGAATCGCATCTGTAGCCTGGATCATTCCTACTTCTCCATAGGGATCAAACCTGATTATGATTTCTATTTATTGTGCGGATGTCTGGCTACCACTCGTCTCGCCTGTTGATGTACTATCAAACTGATCGGTGTGTGTAGCTGTACCATTCAGCTCATCCTGCAAAGCTTGCTTCGCATTCGCCAGTTCCGTTTCATTAATGTACACATACGGACTACGCCAATCACCAGTAACCGGCATGTACTTAATATTCGCTTTTGGAATATTCCAGTACGTTGTGAGCAGGTTCGTAAACTGGCTACCTTCGATATCGGTTTCCATATTGTCGTCTACCGATTGAATGATGGAGCTAAGCTTCGTAATTCCATTAAAGGATTGGATTTTGTCCACGATAGAATTCAGCACTTCATTTTGACGCTTATTACGGTCAAAGTCGCTGGATTCCTTCGTACGTGGGCTACATCCACTGCCAGAGTGACGATAACGAACATAACCGAGCGCTTCTTCCCCATTCAAATGCTGAGGACCTGCTTTAATATTAATGTTCGTCCCATCGGCATTATCGATATAACACATATTCATCGCTGCATCGACATCAACGCCGCCTACTGAATCGACCACATCGCTAAAGCCTTTGAAGTTAATAACGGTAGTATAATCGACATCAACGCCGAGATACTTGCCGAGCATCGTCTGCATTTCCTGCATTGCGTTATTCGTACCTTCCTTTTTATCCTGCGCATAAAACTTCGGATAATAGGAGTTCAGCTTGTTCGGAATGTATCCTTCAAGCTGGAAGTACGTATCCCGCGGCAGTGATACAATCGTCGCTGACTTGGTGTCCGGATTGAGCGTAGCGACCATAACGACGTCCGTTAGACGTGTACCGGTCTGCT
Source organism: Paenibacillus sp. (assembly GCA_039595515.1). Lineage (GTDB taxonomy): Bacteria > Bacillota > Bacilli > Paenibacillales > Paenibacillaceae > Saccharibacillus. The sequence continues at coordinate 21,968 of JBCNLJ010000003.1, read as the reverse complement.
TGCGATAGTCCGTACCGAGCAGCATCATCGTAATCGGCTTTTCTTTAGCGGACTTTGGAGGCACTCGTGTATCAACGACACCGGAATTCGGCGTTGCACCGCCACCCTTGCCATCAAACATGTTCTCCACCTGATAATACAAATAGCCAGCATACGCCATCACTCCAACAACGCCCAGCAACAGTACCACCAGCACAATTTGCATAAAGCGTTTAAAAGGACTTGCTTTTTTCTTTTGTTTTTTCTTGGACTTGGGATTACCGGCCTTTTGAGCCTTATTCCCCGCGCGTGGCGGCAGTCCCCCTGTTGTCGTACTCATTGCTCTCAACACCTGTTCCATCGTATTTAGCGTTTGGCTCTTACTACGCGGTTCATACATGTTACCTGAGCTTGCTATGTACATAAGCTCTGACGATGACACCGACCACGAAGCAAACGTCTTATCCTTCCAGATAAGGGAAGGTGACTGAATCGCCAGCGCTTCTCATGAAAGCGTTACGATTCAGCCACCTAATATAATGAACAATTCAGGTTACAATTGCAACTTAACGGCCGGATTCCGCCATTTTACGGTGTTTCTCTGCACGCTCGCGCTCGCTCTTATTCAGAATCTTTTTGCGCAGACGAATCGCTTTTGGTGTGATTTCACAGTATTCGTCGTCGTTCAGATATTCCAGTGCTTGCTCCAAGGAGAACAGACGTGGAGTTTTCATTTTAACCGTATCGTCCTTTGTTGCTGAACGAACGTTAGTCAGTTGTTTTTCTTTACAGATGTTAACAACGATATCGTTATCACGCGTGTGCTCACCTACGATCATACCTTCGTAGATTTCAGCGCCTGGCTCAACGAACAATGTACCGCGATCCTCAACAGACAGGATACCGTACAGTGTGGAAGAACCGTTTTCGCTGGAAACGAGTACACCCTGGTGACGTCCGCCAACCTGACCTGCTACGAGTGGACCATAGCTATCAAATGCGTGGTTCATAATACCGTAACCACGAGTCAGTGTCAGGAAGTACGTACGGTAACCGATCAAACCACGAGCTGGAATCAGGAACTCCAGACGTACTTGACCCGAACCGTTGTTGATCATGTTAACCATCTCGGCTTTACGTGTTCCGAGACTTTCCATAACGGAACCCATGCTCTCCTCAGGAACGTCGATCATCAGACGCTCGATTGGCTCCATGCGTACACCGTCGATTTCGCGTACGATAACTTCTGGTTTGGAAACCTGCAGCTCGTAGCCTTCACGACGCATGTTCTCGATCAGGATACCGAGGTGAAGCTCACCACGACCCGATACAACATAAGCATCCGGGCTTTCCGTTTCGTCTACACGCAAGCTCACGTCTGTTTCCAGCTCTTTGAACAGGCGATCACGCAGACGACGGGATGTTACCCATTTACCCTCACGTCCAGCAAATGGACTGTTGTTTACGAGGAATGTCATTTGCAGTGTTGGCTCATCGATTTTCAGAACCGGCAATGCTTCCGGGTTTTGCGGATCGGCAATCGTTTCACCGATGTTGATGTCTTTGATACCAGCGATTGCGATGATGTCACCTGCACCCGCTTGCTCAACTTCAACACGCTTCAGACCCTGGAAACCGAACAATTTCTCAATACGAGCGGACTTTTTCTGTCCTTCGCGTGTGATAACTGTTACAGGTTGACCCTGGCGGATAATACCACGGTTAACACGACCTACCGCGATACGTCCAAGATACTCGTTATAGTCCATCAGTGTTACGAGGAATTGCAGTGGTTGCTCTGTATCTTCTGTTGGTGCAGGAATGTTAGTTACAACTGTATCGTAGATCGCTTGCATGTTGTCGTCCTGTTTAGCAGGATCGTCTTCCATGCTGGATGTACCATTCAATGCGGATGCATAAACAACCGGGAAATCCAGTTGATCATCGTTCGCACCCAGCTCGATGAACAGTTCCAGCACTTCGTCGATAACTTCAGCCGGACGTGCAGCCGGACGGTCGATTTTGTTCACGACAACGATCGGAGTCAGGTTGTGCTCCAGCGCTTTACGCAGAACGAATTTCGTTTGCGGCATGCAGCCTTCGTATGCATCAACAACGAGCAATACGCCGTCAACCATTTTCATAATACGTTCTACTTCGCCACCAAAGTCGGCGTGTCCCGGAGTATCCACGATATTGATCAGATATTCTTTATAAGTAATTGCTGTATTTTTAGCCAGAATCGTAATACCGCGTTCGCGCTCCAAATCATTGGAATCCATCGCACGCTCCTGCAGGGTTTCGTGGTCGCGGAAAATGCCGGACTGCTGAAGAAGCTTGTCAACCAGTGTTGTTTTACCATGGTCAACGTGGGCAATAATAGCGATATTGCGGATATTTTCTCTCAAATGCATAAAATTCTCCAAATCCTCTCCATAAAAGGAGCGTCGGTAACAATGCCGACGCTCTACATTTTGTTATGAAACTTAATGAAACTGCTGAAAACCGTCATTCGCAAATTGATTCATTATTCATTATACGTTATAAATCCCATAAATCAAGCAAAATTACTGTTATTTACGCATTCTACCGGACTTATTTTGTCCCAAAAATAACCAGATCGCAGCGCCAATTAGCGCAATAGCAATCACGTATAGCAGCGCGGAACCTAGAATATTTATTAACAACAATACAATAGTTAGTGCTCCGAGCAATATGGAAACCCAGCCGATACGCCGATCCAGCCGAATGGGTGACATCGTGTAATATTCATACAGCCCCAGCGCTACCCCGCCAATAAATAGCGGCCATAACACATCGATCAGACTCCAGCCCCACGTATTGCACAGGAAAAATAAAATACCATATACAGTCAGCATCCCTGCTGGGATGAGCCAGTATGACGAAATACTGCGGCTAAAATAAGCAAGCTGCAATAGGATACCTGGCAGCAAAATAAGCAACGGCCAAAAAGCTCGCCCTAAAAACGAAAATACACCCAGCTTACCTAGCAAAATGATAAGTCCTGCCGCAAGGAGCAGTACGATAAAAAGGCCTTGATTACGATTGTTCACAGTATGTCGCCTCCTCCTGTCATTCATTCCCTCTACGTTTAGCTCTATAAAAGAGCGGGTTATTATTACAGCATACAAGAGCAAGCGCCTTCCTCATTCGTCGTATAAAGTGGAAGTGTTATTTTGGCTCACCGTCTAAAGAGTCTGCGTCTCCTTTACTCGCCATATGAAGATCAATAGTCTTCCCTGCTAGGCATGTAAACAACAAGCATTCCCCTTGCTCGCAATATATGTGCAACCCGACTCGCTGTCAATACGTATGCTTTAACATACAGCATGTCGGTCAAGTATCATATCTTATATGCACCATTTCTTGTAGCTGCTTGCCTTTCTATTATCGGTATATAACTGGCATTCCGTTATGCCTGTTTATCACAATATCGGTATCTGTCAGAATTGCATTCACTACCTCTGTAAACAGGTATCCCGTACGATTAATCTTTGGAATCTGATGCTTTTGAATTTGATGAAGGAGTGAATGTAATGGATGTTACACAGCCTGCGTTCTGGCTATCGTTATTGAATATTATTTTTATCGATCTCATTCTCGCCGGGGACAATGCTATCGTTATCGGTCTTGCTGCGCGCAAATTGCCTCAGCAGACGCAGAAAAAGGCGATTTTATATGGTATGGGTGGTGCGGTTATTATTCGTATTGCTGCTACTATAGCCGTGATCTGGCTGCTACAAATTCCGTGGCTGCTCGCTGTCGGCGGTCTGTTGTTGATCGCGATAGCGTATAAGCTGTTGACCGATAATGATGAGCATAAGGAAGTGAAGGCAGGAACTTCGCTCTGGAGTGCAGTATGGACAATCATTATTGCCGATGCGGCGATGGGTCTGGACAATGTTATTGCTGTTGCCGGCGCAGCCAATCAGCATGTAGTGCTCGTAATTATCGGCTTATGTATTAGCGTACCGATTGTAGTGTGGGGAAGTACCATTTTCATCAAGTTAACGAATCGCTTTCCCTGGATCATCTATGTAGGTAGTGCAGTGCTTGCTTATACAGCCTCGCATATGATCACACAGGAAAGCCGATTGCAATCCGTATTTGGCGCTCATCCGCTGTGGGCCTGGATCTTTATCGCGTTTATTATGATCGGCGTGTTGCTGGCTGGATATTTGAAAAATCGGCAATCGGTCAGTGAAGCGAGCGAATAATAGACGGCTTCAATCCGTGCTATAACAGGGCTATACTGTAATCATTCTCTATCAAATAGACTCTATCCAAATAGAAATGCCCCGATCCACATCATGATGGATCGGGGCATTTTGTTAAATTAAAACCAATCGGAATCGGTAGCGTCTGTTGTTGTCGTAGACAATGCCGAAGGCATACTCGGTACAATCTCAAGTAATTCGGTTTGCTGGACTGCTCGTTCGATCATCTCCTCCAGTGGAAGGTTTTCTTCGACCTTTTCCACGACACGACGATTCGGGTTCGTTGCAGGTGAGCGCGGAACGAACAATGTACAACAGTCCTCATACGGCAAAATAGACAAGTCGTATGTTCCAATCTGCTGTGCAGTTTCGATAATCTGGTCTTTATCCTGCATCACGAGCGGTCGTAGCACAGGCAGATCGGTTGCACGCTCAATCACATTCATGCTGTTCAGCGTCTGACTGGCAACCTGACCGAGACTTTCGCCGGTTACAATCGCCAGTGCTTTTTGCTGCTCTGCCAGACGGGTTGTAATCCGTAGCATCGCACGGCGCATCAAGGTGATCATCAGATTGTCCTGGCGTGTCGTTGTAAAGGCTGTCTGAATTTCGGTAAAGGGTACCACATGCAACCGTACCTTGCCGCCATAGCCGGATAGAACTCTCGCCAGATCGATCACCTTTTCCCGTGCACGCTCGCTTGTGAATGGATAACTGTGAAAATGCACACATTCAATCTCTAATCCACGCTTCATCGCATGCCAGCCCGCCACCGGACTATCGATACCGCCGGACAGCATCAGCATGGCACGACCGTTACTTCCGCGCGGGAAGCCACCAGCGGCAGGAATAATCCCACTATAAATATAAGCAATGCCTTCGCGTACTTCGACACGCAGCTCAATATCAGGCTGACGCACATCGACTTTAAGCAGCGGGTAGGCACGCAGTACAGGCGAGCTAATCAGACGATTCATGTCCTGTGACGAATGCGCAAAGTCCTTCCACACACGACGTGCATTGACTTTAAACGATGTCTCCTGCTGTAGCTCATGTTCACCAATCAGCTCGATTGCGGCTGCAATGATCGCTTCCAGTTCTGGCTCGGTATGCTTGACCGGAATAATATCCACGATACCAAATATATTTTTCAAACGCTCGATCAATTGCTCGGCCGGAACGCCACCTGTATCGACGTACATTCTGCCATACTCACGCTGGAGCTTTGCCTGTGGATAGGGACGAAGCACTTCACGCACATGCTCAGCGATTGTTTTCTCGAATCTCCCTCTGTTTTTACCCTTTAGTGTAATCTCGCCCATACGAAGCATCAGGCGATCAATATGTCCGATCATCTGCTATGATCTCCTCTCTAACGGTCGCAATACCTGCACCGTCTGTCGCAAAGCGGCGACTAGCTGTGTAATATCCTCAGCGGTATGCTCATCGCCCAGACTAATCCGAATACCGCTCATCGCTGCTTCTGCATCCATGCCCATCGAACTCAGCACACGGCTTGGCTTAGCACGTCTGGATGCACATGCCGATTGGGTAGATACGAGCATTCCCTGCTGCTCCAGACTATGCAGCACAACCTCTGCTTTCATACCTGGATACGTAAAATGTACGATATGTGGTGCCGCTTCCCTTACCTCTGTCAGCTTTAGCCCGGAGATGGTACGAATCTGCTCACGTAGCTCATGCGATAGTGTTCGCAAATGCTGTTCCTGCACCGCTTGCTTCTCGGCTGACAATCGCAGCGCTTTGGTCATACCTGCAATACCGGCTACATTTTCTGTACCAGAGCGATAACCACTCTCCTGTCCGCCACCCGCCAGCAATGCCAGCAGCTCCGTACCTTGCTTAACGTATAATAGTCCAACCCCACGAGGCCCGCGTAGCTTATGTGCAGAGAGACTATACAGATCGATGCTACCTTCTACCAGCGGCAGGGAAGCAAGACGTCCAAAGCCCTGCACTCCATCCACATGTACGAGCGTACGTGGATGATGGCGCTTAATCCAGCGCGCTACTTCCAGTACCGGCTGTACCGCACCGGTTTCATTATTGACATGCATCATGCTAACCAGAATTGTATCTTCGCGAAAGGCTGTAGCCATTCGCTCCAGTGAGACTGTACCATCAGGCTCTGCATCGATATAGCTCACTTCAAAGCCAAACTGCTTCAATTGACGACATGCTTCATATACCGAAGCGTGCTCAATGGCAGTCGTTATAATATGCCCTTTCAGACGTCCACGACGCATCGCTGCACCCTTAATAGCAAGATTATTACTTTCTGTCGCACCTGATGTCCAGATCAGCTCATCTGGCTGCACACCCAGCACATTGGCACTAACTTCACGCGCACGACGAAGCAAACGATCCGCTTCCTCCCCATAGCGATGCAAAGACGACGGATTCCCATAATGCTGCTGCATCATTTCTCCCATGGCGCGTACAACCTCAGGATAAGGAGGTGTCGTGGCGGCATAATCAAAATATTTCATCAGACATTCCTCCAAGCTCATTCATTAACGTATACATGCAAAAAGACCAAAAAGGGATCAGCCTGCGCTCCACCTTTTGATCTCTGTCATTATGTCATTCGTATCCAACCGATAGATAGCTGGCACTGCAATAAGTCTCCCCAGCCGAATGCTGATCAGGATCAAACATGCTGCTCACCATTATAACATAGATTTGGAGGAGCGGCGCCCTTCCCTGCCTTTCTTTAACGAATACTTTATTTATGAAAATGGCGATGAGATAAACTGTGCAAGTACGAATAAAATCAAACCGTCTGATTAAGAAATATGCTTTATAACTTTATATAAAAAGCCGGACTACACAGTGCTGTGCATCCGGCTCTATGACAATATAATCGAAGATTAAAAGAAAATAGGAATTGAAAAGATCATACTTATCCAACGAATACAGTGCTAAATACGAATTACAGTGCGTACTTCTGCTGAGCTGCTTCAATTTTGCCAATATAGCGCTGCGTTTCTTTTGGCAATTGATTGAATTTCTCCATCAGTTCCTGATCGTTCGAGATGCCCAGGCGCTGCAAGCGACCCGGACCTGCATTGTAGGCTGCAAGTGCAGTTTTAATGTTATTATCATAGCGTTTAAGCTGGTATGACAGGTATTTGGTTCCGCCATCGATATTTTGCGCAGGATCAAAGGAATTGCTCACACCCAGTCCGGCTGCTGTACCATCCATTAACTGCATTAGACCTTTAGCGCCAGCACCTGAACCTGCATTTGGATTAAAGGAAGACTCTACATCGATAACGGCTTTGATCAGTGATTCTGGAATGCCGTATTTGCTGCTAGCTGTGCTGATGAACTCGTTATATGCAGTCGCTTTGCTTCCATGATCATCGGAGCCAGGCACACTGGACAAACCGCTTGCACCATCTGCACCACCGATACCGCCTGCATTAACCGGCACACTGCCACCGTTCATCAAACGTGCTGTTGTCGTTGAGTTGGATGGATCTACTTCTGGCAACTGGTCAAAATTGCTCCACGGATCGCCAGCAGACATGCCCTGCGTGCCAGCACCAATTGTGCTTGCACCGCCATACGTATTGCCGGTCACAGAGGTCGCCGTACCATCCGCAAGTAAGCTTGCCATTTTAGTGATGCTAGAACCGGAGCCACTTGCGTCATTTGCTGCGCCCATATTTTGATCGAGCATCATCTGGAACAGCTCATCTGTATCATTCGTGTTGACGTCCATCCCACCCGTACTGCCTCCACCGGCAGCATTCAAATAACGAAGCTCAAGCATTTGCTTGGCTGTTTTGGCATCAATTTGCATACACTGTGTATCTCCTGTCCTTAATTAATAAATGTATATAAAGCCGTCAAGTCCAAAGGCTATCTATCCTATAGCGATGACTTTAGTGTACTATGTTCTGGCAATTGCGACTATGGGAAGTTTCGGTCATTATTGCAAGCGTAGAATCAAGCAAGCAACCTTATATTCCTAGTAGGCTGATTAAGCTGAGAAAAGCCTCTATCACTGCGTTTGTATTTTAACCCGTTCATATGCGATAGATAGACTGCGAAATATAAACGCGATTACGGCTCGATCTGTATCACGATTTAATCCACATGCGATACGTCAATGTCGGTATAAAGCCAAGCTTACGTGCTAAGCTGGCAGAGGCTTCGTTAGCAGCATTGCAATCCCATCTTGGCTTGATTCCTCTACTCAAGCTCTCTGCAATAAAAGCCTGCGCAACTACATAGGCTAAACCTTTTCGTTGATGGGCAGAAGCGGTATAAATATCAATCTCTGCACAGTCTGGATTCGCTGCAATCGCCATGCATTCGCATACCGGCTTTCCTTCATACAAAATACAAAAGCCAAAGCCGTGCTCTACATAGTTATCCATCGTATGCCAAAACCTCTTAATATACTTTTCGTCAAATGCATCGCTTTTGTGAATAACAGATGGTGTAATTGTTGCAAGTTCATATCCGTCAGGCAGCAATTGCTCTGCCTGAAGGACAATTTTAGCTGCCTGTCCCGCATCAGATGGCTTATAGGTGAACGCATATCGTTCCATCGGCTGAAGTATCCCTTGCATTTCTGCTGCAATAATGGCGTCCCATTGCTCATTTTGCGAAAAGATCACAATCATGGATTTTCCATTCATTCGCTGCTGCCAGCCTGCTTGTAATTGTTGCTGGAAAAAGGCGCGGTCCCCTTCACTACCTCCAACGTAAAACCAGTTGTATTCAGCATCAGCAGCTATGGCTGTATCTGTGGGATGTATGTTGTCATTATAGGTATTTGTACTGTGTTGATTAGCATAATTAATATTTCCTTGTACAATGCCGTGCTGAACAGAATAAAAGAACGATGGATATAACATAAGCAGCTTCCTTTCACTAATTCGAAAATTCGAAGTTTATATACGTATATATTAAACGTTACATTAAATGTTTCTCATGTTGCTTATATGATAATTTTAATATCTATATTATGTAATATGTATGAAGGCAAATGGTACATCAAGCTATACATGATTCGTTATCATTCCGAGAAGATTTATTAACAAAATTCCGCTTTATTTCCTTTAGCCTTTCCAGCTTGCTTGCCATTATCCACCGTATACGATCCATCGGTCAGCTATTTTATCCATGTAGGCTTCACAAAAAAAGGATGCCTGTGCAGGCATCCTTTGTCATGATCAATTACCATATTGGCTTACTTCTAGCATCCGACGCCCGGGTAATCGTCCGCCTTAGGCGTGGCGCTGATTCATACGGCGCTGTGTCAGGTAATCACTTTCGTAATAAGCCAGATCATCGCGCAGCTCTTCAAATGTTCTGGTCACTTCAAGAATAATGTCTCGTACCGGTTTTACTGGTGTTTGGCGGAAACGGATCGCTTCCTGACCGGTATAAGCATAACGTCCATCTTCGGAATAGCACTCATTTTTGGGATAAAAAAAGCTGTTCACGCATTGATGATACGTACTGTATAGCGCTTTTTCCGCAGAATCAACGTCAAAGTTTGCACGACGTAGCACGACTCCAAGCTTCTCATAGGATACTTCGGAAAATACAAGCAAATGGCGAAGGTCCGCCAAAAAGCCTTTGTAAAAAGGCAATGTGTCCTGTCCTTGTTCAGATGCCAGAGCGTTCAAGGAGTATTCGTTCAAAAACTCCTCCAGTTTTTCAATGGCTGGTTTCAACTTTTCCCGTGTGCTTTCACTCAATTTGTGGACATTTGCAGCTGACATATCTGTAGCTCCCCCTTAATTGGTTCCTTAAAAACCGGGTCATGTTGTCGTACGTTTAACCCTGATTTACATTTCATCCTACCATAAATGCAGCCAAAGTGGTAACTTTGCTTGCATAAGCAGCCCGGTCGCAGCAACAATTCCACAACCTGTTTACCATTTTACATATGTGACTGCTTTGCTTATTCATTTTTTAACCAGCGTTTACAATGATGAAAACCTGTTGCATCAATATATCAGCTAATGAATGGTTTGATATCATATAGATTACTTTGAATTCTCTTAACAATCAAGATGTATGGAAGGTCTGATTAAAAAGATTAATCAGTCCGATTACCTATGCTAACAAATCGATATCACTTCTTGTCCAAACTCAGCAAAAAGACGATGCGATCTTCATAATGAAGCTCGCACCGCCCTGATTCAGCGGATATTCATATCATATGTTAGATGCATGCCCGTCTACAAAGCAGACATTAGCAGCAACAAACATTACCGCCTTCCAAGCGAGCGATGTCGCCAGCAAGATGGCTTTAATATCACTCTGTACTTACGTGGCGTCAGTTGGGAAAGTTTCTCATAAGCCGGGTTCTGTGCCAGTTGTGGTTCAGACGGGAACTACCCTCCCACTTTTGGCGACAATCATCTATCTAGGCCAGGCATTGCTGACTGGCTCCAGCGACCAACCTCGATACACCTCGGGCAAAGGCTGCCTTTCCGTGAAGAAAAGCTGTATCTCTTTAGGTCTTGCTCCAGATGGGGTTTACCAGGAACGAAGTCACCAGCGTTCCTCGGGGTCTCTTACACCTCGGTTCCATCCTTGCCTGTGACGGATTGCTCCGTCCATCGGCGGTCCATTTCTGTGGCACTATCCTTCAGTTCGCACTGACTGGACGTTATCCAGCACCCTGCCCTGCGGAGCCCGGACTTTCCTCCCGCAGCCTCTCAGCTACCGGCGATTGTCTGTTAAACTTTCCGCGAACGCAACACTCCATATTATATAATCGTTCTTATAACGTGGCAAGTACTTTTTATTATTTGCATATTCGTATTGTAAAATGCTCCTCTGCATAATGATCCTATGACAACAGGCACTGCCATAGGATTAGCATGTGACAACATAACCGTCATCCAACACGAGCTCATTACATTGACCCTGTTAAATAATGAACGTTGATCGTATTCTAGCACCTGTATCGTCCACAATTTGAAACGAATTTAAAGTTGAAATTAATCTCGGTCAAGATACTAGCTATAACGTCATCCGGTTGTATATGAAACGAATATTATACGAAACGGAACACTTCGGTATCGATCGTCGATGCATACACCGGTGTCTCATACTTATCTGCTTCCAGACGAGCGCGCAGCACACCAGCGACGCCAGGCTTCATAATCTTCTCCGTATTATGACCCGGATCGATAATAGCAATGCCAGCCATGAGTGCATCGTGAGCGGTATGATAGTCGATATCGCCAGTCACGATCACGTCCGCCCCTTTGAACAGAGCGCCGTTCACATACCGGCTGCCTGAACCGCCTAGTACCGCCGCTTTTTTCACCGTACGCTCCAGATCACCGACTACACGTACCGTTTCCACATGAAGTCCTTGCTTGACTGTATTCACGAAGTCAGCCAGTGTGACCGGTTCGTCCAGCTTGCCCACACGTCCAAGACCGTAAGCTTTACCTGGCAGCGCGGGTGGATACAGATCATACGCTACCTCTTCATACGGATGCGATTTGATCAGCGCTTGTACGGCTTTATTTTTCAAACTGGATGGAATGATCGTTTCAAAGCGTACCTCAGCGGCATGCTCCAGACGCCCCTGCTCGCCGTTATACGGCTGTGTGCCTTCTTCCGGCAAAAAAGTACCTGTACCTTCTGTCGTAAAGCCACAATGGCTATACGCACCGATATGTCCGGCTCCCGTTGCCCATACAGCCGAACGAACTGCATCCAGATGAGTGGCTGGCACAAAGGTGACCAGCTTCAAATAATCATCCGAAGACGTTTGCTCAATCGGTACGGTGTTGCGCAAGCCAAGCGCTTCTGCCATCCAATCGTTCACACCGCCTTCAGCGATATCCAGATTTGTATGACTAATATAGACCGCGATATCATGCTTGATCAGCTTTTCGTACAGTCGGCCCATCGGTGTGCTCGTTTGTAAGCTTTTGAGCGGGCGGAAAATAATCGCATGGTGCGCAATGATCAGATTCGCTCCGTGCGCAATCGCTTCATCCACGACAGCATCGGTCACATCAAGCGCAACGAGTACGCCTGTAATCTCCTTTTGTAATGAACCGAGCTGCAAGCCAATCCGGTCATCTGGCACCGCAATCGACTTGGGTGCAAACTGCTCCATGTATTGAATTACCGTTTGTCCTTTGGCAAGCATGCCAGTACCTCCTTCACAAGCTTGATCTGCTGCTGCAGGGCAGCCGCTTTCAGTCTGGATTCATCATTGTCTGAGCGTTCTACCGAAGCCTTGACCTTTTCCAGCTTGGCGATTTCCTGCTGCCATTTTTCATAAAATACCGGAGCCGCTTCGTCCAGCAAATACGGTCCAAATTGAACAAGCTCTGTCGCGGACAGGGTCACACTCAATCCGTCCTCCCCTTGCAAAACGCGAGTGCGATATAGCTGTTCATTGTGCTGCTTAGCATCCTCCAGTCGATCGGCCGTCAAAATCTCATATGTACGACCATCCTCCTCCAAAATCTGTTCAGAGGACAAATACCAGCCCTGCTCCAGCAACCAGCGACGTACAAATTCCTCGCCCACATTCGGCTGCAAAATCAAACGCGATACACCTGCCAGCTTGGCGATGCCTTCAGACAAAATCGTCACGATCAGCGCGCCACCCATACCGGCAATTGTAATCACATCTACTTCACCCGGCTGTAGAACAGCCAGTCCATTTCCAAGGCGCGGCTGGATCACATGACCCAGACCCGCTTCATCCACCTGACGCTGAGCTGCGTCAAGCGGTCCTTGATTCACTTCTCCGGCAATCGCCTGAGTTACTAAACCTTGCCGCACCGCATAGACCGGCAGTAGCCCGTGATCGGAACCAATGTCCGCCAAACGGCTCCCTGCCGGAATTTGCCCGGCGATTTGCGTTAATCTTGTTGATAATTTCATGCAGTCACCCACACTATCCATTTTTTTCGTAATACAAATAGTAATATACATGCCAGCGCAATTTTTGAAATGCACAGCACGGCAAAAATGTCTGGCATATGTCCGCGCAGCAACGTCTCGTCTACCTCTGGCATAAACCAGATCGCAACGCCGCTCGTAAAATATACAGCCGCTAGCTTACGCCCACGATGATGCACGAGCCAGCTAAACCATACAAACAGCATGCTCAGCGGCAACCACAATGCCTGTAGCATGATCCACGACGCATCCGGCTTCACCTGTGCAAAGAAACCACCGTACAGCAGCACAAGCGCGCCAAAGCCAATATACAGCAAAATCGGACTTGATATCACATACCCCATTATACACCAGATGATCGCACAGCCAATAACGAGTAGCGGTATCCACAATGTCGGCTGAAGTCCATGCTCACGGATAATCATAATCCCCAGTCCAAGCAGCAGTAAGCTACCGACCGCGAGCAGCACCGATGAAGCAACCGGATTGCGCTTTTGCTGACGAATGCCACTAATATAACAAATGGCTACAAAAACCGGCACCGAAATGATCTGCATCAAAAACGGAAATGCCGAAAAATATAGTACCATCATACAAATAAAACAAAGCATTAGAAAAATAAACAGCCATGTGCGCAGATTACCCTGCTTGAGTGAACTCATCGATAACAACTTTTTATCTCTACGATCATGCTCATGATCCACATCATACAGATTGGACAGAAAATCACAATAATGCTCCGGTAACAGCCGATTTTCACGCCAATATTCAATCTCATCCAAAATTACAGTACGTCGATCCTGATTCACACCTGTCCCCCGCTTCCGCATCACGTTAGTATGGCGCGTTCCCCCTGCTTGCGCCGAACAATCTATCTCTTTATATATCGCTGAAATGATGTGAAAAGTAAAGGCTTTCTCGGCGGAATTACAGTTACTCGCGGTTCAGTTTAATGCGTACACTGTCCATAAAGGATCGATATAAAACTATTTTTCGTTCGCTGATCCTATTCAAACACTTATCGTGTATTTTTACCTTCGATCTGCTTGCATATCGCAGCTATAGCTAATTATCGTTTAAGTAGTATGCTCAATACATGGATTCATGAATAGTCGATCTAATCCAAAAATGTAACACTTCGATAACCCATTAATCGGTTCTCACACATACTAAAATGCCCCCTGCCATGTAGACAGGGGGCATTTTGTATACGATTCAGCTCGTACGAACGAACCGAAATCAATCCTATTCGAGGAAATCTTTCAGACGCTTGCTGCGGCTTGGGTGACGCAGTTTGCGCAGTGCTTTAGCTTCGATCTGACGAATACGCTCGCGCGTAACGCCGAACACTTTGCCCACTTCTTCGAGTGTGCGAGTACGTCCATCATCCAGGCCGAAGCGCAGACGCAGTACGTTTTCTTCACGCTCAGTCAGTGTATCCAGCACGTCTTCCAATTGCTCTTTGAGCAGCTCGTAAGCTGCTGCATCAGCAGGTGCCAGAGCGTCCTGATCTTCGATAAAGTCGCCCAGGTGAGAATCGTCTTCTTCACCGATTGGTGTTTCCAGCGATACTGGCTCCTGTGCAATTTTCATAATTTCGCGTACTTTTTCGACGCTCAGTTCCATTTCTGCTGCGATTTCTTCTGGTGTCGGTTCGCGCCCCAACTCCTGCAGGAGCTGACGGGATACACGGATCAGCTTGTTGATCGTTTCGACCATGTGAACCGGGATACGGATCGTTCTTGCCTGGTCGGCAATCGCACGGGTGATCGCCTGACGAATCCACCATGTTGCGTACGTACTGAACTTGTATCCTTTCGTGTGGTCAAACTTCTCAACCGCTTTGATCAGACCCATATTACCTTCCTGAATCAAATCCAGGAACAGCATACCGCGACCTACATAACGCTTCGCGATACTAACAACGAGACGCAGGTTCGCTTCTGCCAGACGGCGCTTCGCTTCCTCGTCGCCTTGTTCGATCCGTTTAGCCAGTTCAACCTCACTGTCAGCAGACAGCAGGGGAACACGACCGATCTCCTTCAGGTACATACGTACTGGATCGTTGATTTTGATGCCTGGCGGTAGTGCCAGATCATCGTCAAAGCTAAACTCATTATCGCCGTTTTCGTTCTCACTATCGGAATCACGACGAACCTCTTCGTCACCCTCATTGATCACTTCAACGCCGTTATCACCCAGTTGCTCGTAAAACTCATCAATTTGCTCGGCATCCTGGTCAAATGCAGCCAGTCTCTCCGTAATATCTTTGTAGTTCAAGGAGCCTCTTTTCTTGCCCACTTCCATGAGCTGCTCCTTAACCTGTTCCAATGTTAATTCGGTTTCCAATTCAGTATGCTGATCGTTCGCCATCTTTCGACTCCCTCCTCCCTGCAACTAGTCGTACCGAACGACTATTCACGTTCCAGGGCGATAATCTCACTTGCAATTTGAGCAGCTTGCAGAAAATCTCCAGATTTCTCTGCGCGCAGCATTTCTTCTCTTTTTTGCTCGATCTGCTTTTGCTTGGGGAATTTCTTGATCTCACGAATGTAATCGTCCATTCCCCGAAGACTTGTATCGAGCGGCTCATCCATCATGGAGATGGACGTTGCCGTCTTTTCCAACCGATCGTCTTGAAGCGAGGCGATAAGCCGACTAATATCCGGCGGCTTGCCCTGTGCGTAATAGGAGTAAATATACGCTGCCAGCGCCGCATGCTCCGGAATGTTGAACCGGTCACCGAGCTGATCGCTCACATACGTTGCAGCCTCTCCATCTTGAAGCATAATGGAAAGCAAACGCCGCTCTGCTACATGATAAGCGGGCAACAGGGTTGGAGCGCCAGTCTGCTTGCGTGCGCCGCCTCGGAAAGGCTTGCCCGACGCATCTGCCCCGTTGCTACGGTTACTGTTATTGTTCTGACTCTGCGCCTGCTTACGACTATACGTTTGACGAGCCAGATTACAGTCCTGCTTGAGGCTTTCCAGAGATACACCAACCTCGGTGGATAACTCCTTGAGGTAAACTTCTCTTTCGGTCGGTGAACCAAGCTGAGCGATAATACCGATTGCCTCCTGGGCGTAGGCCGCCTTTCCATCCTCTTCAAGCAGATTATGGTGTTTCTTAACATTGATCAGTCTGAACTTGGTGGTGGATACAGCTCCATGAATGATCTGGTCTACAAAACGTTCTTTACTGTAGGTTTTGATGTACTCATCCGGATCAAGTCCGTTTTGCAGCACCGACACCTTCACATGTAGACCCGCTCCCTCCAGAATCGGGATACTTTTCAATGCAGCCGCCTGACCGGCATTGTCACCGTCATAACAAACGACAACTTCATCCGTCAGTGTACGAATGAGTGCAGCATGATTTTCGGTCAATGCTGTGCCCATCGTCGCTACAGTATGTTGTACCCCTGCATCCCATGCGGCAATCACATCACCGAAGCCTTCCATCAATACAACCTGCCCTTGCTTGCGGATCGCTCCTTTGGCAAGATTCAAATTGTACAATGTGCGGCTCTTATTGAACAGACGACTTTCAGGTGAATTCAGATATTTGGGCTGACCGTCTCCAAGTATTCTACCCGCAAAGGCAATAACCCTGCCACTTCGATTCATAATTGGAAACATAACCCGCCCGCGAAAACGATCCACATAACCGGAGCCATTTTGACGCGATGATAACAGTCCACCCTTTTCCATTTCTTTGAGATCAAATGAGCGCTTTTCAAAAAACTGCACCAGTGTGTCCCAGCGATCCGGGGCATAGCCAATCTGAAATTGATCAATCAGCTTGTCGCCAAAACCGCGGTTACGCAAATAGTCCATTGCAGCTTTGCCGTGCTCCGTATTTTTCAGCAGATAATGGAATAGCTTGGCAGCCCATTCATGCGCCTGGAGCAAACGCTCCAGCTCCTTATTTTGCGGCGAGACCGCAGTCCCCTTATTATCGTGAAAAGGAACATGCGACTCCTCCGCCATCAATCTGACCGCTTCCGGAAAGGACAGACCCTCAATTTCCATGCGGAATTTGATTGCATTGCCTCCAGCGCCGCATCCGTAACAGTAAAAAATCTGGCGTTCTGGTGTTACCGTAAACGAAGGCGTCTTTTCGGAATGAAACGGACAGAGGCCCTTCATATACTTTCCTTGTTTGGTCAGATGAACATACTTGCTTACCGTATCGACAATGTCATTATGCTGTAATACAGCTTCAATGACTTCCTCAGGAATACCACCGCTATGTCCGGTGTTCATCGTTACCACCTTCATCTCTTTTCGCACGATACATAATATTCGCTATTCAGAACGAAATTCCTGCCAATTTGTCAAAAGTTTTGCCAGCTCTGTTTGGAAATTTTTTCGATCCTCATACGTGAGTGGCCGTGGACCCCTGCCATATTTGCCCTGACGACGTGCCTTTGCCTGCGCATGACGCCGGGCGAGCAAAAATTCGATATTGTCCGCATGGAACTCCATGCCGCGAAAGGACAGCACAAGACATCGCCTTGCCAGTGCAATCGTAGCCAGCCCGTAATCCTGTGTAATCACAATATCGCCGGGCTGGATATGATTCACAATATACAGATCAGC
Source organism: Paenibacillus sp. (assembly GCA_039595515.1). Lineage (GTDB taxonomy): Bacteria > Bacillota > Bacilli > Paenibacillales > Paenibacillaceae > Saccharibacillus. The sequence goes on along the minus strand of JBCNLJ010000003.1, from coordinate 4,219 downwards.
GCTCTGGTCGCCGCGATCTACCTGTACAACACGTACACCTTCCTCCGGCTGAATACGGTGGTCAAACGAAGAAACGATCAGTACAGGCACCTCAAATGCACGCGCTGTTTCGGCGATTTCCGCTTTGACGGGACAGGCATCGCCGTCAACAACGATCGTTGGACGACCCTCTATTTCAGATGGCAAATGACCTCTCCTTTCTATGCTGCATGAAGGATAATTGCATCGCTTAACGACTGGCTGACATCATCCGTTACGGAGCATACGTTCGTTCAAAAAGCGGAAAATACGGAACGACCCTATAAAACGGTCATTCCGTATCCAAGTATGAGTGAGTATGAAATGCGTCACCGCATTTCTAATTCAATTGGTGCAACGGAAGTTCATGCTCCCGTATCGTTTATTTAACCAGCTTTGAAAAATCTGCAAACCTCTTCACATCGCGGTCAATCGCCGCGAGTAAAGCAAGACGGTTCTCACGAACAGCTTCATCATCAACCATAACCATAATATGCTCGAAGAACGCTGTAATCGCAGGACGCAGTGTTGCGAGCAATGCCAGCGCCTCACCTGTCTTATTGTGATTCATCAAGCTGTTGTAATTGCCAGTGACGGACTCCCAGACTGCATACAGATCGCGTTCGCCTGCTTCAGTAAACAGCGCAGCGTTCACGGTATGTCCTGCAGACTTCGCCGCCAGATTAGATACACGCTCAAATGACTCGATAGTCAGCTTGAAGTCAGGAACTTCTTGTACAGCTTTCATCAGGTCATTACCGCGCGCTACGACAGAACCGATGTGGCTAAAGCCAGCAGAAAGAACTGCATCGACAACGTCGTAACGGAGTGTCTCGGACAGCAGCTTTTTCACACGCAGACCGAAGAACTCATTTAAATCTATACGTATTATATCGGAAGAACGTTTCATATTCCTTAAATTTTGATGAATATTCAAGGTAATGTCAAAGATTTGCTCCAATGTCAGCGGAAGCTCACGCTCCAGCAAAATCTGTACGATACCCGCTGCCTGACGACGCAGTGCATAAGGGTCCTGCGAGCCGGTTGGAATGATACCGATCGAGAAGCAGGCTACGATTGTATCGATCTTCTCAGCGATGCTAATGATCGAGCCTGTCAGCGATGCAGGCGCGCTATCGCCAGAGAAACGAGGCTGATAATGCTCGAAAATGGCGCGTGCTACTTCCTCGCTCTCGCCAGCCTTGCGTGCATAATCTTCACCCATCAAGCCTTGCAGTTCAGGGAACTCATACACCATTTGCGTAACCAGATCGAACTTGGCAATATCAGCCGTACGGCTAATTGCTGCTGCTTGCTCTGGTGATACGCTCAGTGCAGCACCGAGCTGATCGGCAATCTGGCGTACACGGCGAACCTTCTCGCCCAGTGTACCGATTTCCTCATGGAATACGATATTGTCGAGCTTGGCTACCGCATCTGCAATCTGCAGCTTCTGGTCTTCCTCATAGAAGAACTTCGCATCTGACAGACGTGCACGCAGCACCTTTTCGTTACCTTTTGCGATCACGTCCAGTGCGCGGTCATTACCGTTACGTACTGTTACGAAAAACGGTAGCAGTTGTCCCTGGCTATCCAGTACAGGGAAATAGCGCTGATGCTCACGCATCGAGGTGATCAGCACCTCCTGCGGAATGTTCAGGAACGCCGGATCGAATGTGCCATACAGTACAGTCGGTGTTTCAACAAGGAACAATACTTCCTCCAGCAAATCCTCTTTTACATCGATATGCCAGTTTTTCTCTGCTGCCAGATGAGCGATTTGCGCGCTGATCATCGCCTGACGTTCTTCCACGTCTGCGATGACATGTTGCTCGCGTAATGCTTCCATATACAGCGTCGGCTCGGCGATCTCGGTTTCCGTACCGAGGAAGCGATGTCCGCGTGTTGTGCGTCCTGTTTTTACGCCAGTGATTTCGAAGTCGATCACATCATGTCCCCACAGTGCTACCATCCAGCGGATCGGACGCACAAAGCGGAAGTCATGATCGCCCCAGCGCATATTTTTCGGGAATGTCATGGATGTAATAATCTGGTACAGCGCGTCAGCAACAATGCCTTCGGTATGGATACCGATGCTGCTCTTTTGCGCATAAATATATTCTACGCCGCCCACTTCGCGGAACGTAAAGTCAGCCGGGTCAACACCCTGACTGCGAGCAAAACCAAGTGCAGCTTTGCTCCAGTTGCCGCTTTCGTCCTGCGCAATTTTGCGGGATGGGCCTTTTACTTCCTCGTTAATGTCCTCTTGCTTTTCCGCCACATCTTTTACCCATACTGCCAGTCGACGTGGAGTGGCAAATACTTTGGCATCGCCATGCGCCAGACGCGAATCATCCAGCCATTTTACCGTTTTATCGAGCAACTGGTTCATTGCCGCGCGCAAAAAGCGGGCAGGCACTTCTTCCAGACCAATTTCAAGCAACAGATCCTTTGCCATGATTATACCTCTCCCTTCTTGAGCATTGGGAAGCCCAGCTTCTCGCGGCTTTCCAGATATGTCGAGGCAATCTGACGTGCCAGATTGCGAACGCGCGTGATGTAGCCGGTACGCTCGGTGACACTGATCGCGCCGCGTGCATCCAGCAGGTTGAATGTATGCGAGCATTTCAGCACATAGTCATATGCTGGGAATACGAGATTCAATTCCATCGCACGCTTTGCTTCCTGCTCGTAGGTGCTGAACAGACCTAGCAGCATGGATACATCCGATACTTCAAAGGTATACGTAGAATGTTCAAACTCCGGCTGATGGAATACATCACCATATGCGATGCCTTCTACCCACTCCAGATCGAATACATTTTCCTTTTCCTGAATGTAGGAAGCCAGACGCTCCATACCGTACGTAATCTCAACGGATACCGGACTTGTTTCGATTCCGCCAACCTGTTGGAAATACGTGAATTGAGTAATTTCCATACCGTCCAGCCATACTTCCCAGCCCAGACCGGCACAGCCAAGCGTCGGATTCTCCCAGTTATCTTCAACAAAGCGAATATCATGATCCAGCGGCTCGATGCCGAGCGCGCGCAGGCTTTCCAAATACACCTCTTGGATATTGTCCGGGGACGGCTTAATAATGACCTGGAACTGATGATGCTGGTACAAACGGTTCGGGTTCTCGCCATAACGACCATCCGATGGACGGCGGGAAGGCTCTACATAAGCTACGCGCCAGGGCTCAGGGCCAATGGAGCGCAGGAAGGTCATCGGGTTCATTGTACCCGCACCCTTTTCGGTGTCATACGGCTGCACAATAATACAGTTGTGCGCAGCCCAGAAGTTTTGCAGCGTCAAAATCATTTGCTGGAAATTCATCGACATTACTCCTTTTCCATTATCTTCGTTATAGGTGCCGGGGGGGCAAATGTGACGCTGAAACGGCATCTTTATCTGCAACGCACGCAAAAAACTCCCGTTCCTACGCCTGGTCACAGACATAGGGACGAGAGGTTCATTTCCCGCGGTTCCACCCTACTTGAAGACATGCTGGGCATGTCATCCACTTTTCCGTATTCAGCTCATATGCTCGCGGATGCCATTCAGCTATCGGTCGTCATCAGGCTCCCACGATCCCTGATTCGCTTGGGACGATCATCGTCAGCTTACTTTTCCGGTCAATGCATCATGTGTGGCACGATTAGCGCCACAATATAGATTTGATCATACCGGAATTGACATCGTTCGTCAATAAACATTAATTTCTCATTTTGAAAATATTATTGCTGCATATAGTCTATATAATGCTTATCCATTTCCGAATGATACTTCAAAATAGGTTTTTTTACTTTGAAATCTTCAATATTCTCTACAGCTGTTTTTAAACGTACAATGTATTCCTGCTCAAAATTAGAATATTCAGCTAAATAGTTCATTATCGTTGCGAATGACTTTGCATTATCTTTTTCAATTTCCGCATCAATCACTATTATATAATCACAAATAACTTCTTCATCAAATTCCGTCTTTTGTTGATTATTTAAACCGATCTCATTTGTACACATAAGCATTTCTAAAATAATCAAACTATCTCTTATCTTTTTAGGTAAATTAAACTTTTTGATCTGTCCTTCAATTTTTTCTATTCTCTCTTTTTCAGTTGAATCATAGTTTCTCTTACAAAACTCTTCCACACCTTTAATTTCAATAAAATCCAATCTATTTTGCTCAATAATAATTT
>JBCNLJ010000002.1:0-208495 GCA_039595515.1 Paenibacillus sp. | reverse complement strand
CCAGCACCAGCACCAGCACCAGCACCAGCACCAGCACCAGCACCAGCACCAGCACCAGCACCAGCACCAGCACCAGCACCAGCACCAGCACCAGCACCGAGCAAATGGTGACGCTGTTCATACACAATAGCAATCAAAATATGCTTGCATAGCTGCTCAGCCGGGCACGTACAGGTGCACTTCTCAATGCGATCAGTTAGATGAACGATATGGTCATCGGTAAGCGTGCATAGTACCGTTTCCTGCTCTGTCCACTCATACTGCACGGTTGTGCCTTTATCTATATCTTTATTGGCCCGGTTATAGAGCCCTTTGTTGGCATACCGAATTAAATAATCCTCGGTACAGCCATCGATAAAAGCACTCAGGCGTGTCGCAAAGGACTCCATCTTCCCCTTCACCTCCAGCGTCTGTTACTCTGCCTGTCCAGCGGCACGCAAAATATCATAGACCGTTTCACTGAACATACGTGCAGGCACATCCTTCAAGGCAAGACTGGTATCGCTGGAGTAATCCTTATACCAGATTCCTTTGCCTGTAGTACGGATAAATCGCAATCCTTCCAGCGTAATATCATCCATCCCTTCATAATATGAAATGCTTGTGCCGCTGAATTGCAGCTCAGCAACGATGCCATCATATTGCTTGAACAGTTCACGATAGAATCCTGCATCTTCTGCACGCCCTTTATACCAGCCATAGCGCTCCAGTGCATTCGGGAAGCCGGTAGGTGAGTATTCTTCCTGTGGCAATGCTTCCCACTCCTGATGATTCTCTTCCTCTTTGCTCAGCTTATAGGTACGGCGCTCTAATTGCTTGAATGGCTGTACAACTTCATAGTCCTCAAGCTGCGTTTTCCAGGCAGCAATTTGCTCCGTCGACAGCTCCAGCGGATGCACTAGACCGATCTGTACCTCATCTGTTAATTCATATTCATCTTCATCAACCGTGTTAAAGGTGCCATCCTCCATGTAACGGAACGTATCAGTAAGCTCGCCATCGGCATACACACCCCATACGAGACCAATCGCAAACTGGCGCATAATCATATTATTTACAAACAGTGTCTTCCATTCTTCACCTGTCCACAGTCTGCGTTTGGATAGCGACTCTTCCAAACGCTGCGATTGCAATGTGACCATCGTTTTCAAGTCTTTTTTAAGCTGTGTAAACGTAGCCTTTGCTGCTTTTGCCAGATCAGCATCATCCTTCTGATTGGCAGCAGGTAGACTTTTCGCTACTTTGCCCGTTTCCTCGTTAATGATTTGCAGTTGCAGGTCCATACCTACCTTCACCGTAAACGTACGCTCGCCATAGCTTAGCTGCATTTCTCCCTTTTCATCCAAACCGAGCGTAGTGACAAGGCGATCGGCAAGCTGTTCTGGTGTCAGATTCATATTTTCAGCCGCAAGCTGTAGCGATTCGTTTGCCGCCGTTTTGACCTGACGATTTTTGATCGTACGTGAGAGTTTATCAATGACCATTAAGGCGGCTGGATCAGACAGGTACGCCAGCACACGCACCGACTCTGCGGCAATTGCACCGCGACTATTTTCGGCCCAATCCTTAATCTGATTAGCCAGTAGATTGATCATACGGCGATCACCGAACATCACCGCCAGATAGAGCACCCACTTCTCTTTCGCCGGTGCACCCTTTTGCAACCACAGCTCAACGAGTGCAGCGGACAGATCAGCCAGCGACGGTGCTGACGCATACTGTTCAATCTCGCGCAGGCGTTCATTGGGCGAACTATTATAATCAAGCGATTGCAGCAGCAGGTAGCGCTTGAGATTGTTGTTGTTTGCTAAGGGTTCACCACTGCTGGAAAGCAGATGAGGTAGCTGCTCTACCGGCAACCACTCGATACTTTTCAGCTTTTTAGCGTCTGCATGCTCTGCCAGCGCAGCATACGCTACGACCGGGCTTTGATCAGCAGTATCGATCAGCACTGCTAACAAGGAGCGGAACATGTCGGACTTTTCTTTTTTCAATAGCTCCTCAAAAATGCTGCGAGCATCCGGCAAGCTACGAATCGCATTCAGCACCATTTCTTTAATACCCGCTTTCTTTTCCAGCCGGTAAATAGCAATATACAATTCAGCATTAGCCAGACGAGCAAACTCCGCACGCGCCAGGCTGCTAATGCGCTTGGAGCTATCGCCCATACCAAGACTCAGCACCTGAGCCAACCGATTCGTATCGAGCGGCTCGTTCAGCAATGTATCGATCACCAGTGTACGTCCATCTGCCAGAAGCTTGTTGTACTGCTTTAGCACCTGATCGACATGGGCTCGAATCAACGCGCGATATTCCTGCTCTGGAATCGAAACATAATAATATTCTGGATGTCCCTGTAGCTGTAGCATTTCATTTAGCATACGATCCGTATCGATCTCAGGATCATTCCGATAAGCTTCCAGCACCTCACTCCCCTTGAAGAACGGAGAACGATATAGATTGGATAGTACATTGATCGTGCCGATATCCGGCTGCGTGACCAGAATCAGAAAGCGGCGCAGCAGCTCGGAATGAACCGGTAAATAGGAAAGTGCATACATCATTTTGAACAGCTTTGGATCGCCGTTTTTACCAGACCATATCGGGTGCATCTGTTGATCGCGCTGCATACTATCCACTCTGAATTCACCGCGTACATACTTCGCCAGCTTGCGAGCACTACCATTGCTCTCATGCTTGTCCTCAAGCAGTTCCAACACATACTGCTCCAGCAATGCCCCATCCTGCTCCATCTCTCCAATGTCCATCAGTATTTTGACGATTAATACACGGATAGAGGGGCTTTTACTAATCGCATAGGCGCGTTTGGCACGCTCTGGATTGGATGCAACGGCAGACTGAATGGCTCCACATACGACGAAACGTTGGAATTGCACACGAATAAGCTCCAACAGCTCAAATGGCTCATCCAGCGGCAAAATACCCTCCAAAAGATGATCCTTATTCGCATTACGCGATTCCATCTGTGTCAGAGACTCCCGAATCTCCAACGGCAATGCTTCATGCAGCGCTCGCAACGTGTTCAATACCGCTATAACTGCACGATCCTTCTGCTCTAGCAACTGCGTTTTACCGCCATACACCTTGAGCAAATAGAAAAAAGCTGTATTGAGATAAGCCAATTCGCGATAACGATCTTCGCGGCTAATACGCCCGGTCGCTTCCGCAAAAGGCTGGTGGGGAAACGTTTTATTCCAGATCGCTTCACGTCGTGCCTGCAGCCATTCTTCCTTCAGATCCAGCTCACTCGGATTATCTTGATTTTGCGTTATGGTTGGCAAAAGCAGTTGCAATATTCTATTCAGTTCTTGATCCAATGCATCGCCATCCTGCGTTAGCAGGGCTTGCAATAATGGTGGCAATTTATCAATCAATGTGTTTATGTAATCCGGATCTTTCTTGCTGTAAAATCGCATCATTAGCAGAAGCTGAACCGAGTAATCCAGTCTTGCCACCGTCTCCGAACGGTGCTTTGTTTTGGTACCAGACGGCTGAAGGTAACTGCTAGATAGCAAGGATTGGAATGCGCGATGAACCGTTTCCTCACCGCTATAGCGAGAGATCAACTCCAGCACCTGTTCAACATGCTCCTCGTTGAATTCAGAAGATCCGCGGCTTCCCAGATTAATCTTCTCAATACTTGGCCCCAGCATCTGCTCCATAATATACCAGTTACCAAAATAAAATTGATTCCAATTGTTCGATACGTAAAGCATAAGGGAAGCCGCGCGGTAAAAAGCATCATTATGTTTCTTTTGCGAAAGCTTGGACAATGTATCCATAGTGCGGTATGAACGGATGGTAGAACCGCGCATAACGTCAGGTAGCTGATCGGTCACACCTGTAATAAAATCAAGCACCTGCTTGGAACGATCCGTCGTTGCGGAGTATTCTTCCGAGAAATGGACAGCAAAGCGTTCTAATAAAGGATCAATCGTTTGGGAAATAGACATCATAATTCCTCCTGTCATAACTAAAGTAAGGGTATAGCTCGTCTTGCATAGTGACATCGTATCCGTCTATTTTACAGGTCACGCTCACGGTTCTACTGTAGCCTTCATCATCTTCATAATAATGAACATCATGATATCGGTACTTATTTATTTCAGAAACTATTTCCTAATTAACGAATAATCTCACCAATCCATTCGGCTAAACGATTCGGTGTAATCGCCGCAACATTGGCACCTATATCCGTCAATCTGCGAGCAGCATTACGATCATAGACCGCTGTCCCCTCATAATTCAGAGCTGGCAGTACAATCAGGCGGCTTCCGGCATCAAGAATGTCTTTACACGCTGCATACATGCTTTGAATAGGATAGCCTTCCTCCAGATCACTCACGAGCACCACAATCGTTCGGGCCGGATTATCGATCAGCTTTTGACTGTAGCGCAGCGCCCTGGCGATATGCGTGCCGCCGCCAAGCTGAACGCTCATCAGCAGATCAACTGGATCTTCCAGACGTCCGCTCAGATCAACCACTTCGGTATCAAAGATGATCAGATGCGTTCGCAGCGTTTCCAATCGGTAGAAAATACTTGCCATCACCGCACTATAAATGACGGAATCCATCATACTCCCGCTCTCATCGACTGCGATCACAATATTCCAGCGATTATGCTGCTGTAGATTGCCGTCAAAATAGAGCTTATCGATGATTAGCTTACGTCGCTCCCGATCATAATTTTTCAAATTACGCTGAATTGTTTTTTTGAAATTCAGATTACGGATCGAGCGTGTTCGGCTCGCCGTGTAGCGGTTGCGCTTACCGATAATGCTTGCTCGTACATCCTGCTCAAGCTGACGGCGAAGCTGCTCCACCACCTGCCTTACAATCTCGCGTGCGCTACGCAGCACTTCGCCCTTCATTCGTCCTTTGAACTGCATAATATTTTTGAGCAGTGCCATATTCGGCTCCAGCGATTCCAGCACCTTTTGATCGAATAAAATTTGACTCAATCCGTAACGATCCAGTGCCTGCTTTTCCAGAATTTCCACCGTTTCTGTTGGAAAAAGGCGACGTACACGATCCAGCCAGCCCAGCACGGTCAATTGCGATGCGCCTCGTCCTCCGCCACTTCCGCGCTCCCGATAACCTTGATTCTCTCCATATTCACGGTCATATAGATAGCCCAGCACTTCATCCAGCTCCTGATATTGAAAGTGATCAGCATGGTAACCGCTCCCATCACCAGCGCTTAGCGATTCCTCTGCCGCTTCGCCAAGCAATAAACGCCATCGATTCAACGTCTGTCGATCATGCTGTTCATCCCCATGATGATCCGCTACATTAGGCTGTTCATCCGCTTCAGGTTCTGCTCCATTATTCATCTTCTTCCTCCTTTCCGCGCGAATTGACTTCTCATTGATCTAAGCCTATTTTTTCGACATCCTACTTGATCTTATGCGTGCAGCACAGCTACATTAATCCCCAGCGTATGAGCTCCTGTCGAATCGCTTCATCTGTCGCTCGCGCATGCAGCAATACCGATTCATCGATACCATGCTCATCCAGGGCTTGCCGGGATGCACCGAACAGCTCAGCAGCACGCGTTGCAATCGTCCGCGTCTCGGCTGGTGTAAAAAAGGTAAATGCCATTCGTAGCTCTGGAATCATACGCACAAAATCCTCATGCGACAGACGCGACAGCATACCATTCAGCTCATGTAATAGCTCCTGATCATACAAAAAAGCATCCCGTGCTGCGGCAAATACACCTTGTAAATAAGCCGCCGTATGCGCCATCTGCTGCGGTGTTCCGCGCATATACCCTCTTGCTCGCTCCGTCATTTCCGTCGTAGGCAGCATACCTGCTCGTGATAAAATCGCCACCGATACACCTTCCAATGCAGCCGGTAACCCGGTGCGCTCCAGCAACTCCTGTAAACGATCATACAGCGGTTCAGCAGCAAAGCTGGCTGTACCCGTCATGGCCAGCATATGCAACTGCTTAAGCGCCTGCACTACTGCTGGCTGATCATCTGGATGTACATGCTCCAGCGTATCCATCGCTGCGACCGTATGCTGATACGCTTCCTCCAGTAGTTCAGGTAAGCCTGCATCACCATCCAGACCTAACAGACGTCGATGCTCTACCATACGCTCCAGCAACACCAGCGCCTGAGAAAGGGATAAAAAGCTACCATCCTGACGTAATGCATGTCGTGTATGCTCAAGCAGCTTATCTACACTATGCTCTAAGCCCATAAGCAATGCTCGCAATAGCCAGCGCGCAGCCTCCCCGCTATGCTGCTCCGGTAATTCCGCAACAATTGTTTCCAGACGTCTCGTTACTGCTGCTGTGATCGTACCCCCATAGATCGAATTCTCAATCAGACGTGCTTCGGTAAAAGAGGAGTACGAGTACGTCCATGTTTCACGCATCAGATTAATATCGCGGTACGTTACCCAGTCCGGGCCAGATTCGAACACAGCCAGCTCTGTCCCCAGAAAGGTCATGCAATGAAAGAGTCGGCTAATCTGCCGATGCTGAGGCCTTGTATATAGATCAAGTATCTTTTTGTGACGTCCGGTAAATTGTAGCTTTAATTTACAGGCAATAGCCTGCTGTTTAAAATCCTCTACAATCGGCACAGCAAATGGATTGCTGGCCACTTCACCGATCCGATTGCCGGTTAATAGCTGCTGAAGCCGCTCGACTGGCTGCACAGAGGCGAGTGTTTCTTCTCCTTTAACAAAACAGGATGTTACACCGTCCAGCAATTCATACACACTGCCTTCCGGCTTGCCGCGAAGCACAGCCAGACCTTGCAGCATACTATACGCTTCAATCGCATCGCTGGTGGATACCTCGGCTTCCTCGCGGCGTAGCTCTCGCATCAACACCGATAATAAGCGAATCGCTGCCTGCTGTCCGGGCTGCTGTATGCCCTTTTGCATCATCGTCCATACCTCATCATAATAAGCAACATAAGGCATCCCGCTTGCATAGCCGTTAAGCCGATCCGCTTCTTCAAATGTGTAGACCATCGGATAGATTTGCTCCTTGAGCGGCTTTCCTGCCTTACCACGCTGTTCACTCTGCTTACGTCTGGCTACTGTGGACATTGCTTCATTCAACAACTTGCCTGACTCTGTCGCAACAGCATGAGATGCAGTCTGTCGTTCCTGCTGAAGCTCAAGCAAGCCAAGCGTATGAAAGCCCCCGGTGATCACGAGCACACGACTATACTGCTGACGCGCTGCTTCAATATGCTTGAGCATATAACGTTCGCGTGCCAGCGTTCCGTCCTGCTCTAGCTGATCCGCTGTATAGCAGCGTCTGGATAACGAGCAATACAAAAATATTTCTTCAACATAACGCTCAGTTACCGCATCCGTAGCGCCCGCTTCAAACCAGCGATCCCATAGCTCGTCAAAGCTGCGGCAATGAAGAGCAGCACATAACCGATTCATAAAGGAGGAGCCTGTCAACAGCGTCTCATCTTGATAAGAGCTTCCCTGCTCGGCTGTCTGCTCCTTCTCCTTCGGTTGATCCTCCTCAGACCCTTGCTTCCTCTGTACTGCTTGCGGCGAGCGATAATTCAGATCGATAAATGACGCCGGTATGCCCAGTCTGGCTGCTTCACAGATCGCGATATATTCCGGTGAATAAGCAAGCAATGGAAAATAGAACGCACCCCGTTCGTCGCCCTGCTCATATGTATAATACAAACTGACCGGTGTACAAGTCGCCGGATCAGCCAGCACGGAAATTAGCGGATTACCCGCTTCCGGGCCTTCAATCAAAATGACCTCAGGCTTATAATCAGCAATCGTACGCAATAGATGATAAGCACAGCCCGGACTATGATGTCGAATAGGCATATACATCACACCAGCATTGCGATTAAATACCTGCTGGTGAAACAGCTCCTCCAGGTGCTGTCGTTCGTCCGCCAGCGTCAGATCATGCTCGATTAATTCTCGTTTACAATGTAATTTATCGAGGACATCGTCCATCGAGTCCACATGACTATTCCCTACACCATCATCGGTCTGCTGTGCTTGTAAGCGATCCAACTCCATTCACCTCCATCTTGCCATCCATGATGATTGTGCGCAGATGACCTTACGCATTCTGCTCAACCACGAGTGCTATCTGTTTTATGTTTTTTCTATGCTGATTTCTATCGATTATGCTAGCTTCATCGGATGATCAGATCCATTTCTTTGCTTCATAATAAGCAGCCCACATCCGATCCTGTCCGGCACGTTCCTTGACGACTCTGGAAAAATACGTTTTAAGCGCTCCCAGATCCTTTTCATCTTCCTTAGCTACCGTTCCGAGCATATTTTGTACCAGCCGATCCATCGTAACGCTCCCATCCTCATAATAGTAGGAAGTCATAGCGCTCTGTACATAGACCGATACCGCTTCTGCGGTGCTCATTACCGATTGTGGAATATCGATCTTGTAGCCTTCTTTCGTCTTACCTGTGCGCAGCTCCATAAACGTCGTCGCCAGTAGCTCCACCACTTCACGTTCGATCGGAATATCAATGCCGCTATGCAGTAGCAAATTATGCGCCTGCGCTTCAATAATCTGAGCTTCCATCTTCACATTACCAATCGGCTTAACGGTCTCAAAATTAAAACGACGCTTGAGCGCACTGCTCATCTCGTTAACGCCTTTATCACGAATATTCGCTGTACCAATCACATTGAAGCCCGGTTTCGCAAATAACACGCGGCCATCCAGCTCCGGAATATTCATCACCTTATCGCTTAAAATACTAATCAGACTGTCCTGCGCTTCAGACGGGCAACGCGTAATCTCCTCAAACCGGGTAACTACACCATGCTTCATCCCGTGATACAGTGGTGACGGTACAAGTGCCTGCTCAGAAGGACCTTTATCGAGCAGCATCGCATAATTCCACGAATACTTGATCATATCCTCCGTTGTGCCCGCTGTGCCTTGAATCGTATTGGTGCTTGTACCGGAGATTGCCGCAGATAATAGCTCACTCAGCATCGTCTTTGCCGTCCCTGGTTCACCGACTAGCATCAATCCACGATTACCAGCCAGCGTCACAATCGCACGCTCAATCAAAATATCGTTGCCGTAAAATTTACGTGTAATCTGCACCTGTTCTCCATTCAGCAATGCAGGTCGATCACGCCCAATAATAAAATCTCTTATGTATGCAGGCGATAGCTGCCAGTTCGGTGGACGCTTGCCCGTATCTTCCTGACGTAGTGCCTGTAATTCCTGTTCATAAAGCACCTCTGCCGGCGGCTTCATCATCTCGTTCATGATCACATTTCCCTCCAGTAACAAGATCATACGTTCCCTTTTTTGTTGTTATTTTAGCATATCTAACATCACAATGCGAATAACAGTCAGCATTCACCATAAAATAAGCCGAAAGACCCTAATCGTCTTACCGCTAATTACTTTTCTACGCTTACTCCGGCTTTTTACTATTCATTTTCACTTCCTGCTGCCTTCGCATCATTGCTAGCTACAATAGAGATAAGATATAAAACCTGCTATTACATAATACACGATACACGAGCTAAATATTCGTAGCAAACAACCATTACACCACACAACGCACACAACTCAAAAAGGCTATCGAGCACACCCGATAGCCTTTCGCATTTCTATATCATTCCATACCCTGCATCGTTCCGTATCCTGCATCATCCCGTTGATCCAGCACGCTCTGGCGCATATCCGGCAAATCTTTTCTCCAGTCCAGGCACATACATAACCAGAAACAGAGAGCGTCCAACAGCAAACAATAGGAAGCTTATCCACAGTCCGTGATTGCCATACAGCGGCACCAGAACAAGACATGCGATCACATACAGCAGCAAAGCGAGCAGCATCGAATTACGTACTGGTGCTGTTAACGTCATACCTGTGAAAATACCGTAAAACACCAGTCCGAACCCCGCACAGATTGGGAATAACATTAGCCAGCCATTGTACATAAGCGCCAGACTAATTACAGCTTCATTGTCGCTAAACAGACGTACAAATAGCTCACGACCTGCACCATAGATTAATGTGAGCAGCAATGCCGTTAGTAATGTCCATGTGCGTGTAAGCTGCAAATTTCGGCGCAATAAGCTCACATCTCCTGCCCCTTTGGCACGCCCAGCATAAATCGAGCTGGCATTGGCAAAGCCGTCAAAGAAATAAGCCATCATATAGTGAAGCTGAATGAGAATCGAATTAGCCGCCAGCAGCTCGGGTCCAAAAGCGGTGCTCTGTGCCGTAAAAATATTAAACATCGCCAGCAAGCATATCGTGCGTACAAGCAAATCACGATTGGCGCGAAACATAGGCAGCAGGCTACTCCATGCAAATAAACCTTTCCAGCGAACAAGCGCTAGCTGCATATACGGTGAACGCCAAACAAACCACAATCCCGCCAGCAGGGCAATACCTTCGGCAAATAACGTTGCTGCCGCTACCCCTGCTACACCAAAATGTAACCCCTGCGCAAACCAGATCGCCAGCAGCATATTCAGCACATTCATCGAAATCTGCACTATCAATGTCTGACGAATATGCGACATCCCCATCAGCCAGCCGATTAGCACATAGTTAATGAGCGTAATTGGCGCTCCCCAGATACGAATATGGAAATATACACCTGCCCAGTGTGCAACATCAGCATCCGGTCGCATGAGTAATAAAGCACCTTTAAAAATCGGCACCTGCAAAGCAACAAAAACCAATCCGATGACCAGCGCAATCGCCAGCGGTCTCAGCAAATCATCCGCTCCAGCTCGCAGGTCCTCCTTACCACGCGCCTGCGCCGCAAAGCCCGAGGTGCTCACACGCAAAAAGCCGAAGAGCCAGTACATCGTATTAAAAATCAATGCTCCGATCGCCGTCCCGCCCAGATAAGCAGGATCAAATAAATGCCCAACCACAGCCGTATCCACCAACCCCAGCAGCGGTGTTGTAATGGTGGATACAATGAGCCGCAAGCTGACTATCAGATAATCGCGATGTGTGGGTAGAGGTTGTTTGATGATGATATTCAGCTCCTTTTGATAACCTATGTAAACAAACCATTCATACCGAGTATACCCGATCCATTTTCATTCGACAAAAAAATATTGCTTTCTTTAATAATTAGACACATAGATACAAAATGTTACAAATTTTTAACTAAAAATATAAAATTTCTTTTAATTTTACCGAAATATAAGTTAATTACGAGTAATATTTAGCAAGATATAGTAATAAAGTCTTGATTCTTAGTAACTAACTCGGTTTAATGTTTGGTACTGCGTATTTCATATTGAGAATGCTTATAACACGACTATGAATGAATGACACCCCATGTATGCACAGAAAGGAGTTTAATCCGTTTTTATTTATTTTATAATTGGAGTTGATAATCATTGAAAAATATATCCGTTAAAGCAAAAATCGTCACTTTTATTGTCATCAATCTACTTATTATGGCTGTACTTGGTATAAATAGCTTCACATCCACTAGCCGTATGGCTAATCTGGCCTCCGATATGTACACCAAGCATTTATCCTCTATCGTTTTATTTGATCAAAACATTACGAACTATGGCTTAAACGAAGTGCGTCTTCTGCGTATGCTGGACGGCTCCTTTAATGAATCAAGAGCAGAAGTGATTCAAAAAATCAACAAAACGACTGAAAACACCGACCAAACGTTTGAAAAGCTGGATGAAATTTCTTTTGATCAACAAAACAAAGCCCTCTACGACAAAGTAAAAGCGGCGGATGCAAGCTTTGATGCTGCTCAACAAACGATGATTGATGCATTAAACAAAAATCAAATAGCAGCAGCACGTCAAGCTTATGCGAATGTGCGAACCATTCGTCTGGAGCTAGGTACAGAGACAGACCAGCTCCGCCAAAATATGATCAACGGAGCAAGTGAAAGTAAATTGAATGCAGATGCTACATTTAAACGCTCACTCATTGTGGCGGGCATCCTTCTGGTAGTAGGCATTCTTCTCGCTCTGATTATTGGCATCTGGATCATCAAATTGATTGCTAAGCCGCTTCGTCATATTCAGGAACTGATGGCTCGCGCTGCCGAGCAGGACTTTACCGTGATGTCCACGTATGAATCCAGAGACGAAATCGGCAAAGTATCGGCTGCATTTAATACATTGATCACCAATATTCGCAATTTGATCAAAAATATCGATGAAAGTGCGATGACACTCTCAGCTTCATCGGAAGAGCTAACTGCGAGCGCAGATCAGACTGCACGCGCGTCTTCCCATATCGCTTCTTCATCTGGCGAGCTATCTACCGGCTTTAATTCGCAGACGACGACCGTCATACAGGTAAATGAAGCGATCACACAGATGGCTAACCGCATGAGTAATATTGCCGGTTCGGCTTCCAGTGTACAGGGCTTGACCGATACGATGAAGCAGACTGCTGCCCACGGACAGCAAGAGGTTAGCGATATTCACACACGCATTCAGAAGCTATCCGGTGATATTCATGACACGCTGCAAGTGCTCACAGATCTGAATGGCAAATCCGAGCAAATCGGCCTCGCCTCCTCTACCATTCAGCAAATTGCTCGCCAAACCAATCTGCTCGCACTCAATGCATCGATTGAAGCTGCCCGTGCAGGCGAATCCGGTCGCGGCTTTGCCGTGGTGGCTGATGAAATTCGTAAGCTTGCTGAAAGTGCGGCTAACGCTTCCACAACGATCAGCGGACTTGTAGATGATGTACAGGTTGAAAGCCAACATGCGGTAGAGCAAATTCAGGAATCGGTACACAGTGTACAGGCAAGTGTAAATAGCAGTCAGCAGGTGAGTGAAGCGTTCATAGCGATTGAACAATCCGTTCTGCATACAGCAGAGCAGGTGAACACAGCAGGAAAACTGATTCATGATACGAACAATCAATCACAATCGATTGCTGAAGCGATGGAGCATCTGAGTGCACTATCACAGCAAGGAGCTGCTGGGATTGAAGAAATGAATGCCGCAAGTGAAGAACAATTATCCACGATGGAGGATGTAGCCTCGTCTGCACGCCACCTGTCCACGCTTGCTGAGCAGCTCCAACAGCTTGTAGCTAACTGTAAGATATAAGGGTCACGTCAGCTTCGCAAATTGATATTGAGTTGATATCGATTAGACAAATGGCTACCCATGCATAGTTTGATCGTACCTCATAAGTCTAGTCGACCAGCGTGGTTTATCATATCATGCAAATGCCAAACAGCCTGCTTCCTCCATTAGATTGGAGAAAGCAGGCTGTTTGTTAATGACACAATGCTCTTACGCACTGCATTCCTTATATGCGTTTTATACGCGTGGGAACAATTCTTTAACTGTCGTATTCACTTCACTCAAAAGCTGCTCATACCCTGCTGCATCCAAATAGCCAATGCTGCCCAGGAATAGGTGCCCTACCGCTTCGATACCCACAAAGCCGAAAATTCCCGCATCCGTTGTCATCCGCATCCCTTCCGTCATTCCGATTTGATCATAGATATCATTCGGCGTACCGTGGGTGCTAATCATAAAGCCCTGCTTCCCCTTCAGCAGTTGTACAACACCAGTTTCATCCGACGCATAAGCAAATCCATAGGCAAATACACGATCCACATAGCCTTTCAAAATTGCGGGTAACCCCGCCCACCACACTGGATAAATAAATGTGATCACATCCGCAGCACGAACATACTCCTGTTCTGTCTGAATGTCTGCTGGTATATTGCCTGCACGCATCGCTTCACTATCCTCAGGTGTAAACACCGGATCAAATTGAAGTGCATACAGATCACGTACGACCACCTCATGCCCCTGCTCTTCCAGTGCATGCACCGTTGTTTCGAGAATAGAATGGTTCAGACTTTGCGTATTCGAATGAGCGTAAACGATCAAATGCTTCATTGTTAATTCCTCCATAAAATAAGATATAAGAACAAGCATAGATGAACCTCGTTAAAAACATAGACATCTATGTATTATACAAAAAAATATAGCCCTATCACCCACACACATCTCGATCATACCCTATCCATTTCGCGAACACTGCATCTTATCATGGTGGTTCACTTCCAAACGAATTCAGGAGCGGCAAGCAACCGGCCTAACGCTCCAAAACTCTGTTTAAAATAACAGCAAGCATCTGCTCTAGCTGCTCCTGCTGATCTTCTGTAAATCCGTCATATACGGCTGCATTCACAGTGGCAGAAATACGATGAAAAAGCGGCTCCAGCTCTCTTCCCTTTTCGGTAAGATAAATGAGTGTGATGCGGCTATCCTCTTGACTCTTTACCCGCTCGACATAACCCAATCGAGCTAATTTATCGACGAGTACCGTGACGGTTGGCTGCTTGCGATGAATCTTCTCTGCTAGCTCTTTGACAGAAAGTCCATTTTTCTGATACAGAAACACTAGAATATCACCATGCGAGGGTACAATTCCTTCAACACCGTGCTGCTCTAGCTCAAAAACAATAAGTCGATGCAGTTCATCACGAATTTTACTAATGATCGATGTGGCATAATATTTAGGCATGAATTTATTATACATAGATATCTATGCATTTTCAATAATATTATTCTTCGTTTCTAAACCAAATCGGATATCATTGAAGCTATTAGCGAGAAAAAGATGCAACACTATAGGCTATTCTCTACTTCCTATACATCTTTATTCCTATTTATGTATATCCATTTGTGCACACATCTGCGGAGATATAGAACACTATTAACTATATGTAAAAATAATTAGTTAAAATTTAGTAACCCCTGTTTACTATCTCGTTGAACGGGTAATAAACAGGGAAATAGTGTTTCTTATTGATGAAAAATGTAGAATTTTGTCGTATAAAATCTTAATATCAACTAGAGCGATAATTCAACTTAATGAAGTAAGGAGAATGTCAAGTGAAACCAGCCATCCAGGAATCCATGCATAATCAAACTCCGCTGCATGTTCATCTGATCAGCGGCGAAACGTATATCGGCATTTGTGAAGCTCATGATAATCCGAACTTTTTCATTATTCATACCGATTGCGGTGATCTTACCTTTCCTTATTGGACAATTAAACGCATCAAAACAGCCATCACTCATTAATCACCGGCAGAAATAGCATCTAATCCTTCATACACAATCATCCGATTTCTGCCGGTTTTTTTCGCATCATATAAAGCGGAATCCGCCTGCTCCAATAGCTCCTCCATACTGCTCTCATCCCCATCGTATAGCGTCATTCCAAGCGATACCGTTACCGTCTCACCAAATGGAGTTGGCGATTGCTCTGCCACTCTTCGAATCTGCTCACCTGTCTTCATCGTCATCTTCAAATCAGCTTCAAATAGCAAAATCACAAATTCCTCTCCACCATAACGAAAGCACAAATCTGCCGAATGAATCTGCCCTTCAATTAGCGTCGCTACTCTTCGAAGCATTTCGTCACCCATTGCATGACCATACGTATCATTGATCTTTTTAAAATAATCAATATCCAGCATAATGATCGCAAACGGATAACGATTGTTCAGCCAGTTTTGCATAACGGCTCTCAGCGCGCGACGATTCAGCACTCCGGTCAACGCATCGTAATGTGCTTCTTGCTGTAGCTTACGTTCCTTTTCACGGGTTTGCTGTTCCAACGTCATAATTGCATAGTGCAGCTCATGCGCTTCATAGTTCCACATATTTTGCTCCGGTCGAAACGATCCTTTGGATTCGCCTGCGATACTATGTGCATAATCAGCCAGCTCTTCCAACGGACGCGCTAAGCGTAGCGACAACTGATAAATAACCATTAACATCAAAATAATGACCGGCACCAGATAAAAAAGCATACTTTTGATCAACTGTGCCGAAAATATCGTTGTGTTGTACACCGGTGTCTGGAAAATAACGCCCCAGCGAATGCCCGGTATCGATGCGTAACCAGCCAGCATTTCTTTATGCTCCAGATTCAAAACTAACTGGCTACCGCTTTTTCCATCATGCAGCTCGCCGATGATCGGATTATCCGCATCGGTAAGATGCCGTCCAATTCGCTTAGCGACAGGATGGTAGACGATGTTACCATCATTATCCACCACATAAAAGTAGGAACCATCCTCCTTCTTGCTGCCTTCACCCAGCAGTTCACTCAAACGGTTCGCTTCTTCCAAATATAAAATGCCTGCCAGAATTCCACGATAATTACCTTGATCGGTATACAGTGGATAACTGATCATAAGCACCAGGCGATTATTGGTATCCCGGTAGGGCTTGGTAATATAGGCTTCACGCTTCTGCAAGGCGGTCTCGATTTGAATCGTTGTAGGTACGGCACCACGCTGATAAATATTTATCGGCGAAGCCATACGTACAGCGCCTTTTTCATTCACAATTAGCACCGCGTTAAAAAAGCTATTGGATTGACGAAAATAGTCCAGTAGCTGTTGACCCGCATCCTCGTTTGCTTTATCTTGATTGGCCATTATGTATTTTGATGTACGCGCAAGCGAAGACTGCATCGAATAGATTAACGTCTGAGCAACTCTGCTTAATTCCTTTGCATGAATTTCATTTAGCCTCAGTGTCTGTTGTTCGATCGATTGCTTTTGACTAACATAGCTAATCAACAGGCAAGCAGTAAGAATCAGAAAAAAACCACAAAAAGCCAGACCACAGGTCAAAGTTGATAACTTATATTTACCAGCTTTGTGTTTTAAGAAAAACCGCATCGCATACTCCCCTTGCTTTACGTCGTCGATTTATATATCGGTTAGTTTAACTCAGTTTATAAGTTATTGGTCACTTAATACAATTTTGTAATTATTGTCCTTTTCCAATATTACTATAATTATGCAATATCCTACATCAATTCTTATATTATCGCTCATATTATGAAGCAAGTCAGCCCTATATTGTAACTAATTTATGTACAACAATAGCTCCGGTATAAGATACCGGAGCTATTGTACGTATTACGTATTCAATTTTAGTATTGTGACACCGTAACTGGCGAGTTATCGCCCAGCAGTGCTAGATTGTTTTCTGCTACACGATCACCGCTTTTCAGACCGCCTGTGATCAGTGCTTCCGAGCCTGCTTCCGAACCGACAGTCACTTCTTTTCGAACTGCATGACCGTTTGTTACGACATACACGTAGTTCTTGTCACCATCTTTTTGAATCGCTTTGCTTGGTACGATCAAGCCTTGCTTCGCATCCTTGCTCACAAAGCTAATGTCTGCCAGCATACCGGATTTCAGTTTACCGTCTGCGTTGGATACCGTTACTTTAACCGGATAACCATTACCGCTGGAATCCATTGGACTGATGCTTGTTACTTTACCATTGGTTACGATATCCGATGAAGCTACACGTACCTGTACTTGATCGCCTGTTTTCACCTGGTTGATCTCGTTTGCTGGTACGTAGATGAGCATATTTACAGTGCTCAGATCAGCAATCACAATCGATGCTGCGGATGGGCCTGCCATCTCGCCCACTTCTGCATTTTTCGTTGTAACGATACCGTTGATTGGCGATTTTACTACCGCATCATCCAGCGCATTTTGAGCAATTTGTACATTCAGCTTTGCTTGCTCCAGCTTTTGCTGGCTTGCTTCGATACCTGCTGTACTCTGCGACACTTCAAGCTGACGCTGTGCGTTGCTATAACCGGAGTTTGCATTTTCATAGCTGCTTGTCGCATTGCTGTATGCTTCTTTTGCTGTGGACAGCGCAGTTTGTGCCGTTTGCAGTGATTTTTGTGCACCTGCTAGCTGATCTTGCGCATTCGCTTTTGCATTGACTGCATTTTCATAAGCGGTTTTCGCATTAACTGCAGCCGCCTGTGCCTGCTCCAGCTCTGCCTGAGTAGCAAGCGAGTTGTCGAACAGGGATTGCGTACGTGTCAATGTTTTTTGTGCAGTCGACATCGCTTCCTGCGTTTGTTTAATCGTATTGGTCGCTGTAGAGACAGCGGTTTGTGCTTGTTTCAGACCGGTTTGTGCCTGATTCACTGCACCCTGTGCAGAGTTAATATTACCCTTTGCCTGTGTGATTGCGCTCTGAGACGAGATGATTCCGTTTTTGGAGCTAACGACACCGGAGTTCGCAGATACCATGCCAGTTTCGCGAGAATCCTTGGCGGTATTCACACCAGCGGCAGCAGCATCCACATTGGATTTGGCGATATCGAGATTGTCGCGGATATCGCTATCCTCCAGCTTCAGCAGTACCTGCCCTTTTTTCACTTCTGTGCCTACATCCACGGCAATAGCGGATACTTTGCCGGAGATTTTGGGCATAATGTTCACCGTTTCGGACGGTGTAACTGTACCCGTATAAATATCGCCCTGACCGATCATGCCCTGTTGAGCACTGGCCACTTTTACATTTACGCTCATTTCCTGAGCTGCTTCACTACCCGCTGTTGAGCAGCCGGCCAGCATGACCGAGCTCAGCAGCAATGCGCTGGCGGTAACTTCCCATTTTTTGATTTTCATTGCATGGTCCCTTTCTTTCATGAGAATTTCGATTCATCGCTTTTGGCGAAGAAGGCTCAGATTTTCGTTTCCTGTAGTACATTCTTTTTGCGTCTAGTAATGAACAGGAATACAAACGGAATCGAGCAGAATAGCGGGATCGAGGATACAAGGAATGTATCGGCGATACCACGCGAGTATGCATCAAGTGTGATCAGACCCGATACGGTCGATGTCCACGAACTACCCAGCATCGCTTGAAACGAATGTGCCGCATCCGGCGTGATCGATTCAGAGATTTGCTGACTGTGCAGTGCTGTACGGTTTTGCATCAGGAAGGTCAGAATCGCAATCGCCATCGAACCGGCAATCGTACGCACCAGATTGGATGCAGTCGAAGCTTTACCTACCTTCTCTTTCGGTACAGCGTTCATGCCTACGGTGGATAATGGCATCATACAGATCCCGATTCCCATCCCGCGGAACATGAGCACAATTTGCAGCCACAGATGCGGTGTTTGTGGTGTCAGTGTGTGCAGATGATATGTCATCACACTGGTGAGTGTCAGACCGACCAGACCGATCGGCACGATACCGATTTTGTCAAATAGCTTACCGGCAAATGGCATCATGACCGCCATAGCAATCGCCTGCGGCAACAGGATAATCCCTGTGTGCACCGGAGATACGGACTGAATGTTTTGCAGGAATAGCGGCGACAGGAAGGTACCACCGTACAGACCCATCATGACAAAGCTGGACGTGATTACACTGATTGCAAATTTATAATTTTTAAATAGTGAAATATCGATAACCGGATTCTCCTGCCCGCTCTCCACGAAGATCAAGAAGACGAGTGCCCAGAAGGCGATGAAGAACAGACCGACAATTTTGAACGAGCCCCAGCCATCGGTCGAACCGCTGGACAATGCATACAGCAGCGTACCTGCACAGGTAGCTGCCAGCAGGAAGCCAAGCAGATCAAACTTCACCTTGATGCCTGGTGGTGGTTCTTTGATCAACAGGATGACCATCAGAATGGCAAACAGGGCAACCGGTACACAGACGATAAACAGGAAGCGCCAGTCGAACCATTCGATCAGATAACCACTAAGTGTCGGTCCAATCGCTGGTGCAGCCATCGCTGCAATCCCCCAGATCCCGAGTGCCATCCCGATTTGTTCACGCGGGATGATTTTGTATACGATCGTCATACTCAGTGGCATAATCACACCACCGCCAAGACCGGCAACAATACGTGCAGCGATCAACGATGTATCACTCCACGCGAAAATGCAAAAGACTGTTCCGAGCGTAAATACGCTCAGTGCGGCAATCAGAAACTTTTTGTACCCGATGCGCTGTTCCATAAATCCCGTAATCGGTACGATAATACCGGAAGCGAGCGTATAGCCAGTAATGACCCACTGGATGCGCGACGTTGTCGAGCCCAGATCGGTCGTCAACTGCGGAATCGCCACATTGATCAGACTATTATTCAGGATCGCCACGAAGGCGCCCAATACAATGGCGAAAAAGGCAAGCCATTTCTCGCGGGGCGAATCAGCAGGAGGAGCAGCGGCAATAACTTCGGAAGCCACCATCGACCCCTCCTTTAATTAAGATGTATGAATTTTCACTTCAACGTTTGTACCTGGAATAAGTGTCATGCCGTCCGGTACATTAAGCGCAATTTCAACCGGAATCCGCTGGGTAACTTTATTGAAGTTACCGCTTGTATTCGTCGCTGCAATTAGAGCGAATACAGAGTTAGAGGCCTGTCCAACCTTACGTACTTTACCTTGAATAACATGATCTCCATCCGCATCAAGCGTCACGTCTACCAGCTCGCCCGGCTTGATTCGGTTAATATCTGTTTCTTCAATATTGGTTGATACATACAGGTTTTTCATATCGGCCATGATCGCCACCGCGGAGCTTGGTGAAGCAATCTCATGCTCTTTGGAATAAATTTTGATGACCGTACCGTCAATCGGTGCGCGCAGGACGGATTTGCTAATCACGCTGGAATCGAGACCGGATACGTTTTGCTCGGCAATCGGCTCATTGCGCTTCAGCACATCGCCTTCCTCCACATCGATATGATCGATCTCAGCGGTAATTTGCGGCATCACCTTGTATTGATCGGCAGTGATGCGTGCATCGTCACTTTTAACATAATGAGCGCTTTGATACCAGTAGTAGTAACCGATCGTTCCGCCGCTTACGACGAGCAGCACAATCAGTATCGACAAAATAATCTTTCTTTTCAACGTACTCCACCTCTGCAGTTCTAATAAAATGGGCTAATCGGTAAAACAATATGGCTCGGCAGCTTTACATATAGATAGCTGCACAAAATAATACAATGCTAATTTCTCAATTTAGAGGAATCAGGCATAAAAAAAGCAAGGAACTGTTGGCAGACACAGCAGTTAGGGACGCTTGGATCGCGCGCAATAGCCGCCGGTCTTTCGCTCCTTACGTTTCGGTACGATTAGAGGTATATAAGCCTCTTTTTAACAATTCCAGCTCCAGCCTGAAGTTATGCAGCACTTCTTGCTCGTCCGCTTCTCCGGCGAAAAACTGGATAAAGTTCTGAATCAAAATCGCACGCAAAATCTTGATCAAGTGCAGCAGCTCTTCCTCACTATGGATATTCAGACCGTTAGTATCGATCACACCCATATAGTTTCGATAAAACTCACGAATTCGTTCCCTGGTCGTGGGATTTTTCACATCCAGGATCAGCTTGTACTCGATCTTGTAATTCATGTTGAGGAAAATATTGCGTGCAAACTCGCGTGTCTCACTATGCTCATCATGGATAAATCGATGCAGCGTAGTTTCAAAAAATTCTGCCGATGAGGTGAACAGATCGCCCTGATGCTTAATCGCCAGCGACATCATTTGCTCGCGATTTCTGGCGCTGTGCTCCTCCAGAATGTAGAAAAACAAATCGGCCTTATCCTCAAAATACTGATAAAAGCTACCTCTCGGAATGCAAGCATCCTTGATAATATTCGCGATGGACGCATCTGCAAGCGAAGCGCGCGAAAACTCACGTAACGCTGCATCAATCAAGTTTTGCCGCTTTTCTCCGGGCAGGTTAAAAAAGGTTTTTGTTGGCATACATTCACTCCATTGTCCCCCTGCAACCTCGGGCTATTGATTGATGTTAGGATGCGAATACGAATAAAATACGGCTCTCAGATGTAGGCAGGCTTGATTTGTTGTCAAAAGTTACATAGAGAATTATATGTGACACGGTGTCATGTGTCAATCTTATTATTAATATTTATACATATAAAGTTCTAATCTGTTGTTAGTTGAAGCTACCTTCCTCCTTGAAGTCATACTGTCAGATAAGACAAAAAGGCCTGTATGCTTCTCCTCAAAGGAATAAAGCTACAGACCCCGGCAGATGCTCCTATACAGGCTGCTGCCACTTTTACAATTCACGAATTAAAAGCTCGCGCTTTTGACGCTGCTCACGTTTACGACGGTACATATCTTCATCTGCTGATCGCAGCAGACTATTGCCATCTTCCCCATTGGCAGTATATACGCTCATTCCTGCAGCAAACGATATGATAATATCACGATCGCCGTACCAGAAAATCTGATCATCCAGCAATGTCAGCCGATTCTCCACCAGCTCAGCAGCACCAACATAATCCGTAATGCTGAGCAGCAAAACAAACTCATCTCCTCCAATACGTGCGGCTGTATCGCCTGGCTTATGCAATAGCCCTTGCAGCAATTCAGCAATGAACTTCAAATACATATCTCCTATTGCATGACCATACGTATCATTGATCGGCTTAAAGTGATTCAGATCGATCATAATCACAGCGAATGGCTCCGTTCCTTCTGTCCGCACGCGCAGCTCTTCCTCCAGTGCAGTGCGATTATACAATCCAGTCAGTGGATCATGGTAAGCATTATGCTTATAGCTTTGCTCCGATTCCATCAATCGCCGCTCTGTATCCTTGAGTGAAGTCACATTGGTAAGATGCAATACAAACAGATCCTCATTCGCTCCATCAATCCGGTCGATGCCTACGATCAGATCCAGATTTTCTTTACGCGAATCATTCATACGTACTTCCCAGTGCGATTCTGCGCCAGACTGAGCTGCATAAGATGCCAGCAGACCGTGCAGACCCTTCACCTGTTTGAATTCGAAATGCTCGGGAATTTCAGCGGAGGGAATCCCTTCAAACCAGCTCTGTGCCCGCGGATTCATCTCCTTGATCTTCCCCTGTGCATCCAGCAGCAAAATAGCATTGGGCGCTGTCTCAAACAATACCTGAAACAGCCTACGATAATCCGGCATAATATTGTATTTTCCGATCAAATGACGCAGTCTAATCGCCCAGATCAGGTATCCGATAAAATAAAAGATCATCGACACGCGCGTCACAATCATGCCTGCTTGCAGCAATGTCGTAATGAGTGCAAAGCTACCAAATAACAGAAATCCGCTTGCCAGTAGCGACCGCAAAATGATGCGCTGTCTGCGCTCCTTCGTACGTAGCCAGCCTACCGCAAGCAACACAACCGATAGCAAAATATACCCGATTACAAATACAATCGTTGCCAGCAAATACGTTGGATGTAGTGGACTTCTTCCATCTGTCACATGCACGTCATACAGTACGCTGTGATCCCATGTAACGATAAACCAGAGCCACAGCATATATGGTGTCACATAAACCAGCGGCAGTAGCCGTTTAAACGGACGGGTTATCTCCCCACCGAATAACGTACACAGGTGAACAAGCGTACTAATAAAGAGCAGCAAGGATGGCGCACTTCCGTATAAAACGAGCTGCATCTGATATTCCGGCAGCAACGATGTTTTCAAATATTCAAACATAAAATAAAGCACAAGTGACCCCATCAGCAATGCAGCTATACGATTAATCATGCTGCGTCGATTGCGGTAAATCAACGTAATTGCCATGTAAAAGAAAAAGTAAGTGGGCAACTGGATTGTTATAAAATCCATAAACAGTGCGTTCATCGGCAATGTCCTTTCCAATTCGGGTAGGTTCCATGTAAAGCCTATACCACTTTCCGATTCACACCTCAGGGATGCCACTCGTGACCATGACAGTATAAGTTTCCAGTATCCTTATCGTAAGAAACTGAACAACATTTGACAACAGAAAATAGCGAAAAATGACGAAAATTGAAATAATTTTTATGTAAACTTAAAATTGTAGTATGTATTGACGCCGAATGAACGCTTTTATTACCCTTGCCTAGTACGACAAACACCCTATTTCTCTACTGTAGAAGAGAAATAGGGTGTTGTAAATAAATTATTATACTTACATATAATTATTTTATAAGAACTTTATGGAATATATTATAATATTACACTTCTTCACACTCTATACGTATCATTCATCATTTTCGTTTTGCTATCATTGCACATGCATTGTACATACTGAATGGCAATTTCGATGTGAAGGAATAAAGGCTCAGCTCGGCTGACGCAGACTATCGGCTAACGCAGTGAAAATAACACCGAGTGCATGCGCTCCAGCATCAGGATAACCGAGACTTCGTTCACCAACGGCTCCGGCTCGGCCCATACGTGCTACAATGTCGGCTGTAGCTTTTGCACCCTCAACTGCTGCCTCTGCCCCTTTACGGAATGCGGTCAGCACATCTTCACCAGCCTGCCCACTTGCTGTCCAGCTATCCGCACACGGTACAAGCGCATCGATCAATGTCTTATCACCGACTACGGCACCTCGTCCAAAGGAACGTTCACCTGTTGACTGAATGCCTGCCACTGCCGCTTGCAGCATATCGGCAAATTCGGCAACCGTCACCTCTGTACGCTCACCCGCTTCTTTGCCTGCTGCACGGAATGCTGAGCCCCAGATCGGACCGGATGCACCACCGCAAGATTCCATAATAATCAGCGACACATCATGCAGAAAGCTGCCCATCGTCAGCGGCTCATGATTCAGAAGGGTCTTCCACTCGCGCTTCAACTGGCGGAAGCCTTTCGCAACGCTCATGCCGAAGTCGCCATCGCCTGCATGTGAATCCAGCTCACAAAAAGGAACTTCATTTTCAATAATCACTTCGCTCATGCGATCTACCAGATAGATCAAATTGTCGAGCGTAATCGTCTCACCGCTTACGATAGCGGCTGTCTCATCTGTCTCCACCTGGTATGACACCTCTGTCTGTTCCTCTGCTTCCCCGGCAATCGTGCTGTATGGAATCGACTCGACAGGGCCGGACACTTTAAAGGCAGGGGTATCACTCTCACGCGATAGCAGCTCCTTCAGTTCATCGTCCAGCTTCATCAACGTTACGGACAAGCCTGCCATATCAATGCTGGTCATATAATTACCGACAAAGCTGCGATGTACGACTATATCATGCTCCGCTAGCTCGCGGCTGACTGCATGGTGAAATAAATACAGCTCCTGCTGCGGCGTCGCGCCAAAGCCATTGATGAGTACCGCAACCTCAGCGTTATCGCTTTCCAGCTTCATATCGCGTAGCAAGTCGGCGATCATCCGATGGGCAAGCTCATCTGCTGAAGTTAGTTCGATACGCTCCATGCCTGGCTCACCATGAATGCCAACGCCATATTCCATTTCGCGTTCACCGAGCGAAAAGGTCGGTGTTCCCTTCGCAGGCACGGTACAGGAAGTGAGCGCAAAGCCGATACTGCGCACACTGGCGGCTGTCTTTTCTGCTGCTGCCTTCACGCCTTGCAGATCGCGTCCTTCCGCGGCGGCGGCGCCTGCAATTTTATGTACCAGAACCGTTCCAGCTACTCCGCGGCGTCCAACTGTGTACAGACTGTCCTCTACCGCAATATCGTCGTCTACTTTTACATAATCCACCTCAATGCCATCCTCGCTGGCAAGATGGGCAGCATTTTTGAAGTTCATCATATCGCCGCTATAGTTTTTGATGATCAGGAGTGCTCCTTTAGCTCCTGCGGTCGCCTTGATCGCCTGATACACTTGAATCTGAGAAGGAGACGCGAAAATATCCCCACATACGGCAGCATCGAGCATGCCTTTGCCGATATAGCCAGCATGTGCCGGTTCATGTCCGCTACCGCCGCCGCTAATGAGTGCAACTTTGTTATGATCGATATGCTTGCTTTTGATGATCTTATACTTAGGAATAAGCTCCAGCTCCGGGTGAGCAAGCACCATTCCCTTCGCCATTTCCAACACCATATCTTCCGCGCGATTCATTACTTTTTTCATCCGTATTCCTCCCCTTCACAACGTATAGGATTGCTCGGTTACATCCCGTAGTTAACCATATTCACGCTTGCTCTAATCAGCTCGGATGTTGGCGACGATGCATCGTTCGCTTCGGATATTAGTAGAATGATGGTCATTACAGCGTCATATAACGCCCGTATTGCGCCAGATACAGCTCCTTTTCCTTGTAATCCGGCATCAAGCCGCCGACCTTACGCCAGAACGAGCGATCATGATTCATATGCAGCAGATGGCACAGCTCGTGCACAATCACATAATCGATCACTTCAACAGGCGCCATCGCCAGACGATAATTAAACGTCAGCTTTTTATTTGAGCTACAGCTTCCCCAGCGTGTCGTCGATTCCACAATCTCAATGCTCGCAGGCTTGACGCGAAGCTGCTGCTGATACGGTACAATCCGCTCCTGAATGATCTGCTTACACGTCGTAAAATAATAGCGCTTCAGTCGCGCACGCAGCTCCTGCTCATCTGCATCGGTCACATCGATCAGCTTCTGCAATGGTTGCTCTTTGCCCAGCAGCATGAAGGTGCCATAATCGTCGTATTCTCTTGTTTCCGGTAGGGAGCGACGATTGGCAAGGCGCTGCTGTTGCTCGGTGATCCACTTGCTGTGACGCTGTATGAGGCGGATGATATCAGCTTCTGGTGTTCCGTTTGGTGCTTTGATGGTAAGCAGTCCATTGCTTTCCATCTGGATCGATACTTTACCACGTCGCGAATACTCGACATGGCAGGCGATAGTCGTATCGCCAATTTGGATGTTCATCATAGTTGCGGGTCTCCTTGAGTTCAGTAGGTGTTGATTGATTATTTAATTATAACATGCCATTTTAATGATCCGGGTGGTCAGTATAACGTTAGAATCGTTAATCCTATTACTCAAAGTTCCTGATTTACCTGTAAATAAAAAGACAGCTTTACCCGGATGATTGCGAGTAAGGCTGCCTTTATGCTCTTTATGCTCTTTATGCTATATTCTGTATGCATGGTCTTTCCGAGTATATCACCGGATAAGTTAAGCTGGCATTATTACATTCTACAAAATGCTATCGTTAGAAATGCTTGAAGAATTTCTTATAATGATTCGTATTTCTGCTGTTGTACTTGCATTAGCGTACAGGTTGTTCTTCTTTGTCTGTTGTGGGCTCGGTGGATGGCATCGAGTTAGCTATGGTTGGGATGCCGGGCTGATGATTAGGTGTCCAGGTGCTGCGGGCTGGAATCTTCGTCCAGTCAGCACGGTGGGCATAGCCTCTAGCGATGCGGGTCACTTCTTGCAGCAAGCCTTCGTTTAGCTTGATCGGCTGCAAGCCATGGGACAGAAACAGCTCGTTGCGTACATGAAGATCATTTTCTTCAGCTTCCTTACGTGGATTAGATACATAGGCAATGTCGGCGCCTGTCAGTTGGCTGACGAGTGCTGCCAGATCGCGGATGCGATGGGTTTCAGTCATCTGATTGAAGATCATCACACGATCTCCATGACGAGGCGGATGCTCTAACGCTAACTGGATACAGCGAACGGTATCTTGAATATGGATAAAAGCTCGTGTCTGTCCGCCTGTACCGTGCACAATGATCGGATGTCCAATCGCTGCCTGCATAAGAAAACGATTCAGCACGGTCCCATAATCGCCATCATAATCAAAGCGATTGATCAGCCGCTCATCCAGCATCGTCTCATGCGTATTGGTGCCCCATACGATGCCCTGATGCAGATCGGTAATACGCAATCCATCATTTTTATTATAGTAATGAAATAACAGTTGATCCTGTGATTTGGTCATATGATAAATAGAGCCCGGGTTAGTCGGGTACAAAATCTGCTGCTGTACGCGCTCTCCCTGTTCAGTTAGCACTTCGATATCCAGATAGCCCTCTGGTATTTTCATACCGGATGCGCCATAGCCATACACCCCCATCGTACCGAGATGTAATAGATGAATATCAAGCCCGGATTCGGCGATAGCGCATAGTACATTATGAGTCGCATTCAGGTTATTGTTCACTGTATAACGCTTGTGACGTGACGATTTCATCGAATAAGGTGCAGAACGCTGCTCAGCAAAATGGATGATCGCATTCGGCTTCTCCTGTACAATTAGCTGTAAGAAACGATCGTATTCCAGCGCCAGATCGAGTCGTTCAAAGTTGATACGTCGTCCGCTTAACTGCTCCCATACCTCCAAACGAACACCCATTGGCTGAATCGGTGTCAATGATTCGGCTTCCAATTCAATATCAATAGTACGGCGGGACAAATTATCAATAATCGTCACATGATGACCAAGACGGGACAGATGCAGACTCGTTGGCCAGCCACAAAAACCATCTCCACCCAGCACGAAAATCTTCTTTTCTTGCCCATGCTTAGCCTGTCCAGATGCAGTGTTCAATCGAAACCCCACCTTTTCCGTAATGTGATGCTGTTCGTCGGTACGCTATCCCTGCACGCCTTATTCATACACCGAACAGCAGACCCGTTTCTATTATAAGGCCACACTGTCAACGGAGTCGTAAGCTCTAGCCCTATATTATGTAAAATAAGCCAGGGTGCAGAATAGGTAGTATCCTCATTCCGCACCCTGGCTATGTTCCATTATCATTCGGTTCCTAACATGCTTGTCGCTTGATTGAAATTATGGGTATCGTGAACTGATATCTTGTTCGCACATCATGATCATACTTTCAGGTATCCAGCCGAACTGTATATCAGAACTATATATTAGAGCTGTATATCAGAGCAGTTTATGCGATTTATACGAGTGTTTGTAATGCCTCACGACTGAACATCTGAATATCGCTACTGCGCTGCTCACGGATTTTGTTTGGCCATTCTGGATCGCTGAGCAATGCACGACCAATTGCAATCAGGTTGAACTCATTTTGCTCCAGCTTTTGCACCAGCTCGTCCAGATGGGCAGTTGGATCGGTTTCTTCCACCTGAGTTGCGCCTGGTGTAAATTCAGCTTGCAGCCCCACGGAGCCGACGGAAATCGTTGGTTTGCCAGTCAGCTTCTGTGTCCAGCCTGCCAGATTCAGCTCAGAGCCTTCAAATTCTGGCTCCCAGAAACGGCGTGTCGACGCATGGAAGATGTCTACACCTGCATCAACGAGCAGACCCAGCAATTGACCCAGCTCCTCCGGTGTCTGAGCAAGACGGGCTGAATAGTCGTACATCTTCCACTGGGAATAGCGGAAAATAATTGGATAGTCTTCCCCTACCGCTGCACGGCAAGCACGAACGACCTCTACTGCAAACGTAGCTCGACCTGCCAGATCGCCGCCAAAGCGATCGGTACGCTGATTCGTCCGTTCCCACAGGAACTGGTCGATCAGATAGCCGTGCGCACCATGAAGCTCAATCGCATCAAAGCCAAGCTTTTTCGCATCGGAAGCTGCCTGTGCATACGCTTGAATCAGATCTGCAATTTCGCTCTCTGTCAGCGGCTCGCCAATCGCTTCACCTTTCAGATCGAGACCGGATGGGCCTACAGGCTGAGCTTGTACATTCGGCTCATCTCCAGCTTTGCGCGCCATACCGACATGCCATAGCTGTGGTGCAATTTTGCCTCCTTCGGCATGCACCGCATCGACAACCTTTTTCCAGCCAGCAAGCGCTTCCTCACCGTGGAACACAGGAATGCTCGCACCACTAATCGATGCTGGATGATCAATTCCCGTGCCTTCCGTCACGATCAGTCCTACACCACCAGCAGCGCGGCGGCGATAATACTCTGCCACATCGTCGCCCGGGACATTACCCGGAGAGAACCCGCGTGTCATCGGTGCCATCACGACACGATTATCAAGCTTCAGCTTATCACTATGAAACGGTTGGAACAAAGGTGCAGTATTCATAAAGGAGCCTCCTCGTATATGATGTACTATTTGATTATTATTCGTAACGACAATACTTTAACATAGCAGTCTATTGAAATCAAACCGATACTCTCTCCAGTGCAGTCTCTGTCCCGCTAAACGTTAGTCGATATACATCCGGATTCGTTAGCTGCTCCCATTCGGCAAAGCCAATGCGTGCGTCATAGGCACGCAGCAGCAGTGAGATTAGATTACCATGTGAAACGATAGCAGCATATTGAGCCTCGCTCGCCTGTAGCTCATGTATAACCGCTATCGCTCGCTCCGTTGCCTGTCGACTCGACTCGCCCCCCTGATAACAAAGCTCCATATCGTCATAGGTTTGTCGTAGCATATTACGCCAGTCTGGCTCATTCGTATCGCATAGGACACGTTCGATTAAGCGTTCATCCGTATGTACGGGTAAATCTAATTGCTGTGCTAAAGGAGCGATAGTATGCATCGCTCGCAGATACGGACTGGAAACGATTCGGTCGAGCGGAACAGTCGATAGCTGCGTGACAAGTCGCTGTGCTTGCTGCTGTCCCAGCCCTGTTAATGGTGCAGCGGGCTTCTGTCCTGTAGCCTGACAGTGACGAATGATGTATAGCTCCTTCATAATCCAGTATGCTCCTTTACAGTAGATATTTATTGGTTATCGGTATAGCTCATGTCTCGATCGTCCTACCTTTTTCATCCTAATTGATGAGCAGCAGCATAGCGTCCCCAATGTGGACGGCGTCCATCAATATCGACAACATCATATTCATCAGACAACCCCCAGCTAGATAACGCTTGACCAGATTTTGACATATAATCCTCATTAGATGCAAGCGCAGCAATAGCACGTCCGACAAAAAATGGTGTCTCCGACTCACTAAAATGCTCGGCATGTGGACGATCGCCGCGAATAGCATCCTGCCAGTTCGATTCATTCACCCTATAATATTCAAGCATTTCCTCTGAGCGAAGAAAGCCCGGAGTGACTGCAATAGCTGCAACACTATGCGCCTTGAGCTCTTCTGCCATTGCCGCTGCCATATGAATGGGAGCGATTTTGGCAAGACTATAGTACAGGTTACCACGGTAGCGATAGTCAGTACCGTCCGTTACTTCGATGATCAGACCAGTACCGCGTGCTACGAGAAGTGGTGCAGCATAATGACTCGTAATAAGATGCGTTCGGTATACACGATCCTGCATGAGTAATCCATTCGGTAACGAATGCTGCCAGAATGGCACGCCCCATTCGGTTAGCTTCTCTCCTCCCCATATATCATTCACAACGATATCAAGCTGTCCATTTTGCTCGGCTGTAATCTGCTGGAACAAATGCTTCACCTGCTGCTCGTCTGTATGATCGACCTGAACAGCAATACCTTTGCCGCCATAATGCTCCACTAACGCTGCTGTTTGCTCAATCGTTTCGGGTCGATTCAGGTCGGAGCGCTGCGCCGAGGTTGTTCGTCCGGTACAATATACCGTAGCGCCAGCTTCACCGAGCATCGCAGCAATACCTCTGCCTGCACCACGCGTAGCTCCAGCCACAAGGGCTACTTTTCCAGCTAACGGCTTGCTGCTAGATGCTGAGGATTGTGAAGCTAAAGGAGCAGGGGCTGTAGACGGCTGTGTTGCTTTTGATGATGTGTCTGTAAATGGTTGCTTGTTGGCTTCTGATGGATTCATAATTCATTCCTCCCAAATAATATGATCGTTCATCGTATCACGTATCACGTATCACGTATCACGTATCACGTATCACGTATCACGTATCACGTATCACGTATCACGTATCACGTATCACGTATCACGTATCACGTATCAACGATTATAATGAAGTATAACGTTAGTAATACGCCATCTCTTGTCATATTAGTTGATTATAATTAAAGGAGAAATAGAGCAGACTTCGTTAATGCTCAGCTTCACTACTTATACATGACGATATAGATGATAAAAGCTTATCATTCCAGCAAAATAAGCTTGTCAGATGATCTCTATGAACACTTGTTAGCGCCCATGTTACTGATTATCATCGGAATTTCTTCCACAGCTTTATCCTTTCGATGTATTCGATGTACTATACCCATTCTCAAAAGGAGCCTCTACGATGCGTGCAGATCGCCTGATTCGACTTACTTTACTATTGCAAAATGAAGGCAAGCTGACGACAGCGGAATTATCTCAGCGACTTGAAGTATCTGAACGTACCATTTTGCGAGATATGGACGCGCTCAGTGCTTCGGGTATTCCTGTTTACGCCGAACGCGGCAATCGTGGTGGATGGAAACTAAGCGAAGGTTATCGCACCCGGCTAACTGGACTTAAAGCCAATGAGCTGGTGACCCTGCTCCTATCCACTCATTCACAGCTATTAAGCGATCTCGGCATGAATGATTCTTTTCAGGATGCTCAGCAAAAAATACTTGCCGCTTCGCCCACAATGATTCATCCGACAATTCAATCCATTCGTAGCAAAATCCATATCGACGGTGCAAGCTGGCACCCACAGGAACAGAACTCTTCCCAGCTTGAGTCTATCCAAGAAGCCGTATTCAGTGAACAAAAGCTATCCATTGTCTATAAACGCGATGATGGGTCGCAGCCCGTCGAACGCATTCTATGTCCACTTGGTCTGGTTGCCAAGCGCTCCGTGTGGTATCTTGTTGGAATGATCGATTCCAGCGAGCACGAGTCACATCCGCAAGCCGAGCTACGCACCTACCGCGTTTCACGTATCGAAGCTGTCATTCAGCTACATGAACATTTCACACCACCAGTAGATTTCGATCTGGCTGCATACTGGGAGCAATCCAAACAGCAATTTCGCCATACCTTACCTCATTATGAAGCGATACTGCGTGTGGAAGCTAACCTGTTGTCTCGTATCAAGCAGGAACGATTTATCCGCATTTTGCAGATGCAGCCCTGTGAACAGAATTGGTGGGAGTTGAAGCTTGATCTAGCCACACTCGAATATGCGTGTCAGCTATTACTCGGCTGGGGAGCGGAAGCACGTATTGTCCATCCACCTGAGTTAAAAGAACAGGTAATTAAAGCCGCCCACAGGCTGATTACGGCATATGAGCAAGATTCGTAGATGCTTAGGAAAAGAGCAATACACCCTGAACTGAGATATGCTCTTAATTTATGTGCAACCCATTTATGTACTCATCAAAATATAGCTATATCAAATAAGCCCGGATAGGCGCAGCAACTGCTGCTTCATATCCGGGCTTATTAAACGACGATACAATCGTCTTTTATACTAGCGCTCATTATTCTATTGGGTCGTAGTGCAATGGGGCGATACGATCATCGCTAATCTGTGATCACAAGTGTCAGCACTGGCTACAACGAATAGAATCGCTAATGACTATACTCATTACGGTGTTGGCATACCGCCATTAGCATTCAGCGTCTCGCCACTCACATAGCTGGACTCCTGACTTGCCAGATACACATAGGCAGAAGCCATTTCAACTGGCTGACCTGGACGGCCAAGTGGGGTCTGTTCACCAAATTCCGGTAATACGTCTGCAGGCTGTCCACCCACGATTTGCAGTGGTGTCCAGATGGGTCCCGGTGCTACGACGTTAACACGGATACCTTTTGGTGCTACCTGCTGAGCCAATGCCTTACTGAATGTGTTGATTGCCGACTTCGTTGTTGCATAGTCCAGCAAAATTTCAGATGGGCTATATGCCTGAATGGACGAAGTGTTCACAATGCTGCTACCCGGCTTCATGTGTGGGATAGCTGCTTTGCATACCCAGAAAAGTCCATATACATTCGTTTTAAACGTGTGGTCAAATTGCTCTGTCGTCAGATCGGCGATATCCTCTACATATTGCTGTTTACCAGCAACGTTAGCCAGAATATCAATACCGCCCAGCTCACGAACTGCAGTTTCAACCAGTTCGATGCAGTATTGTTCATCCTTCAAATCGCCTGGTACGGCTACAGCTTTACGACCTTCTGCTTCGATCAACTGAACCACCTCGCGTGCATCCTCTTCCTCCTCAGGAAGATAGGCCAGCACCACATCGGCACCTTCGCGTGCATAAGCAATCGCTGCGGCGCGTCCGATTCCGCTATCTGCGCCCGTTACAATTGCTTTGCGTCCTTGAAGTCTGCCTGTACCACGATAGGACTCTTCGCCGCAATCCGGTACAGGAGTCATTTTCGTTTGCAAACCCGGCTCTTCCTGCTGCTGCTTGAATTCCGGACCTGCCTTTGTAAATTGCTTTGTTGGATCTTGCATTGTGTATTGATCTGCCATGATGAATATCCTCCTCATATATAGATGGATGTGTACATGCTATTCTTGCATCAGTCCCAACTCTTTCTATGTAACCGAGATTGATCCAGTTTAAACGAGCTAACTATACTCCTATGCTTTAACACCCCTCTGCATAACGACAATTCCACACAAAACGCTTCGTAGATTTCATACTACATTCCACCTTCATACTGCATTCCGCGCTAAAAAGCCCGATCTCCAGCACAAGCTGTGGATCGGGCTTCTAGCATTCATTTATATTGAATGAGGTGTTAATACTACTTAAAACATTGGCAACAGGTACTTAATTACAAACCACAATACGATTGCCAGAATGATAATATACGCTGCATATTTGATAAATGTCGAAGCTACCATGCCGGAATCCGATTTGCGCTCTACACGTACTTCCCGTTTATCGACATCGACATTACGATTTTCGTTCATAACTTCTCGCTCCCTTTCAGGCCTCATGCCTCTGGTTGTTAAGTGATTTGAGAGTTATTAAACGATTTTGTTACCCGTGAATCGCCTGGAATCTGGAATACAATAATTATTGAAATATAGCTGTAAGCATGCATATTAGAACGATATGTAAGCTATAAAGTTGCTGCTACCGGCAAAATCTATTATGCTTGTCGATAGGCTATACCTATGAAGCATACAGTAGATTTACGAGCTTACATGAGCTAGATTAGTACGACCTTACTACATATTTTTACAGGAGATTGGATAATGAAACAAACTAAAATCGAATACGAGCTGTCTACATTGCCTGCTTCCCTGTTAGCCTATATGGAAGGAGCAACGATCTATGACAGCAGCTCGTCTCCACAGGCGAAAACGCTATTGATCGATGGTGCTCAGCGATTATTTTTAAAAATTGCTGCCGCTCATACGCTGGAGCGCGAGTATCGAATGAACACCTTTTTGCATGAACATGGACTCGCACCAGCATCATTTGTGTATACGACTTATCATGGGCAGGATTATCTGCTCACTACTGCTGTATCTGGCAGCGATGGCATTGCGGACTCTTTTTTGCAGCAGCCTGAACGTCTCGCAACTTCTTTCGGTCAGCATCTGCGCAGACTGCATTCATTGCCGGTGGACGGATGTCCATACCGGGAGCGTAGTCCGGAAATTCTGCTTGAAGCGTCTCCTGCGATGCAGACTGAGTTACAGGCAGCTAAGCTGTATCAGCCTGTAGATGACACCATTATTCACGGCGATTATTGTCTGCCCAATGTGATCATGCAGAATCTGGCGTTATCTGGTTTTATCGATAATGGCGATGGCGGAATCGGTGATCGGCACCATGATCTTGCGTGGGGGCTATGGTCATTACAGTTTAATCTGGAAACAGATCGTTATAATGACCACTTTCTAAATGGATATGGACGAGATGATATCAACGAAAATGGAATCATTTATTTTCGCCGGATTATCGATAGTCTCGACTTCTAGCCCTTGCTCACGGTTTAGCTATCCTATTCTATGCTCATGATCTAACTGAGTGATCCTCAACAAAGACAAGCTGTGTATTCATCGTACAGCTTGTCTTTGTTAATTTTAAAATGATCGCCTCTGCTTCTCAACTCAAGCGAGCGGATAAGCGATCTCTGCGATATCCTCCTGTAGCTCTGCCCATTCCAATTCATCATTCAATTGCTCAGCAAGCTCAGGTGTAAGCGGCTCATGCTGAAATATACGTTCGATTAGCGTCAGATCCAGCTCGATTTCATAATATTCCTCTGCCCACGCATGATAATACGCAGCTCCCTCCAGTAACATCCGAAACCATTCGCTGCCTGCATCCTTGTCTGTTCCTACAGCATGCCAGCCATTGCCTGTACGTTCATGCCAGAACAGACAGGTAACTTGATCCGCTATAAATGCGGGTTCGCTCAGAAAAGCGTTCATCGACTCCGGCACCTGTTCCGCCGCAGCCTTCATTCCTTGCTGCATAAGCGGATGAATGACCCCGCCCTCAAATACTTTGATCATCAAACCGCTATCCGTAAATAATGCAAAATAATGATCACCCTCGCCATCTCGCATGGACGCCATGTCTTCCCCTGCATCCCAGTGTGCATTGTAAGAATAATAACGATACTCCCATTCCGGCATGATGATCGCATCCAGCATCGCCGCCGCTCGCAATCGCTGCTGACATTGCTCGATTGATGGTAATTGACCTCGTAGGGTTGTTGTGTTCATTCTGTATCACTCCCAATGTATAATTTGATATTCACTAATAATGATGTAAAAACGTTGATGTAGTTGATGTACAAGTTACATAGAAGCCATGTAAGGAGTACGTAGAAGCTGTGCAGGAATTATGTAAGATTTATCTAAAAGCGATATAGATGTATTGAAAAGGCTCCATCACCGGAGCCTTTCTTTTGCTTATTCTGTTGCTCATTCTACTTCATTTTTAAAACGAATACTTTCCAAATACAATCCCTCTGCGTCTGCCATTCCGCCCGTTTGTGAGCGATCTTTCCCCAAGATCAAGCCTGGCACGTCCTCAGGCTGCTTTTCACCAAGTCCTACGGCAATTAAGGTACCCACCATTTTGCGTACCATATTGTACAAAAAGCCGTTGCCTGTTACACGCAGCTCAATGACGCCATCCTGCTCGCTCAATTCCAGCTTGTGAATCGTACGTACCGAATCCTTTTTCTTCGACTTGGCGTTCGCATAGGCGGTAAAATCATGCTCTCCCACAAAATGAGCTGCCGCCTGCTTCATCTTCTCCATGTTCAGGGGCTTAACCACATGCATGCTGTATTTGCGTAAAAAAGGCTGGCTGTATTCACGATTCCAGATTTTATACAGATACGTCTTCTCCGTCGCATGGAAGCGTGCATGAAAACGCTCGTCCACCTGTTCGACCTCGATCACACTAATATCTGGCGGCAAATAATGATTCACAAAGCTCATAATACGCTCCGTCGATAGCTCCTGTGATGTTTTAAAATTCGCTACCTGCTGCAATGCATGCACACCCGCATCAGTGCGACTGGAGCCGATAATTTCAATCTGCTCACCTGTCAATACAGAGATCGCCTTTTCAATTTTGCCTTGAACCGTACTGTCACTATCACCCAGACGCTGCCAACCCTTATACCGATTGCCATCGTACTGGATTGTTAATTTGTAATTGTTCATCTACATTGCTCCCGAATTGGTAAATTAAGCGGTGTTACTAAAATGAATTGGAGGTTCGTACTCGTTACCATGTTGCTTTGAACTAAGGTGCCAATTCTTTGAGTGGACTGCCTGTTTCTTAGCTTAACAAAAATGGGATTTTAATGATAGCGGGGATTGAAACGTATTGTGATTACGAAATAACTTGTGCAGGTTTGCTGTGGCGCTTAAAGTTTTAGATACATAAAAAGCCAGTCTCGTAATAGATAATATTACGGAGAACTGGCCTGGCTGCTTGGATAGAAACTTATGTGGGATTGCAGTAAACGCTCAGGTAAGGAATAAGGGAACGTCCTCAGGTGGAGCCCCGGAATCTACGGATTAGAATTAAATGTAGCTTCCCGGGCTCCAAAGCAGTGCGATATTTTGCTTCGCAAAAATCACTTTTCATTGAACCCCGTGTTAGAAAACCATTAACACGGTAAGTCGTCTTTTTCCCTTACCTTCGCTATATGCTTATCGCATCATACGTAGGCTCGTGAGCAGCAATGATTTCTTTTTAGTTTCTCAGATTGATTGAAGAAGCTGATTATACATATTGAATGCTTTGAATTGAATGTATCGAATCCTGACTCAGCTCACTATATATCTACCAGATCATATTAAAATCGAAAATTATTCAGTAACTCTTTAGAATAACAACTACTGCTATACTGATTCATTCAATGATTTTTAATAAGTGCATATAATAAATACTTGTGACAATGAATACGGATTTTCAATAGATTCTTTTGCAATACGTTAAAATAAGCTTGTTATTAAAGATGTATCTTCTTAGAAAAGTATGTGTTCAAACGTATGGACACCGCACAGAACGGAGGGAAGGAAATAAGGGGAAAGGATGACTTACCGTGTTAGCGATGTCCTAACACGTGGTTCAATGAAAGGTGATTTTTGCGAAAGCAAAATATCTTACCTCTTCCGAGCACGGGAATCTACATATAACTTCTACTCCGTAGATTCCTGTGCGAGACGGGAGTCCGTCCCCTTATTCCTTCGCGGAGTGGTTGATGCCTCCCTCACTACACAAGCCTTCGTTTATACTCCAGCATACCAGCATACCAGCATACCTGCACACCTTAGCTTCTCTCATCACTCAACTTCTGTACAGCGGATGTCATGTCATTCTGCTTCTCCCCTTTGCCAATCCGAAAGGTAAAGTAGCCAATAATGACGATTCCAATAAATACAGCGCCTACGATCAGTGGAACGCGTGTATCTGGATTGAAGCACATGCCGATCAGTACACAGATTAGATAGATAATGACGATGTAGTTGCTGACCGGGAAGAAAAGGGATTTGAAATTGTGCCCCTTAAGTTCTTCGCGGTTTTGGCGGCGGAATTTGAATTGGCTGATAGCCAGTGCGAACCACGGTATCATCCCTGGCAAAATACTCGCGCTGTAAATGTACAGGAACAGCTTGGAGTCCGGGAACAGGTAATTGAACAGCACCCCGATCAGCAGTAGTGCGATGGTTGTGATGATGCTATTACGTGGCACACCACTGTCTGCGGATACTTTGGCGAAAAATTTCGGTGCCTGTCCGTTCTCTGCCAGTGTGTACAGCATACGCCCGGCGCTATAAATACCGCTATTACAGCCCGACATGGCGGCAGTCAGCACGACAAAATTGATAATACCTGCGGCGGCTACGATGCCGACCTTGGCAAAGGTAAGCACGAATGGGCTACCATTTTGTCCGACTTCATTCCACGGATAGATCGTTACGATAACGAAGATGGCACCCGCGTAGAAGATCAGGATACGCCAGATAATATTTTTGATGGAGCGGCGCAGCGTTTGCTTTGGATTTTCGGCTTCACCGGCTGTAATTCCGATCATCTCAATCCCCTGATAGGCGGCAGTGACGATACAGAGTGCAAACAGGAAGCCTTTTAATCCACCGGCGAAAAATCCTCCGTGACTGTACAGGTTGGATAATCCAATCGGTACACCGCCATTACCGAGACCGAAGAAGATCATCGCCGTACCAAGCACAAGCATAGATACAATAGCGACAATTTTGATCATAGCGAACCAGAATTCGAATTCACCATAAAATTTTACTGCGGCTAGATTGGCGGCGGCAATGATCGCTACACCTGCCAGAGCAGGCAACCATTGCGGAATGTCCGGGAACCAGTAGTTTACATAAATCCCGATCGCAGTCACCTCTGCCATACCGACTGTTACCCATAGAAACCAGTAGCTCCATGCGGTTACAAAGCCTGCCAGCGGCCCAATATACCGATGGGCAAATGTAGCAAAGGAGCCTGTAACCGGCTGTACAATCAGCAT
This sequence comes from Paenibacillus sp., assembly GCA_039595515.1. Classification (GTDB taxonomy): domain Bacteria; phylum Bacillota; class Bacilli; order Paenibacillales; family Paenibacillaceae; genus Saccharibacillus. The sequence continues at coordinate 169,094 of JBCNLJ010000002.1, read as the reverse complement.
TTCCCCCATAATACGCATAACAAAAAGCATAATGACGCCAGCCAGCAAGTAAGCCAGCAATACGGATGGCCCTGCCCACTGAATCGTACTGGATGAGCCCATGAACAGACCAACACCAATCGTTCCACCCAGTGCAATCAGCTCAATATGCCGTGATTTTAATCCCCTGTTTAATTGCTTTTGTTCCACAAAAAGCTCCCCTTTATACGAACAACTTTCGTTCTGATCATCAACCGCGTTAATGTACTACAGAACGACACTGTGCCAGTGTAATGTAAACATTATGTAATTTCAATAGTATGCGGCACACTCCACTGGAGACGGATGTATAGGTAAGCAGTACATTGTTTTTATGGAATGGACATCCTATGTTCCTTTTATAAGTCACTATATTTTGGATATCAGGCTAGGATAGGATTCCAAAAATAAATCTATTCTCTATTTTTATAGATTTCAGCGCCAAACAGAGTGATGAAGATGTGAAAGCAGATCATTTTATGTTCTTGATTACCATATTGTTGATAGATAAAAAATTTTGCTCCTTTGAAAAAGTATGTTCAGAAAGGAACTTGTCCATTCCACACGAACTTTTTGAACAAATTGTGACAACGATGATTAAAGCGTTTTAATTAATCTGTCTACGTCGCATGAACAACCTGCCATCATGATGTTGGTTTTCGAGCATAAATTGCTGGATTTCGCATATGTCATTTGATATGTAGAGATAACATATTACAGTGGTAAGTATCGAGCACTCAGTGTATAGAGCAGAGTAAATTTAGGGTTGGGTTGGGTTGGGTTGGGTTGGGTTGGGTTGGGTTGGGTTGGGTTGGGTTGGGTTGGGTTGGGTTGGGTTGGGTTAGAGCAGGTTCAGCCATTCCGATTACGATCCCCCTATCACTTCCCTCAATCTAAAAAAAGGATGCACCCGAAGGTACATCCTTGTCTCACCTATACATCTATTTTACATATCTTTTAGTTCGCTCTTATCCTTTAGATCGCTTTTGCATCGATTTTCCTTTTTCCTACTGTCATGCTATTCCACCTTGCAAAGTGGATCATTACTCCACATCGCAAGGTATCTCCATCCACTTATTGCATCGGTAAAATAACAATTCGCTTAGCGATCGCTTCGCCCTCTTCGTACCAGATCATCACAATATCGCCTGCTTTAAGCTCGGCCTGCTTTGAAGTCATGTAGCTACTTCCAGTGCCGCGTTCTGGACGATCTGATCCAGTACTTGCACCTGGCGGCGCAAAACCAGGCATATTGCCTGACGGATCGCCGGGCATTGCTGAATTGCTGTTAGCGCCCATGCTTCCGGCGCCTGTTGGATCATTCGCATTGCCCTGCTGACCGGTGCCTGTAGCTGATGTATCCGAACGAGAGCCGGCACCGATCCAGTTGCCACCCGCGGTACCATCAGCGTTTCGACTCATCCCTTCACCACGACCTGTGCGCTCCATTAGGGTGGACATTTGAGTAATCTGAACTTCATCAGACATCGTAATCGTTTTACGCTTACCTGTCGCCGTATAATCTGAGCTGCTTGCTCCTGAATTAGCACCCGGTGAGCTTGTGCTTCCTTTATTTCCTGCACTTTGATCACTATTCCGTGACGACGAGCCTGCGCTAGCTGTGCTCGATTCCATCAATTCGACCTTGACCTTATCACCGGTAACAGAGATCACACGACCGATCAGATCAGGATTAGCAAGCTCGCGCATACCTGCATCACGCATCCCAGTCATCGGTCTCATCATACCAGCGCCTGTGCCTGAAGCGGCGGCTGCGCTTAATTTAATATTTTGTGATGTGATCGGATTACAGGCACTCAGCAGCAAGACACTTCCGAGCAGCACCGTCATCATAGCCAGTGTGTGTCGACGATAACGTGCAACGTTGAAGCAAGCTGGCTGAGTATTACGCTTTTCTATACTACTGCCTTTACTTGCAGAATGACGATCCTGTAGAGGATCATTCCAGTCTGGTTGAGCTGGATCATTTTCGTATGGATGCATCACTCTTCACCTCTCTTTGTAGGCTGCGTTACGGCAAGGAAGGACCAGCCCTTGCGATGAAGCAGCCATTCGTATACATCCCGAAAGCCCATATACGACAGTATAATTAGAAGTGGATAGACCGGGAACACATATCTTGACTTGATCTCCCATAATAGATAGAAGCCGATAAAACCTAGAATGACGAGCACTAAAGATACCTCTTCATAGCGCTTTGCACGGAAACTACCGATTAGTCGAATCAGCATAAATACATACATCAGGAAACTAATCGTATAGGTGACCCAGAGTACGCCAATACGATAAGGCGAATTACCGGCAAATAGCTCGGTGATCGGATTCGTATAGCTGTAGCTGCCCATAATGCCTCGCATCCGCAGCCCATCCGCACCCGTACCATCTGTACCGATTCCATAGCGTTCTAGCTGATACGTGCCTTCCGTCCATGTCCAGATCAGCTTTTTATAATACATCTCTGCTAGCTGCTTCGGCGTAGCCTCGGATAGCTTCTGTTCAATCGATTGCTTGTACAGCTCTGCACTCTCTGCCTTCTTATAATCTGCTTCACGCTGATAAATCATATAGCTCTCCATATTGTCCCAGAAGCCAAACCGCTGCAAATTAATCCCCATATTCAGCCACATGTAGACAGGTGCCGAGTTTGCCGTGACCGAGCCGGATACTTTACCCGTCCCCTGCAACCAGGCATTTTGCGCCCATGATGGTACATTAAATAGCGCACCAAGGATGACGATACCCAGTACAAGCTTTTTCCAGCCGATACTGCGCAATCGCAGCAGCAATGTAATGATAATTGCAATCAGGAACAACACACCGATTCCGCGCAAATAATTGCCCAGTGCCAGTAAAATTGCCGCAAACACAATATACTTGATCTTCGGTTCTCTCATAAAACGCAGCGCAAAATAAAATCCACTGATCAACAGCGATGTACCGACCACATCGTTATAAATCAGATTATTCATAAACAGCGCCGGAATAAATGTCGCTGCAAATACAAGCACGCCATAATCTCTACTCTGACGCTGCGGCTGAAGCTGTCTGTAGATGAGATAAATCATACATGTTGTCAGCAGCATAAATAAAATATTGAATAGTTTAATGACGATATAATTATCCGGGAAGATCGCCAGCAGTGCCTCCAAATAGAGCACAATCGAATAATTAAACGGGAACATATGCAAATACCCGCCCGTTTGGAAGCTGGAATAGTCACCGTTGTACAGCATGCTGAGTGCCAGTCCCAATACAGTCTGTGAGTCATCTGTCGGCTGACGCGGGAAAATAAAAATAATCGCTAGCTGAATAATAAAGGAACCGAGCAGCACTAACGGAATGATCGTGCGCGGTCGATACGATTCCAGCTTCAAGCACAGCCGATACAGCACAAAAGCCAGCACAGCTAGCACAAGGATAAGTGGCACGAAAATGAGCCACTGCTGCTGCTCTAATAACGGATTATCCGCGTAGACAGCATAAATATACTCTGCCCGTATAAAAAAGCAGGACACGATAAAGAGAGCTGTAAAAAAGATCAGCAGCCCATATAGCATTTTCTGAAACCAGGTTTGCATGCAAAAACCCCTTTGCGTAGTATAATGTTTGCCAGTTGTGCAAGGAACCGTATGTCCATGATGTGAGATGGTGAAAGCGGGGCAGATCGTTTATTTTCTCTCGTCTCTGTCGATCTATCGCCGTTATTATAAAGGGCAAACATGAAAAATGCCTGAAAATCAGCACAGAAATGTATAAATTTTATCGCTAGCTTGCTTACATCGTATAAGTATGCATTCTTCATAACATAAAAAGTCCCTCAGGTGTATGGAAAATGGAATTCTCCAGCATTCTACCAGAGAAATTCCCCATCACCTCAGGGACAATTCATAAAGTTAATATTTTGAAATATGGCTAGCCAGCTTCATCCCAATTGAACGGATTATTTTACCGAACGAACCGCATCCAGCAATTGCTCACTGCTAACCGGCTGCTGTAACGTTATCGAATACGTATAACCGTTCTGCTCCCATGTTGCCAGTGTAAAGCCTTTGTCATTGCCTTTAATCGTAACCGAAGCACCATTTTCCGTAGCAGTGCGTGTATCGCTATATTCTCCATAATCACCGCTAATGTCGCCACTACCCGGCTGCATACGGAATGTTAGATCGTTATCGCTGCCTGTGTAACGGATCTCTGCCAGCTTATCGCTTAATGAATATTGCGTTTGCTCAGACTTAAATGGCAGTGTATTAACCTGCTTCACCTCATAGCCTGCTGCTTTGGTCAGCTCTGCCAATGAAGCATAGCTCATATTCGTTGCTTCCAACATCGAGCTTTCGGATGGTGCACTTCTGCTGCTATAAGGGGTCATATTATCTGCTGCTGGTGGCGCAACACCTGATTCAGGCACCATTTGCTTCGTTTCCGGTGCGTTCGTACTTGTGATTGCCTCCTGCGGTGTCCCCGGGGCAAACCCGTGCTGTGCCGCAAGCACACCAGCCAGCACAACAATTAGACTCGCTGCGGTGACCATATATTTGCGATAACGCGTCCATAAGGATGGCTTTGCAGGCGCATCCTTTGCGATATCCATTGTGCGAATTCGTCCCATAATGCGCTCATGCATCTCAGGCGTCACCTGAATCCGCTCCATAATCTCGTTGTATTTGTTGCGCTTGCGCGGCTCACTCGTCAAAGTCATACTCCTCCTTCAATACCTGCTTTAGCTTTTCCCGTGCACGATGAAGCAAGGAACGCACAGTGGTCTCCTTTTTGCCGATGATCTCCGCAATGGCAGCGGTAGGATAGCCTTCCTGATAAAACAGGTGCATCACCTCACTGTACATCTCTGGCAAACGCTGAACCGCCTCCCATACAAATTGAAGCTGTTGCTCCTCATCTGCGATCAGCCCTTCATCCAGCTCGCTTGTTTGACGAACCCGGTTATATCGAATTTTATTTTTGCATAAATTAATGGCTACCCGCAGTACCCATGCTTTCTCATGACTTGGACTATTAAATGTCGGCGCTGACTGCATATAACGAATAATCGTATCCTGCACCATATCTTCCGCTTCCATCATATTGTGCAAATACGAATATGCCAGTCGCAAAATGGAATTCCCGTACTGCTCCAGCACCCGCTCTGCCTGGCGATTCATTTCCTCTCGCCGTGCACCGGTCGGCTCCAGAACCGTTACGTTGTTATGAGCGGCTTCGCTATGCGTTTCATGCTGCTCCTTATCGACCATCGTTTTCCAGATCGAAGTCAGGCTTGCAATAGTCTGCTTTACTCTACCTTTTAGCGCTTGAAAAGGATTATATATAGAAGTACCTGTCTCAAACAAAAAATGACCTCCTACACGACAAATTAAGAATGGGTTTCACTTTTGAAATGGGGTGATCAGTCATCGAACAGCGCGTTGCTAACGTTAGTCTGTATAAACGGCTTGTTGTTTGTCTTGATCTGACTCCCCTTCATTATACGTGATTATACGGATGCTGTCGTTATCGTTTCGGATTTGGGTACTGTATCTAGTACACAACGACAGCGGAATGATTGTTGCGGAATTGTTGGAGTTTGTGGCTAAAATTAGCGCTCTCTGTTAGACAGTTATGCCAGTAAAAGTGCCTATTATATCCCTTAAAGATTGATTGCAGATGCACGCCACTACAGACAGGCAAAAAACATTCCGAAATAGGTTCGGAATGCTTTTTGCCCGGTATTGGCATCAGCTTAAAGCTATAGCTTACATCATGTTTGCTTTATGCCACTATTTTTATTTGACATGTACAGTATACACTACCGTTTTCGCTGGTTTTGTACCCTGTTCCCATGCACGTTCATACTTGAATGTCAGTTTGTAGGTGCCCGGCTTGCTCGCCTGGAATGTCCATGTTTTATTGGTTGGTGCGCCTACGATCGAATCACTGTCTTTGCTCTTGGAAGCTGTATCCTGTTCAGCTTCTTTCACAAATTTCAGTTGTGGATCGGCTTTGTAGCTCCACGCATAGCCGGTCGAGTCGTTTTGCTCAAGCTTGATATCGAATGTTTTGCCTGCTGCTGCCTCGATCTTTTTGTTGATCACATTCGATTGATCTGCTGCTTTTTTATCGCTGACTTTGATCGTATATACTACCGTTTCGATTGGCTTGGCATCTTTTTCCCATGCACGTGTATATTGGAAGGTCACTTTGTACGTCCCTGGCTTGGTTGCTTTAAATGTCCATACCTTGTCATTTGGTGCAGCGACAATCGGTGCGTCTTTTTCATTAGTGCTGGCAGGTATCGGGGATACTTCTGCTTCTTTTATAAACTTCAACTGTGGATCGGCTTTGTAACTCCATGAATAGCCGGTTGTTGTATTTTGTTGTAGCTTGATCGTAAAAGTTTGACCTGTGACGGCTGTAATGGTTTTGTTCACCGCTTTAGATTGGTTCACTGCGGAAGCTCCTTCGCTGCTCGTGCTAATCGTATGAATGGTAAGCGGCTGGCTCAATGCGTGCGAGCTCAACTGAGGAGCTGCGTAGATCATCCCGCTACCTGCTCCAAGTAAGGAAAGGCAGCCTGCTGCTAGTACGAATGCTTTTACTCCGTGACGGCTTGATTTGGTTGCTTTTGCTTTTTTTTGTGGATTAATGTGGTTTTTCATTTTGATTCTCTCCTCTTTGTAGTACGTTGTTATACGTACTTTAGAATGAATTTTTTACTGCTTTACGATGTTGTATGTTGGTTGTGTTGTAGTGTGTTGCGTTGTTTTCTTGCTGTCTATCTAATACACACTACATCGCTCACCATTGTTGCAATCGTTCTGAATTATATTTCAAAAACTATGTATTACAGCCTAATATCCATACCAGCGGCGATATGCACGCACATTTTATAAGCGATCATCTTTCTATCTATATCGTTCTATCTTTTCTATCTATATTGAAAACTATATTAAAAACAATCTATGCAAAACATAAAGATGAGAAACCTCTATAGAACATAAAAAACTCTATAGAACATAAAAAAACCTCCCGATGCGTGCACAGCATCGAGAGGTTTGAAAAGCGTACATTTATATTGCTTTCATTCGTACTCCATAATGAAGTACAATCGCCTGTTATACAGGGCTACTTATCAACAAGGACTAGCCCCATAAAACAAGCACACTCGCTACTCTTCATTTAAAAGTCCAGCTTACGACAAACGTCCACTGAAATCTTCAAATTCGAATTTGCGAATGACACGAGCGCCTTCTTCATCATTGTAGCTGACGATTGAAGGCAGATTCACGCCGTTGAACATATGGTTTTTCACCATGCTGTAGATCGCCATATCTGTAAATACGAGACGATCGCCAGGTTGCAGCGGCTCAGGGAATGAGTAATCTCCGATCACATCGCCAGCCAGACAGGTAAGTCCGCCCAGACGATACGTGTGTGGATGCTCACCCGGTTTGCCAGAACCGATAATATGCGGACGATATGGCATCGCCAGTACATCCGGCATATGGCACTCTGCCGACGTATCGAGAATCGCAATGTCCATCCCGTTTTTCATCGTATCCAGTACGGTAGCGACGAGGTAGCCCGCATTCAGCGCAATCGCTTCGCCCGGCTCCAGGTAGACTTCAACATTGTACGTTTCTTTGATATGCGTAATGCAGCGGCACAGCGTATCAAGATCATAATCTGCACGGGTAATATGGTGTCCACCACCAAAATTGACCCATTTCATTCCATGCATGTACGTACCGAATTTCTCTTCTACAACCTTGAGTGTACGTTCCAGTGTATCGGAGTTTTGCTCACACATCGTATGGAAATGCAGACCATCGATGCCTTCCAGATCGCTTTCATCGAAGTTATCCAGTGTTGTACCCATGCGGGAATAATTGTAGCAAGGATCATACAGCGGCACTTCAATCTCAGAATACTCTGGATTGATGCGAATACCGCAGCTAATCTTTTTATCCGCGCTTTGTACGCGGTCTTTGAAACGGTGCCACTGGGAGAACGAGTTGAATACGATATGATCGCTATACTTCATCATCTCATCGAATTCGGCATCGACATAAGCCGGTGCGTAGACATGCGTCTCCTTACCCATTTTCTCATAGCCGAGGCGTGCCTCGAACAGAGAACTGGACGTTACACCTTTCAAATATTGTCCGATCAACGGATACAGTGCATGCATCGAGAAGCCCTTTTGAGCCAGCAGGATATGTGCACCTGTACGCTGTTGTACGGAATCCAGAATCTCCAGGTTTTTCACGAGCAGACGCTCGTCTACGACATAACTTGGAGAGGGAACAGTGCTGTAATCAATCGGTTTAAGGTTATCGGTCATTTCCTTCTCCCTTACCCTTAGTCAAGCAGCGTTGGCGAGAAATCTTCTTGCCAAGGCAGACCTTGTTTGTTCAGTTGCTCCATGAATGGGTCCGGGTTCATTTCTTCTACGTTGTAAACGCCGGCTTTCATCCACTCGCCTTTGATCATCAGCATTGCGCCGATCATCGCAGGTACACCTGTTGTGTAAGAGATCGCCTGGGAACCAACCTCACGGTAACATTCCTGGTGGTCACATACATTGTATACATAGTATGTTTTCTCTTCGCCATCTTTTGTACCTTGAGCGATAATACCGATGTTCGTTTTACCCTTCGTTCTTGGACCGAGGGAAGCCGGATCAGGCAGGATCGCTTTCAGGAATTGCAGTGGAATGATTTGTTGGCCTTCAAACTCGATCGGCTCGATCGAAGTCATTCCTACATTTTCCAGCACTTTCAGGTGAGTCAGGTAGTTTTGCGAGAATGTCATCCAGAAACGGATCTTTTTGATGCCCGGGATGTTTTTCGCCAGGGACTCCAGCTCTTCATGGTACAGCAGGTAGATATCTTTTGGTCCGATTTCAGGCAGATCGTATACTTTTTTCTCGGACAATGGCGCTGTTTCGATCCATTCGCCGTTTTCGTAGTAACGACCATTTGCTGTGATCTCGCGGATGTTGATCTCCGGGTTAAAGTTTGTTGCAAACGGATAACCGTGATCACCAGCATTTGCATCTACGATATCAATCGTGTGAATCTCGTCAAAGTAGTGCTTTACAGCATAAGCGGAGAATACACCCGTTACGCCTGGATCAAAGCCGCATCCGAGCAGAGCCATGATGCCAGCTTCTTCGAATTTCTGTTTATAAGCCCACTGCCAGCTATACTCGAATTTTGCCGTTTCAGGCGGTTCGTAGTTTGCTGTATCCAGGTAGTGAGTCTTGGTCGCAAGGCATGCGTCCATAATGGTCAGATCCTGGTACGGAAGCGCAACGTTGATTACAACGTCAGGACGGAAGCTTTCGATCAGTGCGATGATCTCATCCGTATTGTCGGCATCGAGCTGCGCGGTACTAATCTTGGTCTTCCCTCCGTCCAATTTATTTTTCAAAGCTTCACATTTTTCAACTGTACGGCTTGCGATGCAGATCTCCTCGAATACATCTGGATTCTGAACGCATTTGTGTACAACCACACTAGCCACGCCGCCGGCGCCGATAATTAACGCTTTTCCCAAAATATTGACCTCCCTAAAGTCCGTTTCGTTTTGCTCTAAATGTCAGGTTATGCCTGAACATGCTAATGGACAGGTGTCAAAGCTCACCTGCCAATCAAAAACGCCAACGTTGATTATACATAACTATCCGCAGTTAATCAATAAAAATCGACAAATTCCGTTATGGCACATGTTTGGTAATAGTTTTTCTTTAAAATGCTCTGAAATACACGCGAATACTTGAATTTACGAGCTTTAGTGCAGTAAATGATGTGGGTAAAAAGTCTGATTTTTTGATAGGATAAGATTCAATTTTTTAAAATGGATATTTATACGTTTGATATGGATGGAAGATATTTGCTTCAAACTCGTAAGCTTTACGATCCCCTCTGCACGATCACGATGCTAAGCACGAACGAAATGAATGCTTCTACGTTTATCTTCCATTCTATGGTTATTGTAGGTTTGAACGAAATGGCTACAGCTCATAGGAGCATGTACGAACAAGGATTAAAGGACTGTAAAATACGATGTCATTAGGCAGAAGGCACAGCTTTGGATGATGTAAAACTAAAGTATGTGCTAGATTCTAATATAAATGCATTTTATTGTAAAAATATGTATGAGTTTGTAATGTATATTTATAACCATAAAATTATAATTAATCAAAATAGTCATTGTTTACTGAAAATAGATGCTCATTTCACCGTTTATCGTCCAGCTATGTCCGTCTCCGATTATGACCAGACTCCGCTCCTATCACCGATGGGTTGCACAAAAAATAACACTGCATTTACATTTCTAGTTCACCGTAGGAGTAGCAAAGATCAATTTTCTCTTATTTTAAGCTTATCATGCCAGATTTGAACCGCAAGTAAGCCAATTAGCTTTCCTCTCACAGTTTTACATTATGTACATAGTTACACTCATTACAGTTAATAAACTAAATCCATACTAGATATGCAATTACTTAAATATGTATGGAGGCTTTATCATGACCAAGAAATTAATATCCACTCCGTTTAAGCTGTTCATGGCTACAACATTAAGCTCTGCCCTTGCATTGACTGCAACGTCCTCTCACCTGCTTCCTCTAACGGCTGAGGCTCAAGCAGCTACCAGGCAATCCGTTTCCACCTCTACAGCTACGACAACTCCTATCAAACATGTCGTTGTGTTATTTCAGGAAAACGTTGCGTTTGATCATTACTTCGGCACCTATCCGTATGCTGTTAATCCGAAAGGTGAGCCTGTGTTCAAAGCAGCCTCCAATACACCTACGGTCAATGGATTAAGCAGCGTACTATTGACCAAAAACCCAAATGGCGTGAATCCTCAACGATTGGATCGTTCGCAGGCACTGACTGCGGATATGGATCATAACTACTCTGCCGAGCAAAGTGCATTTAATGGCGGGAAAATGGATCAATTTGTGAAATACGGCGGTAAAGGCTCCAGCGTCGTTATGGATTATTTTGATGGCAATACGGTAACCGCTATGTGGAATTATGCGCAGCACTATACATTAAATGATAATTCATTTGGTACAGGATATGGCCCATCTACGCCGGGTGCGCTGAATCTCATTTCCGGTCAAACGCACGGTGTAAGCCTGTATACGGCGAATAGTACCCAGCAGGGCAAGCTGGCTGACTCGCAGCTCGATACACGCACGATTACAGAAGATAATGATCCGTATTATGATAAGGCATCCAAAGGAACAACTGCCGCAATGGATGATACAAACAAAAACATTGGTAATCTGCTGAATGATAAAGGCATTACCTGGGGCTGGTTTCAGGGTGGCTTCCGTAACATAACGGAACAACACAAAAACATAGGTGGTCACTCTTCAACCGATTACAGTGAACACCACGAGCCATTCCAGTATTACAAATCAACCTCAAACCCGAACCACCTGCCTCCATCATCGGCAAGCATGATCGGCAAAACAGATCAAGCTAATCATCAGTACGATATGACGGATTTCTGGACAGCAGCCGATGCAGGTCGTATGCCAGCAGTCAGCTTCCTGAAAGCACCGATGTATGAGGATGGTCACGCTGGCTATTCCGATCCAATCGATGAGCAGGTATTTTTGACGAATACGATCAATAAGCTGCAGCAGCTACCAGAATGGAAAAGCACAGCAGTCATTATTGCGTATGACGATTCAGACGGCTGGTACGATCATGTGATGGCGCCGCTCGTAAACGGCTCTAATGATCCGAAGCTGGATACACTGAGTGGTCAGGGCGATGCAGGCACTCCACAATTTGGCGATTACAAGGATCGTGCAGGCTATGGTCCACGTTTGCCGCTGTTGATCATTTCTCCATATGCAAAGCATAACTATGTCGACAACACGCTGACAGATCAGACAAGTATTTTGAAATTTATTGAGGATAACTGGAAGCTGGGTCGTATTGGCGATCATTCGATGGATGCAGTGGCGGGCACGTTGACGCATATGTTCGATTTTAACAGCAAGACTAGAAATACGCCGCTGTTCCTGAACCCTCATACCGGTGAAGCTGAAAGTGAAAAAGAGGCTGCCGCTCAAGCAAAGCAGTATATCGCGCAAATGTACAAGGATATGAAGTGATACCTGATACGTGCAGGACACACAACGTCATCACCTGACGTTGTGAAGCTTATACAGGCTGGATACCCATTGCTGTAAACAATGGGGTATCCAGCTTTGTTTTCATGTTGTAGACGTATGCTGGCGATGTCTATTTTACTCATGCAAAGGATGATTAAACGATGATTGAACCGCTCCTGATCGGATTGCTGTTGATATGCTCCGTATGGATTATGATCAAGATTATAAAACCGATGACTCCGCTCCATTCAATGAAACAAAGCCTCTTCAAGCAACGTATCAACCAGGCAGCGATAGGCTTGTTACTCGTTACTGCCCTGGGATCTTGGCTGATCTCGGCAGGCTGGGTCCCGACGGCAAGTGCGGATCGTATGCCAGACATGAAGATGTCTGCTTCCTCTACGTCCTCATCCAGCACAGGATTAGCTGCCTCATCCTCGTCTACCGCTTCGTCTGGTGCATCTAGTAAATCTAGTTTATCCAGTGCGTCTGATGGATCTGGTAAATCCAGTACTTCTAATGTGTCTAATGCAGATGATTTTAAGCTGACTGACGGGGCAATTGAACAGCAAAATCAAAGCGCCGTCCGTATGATGAATGAGCAAGCACTAAGCCCCACCCTATTACCTGACGGCACCAAGCAATTTGTACTGAACGCTTCTACATTTGCATGGAGCTTGTATCCGGGCAAGATTATGGAGGGCTGGGGCTTCAACGGCAGCATCCCTGGCTCCCTGATTCGTGTAACCGTAGGTGATCAGGTGGATATCGTTGTGCATAATCTGCTGAGCGAGCCGATGACGGTTCACTGGCACGGCTTGCAGGTGCCCAATGCGATGGATGGCGTGCCCGGGATGCCAAATCCAGCCATTCAACCGAATGGAAGCTTCCATTACAAATTCACTGTAACCGAGCAAATGGTCGGTACGCACTGGTATCACAGTCATTATGATGATGATTTTCAGGTAGACGCAGGTATGTATGGAGCCATTATCGTGGATGATCAGCCCGCTACTGCTGCGAACGGGCAAACGACTGCCACTCAGCCCGCGTATGATGTGGACAAATTATTCATGCTCGGTGCAACGAAGGTGGACGGGGCCGACCCGGAAAATGTATTCACAATCAATGGCAGAGCATATCCCTATACACCGCAGATGACCGTGCAAAAAGGACAGCGTGTGCTGCTGCGTCTGGTCAATTCCAGCGCCGAAGACTATCATGCAATCACATTAGATGGCTATCCATTAACGATTGTCGCTGAAGATGGGCAGCCCTTACCTGATCCGCAGCAGGTCAGCGTCGTATCGATTGCCCCGAGCGAAACGCTGGATGTCGCTTTTACCGCCAGCCGTGCAGGTGATTGGTGGTTTCACAGTACAATTGCGAGTGAGCTATCCAATCCTGACGATACAGCGGACACTATGGGCGGTATGATGACGCTCATCCATGTGAAGTAAGGAGGATTGCAGACATGACAAATGATCAACTGTGGATGGTTACAGGCTGTATCATTGCTTTTATGATTGGCATGTATATATCCAGCCTGCGTTCCTCGCACACAGGATTGGATGCCAGACAATCGTTTCCATCCGTTTCACGCCTGAATCCATACAATGCACCTGTTTATGTAAAAACAATCGCGCTTCTGGCGCTCTGTCTGTTGCTCCTATCGCTACCTTCTCAGCCGATGCTGGCGCAATCTATTGCTTCTGGCAAGGCATCGTCCGATCCATCCTCTGTTAAAGAGCTGATCATGAATGCACCGCCGCTGGCGACGAATGACATCACGCCCGGCGTTATGGATGCGGATACGGATGCACTGACCAGAACGAAAATACTCGCTCAAAATCAAATGGCATTTAACATCATGAAGGAAAAGTCATTACAGCCGCATATACAAGCAAACGGAACCAAAACATTCACATTAACCGCTGCTCCACTGGTCTGGAATTTGTATGAACAGAAAAACATTCAGGCATGGGGATACAACGGTCAGATTTCCGGGCCTTTACTGCGTGTGAAGGTAGGCGATACGATCCGTATTGTGTTAAAAAATGAATTAACGGAGCCCACAAGCCTCGGTTTTAGCGGCATCTCCGTCCCAGCCCGTATGGGTGGTCTGCCGCAGCATTCCGTGGCACCCCATGCTTCATGGACGTACACGTTTAAAATTACGAGCGATATGGTAGGTACGCACAGCTATTTCAGCACCACTGATATGGACAGACAAATTAACCACGGTCTGCACGGTGTATTACTCGTCGATCCGGCACAGGGCAAGGAATATCCGGATGCGGATGTGAATGCACTCTTCGATATCGGTTCCTTTGTCGTCGATCAGAAGGTAGAGGAAAATGTATTTACGCTAAATGGCAAACCGTATCCTAATTCACCCGAGTTATCCATCCAGCAGGGTCAGCATGTACTTGTTCGCATCGTGAATAGCAGTGCAGAATCATTTCATGCGATGCACCTGCACGGCTATACATTCAAACTGGTAGCGCAGGACGGTCATCATCTGAACAAGCCTGTAGCGATGAACGTGGTTTCAGTGGCACCAGAGGAAACGGTCGATATCGAATTTACCGCCAATGCCCCGGGTACATGGATGTTCCATTGCCACATTCTCGATCACACGATGAATCCAGATGATGATGACGATGAGATGGGTGGATTGATGACGAATTTTGTAGTGCATGGTAACGGGATGGATCAGTCGATGTCAGCCGGGGCTATGGGATCGATGAACGGTATGGATTCGATGCAAAACAGTAGCAATAACGGAAGCAACGAATCTGTGAATACAGGTAATTCGATGAATGCAATGAAAGCAACAGGATCGGATGAGACATCAGGATCTCAAGATGCAAAGGGAAGCACGCATCCAATGAGTTCTATGAGTTCTATGAGTTCTATGAGTTCTAACGATTCTAAAAAGATGAACATGGTACAGTCCACTAACCGATAGCTTACTTTTATCGACAAAAGTGCTGCGACGCTAGTTTACGATTTAAAAATGTACTCTTTGAGAAATAACCAGATGCATGATTACCATTTATACAAACACAATGGGATGTAATTAGCTCTACACAGGCTAATTCAATCCTATTGTGTTCTTTTATTTTCTTATCTGCACAAACGTTTATGATGCTAATCACAAGGAACGCATACAGGGTAATAAGGAAATAGCGACTTACAGGGATAATAGTTCCCTCACACCGAATTCACTAAAAGCTACTCCTCATGTTCTAACTATATAGCCTTTATTCTCTGCAAAAATGGTAGTTACACCAGAACCTCAACTTACATCCATATTCTGCTCCATATATAATTGAACTTGTATTCACCATCCTGAAAGGAGCACTTCACATGCCGAATCGTCCGACCTCTACTCATCCTATTTTGCTGGATATCCCACAGCAGCTCGAAAGCGAGCGTCTCATTATCCGTGCTCCCCGGTCTGGAGATGGAGCTGCTATGAATGAAGCAATTCGCGAAAGTATTCAGGAACTCCAGCCATGGATGCCCTGGGCGCAGCAGCTTCCGACCGTTCATGAATCAGAGGCACATCTGCGTCTTGCAGAGGTTAAATATATGGAGCGGCAGGACTTGCAGCTATTACTCCTCCACAAAGAAACCGGGCAACTTCTCGGCAGCAGCGGTCTGCATCGAATCGACTGGCAAGCGCGTAAGTTCGAGATTGGCTACTGGGTACGAACATCGTATGCTGGGCAGGGCTATATTAGCGAAGCGGTGCGTACGATTACCGATTTTGCAGTAGAGCGTCTGCAATCGAATCGAATGGAGATTGTTTGCGATTCCAACAATCTAGCCAGCGTCAGAGTTGCCGAGCGCTGCGGCTACACACTTGAAGGCATCCTTCGCAATCATAAGCTGGACTCGCATGGCTCACTGCGTAATACGATGATATTTGCGCGAGTTCGCGGCGCAGAATACAAATGAATGGGAGCGTTCTGTGACCAAATCGCAAATTTATGGGTAATGGTTGTCAAGCTTTATTCATATCGTTACACTGACGTAGACGATGCTTGAACATCTAATGAAATAAACAGATGCTTCAAACGCTCTATCTGATTCTGCAGGTAGCAGATCACTAATGCTTGCAGCAACAATAATCCAAGGAATGAGGGATAGCGATGAATATTTCAGGAAATACAATTTTAATTACAGGTGGCGCTACAGGCATTGGACTTGCTTTTGCCGAACGATTCATAGAAGCTGGCAATCGAGTCATTGTGTGCGGGCGACGCGAAGCCGCTTTGCAGGAAGCGCAGGCGAAGCTATCCGGTCTTGAAATTAAAGTATGCGATCTGAGTGATGCTGCAGAGCGTGTCGCATTGTTTGATTGGGTCAATGAGCATTGTCCTGAAGTGAATGTGCTGGTGAACAATGCAGGTATTCAGCAACGGTTCCATATGCTTAAGGCAGATGCCAGTCGTAACTGGGATTATTTTAGTAAGGAAATTGAAACGAACCTGGATGCACCACTGCATCTGTGTATGTTATTCGCTCCATTTTTGGCGCAAAAGGAAGCTGCCACGATTATGAATGTAACGTCAGGTCTTGCCTTTACCCCATTTGCGATTGCACCCATCTATTCCGCGACCAAGGCAGCACTGCACTCCTTTACGATGAGTCTGCGTCATCAGCTATCCGAGACCTCGGTAGAAGTGATCGAGGTGGCACCCCCGGCTGTCAATACCGAGCTGGGCGGAGCGGGGCTGCATACGCAAGGCGAGCCACTGGCTGAATTTACCGATGGCATTTTTGAAGGACTCAAGGAAGGTAAGCTGGAGATCGGCTATGGCAGCTCCGCAGATCGCCTGCGTATGTCACGCGACGATATCGACAAATATACAGAGCAGATGTATGCAGCAACGAAAAATATGGTCTAACTTTACCGTATCACGTATTTATCGATTCACCTGCTCCTCTACCGATCATTATATGTTGGATTGTTAGCACAAATAAAAATAGTCCACCTTTCAACTTCTACAGAAAGGGGGCTATTTTTATGATTACAATTTTCATCTATTATGACTATCTCTATTCCTATGCACCAATACATTCAAAGATACGATTTAAGCAAATGGATACTCCGATTGTCGAACAGCCTCCGTCGGGCAGCCGTCCACTGCATCCCATAAATCAAGTTCCATGTCTAAAGGAATACGTGTGATCCCGCGATTCGCATCGCCTTCATACACCGCTTCAGCATACCCGCCTTCATCCGGCTGAAAAACCTCTGGCAACACGGCAATACAAGCTCCACAGGCAATACATCGTTCCTTCTCAATTCTTGTATACTGCTTCACTGGCTTTGCTCCTTTATAATAGAAGTATAAAGCGTGTAGCGAGCTGAATCGTAAGCGAGCTTACTTCGTAATAAGCACTATGTGTTACCAGTGTACCACCCGCTGTAGATACACAACAATCACGTATATACGACATGAGGTGAAGCGATGAGAACAACGATTTTGATGCCCTGGACAGCAGATTGGATGAAGCAGTATACGGTAGAGGAACAACGACTCACCGCCATTTTATCCAGCGACTTATTATCTATCCACCATATTGGCAGTACATCCGTTCCAGCGATTGGTGTTGCCAAGCCGATTATCGACATATTAGCGGTGGTAAAGCGACTAGACCGCGTAGCAATCTATACCGATGATCTGGAGGCAGCTCATTATGTAGCACGAGGCGAGAATGGGATTCCGGGTCGACGTTATTTTATTAAAGGCGGTGATGATCGCACCCACCATCTCCATATATATGAAGCAGGTGATATACATATTGCACAGCATTTAAATTTCAAAAATTATGTACTGCATCATCCTCAAGCTGCGCACGAATACGGACAATTAAAATTACAGCTCGCTCACCTGCTGCCCGAACAGCCCGCTGCTTATGCGGCAGGCAAAGCGGACTTTTGCGCCCGGCTAGTCGAGCAAGCAATGGAATGGGCAAGCAGGCATACAGATCAATAGCCGTTCAGGTCAGCAGATGAGTAAATAAGCGACATGCGTGGACTGTATCGTTTCATTTACAATGTATTCGTATTCGCAAATGATATGACCAACGCTTATTGTTATCTTATCCCTACCGTGTAGACTATGCCTATTGACTCCGATTAAAACGTGCGACGACGCAATTCGTAGAAATATTGCACCGCTGGATGCTTGAGCTTCACAGTATCGCTCATATTTTGCAGACGCTTCTTCCCTACCCGACGATCAATGAGCGCAAGAATATTGAGCATAATATCCGGACTATCCAGACTTTCCTCAATCGGACGCGCCAGAAATCGGTTAGCAACGGTGTCGAAGTTCGACTTACTAAGCGCTGCCTGTGCGGATAAAATATCCTTTGCACACTCGGACAGCTTACGGTTGCGAGCGATCACCTGTAAGCGCTCCTCGGGAATATTGCTGTTGCCGCCCTGACGAACGGCTTCAATATCTTCTGCGGTCAGCGGAACATCGATATTCGGATTGTTTTTAATCTCCTGCTCTGTTTGATACCAGCGAATCGGTGTCGTTGTATCTTTCATATTCAAAATGTTCTTCTTATCTACAGTAATATAACAATTGCCTGATTTGTCAGGTGCATAGCGATAGCTTGTTGCCCGATATTCTACTTTTCCCTGTAAAGCAGGGGCAAGAAAGCTCTCCAGATTTTGCTTCAATTTACTCCAGGACATAGATCCTCCTATTTTCCGAATCGGCTACAGTTATGATCGTAGCCTGATATATTTTAGATGGTGCATAGCCAGGTCGTTTACATGACAAAATAAAGACCTGTCGCTAACATGCCTTCTCTTTAGAGTATCATGGATAACGCGAGGAATATATAGCAAAGCCACCGAACGCAGTACATTCGGTGGCTTTATCAATCAGAATTATAACATGGCAGACTCGATCCGGGCGATCGCTCAGGCATATCCATGCTAAGCTTACAGGCCCAGAGCAAGCTGGATCGCTTTGACAATCATCATAAGCACAGCGATCAGCAGATACGCACGCAGTGTGAGCATCCCGAATTTGCGTGTTTTAGACCATACTGGTTTGGAAAGCTGCTCCAGTGGTGGCATCCGCCACATGCGTGGATCGATCCCGATGTGCTCTTCTGGTGCTGCAGTCATACTTTGTTTGCCCTTTTTCCGAATGAGCATAACAATGCTCACCAGCAATCCAGCTACAAAGACGCCCAGCAGCACCTGAATAAATGTCCAGATATTGATGGTTGGGAATAGTGTCTGTGCTGCCAGAATGAAGGACAGCATCACAAGTACACCAACGATAAAGCTGCTCACGATATTAAGCCACAGCTTATTCACCCATGGACCGAGCACTTCTTTATCATTGCAAAGCAGCAGCAGAAATACAGTCGCACTTGGTAGCAAAATACCAGCAAGTGCCTGTACCGCTGTAGTGATCACACCGAGCGGTGCATGTGGAATGAGCACGATCGCACCAGCTACAAGTACCAGCAGTGCATAGCTGATATAAAAACCGGGTGCATCCGACACTTTACGATGCAGCGAGTGGTTGATACCAAAAGTATCTCCAATTGCATACGAAGTCGAAAGTGTCACCGCCGCCGCTCCAATAAGCGAAGCATTTAATAAAATAATCGCAAAGCTCGCACCGGCAAAAGAACCAAGTGTTGTATGCAGCCCTTTAGCAACTGCTCCTCCATCCACAAAAGCACCTGCCAGGTGAGTACCATGAAAAGCAAAGCCAGTCGCAATGATCAGCGCAGCCGCTCCGATAATAACAACAAAGGAGCCGATTACAGTATCTGCACGTTCATACGCCATCCAGCGCGGAGTCAGGCGTTTATCGATCACATTGGATTGCTGAAAGAAGAGCTGCCATGGTGCAACGGTAGTGCCGACCATGCTAATGATCAGCAGCATCATATTGGAATCGAAGTGCGCGCCTACGCCCGGAACGAGAAAATTATGAATAACCGTACCGGCCACCGGATGGCTCATCACTGCCAGTGGAATAGCGAGAAAGTTCACTGCAACGAACAGATACATGACCGTTTCCCAGCGGCGGAAGCTGCCAGTGAGTGTGGAAGCAATCAGCAGCACGGCTGCGACTGGAACTGAAATATATGGGCTAATACCGAAATACGACATGGCCAGATCAACACCGATAAATTCAGTAACCAGTGTCAGAAAGTTAACAAACAGCAGATCGCCTACAGAAAAGGCTCCCCAGAAACGACCAAACCGCTCAAAGATCAGCTTGGCATGACCGACGCCAGTAACCAGACCGAGACGTACGACCATTTCCTGATTAACGATCAGCACTGGAATGAGCAGCAGCAATACCCACAGCAGATGAGTTCCATAATTTTGGCCTGCCTGTGCATAGGTAGCTACACCGCCAGCATCATTATCGCCGACCATAACAATCAGACCGGGACCCATAATAACGAGCAATGTGCGCAGACGAGCGAGCCATGATTTGCGTTGAGCGGTATCATTTTGTTGAACGGTGCCAAATGCACCCCGAATATCTCCTACATGAGCTTGATCGAGTACGGCTGGTGACAGGTTGCGAGCTTGGTTTTGCATGTCAAAGTACCTCCTTGATATATCCGATATTTAGTTGAATAGCAAACTGAAAACAAGGTTAAACTACACGATCGACCCGGCATACTAGAACCATCTCCCATACCTGTCACCTCCTTTTTATAATCGTAAATGGCTGCTTTCATGAACTAAGAATAAGCTCGTAGATGCAAAAATCCCCCTGCAATGAGCACAGGGGGATGAAACATGCCAAAAAAGCATGCTAATTATCGATCATTTCCCCTGGTTGAGCTTCGGCACTGTACAACGTAGAGTAGGTTTACTCAGCTACCTTAAGTAGAGCCTTAATCCGGCAATACCTGTTCTACCCATTGGCATCTTTCGATGTTTCCGGGCAGTAGCCTGTGTTTGTACAGGAGCCTCGCCTAACGAGAAATATTATATTATTTTCATATCCAACGTAAGTCTACTCGCGTGCTAACAAGTTGTCAACTGCTTTTTTTCACAAAAAAAGAACTGCTAAGCAGTCCCCTTCTTATTCATGTATAAATTGTTATTTCATGCTAAAATGGCTAGTTTAGAACAGCTTGGATGATGACAAATAATCGTATTTAGGCACAGTTTCATTTACGCGCATCCAACACAAACATCGTCGCATCCTGATTCATAAACAACTGCTCTCCTGTATAGAAGGGTTGCGATTGAATATCGCTGTAATCCATCCCTCTCATCAGTGCTGCCAGATCCGCCTGTACAAAACCCGGATAAACGAGATCGGAATGCACGCCATCATGAGGATCAAAATCAACGATAATGACATATCCACCTTCATGTAACATACAGTATGAACGCGATAAAATAAATTCTACATCGGCAATATGAAGTAGCACCTGACACATAAAAATATAGTCCACTAATAGCTCATCCAGTTGATCCTGCTCCAGATCAAAACACAAGTTAGCGGTGATTTAAATATTCATTCGCAATTTGTCTGCAGCGGTCCTTCGAATCAGGCCCATGATCAAGCACATATTCGATAAATAGATCTTCGATCTCCTCATCATCGATGAGTGCCAGATAGCGAAATATATCTTCCTCCATGCTACCATATGCCGGATGAGCCAATATTCGCTTTGCCAGTGCTACTATTCGTTCCGGCTCATCGATTGCCAGTCGCTTAAATATCAAATCCAGTTCAAATTGCGCATCATCATCTGTTTGCTTCATCAGCTCAGCGATACGCTCATCGGATGAATCGGTACTGTAATCTGCAAAAGCAATCGCTATATAGTTGTGATATGTGCGTTTTTCTCTATCCAGCCATGCCTGGATTCGCTCTTTTGATTGTATTTCCTCTTTCGACTCCAGCACTGCGCTTAATTGCAGCATGGTTTCCACTTTATTCGTACTCAGTTTAGATGATCCTGGACGAGGGGTACGCTCCAAATAGCTTATGATTTGTTGCGGATAGTGGAACAGAGGAGACTCATATCTCTCTCCACCTGCATAGAGACGAATCGGTTGATCCGAATAGGCAGCAGTATATCCGTGTAGAGGCAGCAAAGTCAGACAATCCACTGTTTGATTTTCCATATACGCAGCAGTCGCCCGATGATGCCCATCCAGTAATGTACTTATAAAGCCTTCGTAATAATAAGCCAGGCCTGTCATCCGTTTCCCCTGCTTGATCTCATTACCATAATGATCGACTCGCTCACGATCCAGATGCTGCATCGGCTGTGACGGTACTAAAAACTTAGGCGTGCTATTCCCAACATGCTCACGATAAAAAATCTGATTTGCAGTAGCGGGATACATTCTTTTCGAGTCAGATACATTCCAGAAAAAGTTGCCTTCCCCATCTGTCGGAATCATTTCAATCCGTGTCAGTATATAATAGCCATCTTCCAGCATCGCAAGCATCGGGGTTATCTGTTCAAATGATGCCATAGTCGATTGATCTGTTTGCTGCGCATGCTCCACCGTTTCAATCAGATTGGCATCCGCCTGCTGCTGACCTAAGCCGACACCCAGCATATGTGCACAAGTCGGACAATACCCATTATCTCCATAGCTATACATCATCGGCTGCTCACCAAGCATCATAAATCTGTATAGCTCTCCCTTCTGATCGGTCCCATATTTAACGACTAATCTACCCAGACCTCCATCGACTTTAAACAGTATACCTTCATGTCCCCAGACACTCTGATCACCTGGAATCCGATCCTCAAATTGGATTACGTCACTCCATGCAGAGGGCATATCACTCATACGCTCATCTCCTATTTCTCTATCTAATCTAATCTGGACAAGAAATTTCTCTATGTCGAACGATTACTATTAGAAAAATTCATACAATCCCTTTTGAAAATAATCATATTCTTCATCCGTAAGGCTACGCTCGCCATAACCGGCAAAAAAAGCATCATATCCCTGCCCCGCCTGCGGCAACTCAGCGATCGATTCAATCGCCAGAGCGATATCATAACGCGGATCGCCCATGCGCCGCCGCTCCAATCGATCATGCCTGTGATCTGTCCTTTATGAACGAGCGTATTATCCATGGTACAATCGCCATGAATCAGCGTTTGCTTCACAGCAGTGGGGCGATGGTGCTGTAAATGATGTAGTAGCTCAGCCGTACCATCCACTTCATAATGTGTTAAATTGTACTCTGCCTGCTCCAGTATATGATCTAACCATATGCCTTCGGTCATTAATCCGGCCGGACAAGGCGTGTCGTGCAACCGCCGTATGCTTTGTCCAAAAGCAAACAGTATCTCATGGCGCTTAGCTAAATCAGGCTCACTCATCAGTGCATTGTATACCGTTTCCCCTTCAATATGCTCCATCAGCAGCCATGACTGCAGCCCTTGATCTTGATCCTGACATTGCAAAAAATGATACACTTCCGGAACACGAAGTTGCATGGTGGAAATATGCCATTGGCTTGTGGCAAAACAATCCAGCACATAGGCTTCCTGTTTCAGCCATGCCGCATATTGCTCGCCGATCGATTTTTTCAAAACAGATCGCCCGTTGTCTGTATGCAAAATGGCGACCTGAGAGGTACAGCCCTGTTCAGGAAAAGTCATCTTATGTATTTTGCCTAGTTGCTCGGTAATTCTATGCGGAATAGACTGTTCGGTGATCGGTTTCATCGATTAAGTCCTCCTATTTATTGAATAGGGAAAAGCTTTGTTTTATATTTATGCCATAGCTTTATTTTGATAGAAACAAGCAGTAAGAAAGGGAACACCAGGATACAATACGATGATCAGTAACTCGAACCACTTTATATCGTATGATTTCATATGTCCCCTCTTTCATTCACGATCATGAGATGAAGTATATATTGCACTTGGTGAGAAGAAGAAGCGTTGATTAGACACGAACCTGACCTCGAAATCCTCTTGCAGCATAATACGCTTCTGCTCCATTATGATACACGAACACTGTATCATAACGACGATCGCCAAAGAGCGCGCCACCAAGCTTACGAATACGTTCAGGCGTGTCTATCCAACTGGACGATTTTAGATCAAAATTTCCAAGTTGCTGTAACTCTCGATACTGCCCTTCCGTCAGTAAAGTAAGGCCCATCTCTGTAGCGATCGTCCATGCATCACTGGCAGGCTTGTTTTCTTTTCTCGATTCCCATGCAGCACGATCATAACATACACTTCTGCGTCCCTTCGGACTCTCGACAGAACAATCGCAAAATACGTATTCTCCCGTTTCAGCATCATACCCAATCACATCTGGCTCACCACCCGTACGCTCCATTTCATGTAATGACCATAGCTTTGCCTCGTAAGCCTCAAGTCGATCCTGCACATCGTTCCATTTTAGTTCCTGATGGCGTTGCATATGCTGATTAAAACGAGCTTGCAAAATGTGCAGTAGTTCACTGCGTTGTTCTAGCGATAATGGTGTGGTCATATTCGTGCCTCCTCCGAATGATAATGAAGTGATGATCCTTTGCGGCATAGTGCTATACATGGACATATTATTGCAACCGGATACGAACGGTATCTATTCCCATAGTAGCTACATTTTATTTTACAATATATTGAAGTGTATAATCATCTAAAACCACATTAAGTATAGTACAGAAAATGAAAAAATTGATCCGTTATACTAGCCAGCAACAACTACAAGGATAAGGATTATCGCTATACATATTAACGAATGGAGGAATAAACGATGTTTTATGACCAGACCCCTTTTAATATCAAGCTGGAATGGGGGCAACGAGGAGCACGGGCTGCTGCTGAACGCGGCGATATTGTGATCATTATAGACGTTCTTAGCTTCTCCTCGACTGTCGTCACAGCTATACAGTACGGAGCGGATATTTATCCGTATCCGCCTCCGATCAATGAACAGGCGAAAGCCTATGCACAGACCATCGATGCCGAGATCGTCTGGGGACGAGCCGAATCGCTCAAGTATGGCGGTCACTCGCTGTCACCGGTATCATTTACAGCGGCAGATAGAGATAAGCGCTTTGTGATGTGTTCGCTTAATGGTGCAGCCTGTACATGGATCGCAGCCGATGCTGGTACGCTGTTAATTGGCTGTACGCTCAATGCCTCTGCTGTTGCCAAAGCTGCTAATCAATTAAGTGCCACATCCGGCTGTGATATCACTGTTGTACCCTGTGGTGAGAAATGGTCAGATGCGATGGAGAATGAGAATACGCTCCGCCCAGGCATCGAGGATTATCTGGGTGCAGGCATGATCCTTTCCCACTTAACCGGTACCCGATCACCTGAAGCTGAAGTATGTATGGGGGCATACGAACATGCAAAAGAAAAAATCCAACAGCTCATATGGGACTCCGCAAGTGGACGCGAATTACGTGAGCGCGGATACGAGCAGGATGTCATTCATTGCTCGCAGCTCGATCATATGAACATCGTACCTGTTTTGCGGGATAACAAGTTTGTACGGCTGGAGATATAAAGAGAGAGGGGCACCTGTCCCCTCTTCTCCGTATAATTCAGTATGATATGGAGCTATATATTTACATCACAAACTGAAATTATGCATTCACAGCATGAGATAGAATTGTACGTTTACATCATAAGATAGAGTGGTACATTCAGATTCGGAATGACATTCCATCGTTAGTAAAATGGTTAGGGAGCTGTATTGTCTTTTAATAGCTAGTCTTTTCGGTGCTTTGTCGCAGATTTAAAGCTAGTACAATGCTATATTGTGCAATAGTATGACGTTTTGAGGTGGGGGTGGAAGTGGAAATGGTTTTAATTTCAGTTTCAGCCTCAAGTGTAACTTCCGTTTCATTTTTAAATTCAGTTTCTCATTTAAATTCCGTTTCACGGCCCCATGATTCCCCTGTGTTCTACTCAATCGCCAGTTCATTTTTTACGATTCTCAGCATGCGGTTAGCCCCTTTTTGAAACTCATAAGGAACCGTTACTTCCTCGGTTCGGCAACCGACACTTTCAATATATTCAATCAATCGATCCAGATGCTCGTATCTTCGGCACGACAGATCCACCAGTGGAAAAATGCGTATTTCCTGCTTCGTCACACGCAGCAGTTCCTGAATCGTTTGCAGATGAAAATCGACATCCAGACGATCACCATACATAAATAGAAAATGAGCAGATAATGTCAGATCAAATGCTTCATCCTGAAACGGCAACTCTGGTAACGTAGCCGGAACATAGCGCTCTGGAAATCGCTTCATATGCGCAGCGCAATCCGTCAGCGCCTGCGACCGATGCGCCTTCAATCCAGCAACAGACTGAAAATAATCCCATACATAGTTGGACTGTGCCTTTTCCATATGCAGCATCGTATGCTCAATATCCGCAACCCCTTTTTCCGCAAGCTGTTCAAAGGGGTAGTAATAGGCAATATCGGTTGCTGTCACGTCCGCTCCCAGTGTACTCGCGACCGCGGTAAACGAACACGCCCCTGCTGGACAATCCAATATTCGGCGCCCGATTAGCTCCTGCTCCGTCAGGTTGAACATGGACAGATATTCCTGAAAAGTTCTCCCGATAAATACAATACGACTCAAATCCAAACTGGTCTCTTCTTTACTCATCTTCGC
Organism: Paenibacillus sp.; assembly: GCA_039595515.1. Classification (GTDB taxonomy): domain Bacteria; phylum Bacillota; class Bacilli; order Paenibacillales; family Paenibacillaceae; genus Saccharibacillus. Next base: position 142,253 of record JBCNLJ010000002.1, on the reverse strand, counting down.
TCATCTCACCTTTCTACGCTCTGCTCGTTGGGATTGGTTGCAGTGTTGCTTCTTAAGTAGGTCGACTGTAAGCTATGATCCATTGATATGAATTGGAGTGCTCGATAGATTAGTCTTATTTTACATGCTCGGGGTGGATGGGTTCAAATGTGTATGGGTTTAGTAGGCTATTGCACTGGTCGCTATACAACCATTGCTTTATTGCTTATTTGAACGAGAGTGGAGAAACGTAATAATATCATCCAATGCCGATTCCGCATGACCTCTCACAAAAGAACGTTCATCGTCTAATGCCTTGTGGAGGATTGGCATAACCAGCTCTTCATTAAGCATTCCATGGATTCTGGCAATATGTCCGAAGCATAGAATCGCGATCCCTCTAATATGCTCATCGGGATGCTCGCTGTATCGCACCATACAATCTTGCGCAAACTCCCAGTCATCGGCCTGGTGGGCAAGGGCGAGTAAGCCATTCACTTTGATTGCTGATTCATCAGAGTGAACCATCTGTAATATTTCGGCATTCTTCTCCACGTTACGACTGTAACGTTCTGTATGCTCATGCAAGATATCCGCGAGTGTATCCTCACCATCTACAATTTGTTGCCATAATGAAGGCTTTACCTCATCGGGAGCGGTTTTTAATTGTTCAAATGCTTTAATAATGGCTCTTTTCGTTTGAAGCTCTTTATCGGTTTGCATTAAAATATTTCTTTTTTCCCGATACATCGTCAGAAACTTTTTAAAATTCGCTCTAGCTTCAGTTAGCGAATAATCTCCATTTGGCCCTCCCCAAACTTTATCGGCATAAGGATCATCCTGCCTATCATCTTGCCAGCGACACAAATAGCAGATCTCGTGTCTACCGGGTTCATCTAAAGTAAGATACCCGCAGCATGGACATTTGTATTTGTTCATTTTTGTGTGTACAACTCCTATCTTATGTAATCGACGAATGAATGTAATGAATCATAGACTCCAGATAGCTAGGTAATCACATAATAAAGTTGATCCTCTGTGTAGCATTTCCATCGTCATATTCATTTTGCCTGTACTTGAATTGCCATTTAATAAAACGATTATTCTTATGGTTATACAAATCATCCTGCAACCACTGATCGTTACTTAAACTCTCCACAACTGGCGCAATGCTTTGCCCTCGGCGTTCTCAATGGTTTGCCACAATACTGGCAAGGCTCACCAAATAAAGATATTCGATGATGCATAATTGCATTATGATAAATATTTGCAAAACCAGTCATTTGTTCATACTCCTTCACAACAGGACTGAATCTATCCTCCATCGACATCTTGTCTAATGGTAATCCATACTTCTGCCGGAATGCCGGTGTTGCTTTCATACATTCACCAAACAATATATATATTTGCTCATATTCTACTTCGTCCAACATCGGCATCTCAGCTCTACAGCGCCAGCACCACATTATTTTCACTTTTATCACCCCTTGAGTGGATAACAATTATTAGTTAAATTTCGTTAAACCTATCCATCCATTCTTCGTTATTCCACACTACAGGCAGTGCTCCAACAGATTGTATATGTAATTCAGGATTGTTAGACTGCAAAAAAGCTATTAGCTTCTTTTGATTGCCTACAAGCAGTCGCCAAGCATTAGTTTGAATAATGTCCAATATATGAAACGCAATTTCTTTATTTTGTTCATGGAATGTATCAAAATTGCTGAAAACTAATACAAAGCCTTCGTGATCAGGAATGATATCGGAAAGACAATCATTGAATGCATCCAGATTTCCTCCATAGTAGTCTGGGAAGTTTAAGGTATGTCCCAGTTCTGCAAGACAGTTACTTTGATCCCATGATGCACAATCAAAGAGATATATGTCAAATCCTTCTTTACTTATATTTGTGATGTGCTTTTCCAGTATGCTTGCCTTCTTAAATATTACGATAGAGCCGTTTAAGATTAAGGATTTCCATAATGCTTCGCCCTCCATGTTATACCTCCTATGAATAGCTTTTATTAGAGTGATGGCTGGGAAAATCATATCATGTGTTGGTATTTGCTCTGGTATCTTTGCAATTTTCAATCCAGTTATCAAGAAGTACATGCTTCGCAAATGGAGAAAAAGTATTACTTCAATTAAAATAATCCTCTTTCAATTAAAATCCTGATATCTTTATCTGTTTTTCAGAAAACGACCCTCTCGTGTGATTTGCTTATGAGAAAGTTAGTCAAATAAATTATGTAAGAAATAAGATTATAGTAGGAGGATTTTTATCTACGTTCTACTGAAGTGGCTTTTCATTAAGCATTCCATGAATCCTGGCAATATGTCGAAGCATAAAATCACGCTTCTTTCATATGTTCATTGGAATGCTCGCTTTATCGCACCCTACAATTTGACGCAAACTTCCAATCATCGGATTGTTAGGCAAGAGCGAACAAGCCGTTCACTCAAGTGTCTAGCTCATCAGAGTGAATGAACTCCATACAAATAGTCTGAGGAAAACTAAAGAATGCTAACAGTAGCAATATCCTTCCCTGCCCACAGCTTAAAGGTATAGCCACTTTCTAGCCAAGCCCAGGGAGCTTCATCAACTAAAAAGCCAACATCTGCATAAGTACGCCATGTATCATCGATAAAAGAAGTAATTCTTACAGGTACTGTCCATGTATTGCCGATGATTTGCTTATCTACAATGGTTCCATCGATTACTACAAGATCGCGTAGCCATGTATGTAATGGATAAGTAGCAGGATTTTTATACCAATCAATGATGGCTTTACAGTATCTTTGTTGCATGATGCACCTCTTTCTTTAATCGTCCGCTAAGCGAGATGGGAAACATTTAGAAGCAATCCTCTATATCCCACAATGATATACATAAAATTCACCCTCGGACAATCGCTCGGCAAATGAGATGATCTTTTCGAATTGTTTAACGATCTCATTTCGATTATAAAACAATTTTTCATAATGACCGGATTGTTCCTCTCCCACAATTGTAACAAATCCTCCTGTAAGCTTTAATACGGGTGGTGATTTCAGAAATAAATCTCTCCAAGCGGAAAATACATCCTTCAAGTTTCTAGCAGAAACCTCATCAAAAAGAGTCATACCATGATAATTAATCCCCGCACCCGCTGGCATGCCAGATCGGGCTGCATTTCGACTTGGAATCCATTTTAAAGTATCCATCATATATAGAATGATATCATCATGTATGATTACACTATCTATAATTTGAGATTTTTTTTCTTCATTCCTCCAAATCGTCCAAAATTCTGCTTCATTGATTGTACAGGGAACAAGGTAAAACTCATGCTCTCGTGCCATCTAGCTCCTCCTCATATATTAGAATTCCACTTTCACCTTTTACGCAACTGTTATGTTTAGATGTACCACCTATAATCCTTTACACCTAACAATTTCATTTCGCTATCTTTCGTATCGTTTTAGTAAAAAAAGAGGGGCAATGAAGCCCCTCTTTACTATTGGTCTAAACGCTCTTGTTCAAATACATCTACGCTTTAAGCACTTTTCCGCACCAACAACGTCACTGCCTCCACATGACTCGTCTGCGGGAACATATCCACCGGCTGTACCCACTGAATCTCGTATCCACCATCCAGCAGCACCTTACAATCCTTTGCCAGTGTCGATGGATTACACGATACATACACCATCCGTTCCGGTTTCGTTTTCAGTACAGTATTCAAAAACTCCTGCTCTAATCCCGTACGCGGCGGATCGGCGATAATTACATCGGGGCTCATGCCTTTTTTTACCCAGCGTGGCAGCAGCTCCTCTGCTTTGCCTACGTGGAAGCTGGCATTTGTGCGTCCGTTACGTGCTGCATTCCGTGTCGCGTCCTCAGCGGCTTCGGCGATCGTTTCGATGCCGTGTACTTCCTTTGCATAAGGTGCGAGCCAGAGGCCGATCGTGCCTGTTCCGCAGTAAGCATCGATCACTGTTTCTTTACCTGTCAATGCAGCCGCAGCGCGAACGGACTCATATAGCTTGATCGTCTGCTGTGGATTGAGCTGGAAGAATGCTCTTGGGGATAAAGCAAATTCTATATCTCCAAGCGATTCGACCATGGCTTCTTTGCCCCACAGTGTCGTCGTATGCTCACCGAAGATAAGCGATGTGCGCTTGGTGTTGATATTCATCGCGATGCCCGATAGGTCTGGCAATGCAGCGCGCAGACGTTCAATCAGTTCCTCCTGACGCGGAAGCTGACTGGATGTGGTGATGAGCGTGATTTGCAGCTCAGTCGATTGGAAGCCATAGCGTACTACGACGGTTTTTACACCATCACGAGCTTCTTTGTCTGTGTACAGCGGAATGTTCAGCTCTTGCAGTACTGTTTTGACCGTTTCGATGGTGCTATTGACCTGTGGATGCTGGATCGGGCAGCCGCTGATATCGACAATACGATGGCTGTTCATCTCGTACAATCCGGCGATGACAGCGCCGTTTCCTTCGCGATCCAACTGCAATTGTGCTTTATTCCGATATGCCCACGGCTGCTCCATCCCTAGCATTGGCTTGATCTTCACTGCCTCCAATTCGGTATAGCGTGCAAAAGCTTCGCGTACGATATCTGTTTTTGCCTGTAGCTGTCCATCATAGGAGATATGCTGAATCTGGCAGCCGCCACACACGTCAAATACCGGACAGGGCGGCTCAATGCGCTGTGGAGATTTCTTTTCGATCTGGCGTATCGTTGCCTTGATAAATTTGTGCTGAACCTCGGTTACGTTCGCCTTGATCACTTCATTCGGTAATGCACCATCGATAAAAACCGCTTTACGGCGATAGTAGCCTACGCCCTCTCCATTAATACCGAGCCGCTTGATCGTTACGATGATCGGGTCGCCTACTTGCAGTTCCTCAGCATTATCGCGTACAGGTGTGGACTTGTTTGGACGCTTGGATGAGGACGATGGGCGTGTTTTATAGTTGTTTGACTTGCCTGCGGTAGATTGTCCTGACTTCGGTTGTGCCGATTGAAAGCTCGATTTATGACGTGACGGGCCTGTGCCTGTAGACGTTTGGCGTTGTTTGCCTGCTTGATTGGCTTGGGTATCGGCGGAACGGTTAGACTGATTACTCGCGGATGATACCCCTTTTGATTGCTTCTTTTTATGCGTATAGGAATCCGACTTGCCCTGCGGGCTTGCGGAGCGTTGGGTCGACGAATGATTGGCACGCGAACTGGACGTAGACGGGTGATCTTTAGCACGCGGCGATGTCGCTTGATCCGGGCGTGGCTTACGGTTTGAGTTAGAGCTCCCCGAATTGGAGCTGGATTTATGTGTCATGATATAGTCTCCGTTTTCCTTGATTTGTGGTCGTGTCCCATCTTACCACAAACCGGGTACGGGGTTAACTGTGTTTTTGTCAGAAGTGTTACGTAGCGATTCGTACCATTCGTCTGTTTAGCCGACGAGCGTGTTATGCTGAACTGCGTGTCTATATAAAATAAAGAGCAGCATGTTGTTACAGACGATAGCTGTCTGTACAACATACTGCTCTTGAGGATGCCTCTCCTCGTCGTCTTGCATCTTATGCCTAGATGATGCTTTGCTCATCATTTTTTATCTTAATGCATGGTTCTATTATGCATAGTTCATTTCGCAAGGTTACAGCTTGAATAACGGTTCCTCATACGATTGATATGAGTATAGTAGCGGGCGAAGGGTATAGTTGATAATCATCTGCACGGCAACAGCGATAAGTACACCTATATTAGCGAGCAGTCCCCCGCTCCACAGACAGATGGTAAGGATAAGCAACCCTACTGCAAGCGATATACCGGAGACGATAGCGCGTGAGCCTCTCGTTGGGTACAGTTCTGCATAGCAGGCTGGACAAAATCCCTCGTCACGCGTACTTGCTTTCGTGAGCAAACGCGATTCCTGCCCTGTAAAAGCATGCTGACAGCAAGGACAAACGGTAGCATGTAATCTCATACGTTCACCTCCTGCTGATACTCTGGATATCGTTCGAGTGAACAGTAATGATTAATTCGGCGTGTCTGTGTACGTTGTAATCCATTCTGTTTTCTCTGCAAATGGCGTACGTTTGCTCGTCTGATCCGTACGTTCCGGCACGCCGAGATAGATGAAGCCAAGCATTTTTCCTTTTTCGCTCAAGCCAAATGCTTTGTTCATCTCTATATGGTAGCAAGGCTCGCCGCTTCTCCATACAGCGCCCAGTCCCAGCTCGTGAATCTCCAGCAGCATATTTTGAATGGCTGCGAAGACAGCACCGTATTCCTCCAGCTCAATCACTTTGGAGTTATCGACTGGTTCCACAGCGACAGCAATAATGACCGGGGCACGATCTACTTTACTGCGTGCGGAAGCTGCTTTCTCTTCATCGGCGCCTTCGGCACGCGCTACATTTGCCAGCGCATCGCCCAGTTTGTAACGACCGTCACCTTCCAGCACGAAAAATTTCCATGGTTCTGTCAGACGATGGTTAGGTGCCCAGATTCCGGCTTCCAGAATCTGCTCAATCTGTTCACGCGAGATCGGATCTGGTTTGACTTTGCCGATCGAACGACGATTACGAATCGTTTCGGATATAGACATGGATACTCCTCCTTGATAATCATTCTCAGTTAATACCTAGTATGTATTGTACACCAATTGTACAGAAATCTCTAATTTTAGAAATATGTATATCCATATTTTTCATGGATCATGGATTACTTCTATAATTCATGCGAATACAGGTAACCGCTTACCATATTATAACTCAAGTGATATTTCAACCATTTAAATAAATTATTTCCATTTATTTTGTAATTATGTCCAATAAGTTACAATATTAGTATTTTAATGAGTTTAAAGGAAAATATATGTTATGCTCATGTTGCTTTTAAATCTAACAAAAGGAGTCATGTATATGAAAAATCGTAGCATCGCAATGGTATCTGCTTTGACCATCACTGCCGCCCTTGTCGCACCAACAGCTTTTGTTGCTCCAGCAGCAGCTTCCGCCAATTTGGAAACTACACCTGCTGTAACTTCTCAGGTAACTGCCGCTGAATCTTCCTACGTGATCTTTCAAGACACTATATTCTTACATGGTGACATCAGTATTACGATTACACCTGCCAAATATGCGACATTTAAAGTTAAAATTTACAATGGTGTAGGACAACTCGTATCCACTTTATCTTATGCTGGTAGTAGTCCATATACTCTTGTTAAAAACGATGTCTATTTAGGTGGAGATCATACAATTGTAGTTAGTGCAGATGTAGCGAACGCTGGTAAAGTGTACACTAACCCTCATAATTAATTCGTTTTTTACACATAATCAAAAGCCCATTTTTACAGCTTCATAGCTGTAAAAATGGGCTTTTTCATAAAATCGCTTCTTTTGCTTATTTATGAAAATTAATACATAATAAAATTATTTTCTTTAAAACCCTTACTCTCTGTCAAACCCCAAACCCACCCTCATGATGATATGACCAGCACACGGTAGTAAATCGTTAGGTGTAAGATGTACGATTGTCACTTTACAAGGCGAAATTGTACATGAGGAATTGAACCTCAGGATGGCCCCTCATCCTTACCGCAAGTCCAACTTAACCAGTTGGCGGTTCGTGCTCGCTTCATATAATCACTACCTGCTGACAGAGAGTACATCGTTATGGGTTGAATAGTTATGTTGTTATATTAAGAGCTTTGTCATATCAAACATAACAGAAATCTATCGTTATTCCTCTACTAATTCGGTACTCCAGTTCAACTCCTGCAAACGAATATCCAGCTCGCGATATTCCTTTGCCATCTGATCCGCTTGACGCTGTAGCGCTGCAATATCTACGGTAGAGACGTAGCGAATTTCTGTGCGTGTGAACCGATCCTGACGTACACTTGCCGTTTGAATCAGCTCGCTCAGCGCATTGCGATGCTGTGCCAGTATATCCCGATCGGCGAGTGCATCCGCAATCGTACGCTTTTCATCAAAAGCGACGCTACAATTCGTACGATTAATACGGCGTATGAGTGAGCCCTGCTCCTTGAGTAGCTGCTCCAGCTCACGCAGCAACTCCTCCGGCTTCTCCGGTGGTTGCTCGCCTTCCTGTACTTTTGCATTAGCACTTAATCTGGCTTTGACCTGATTGTACCGTTTCTGCACATCTGCACGCAGAATTAACGCTTCTGCCAGTCTCATGAAATCACCTCATTAATATGTATGTGGTTCGTATACGTTTTTTACGCTGTATGTTCCTTTGCATCAGCTTGCTCAGGCGACCAATGCTCAGCTTCCTCTTGCTTCAAACGGCATCGTTACCTTCTGCAAAGCATGCCTATGTATAGTATTATAAGAATAACGACAGTAGCATTGCAAATCGGTAAGCGTGATTATGCTGAAAATCTTTTATATTCGTCCCCGGGAAATTTGTTTTCGGTACAGCAGCATTCACGCATGGTTACCATGATCCCAACCGATTCGCCACATCCCACCACTCAGGAGGCTTCATCTATTATGGCCAAAGAAATCGAACGCAAATACCTGCTCACTCATCTACCAGACGATCTGGTCATTACCCGTACGCAGGAGATCGACCAGACTTATCTCGCTTCTTCGGAGCATGAATCATTGCGCGTGCGTCGCTTGCTTAGCAATGGCGAGGAAAGCTTTACGATGACGCACAAAGCTGGACGTGGGATCTCACGCGATGAGACCGAGTTCGCAATCGGAGGCGAGCTGTATGAGCAACTGACCGAGCGACTTCAGGTGATTCCGCTTCGTAAGACGCGTCACAAGGTACAGTTGGATGGTCGTAGCTACGATCTGGACATTTACCACAATACGGTGCAGCAAGGATTAATGACGATTGAGATTGAGTTTGATAGTGAAGACGATTATCATGCGTACGAAGCGCCAGCATGGTTTGGCGAGGATGTGACTGAGCAAGGAACCTATGTGAACAGTCAGCTCTGGCAGGATATTCAGGAGCAGTCCAAGCAAGGGTAATAATATGGTGTGCTGATTATTATATGTACGGGTAGTTTGATATCGTTTCTACTTTATATCGTTTTACGTTTATGATTTACTGTGAGAATACAACCATACGCCTCTATCGATCCTGTGTATACAAGGACAATGATCGATGGAGGTGTATGGTATTTGGCATGAACCATATATTTGAGATGTGCCGCTTGAAACTTATCTTTATAAATTAGCACGATTTGGTGCTATGCATTTTTAATTCCTCTATATTATTCCGGGACAATTAATGATCCAAATTCGTATACAATCAGTTATTGTGTAGCTTCCCGCACGTCGCGACCCGCTCAACCAGTCAATGGCTACAGCATATCATATGGATCAAGCTCTCCCATTAAACTGTCCAAGGCTGCGAATCTCTTCCATCACTGATTCCGGATGGGTAAATGGACATTCTCCGGTAAAATACCAGTCTCCCAGTATATAGAGCAGCTCATACACTTCATTGTAATATTCATCTGGATAGGGATTGGCATGACGAAACGCTTCATGGGAAGACCAGTTACGAATAAATTGAATAAGGAACCATATATCACCCGCTACTTCCCGGTGAAGCACTCTGGCGCCAACTGTAGAATGAATATAGGAGTACATTCGAGTTAACAGAGCGACCGCATGATCCGGTTCCCAGCACAGATCTACCCGTAGCTTGAGTATAAATGAATTTTCTTCCCCATCCAATTCGCGACGAAATGATTCAGAAGGGTCGGGTGCAAGTAATGATTCGGTATCATCTGAAGCTGAATGATCAGATGGTTCATATGGTGGTTGTGAAGACATAGTATACCCTCCGATTGATCAATTTATTATTTGTCGCAACATATAACGAGCCAGCATATCCAGCGCGGTGGCCAAAACTATACCTACCGTGTAGCGAATCAGATCAACGATCAGAAAGCCATGCCCCAGCACAAGCCCTCCAATGGTTGTATCCCGTAGCTGACGAATCCAATCCGCCTGATACAATTGACTGAACTCAATCCCATAACAGAATAACAATGCAGCTATAACCGCTACACTATAATGACGATACAGGATAAGCCGAACGCCCCAGTACACCATCATCGCCCACAGCATATCTCCTGCATGAGCATCAAGCAACGGCGGTAGCATGTCCGCATACCGACGCGAGGCTAAGCCGAGTGCCATCGTTATGAGCACAGATAATCCATACCCTAACCCGTGTTTAATAAAATTGCGTTTACTGGAATTTCTCTGAGCCTGGGTATGCATTATCTCTACGTAATCAGAAGATGGTGTATTCTCAGACGATAAAGTAGAATAAGATTCCGTTTTTAGAGGTTCTATACGCGAAGCATTTTGCCTATTATCCTGCAAATAATGCTGATCTTCCTGCTTCATCCGTCTGTTTCTCCTAATGAAAAGATTAAATACGGGATGCTGTTATTTACGATAAAGCTCGCTTAGATTCTGTGCATTTCTTTATTCTATGGTGTTGCGATTGCTAGAAAGTAATCCTGCTTAAAGTAAGTCTTCTTCATAAAAGGACTCTAACTGAAATTTACTCACACAAAATGATCTTCAAATGACTATAACTATACACCTTTTTGCGATTATAGTGGTTTATATTCTGTAAACTATGTATATCATAATTCGGTCTTCCACTTACACGTAATACGACTATGCTATATCGATTCAATTCTATTGAGCTTGATGCTAACTAAAGCTTTATTGAGCTATAGCTGTATTTTGAAAATATAAAAATAACGTCCTATCCCCTCTCCTTGCTAGCATATGTTATTTCAAAATGAATTAAACGCTCTCCATCATTTCTCAATATCATTGTTCTTTTACTACTTTATCCATTATATCAGCTTGATGAGCTGGATACGAATATGGGGATCTATCGGTTATGTGGCTAGAAAAGGCAGATAGATTCTTTTTCTATTTTGAATTTTTCATATATTGAAATATTTACTTTTTCAAAGGAATACGTAAAGGTATAGGGTTTTCGGGGTTTTCGGGGTTTTCGGGGTTTTCGGGGTTTTCAACCTTCTCAATCTCTCTCTATCTCTCAATCTCTCTATCCTAACCTTCCTCTCTTAAATTCTCTAAAACACGTATACACCTGGCTTTAATTCGAAAATAATTCCATTCCAAAATCCATTTAACATCTTACCTCCAGCTATTCAGTGCATTATTATTCCCTTAGAAAACAAAAAAAACCCATAAGGGCAACAGACGACTTACAGTGTTAGTGATCTAATACCACCAGGTTCGATAGACAGTGATTTTGCAAAGCAAAATATCTCACTTCTTTCCAGTAGCCAATCTACGGTTCTTCTACATTCGTAGATTGGCTATTCCACCTCAGTCCGTGCCCTTATTGCTTTTCACATTACAATGGATGATATTTAGATTATGCAATCTGCATTTATCGCAACTTTCAATTGCAGCATGCAGGTGTAATCATGCCAGAGCATTAAAATCCTACATAAGCATCCACCAGTCTGCTTATTTCAACGCAGCCGTGCCGCCTTTCGAATCGCCACCTGCACCTTTGAGCTTCTTGCCAAACTCGCGGAACTTCTGCTCTACCTGCTCCAGCGTAAGCCCTCTTGTCTCCGGCAAGAACTTCATCACAAATGCCAGTGCGATCACACCAAGCGCTACAAATACATAGAAGGTCATCGACAATCCAATGCTACCTGTCATGATCGGGAATAGCAGTCCAACCGAGAAGTTGACCATCCAGCTACAAAATACACTGATCCCCATCCCAAAACCACGCAGTCGCAGCGGGAAAATCTCCGATAGCATCAGCCAGGTTACCGGCGATACCGCACCCTGCTGGAAGGCAAGGAACGTAACGGTCAGCGCTAAAATAACATAAGGCAATGCTGCCGATCCAGCCAGCATATTAGAGAAGATCGCAATCAACAGCAATGCTGTCGTTGTACCTGCCAATCCAGTAATCAGCATCGGACGACGACCAACACGACCGACCAGCCACATCCCGAAGAAGGTTGCCGCCACCGAGATCACGCCGTTGGCGATATTACCGATCAGCGCAGCGTTCGTACCGAAGCCGGATTCACGTAAAATTTCCGTACCATAATACATAATCGAGTTTACGCCGGTAATCTGCTGTACGACACCAATCCCGATACCAATCAAGACGATACGACGAATCCACGGTGTGGCCATATCGCGAAAGCTTGCCTGTTCTACTTCTTCCTCGGTCTCCGTGTTCTCCTTAATTTCCTCCAGCTCGCGCGTAGCCTGCTTATTACTGCGCATCCGACGCAGTACACGCAAAGCACGTTTGTTTTCCTGATTGGCTACGAGCCAACGCGGACTTTCCGGTACACGGAACATACCGATAAATAGGAACACTGCCGGAATTGCCGCCATTACCAGCATATAACGCCAGATATGACCGTTATGTCCAAGTGTCGTACCCAGAATCGCATTAAATACAAAAGCAAGCAACTGACCGCTAACAATCATCAACTCATTGCGGGTTACGATTCCGCCGCGCTTCTGTGCCGGAGCAATCTCAGCCAGGTACGATGGCACAGTAACCGAAGCGCCACCGACTGCCAGACCGAGAATAAAGCGACATGTTACCATAAAAGGCACATTTGGCGCGAGCGCCGAACCGATAGTCGCACAGAAGAACAGAATGGACAGATAGCGAATACTTTGCCGTCTACCTATCGCATCAGATAAACGTCCACCTGCTACCGCACCAAATGCTGCACCAAGCAGCAACGAGCTGGTAACCATACCTTCGGTTAGCGAGTTCAGATTTAACTGATCTGCTGCTGACATAAATGGCAGTGCACCATTAATCACGCCTGTATCATAGCCGAATAATAAGCCGCCCAGCGTCGAGATAAGAATGACTTTACGCAAAAAAGCTCTTCGACTTGCTTCATCATTTTGAATTGTACTCATTGCCTTCACTCCTGTCGTTGTTGCAAGCCTTCTTGCTTGATTAGGGTAAATCATGCTAGCAAAACGATAGCGGTACGCATGGACAAACCGTGTTATGTAATCATGTTCATGATCCAGCGCTATCGTTTTGCTAACCGATTTATGTGTATCGATTTACACCTGTGTCTATTTTCATATACCCCGCTTGCTTGGCATCTAATCGTAACAATCGCTAGTTCGACTGTCAGCCGAAGCGTATAGGGGTTGATGTGACGCCAAAAAGCCGCCTGAGATGCATAGTGCATACAGACGGCTTCGTATTTAATAAAAGGCTATTAGAGATGCATAGTAATTCAAGAAGATAAACAATCATTCAGGAAATTACAGAATCGTTTAAGATGAACAGCAAGAATAGATTTTAAATAATCAGACGTATATAGTCAGCATTAAATGTACAAATTCCATATCAAGTGAAGCTTTTTTTTAATAAAGAGTAACTGCATTATAAACTATAAGTCTCTATACTCTGAATCTCTGTAGTGTAAATCTCTGTCCTATCGATCTGTAGACTATGAATCCCATACTGTAAATCTCTGTCCTATCGATCTGTAGATTATGAATCCCATACTGTAAATCTCTGCCCTATCGATCTGTAGACCATGAATTCCACACTGTGAATCCGTCTACTATCGATATGTGTGTTCTCTGGTCTTCACCCTATTCTAGTTGCTGTATACACCACAGGCGACAATTCGCAATCGAGTCTTACATGCGAGCATTACAGACGGAAGCGTCCCATCACGATCGTATTATAATAATTGCCATCAGCCAGCAGGCGATCGCGCTTGAGTACGCCTTCAATTTCAAAGCCTACTTTTTTATACATATCAATCGCCTTGATATTCGTCTCGATTACCTGCAGCGTCATTTTTTGAATACCGGTCTCATCTGCCCAAGCGACCGAATGGTCTAAGAGCTGGCGACCAATACCGTGTCCCCAGTAATCTTTGATGATACCGACACTAAACTCCACTTTATGTGCCATCCGGCTAAGCGGGCTGCCTTCACAACGCGAATAGCCTACAATGCGGTCATTCGCTTCTGCTACTAGAAACAGATTCGTTTCCTTCTCTGTATCTGCCTTGATCAAAGCTTCAAAGCCTTCCGGCTCCAAATACGCCTCGCCACGACGACGATCCAGATTTTCAGTTTCTCCATCAATTTGCAGGCGTACTTCTGCCAGGCTGTGAGCATCTTCCGGTTTGGCACAACGGATTGTATATTCCAATCCTTTGATTGTATAACTTCTGTCTTCAATTAGCATATATGTAGCCTCCTCGCTGGTTGGTAATCATGTGCAGTGCCCATTTTTCATGTAAAACCTGTCATACCTTGTTTATTATACCGTATAGCAGCTTATTTAATAGTATCGCTTTTTATCGCTTCTGGAAACAACAGGTAAAAGTTAGCAGTAATCGGTCCTCCATTAACTGTATATGTATTCCAGAAGACCCTATTATATCATTATTTTTGCAATAGCCTATCGATTTCGTTATACTGGAACCCGCGCCTAAAAGCAACTCATTCGGCATGATGTGTACACATGAAAAGTATATTCGGGTAAAAACATTTATCCCACTTGATATGTATCTGTATCGCCAGCATTCGATCTGCCCGTAGCTCCTATCCATTGCGCTATTTTTGATAGGTTCTGCATGACAATCAACATAAGGAGCTGTTTATAAGCCTATGAAGCAAACAACAAGTGTATTTTATGTATCGGCAGCCGTTTTACTGCTGCTCGTTATAATCGGTGTGATTGCACCGCAAGCATTTGAAGATGTAACTGCCAATACCGAATCATTTATTACCAATACATTCGGTTGGTACTATCTGATTATCGTGACCGCCTTTGTCGCGATCTGTCTGTATCTGATGATCAGTCCAGTCGGTAAGATTAAACTGGGCAAGCCTGAGGATAAACCGGAATTCTCCCGCCCTACCTGGGTAGCGATGCTATTCAGTGCTGGTGTCGGTATTGGTCTTGTCTTTTATGGAACCGCCGAGCCGATTAGCCACTATGCGCTACAATCGCCTACTGGAGAGACAGGTACAAGCGCTGCGGTTCGTGATGCGATGCAATATACCTTTTTCCACTGGGGTATCCATGCGTGGGCTGTGTACGGTCTGGTCGGCCTTTCGCTCGCCTACTTTATGTTCAGACGTGGTAATGCCGGCTTGATTAGCGCCACACTGCACCCGATTCTTGGTAAATATGCGACTGGACGATTCGGTAAAGCAATTGATATCGTCGCTGTGCTCGCTACCGTTATCGGTGTATCCACTTCACTTGGTTTTGGTGCTGTACAAATTAATGGTGGATTGTCGTTCTTATACGGTATGCCGTCCAGCTTTATTAGCCAGTTTATTATTATCATCATCGTCACAGTTATGTTCCTCGGCTCCGCACTCAGCGGTCTGGATAAAGGGATTCGTATCCTCAGTAATGTGAATATGATTCTGGCAGGTGCGCTACTGTTGCTCGTCTTTATTTTCGGTCCTACACTGTTCACATTGAATCTGTTTACAGATACGATCGGTAAGTATTTGCAAAACTTCATTAATATGAGCTTCCGTCTCGCACCGCTTAATTCGGAAAATCGGGAATGGATTAATACGTGGACGATCTTCTACTGGGCATGGTGGATTGCCTGGTCGCCGTTTGTCGGCATCTTTATCGCACGGGTGTCTAAAGGGCGTACGATTCGCGAATTTGTCGCTTATGTATTGCTGGCGCCTTCGATCATTAGCTTTATCTGGTTCTCAGTCTTCGGCGGCTCTGCGATTGCGCTGGAGCGTAGCGGTACCAAGCTGATCTCTGCACTGACAACAGAGCAATCCTTGTTCGGTGTATTATCGACCTTCCCGTTTGCTTCTGCCATCTCGCTGCTGGCGATTGGATTGATCGGTATTTTCTTTATTACTTCGGCGGATTCCGGTACGTTCGTACTGGGGATGATGACGACCAATGGCTCGCAAAATCCGAGCAATTTGCTGAAAGTAATCTGGGGTCTATTGCTCACTGCGATTGCGCTTGTATTGCTGTACTCCGGTGGACTACAGGCGCTGCAAAATACGATGATCATCGCTGCGTTACCATTCTCATTCGTGATCGTTATGATGGCTGTCAGCCTGCTCAAGGTGCTCAATCAGGAAGCTAATCAATTAGCGAAGCAAAAACGAGCCGTCCCACCAGCGCCTGCGAAAAAAGATTGATTTTAAGGACTGATTTTAATTATTGATTTTAATTACTGAGTTCAAATGGTAGTTTCAACTGCCGATTTCAAGTGCTGTTTTTAAATATTGTAATGTTCAAGATTTATGTACGCTCTATTGAAGAATGGCATTCGCTTTGACTAGCGTAAAGAATGCCAGCTATACCTCTACTTTGTATATGTGATTTGATGCTGGGGTACGCATCAGCTTATTAGATGCATACTAGATAACACATTAACATCTTTTAAGATCAACATTTCTTAAGACCAATATCTCTTACAAATTAGATTCTTTTACAAATTAAAATCTCAGCAATATCAAAAAGAGCCACTCCTGATTAGGAGAGGCTCTTTTTGATATGACGCTTTGTTTTACAACATAGTAGAATTTTTTTGAAGGCTTTAAAATTTTTTAGAACCTTTACTAAACTTTATAACGAAGCTATTAACCCTCGATCAGCAATGTTTCTGGATCCTCGAGCAATTCTTTTACTTTAACAAGGAAGCTTACTGCTTCGCTGCCGTCGATGATACGATGATCGTAGGACAGTGCGATATACATCATCGGACGGTTTTCCATACGTACATCATCAATCGCTACCGGACGAACCTGAATTTTGTGCATACCCAGGATACCGACCTGTGGTGCATTCAGGATTGGTGTGGACAGCAGGGAGCCAAATACACCACCATTGGTGATTGTAAATGTACCACCTTGCAGTTCAGACAGGGACAGACTGTTATTGCGAGCTTTCGATGCCAGGCTGGCAATCTCTTTCTCAATACCGGCAAAACCAAGGCGATCTGCATCGCGTACGACAGGTACAACCAGACCTTCCTTCGCCGACACTGCGATACCGATATCATAGTATTTCTTGATGATGACATCATCACCATCGATTTCCGCATTCACCATTGGATACGCTTTGAGTGCACCAACTACGGCTTTGGTAAAGAAGGACATGAAACCGAGACCTACATCATGCTTCTCTTTGAATTTGTCTTTGCGGCGTTTACGCACATCCAGAATCGCAGTCATATCGACTTCATTAAATGTAGTCAGCATCGCTGCATTATGTTGTGCTTCCACAAGACGGTTCGCGATCGTACGACGACGACGGGACATCGGTAC
This sequence comes from Paenibacillus sp., assembly GCA_039595515.1. Taxonomy (GTDB): domain Bacteria; phylum Bacillota; class Bacilli; order Paenibacillales; family Paenibacillaceae; genus Saccharibacillus. The sequence goes on along the minus strand of JBCNLJ010000002.1, from coordinate 124,919 downwards.
ACGATCCGCTGGTTTCGCAGGGTTGCTGTCAGCAACTGGCGGTTTTGGCGGAGCTGGCTTGCTTGGAGGTGCACCCAGGTTGGTCGGCTTGTCGTCATGCTTGCGCACGTCGTCATGCTTCACACGTCCGATTGGATCGTTCCCCTGTACAGCAGTCAGGTCGATGCCACGCTCACGAGCCAGCTTACGTGCAGCCGGAGTCGCGATGGTATCACCATTTTCCGGCTTGCTCACCGCTACCGCTGTTGCCAGATCGGTTTTTGGCTCACGCGCCTGCTCATTGGCAGGAGCAGCAGGAGGTGCTGGTGGTGCGTCTTGTTTGGCAGGTGGAGCAGCAGGTGCTTTAGGTGCACCACTTCCAGCGCCAATTACACCAACAGATTCACCAACCTGTACCGTTTCGCCTTCTTGACGGGTGATCGATTCGATCACACCGTCCTCCTCAGCGCTGATTTCCAGGTTGACTTTGTCCGTTTCCAGTTCAAGCAGAACATCACCCTGACTAACGGTATCTCCTTCTTTAACAACCCATTTTGATACGGTTCCTTCAGTAATCGATTCGCCCATTTCCGGTACTTTGATTTCGCTCACAGCTGCTTACCTCCCCAGGGATATGTTTTTCAACGAATTTGGTTTGAGTGCTGATGTCAGGATACGCTGTTGCTCAATAGCATGAACATGCTGGTAACCACTTGCCGGGCTCGAGCGCTCCGGACGGCCGATATAGCTAACTTCGATTCCGCCTGAGAGTGCACGCAGTCTTGGCTCTGTGTATGTCCAGTAGCCCATGTTTTGCGGCTCTTCCTGCAACCAGATAATCTGTTGCAGGTTTTTGAAGCCGGACAGAACCTGGCTAATTTCTTCTTTCGGGAACGGATATAGCTGCTCTACACGAATGATGTGCAGCCAGGAGAAATCTGTATCTTTTTCTTTCTCAAGCGCTTCTTCCAGATCGATTGCCACTTTACCTGTGCAGAGGATCACGCGCTCAACCGCATCTTTTTTGCTACCCAGACCAACCTGCTCCAGAATCGGATGGAAGCTGCCTTCGCTCAGCTCGGAAGCCGGTGCAGTTACACGCGGGTTACGGATCAAGCTCTTCGGCGACATCACAACGAGCGGACGCGCTTCTTCTGTTTCCGTGCTCAGCGCCTGACGACGCAGCAGGTGGAAATATTGAGAAGCAGACGTCAGGTTAGCGATTGTGAAGTTTTCCTCACCAGCCAGTTGTAGGAAACGCTCTGGACGTGCACTGGAGTGCTCTGGACCCATACCTTCATAGCCGTGTGGCAACAGCATCACGAGACTGGATTTTTGTGTCCATTTGCTACGACCGGCAGAGATGAACTGGTCAATCAGCACCTGTCCAGCGTTTACGAAATCGCCATACTGTGCTTCCCAGATCACAAGCGTTTCCGGTGCATACACATTATAGCCATATTCAAAACCGATAACTGCTGCTTCAGAAAGCGGGCTGTTATGGATGGCAAACGATGCTTTTGCTTCCGGCAGACGATGCAGCGGACAGAAGTCCTCACCTGTTTTCGCATCATGTAGAACAAGATTACGGTGCGCAAACGTGGCACGCTCCGCATCCTGACCTGTAATACGGATTGGCTTGCCTTCTGCTAGAATACTTGCAAACGCAAGTGTCTCCGCATGACCCCAATCGACGCGACCTTCTGGTTCAAATGCACTGCGACGACGCTCCAGAATACGCTGTAGCTTCGGATACACATTGAAGTTCTGTGGCCATGTTAGCAAGCCTTCGTTGATTTTGCTCAGCAGACTTGCTGATACCGCAGTCTCAGTGGAAGCACGTGCAGCTCCTTCACCAGCAGGATTCACCGGGCCAAACGCCGATTGCGTTTCATCCTGTTTGACCTGATCATAGGTCGTTTTCATCTGCTCCTGTACTTCGTTTTTGTACTTCTCATATTGGTCCGCAGGCGCAACATTACGTTCTGCCAGACGATTACCATACAAAGAAGCAACACGCAGATGATTTTTCACTTTGCCGTACATAAGCGGCTGGGTTGTTTCCGGATCATCAGCTTCGTTATGACCGTAGCGGCGATAACCGATCAGATCGATCAGGAAGTCTTTTTTGAACAGGTTACGATATTGCATGGCCATTTCAGCGGCACGAATACACGCTTCTGGATCATCCGCATTGACGTGGATAACCGGAATCTCGTAGCCCTTCGCCAGGTCACTGGCATAGTGGGTGGAACGGGAGTCCTTGCTGTCTGTTGTGAAGCCGAGACGGTTGTTTACGATAATATGAATGGTACCGCCGTTTTGGAAGCCCGGCAGTTGATTAAAGTTAAGTGTTTCCGCTACGATCCCTTCGCCAGCGAACGCTGCATCACCGTGCATAATGATCGCGGCTGCTTTGTCCTTATCCTGACGTGGATAGCCCTTTTCACTACGATCATCCTGTGCCGCGCGTGTGAAGCCTTCGACAACTGGATTGACGTATTCAAGGTGACTCGGGTTATTCGCCAGAGTGAGGCGAGTTTCATAGCTTTGTCCTTCATCCGTCAGCGAGTAGCGAGCACCCAGATGGTACTTCACGTCGCCTGTCCAGCCGAAGTTAATGCCCATTGAGCCTTCAGATGGCATCATATCCTTGTTCGGAGAATGATGGAATTCGGAGAAGATCTTCGCGTATGGCTTGTTCAGCACATGCGCAAGTACGTTCAGACGACCACGGTGAGCCATGCCCATCAATACGTGGCGTGCTCCGCCGCGCGCAGCAATACGCACGATCGTGTCCAGCATCGGAACGAGCGCGTCATTTCCTTCAATGGAGAAACGTTTCTGTCCGACAAATGTTTTATGCAAAAATTCTTCAAACTGCTCTACCTCTACGAGACGGTGCAGCAGGTCGAGGCGTTCCTCGTCTGTAAGCGTCTGCGAAGCGGAGTTCGTTTCTACCTGACGGTTCAGCCAGTTGCGCTCCTGCTCGTCATGAACATGAGCAAATTCGTAAGCGAGCGGTCCAGTATACTTTTTACGCAAAATCTGGATCGCTTCCCAGCCGTCGCGTGCTTCATCCGGCGCATTTTCCCAGATCAGAGATGCTGGAAGCTGCGACAGATCGCGTTGACTGAGTCCATACTGTTCAGGGTCGAGCAAACGCACATCAGATGGCGCGCTCAGACCAAGCGGGTCAATATCTGCTGCAAGATGTCCGTATGTACGGATATTCCATACCAGCCGTTCTGCTGCAACCGCTTTCTTTAACAGGTTAGTGTCTACTTTCCCCGGAGTACTCGTCCCGCTCTCACTTGCCGTGCCGGAAACAGGCGCAGCCGGAGCTACAGGTTCCCCATAACGTTCAAAGAGTTCACGGTAACCCTCATCCACCGAGTTCGGGTCTTGTTTGTACTTTTCATACTGCTCCTGCAGGTACCCCAGATTGGGACCGTAATAGGATTGCCATAGCGATGGTCTGTTCGATTCGTCGATTGTCATCGAGGATTCCCTCCGTCTTGAATTTTTTGTGAATATTTTTGTGACGGAATTGCAACACTTTCAATTATACCTCTATCTGTTTAATCACAAAATAGTCTAAAATGAGACTATGGAAGAGGAAACGGGATGTTGCATTAAGAAAACGTTTTCTTTGGCCTGCATACAGAATAATTTAGGTTTTTTAGCCCGATTATCGCGAAATTTGGATGATGTACGAAAAAAGCTACACCATATCCAGCTTTCGTCATTCACTTGTCCGTAACATTGAGCACATGTGGAAGTCATACCGAGCTGGTCATGCCCCCTTACTTTGTCTGTGATCCGCTTTACAATTTCCATTCTACACCAGCCAGTTACGAATTTCCAATTTTAATTTTTAGCTATTTTGTCCAAATCTCACCAGTTGTATCTGTATGTTTACATTTACAGATGTGACGGTATCGAAAACGTTATTTTTAAAATGGCAAAAAGGTGTCCAGCCAGAAGAAGCGGACACCTTTTTTTGATATTTGTGTATGTGTGATTGTTAGCGGTCGCAGGATCAGGACACGCCAAGTGGCTCCAGCCGTTTGTTTAGCAGCATATCAACGTGCGGGATGCCATCCTCCAAATAGGATTCCGAGATCGCTTGAAAGCCGTACGAGCCGTAAAATGGACACAGGTACTCCTGCGCTTGAATTTTGATATCCGTCTCACCCAGCTCCTGCTGAATAAAATCGATCGCACGGGCGAACAGCTCGCCTGCATAGCCCTTACCGCGATGCGTAGAAGGCACGATGACTCTGCCGATCGATGCCTGTGTATAGGCGATGCCTGGCGGCAGCAGACGCGCATAGGCCGTAATTTGCTCACCATCCAGACGATACAGGTGGTAGCAGTCCAGATCCTTCCCATCCACTTCAGGGTAAGGACAGTTTTGCTCAACGACAAAAATATTCGTTCGTTCTTGCAAAATGCGGTACAGCTCGGTGGTCGTTAATTCGTTAAAATGCTTGATATGCCAGGTCATGAGTGGGTCGACTCCTTTGCTATAAAATATTGCATAAAGATAAGTGTTTTTAAATAAGTATGAATTATTATACCGCTTTATAGATGAATACACTAGACTAGGCCATTGATTTTGTTACCTATAACAAATGAAGTGAACCGAATGAAGTAATTCGCCTGCAATAAACTGCTTGATTGCTTATGTACATCCTACTTTTATCATTATTGTATTACAAAGATACTTCTAAAAATGCCTCCATGTTTCTTACTGAACGAAGCAAACATAGAGGCATTTTGAATACTTATACAAAGCTTATCACTTCATTCTATTCCACCGAATTATTGCCCTTGCCAGATAATATTGACTTCATTAAACCCCTGCTTCTCTCCTGTGCCTGGTTGTCCTGTTGCTGTAACAGAGAAGCTCGAACCGGAATCAATGACTGTAAATGCGTCAGATTGGATCTCCTCGTATTGCTTGCTCGCCCCTTTAGAAATGAAATATTGCTTATAACTGTTACCAAGTTGCTCCAGGCTCTGCTTCGTCAAATAGCTAAACACAACCGATTTGACACCATCCTTTGAGCTTTCAATAACATCAAATACTTTTGCATCTGTCGGAATCGGAAAATCAGCCGGAATATGTTGTGGACGCTGTGCATTCGTTATACTGCTAGAAGTCGAAGCTGAGCCGCTACTTGTCGATGAAGATCCTGAACTTGCTCCAGCCGAGCCAATTTTCACTTTGCTTGCTGCCGCATCATAGGCAATAGGTGTATGTAATGCTTCACCGATTGCACGAACTGGAAGGTACGTTGTGCCATTATAAGTAATCGGAGCGAGTGTTTTACCATTCGTATCTTTTGGTGTATAGGCTTGTCCATTTACTTCGATGCCTAATCCATAATTGAGTGCTGCTTTGATTTGTTGAAGATTGGTTCCTGCGTATACCCCTGTAGCCCCGGTGATTCCCATACCTGCTACGACAGCAGCAATAGCCAATTTCTTTTTCATTATAAATGCCTCCCATTTATGAATGTTCTAGCCTGAATAGGTATGTAAATGTCATGCTGTACAAGGCTAGTGTAAGCTATGAACTGGATTAGCTTTACTTTTAAGCAATACGCGATGAGACGAAATGAGTTGCATATAAAAAGAAAAACCTTGCATATTCTGCAAGGTTTTTCTTTAACTGGTGATTTCATTAAAACTATATGACATACGGATAGTTATGCAATCCAGCATACGTATCGTCTTGTTGAAATAACTCTGTTTTGTATTTCTCTGTTTTGTAAAAGTATGAGCTTCACAGTATTGCTTTACATCGTCTACACGATATTAGCCCATTACAACCTTCACTTCATGCTCCTTGCCATCCTTAAAGTCAGGCAGAATATTCCCTTCAATCGCTTTACCATCCACCGTGATCGATTTCACGCCACGCGATACGCCGGCACTGTTATCGACATGAATGGCATAGGTTGCGCCACGGAATGGACGACGGTAGCTGAACTCTGGCCATTCCGCCGGGATACTCGGATCGATCAGCAGACCTTCATGCTCAGCACGTATGCCCAGAATCCAGTTGGTTGCCATACGTTGCAGCCATTGCGAGGAACCTGTATACCATGTCCAGCCGCCACGACCGTAGTTTGGTGAGATCGGGCCATCGGAGTTACCCGGTGTAACATACGGCTCGGCTACATAGCTGTTCGGATCACTGGAGCGGTTCGGTGGGCAAATTTTACTATATGCTTCGTATGCTTTTTCCGGCTGACCTGCCAGTGTGTATGCCCATACTGCCCATGTTGCGGCGTGGGTGTATACACCGCCATTTTCACGCAGTCCCGGTGCATAGCGTGTAATATAGCCGATATCACGGCGTACTTTAGTGTACGCTGGATACAGCAGCAATGAACCGTATTCACGCAGTAGATGCTTGCTCACGCTCTCCATCGCCTGCTGACCGCGCTCCTCATCGGCTACACCAGAAATGACTGCCCAGATTTGCGGGTTGAGGAAGATCTGACCTTCTTCATTTTCCTTGGAGCCAACCTTCAGACCATCATCGGTTGTCGCTTGCAAATACCATTCTCCATCCCAGCCATGCTCGTTGAGTGCTTTTTTGAGGCTGGTCTGTACTTCCAGCATTTTCGTAGCAAAGCCTGTATCTCCGCGACGCTCTGCGACTGGAGCGAAGCTGCCAAGAATCATGTACAGGAATTCGCCAACCCAGAAGCTTTCACCCTTCCAGTCATAGCCGATTGCACTGAGACCGTCGTTCCAGTCATGCTCACCCATTAACGGGACACCGCGAGGGCTAAAGCGTTGGAATGTCTTCTCAATGGCGCGTTTGCAGTGCTCATATACAGTCGCTTCGCCGCCATCAAGGAATGGTGTGATTTCGTCCAAAATATCGTAATCCTGTGTTTCTTTCAGATAAGCGTCCATGATGAACGGTAGCCACAGCAGGTCATCGGAACAACGCGTACGTGGACCGCCGCCACGAATTGTGAACCACCAGTGCAGCACATCGCCTTCCTGGAACTGCTGGGATGCATGCATCAGAATCTGCTTACGCATCAGCTCCGGCTTGCTGGTCAGGAAAATTTGTGAATCCTGTAGCTGATCACGATAGCCGTAACCCGCACTCACCTGATAATAGGCTGTCTTGCCCCATAGACGGCAGGAGATCGATTGATATTTTAACCATACATTGGTCATAATATTCATCGCCGGGTCTGGCGTCTCGATCTGTTCCGTATCGATCATCTCGCTCCAGAACTCATGTACACGAGCCAGCGTGCGATCTGCCGCTTCCACGCTTGTGTATTCGCGAATCAGCGCAGCCGCATCCTCTTTCTCATGCTCCGCCGCACCAATCGTAAATACAACCGTATGCGAAGCGCCTGGCTCCAGCTTGAAGGCGACGCGCAGCGATCCGGCAGCATCGCCAAAGCGACCGGTATGTCCTGCCAGCTCTGGCTGCTGCATCGCCTGCGGACGCGCTTCCTCTCCATACATACCGACAAACGATTCTTTATCCGCATCATACGAAGATGGCTGCTCACTCGCTGCATGGAATGCCGTATACGGCCAGCTCACATTGTTATTGCGACCCTTCTCATCCGGGAAGCTCCACAGATATTTTTCGAGCAAAATCGCGTTCAAGTCTTCTTTATATTCCGAGTTCATAAAGATTTTATGGAATTCACGATGCTCATCCGGCGCAAAACCAGGTGCCCACTCAAAATAAGTAGTCGCATCCAATTCACGCGTCTGCTCGCTGTTATTCGTAACTTTTAATTTGATCAGTTCCAGTGGAGCATCCGGAGCGACGAATACAGTCATCTCGCTACGAATACCATTCACCTGATGAGTGAATACGCTATACCCGATCCCATGACGAACCTCATAGTGCTCAAATTCCGCCATTACCGGTTTCCAGGCTGCCGACCAGTATTGACCGGAGCTGCGATCACGCAGGTATACGAATTTGCCCCACGAATCTTTGATTACATCCTGAAACAGTCGTGTAATCCGGTTCTGTCCGGCATTACCACGCCAGGAAGCACCGCCGCCTGCTTGGGATACCATGAACGAATAATCACCATTACTAATAATGTTACTCCACGGACGTGGTGTACGCGGATTCGTAATCACATACTCGCGTCCATCCTCAGTAAAATATCCATACTCATTTTGGAAAAGACGATCTTGCTGGGTGCTTTGTGTACTTTGTACAGTAGACATGCAGAATCCCTCCATACTTATCTTTTTATATTTCTAGCTGAGATGTGCGTATAAACCTTAGAAACCTTGTAAACCTGGTGGATGATGCAACAACCACTCCGGTAAGGAATAAGGGGACGTCCTCCGGTGGAACATAAGAATCTACGGATTGGAAGTGAAGATAGATTCCTATGTTCCAAAGTCGTCCTTTCCCCTTATTTCCTTACCATCGTTCTGTGGGTGTCCATCCTATTCAGCTTCAACTGACAAACAAAATTGAATTCTAAAACTCAACTTCTTTTTTAGTACATTGATTAATAAAGTCACCTATAAATAGCGTATAGCAGAACATATACCTAAATGAACAATATAGACGAATAACATAAATGAATAGATCTTCTCAATTAGAGTTCTAAAGAGTAGTACGCAAAAATCTCCATATCTCTAATATTCAAGTAACATCTATGTTCAGTACTCACACGATTTTGAATGAAGTACCAGTAACATCCTACTGCCCCTACAATCATTGAGAAAAAGGATGCGCCTCCACCTTGCACAACATGCATGATGCAATATGCAGGGAAAGGAGGGAAGGAAATAAGGGAAAAGGGCGACTTACAGTGTTAGTGGTTTTCTAACACGGGGTTCAATAAAAAGGGATTTTTGCGCAGCAAAAGATCGTACTGCTTTGGAGGGGCGGGAATCTTCATTTCTTCCCAATTCCAAAAGATTCCCGCGGCTCCACCTGAGCCCGTTCCCTTATTCCTTCACGGAGTGCTTGATGCACTCAAGCCGCATCCTGCAACACCACCAGCATCTTTTTCTCCCTTCTACTTCATCCCCGAAATCGTATACCCTTCAATAATATGACGCTGGGCAAAGATAAAGATGATAAGAATCGGGATAACCATAAAGGATGCGCCTGCCATCTGGATGGCAAAGTCGCCGCCGTATTGTCCTTTTAAGAGCTGCAAGCCGACCGAGAGCGTGTACAGGCTCTCATCGTTGGCTACGATCAATGGCCAGAGGAAGCTGTTCCAGCCGCCGATAAAGGTCAGAATCCCCTGTACGGCGAAGATCGGTTTAGCGATTGGAATAATAAGCTGGAAGAAGGTGCGAACCTCGCCTGCACCATCCAGTCGTGATGCTTCGATCAGATCATTCGGGATCGTCGTCATAAACTGACGGAACAGGAAGATACCAAATGCATTGACCATACCTGGCAGCACAATCCCTGCCATCGTATTGGTGAGACTCATTTCATTCAAGATCAAGTAAACCGGAATCATCGTTACCTGGGATGGAATCATCATCGTACCGAGTACGAGATAGTAGAGCACATTACGACCAGGGAATTTGAATTTGGCAAAGGCGTAGCCTGCTGCCGCATTTAAAAATAGACCGATAAACGAGAAGAATACGATAATGAGTGTATTCCACAGATAGCCACCAAAATTCATTTCCGTGAACAAACGCTCAAAGTTATGCATCGTTGGTTGTTGAGGCCAAAAGCTTGGTGTTAAGGACGTAACCTCGCTCTCCGGTTTGAAGGAGGACAGGATCATCCATACAAAAGGTATACACATCGCTACCGCACCGATCAGCAGCACAAGGATTACGATGCTTCGATAAACAGGTTTCACGCGAACATCCATCACGGAACCTCCTTTCACAGTATGCTCCGGCGTTAGCTTGTCAGAGCTGCTCAGATATCAATATTCGACATCACTGTCTTTTTTGCGTGCTTTAAATTGAACGATAGTTACAAGAATAATGATGGCGAACAAGACGATCGAGCCTGCTGCCGCGTAGCCGAAATCACTGCGCTGGAAACCGGTCTGGTAAATAAACAGTGCCATCGAGGTTGTACCATTGAGCGGGTCACCCTTCGTCATAACGAGTGGTTCCTCGAAGAACTGAATCCAGCCGATCAATGTTGTAATCGACACGAAGAATGTTGCAAATCCGAGCAGTGGCACCGTGATGCGCGTCAGTTGTTGCCAGCGGCTTGCGCCGTCAATCTGAGCAGCTTCATAGTACGTGCGCGGAATACCCTGCAATGCTGCCAGGAAGATAATCATATTCAGACCGATCGCTTTCCATACGGCCATAATAATCAGCGAGAACTTGGCGATGGTTGGATCTTGTAGCCAGCGTACTGGCGATATACCTACCGCTTCCAGCATATGGTTAATCAAACCATACTGGGAGTTGTACAGATAACCCCAGATCACTGCAATCGCGACGATATTCGTAATCGACGGCATGTAGTAAATAACCCGAAACGTTTTGAAAATCCAGCTTGTACCCTGGTTAATCAAAATCGCAATTGCCATCGATACAACGACGACGAGCGGAACACCGACAACGACATAAATGAGCGTGTTAAACATCGATTTGCGGAACACTGCATCACTGAATAGCTGGACAAAATTGTCCACACCTTTAAATTCAACATTGGACCAGTCTGCCAGCCCTGCCAGATTCATATTGGTAAAGCTAATAAACACAGCAACGAGAATCGGTATGAATGAGAAAACGAAAAGTATAATCAGCGTCGGCGCGATAAACAGATACGGATATCTGTGTTTGACCAACGACTGCCAGGCCTTTTGCATGTTCTGCTCCCTCCTTTACGGAAGTATGTTCTTCCGGTGAAGCTACCTCTGCTCCTGTATGATGTTCGTTTGTGAGCAGAGGCGCTGCACTTGTACTTGTGAGCAAGGCTACCAGCCAGGCACCGGAGGATGCCCGGCGGTTAGCACGTTGCATGAATTATTTTTGCAGTAAGGCATCAGCCTGTGTATTCAGATCTTCCATCTGTGTCTGTACATCTGCACCACCGACTACGATCTGTTGCAGAGCTGCTTTGATCAGTTGACCAATCGCTTCCCATTGCGGTACGAATGGAGATGGATGCGATGTTTTCATTTGCTCACGGAATGTGGCAATCTGTTCACCATCCAGCGATTTGTCATCCCATGCTTTCAGTGTGGATGGCAAGTCTTTGGACAGTTTGTAGTACTCAATCTGGTTAGCTGGATCACTCATAAAGGAAATGAATTTCACAGCATCGTCTTTGTTCGCTGCGCTGCTGAATACACTCCAGTTCGAGCCACCCAGTACGGATGCGCTTTTGCCGCCTTCTTCTTTGACAGGGATCGTTGCTGTTGCCCATTTGCCATCAATTTGTGGTACAGTCTCATGGATCTGGTTGATCGACCATGGACCGCTGAAGAACATTGGAATGATACCTTGTCCAAATGCTGGCAGAAGCTGCATATCGCTCTGAGATGGAGCACTACCATCTTTATAGAAGCTTGTCAGGTATTGTACTGCTTCAACATATGGCTTCTGATTAAATTGAGCCTTGTTATCGCTACCGATGACATCACTACCATTTTCCCACGCAAACGGAAGTGTAAATGCCGCATCCTGATTATCCAGCAAAATACCGTAGTTCCCATTACCGCGTGCAGCCAGCTTTTTCGCTGCATCTTGCAGCTCAGCCCAGGTTTTTGGTGCCTGATCATAGCCAACTTCTTTCAGCAGATCGGTACGATAGTACAACACGCGTGTTTCCATATACCATGGAATAGAGATCAGCTTATCGTTATACTTCATCGTTTCGCGTGCGCCTTCGAAGAAGTTGTCTGGCTTCAGGTTTGGATATTTATCCGTGTAGGAGGACAGATCAAGCAATGCACCTGCATTAGCAAACTCTGGAATCCATGTCATCCCCATCTGGATAACGTCCGGACCGTTTTTGGAAGCAACCGCAGTCAGCAGCTTATCGTGCGCGCTATCCCATGGAATCTGCTGTACCTGTACATCGATATCCGGATTAGCCTTTTCAAACGCTTCCACCATGTTTGGTAGTGAACCACCTTCGCCACCCATACCCCATACTTTAAGAATCCGCTTTCCATCCGCTGTTGTTGTCTTATCCTTGCCACCACACCCAGCGAGTATCAGTGAAAATACAAGCATACATGCGATTGCGGTTTTCCATAATTTAGCCATGTTCGGGCCACCTCTTTATTGGTATTTGGATGAAAATAGCAGCAAAGACGCTGTTCGGAGCACGTATGAGTATGAGCACGGACATTCGCCAGAATCTTCACTGTTTGTGGCGGTGTGTGATTATTTGTTGGTACACCGCCGTCTTTGTTGCTGTAGGATTGCCCGCTATGCAGGCAAATCCTTGACCTCCCCTTTGACTGCACCTATGACCTGTTGCTTCGTTTGTACTTGCATCCCCATCGGGTACGTGATCATTCCGTATGGCGATGCTGCTGGCTACCTTCGTGCTGAGCCGGGATCATGAATTAGCTCCCGCTCTGTAAGGTTGAATTCGCCTGCTCGTTTAACTGATCTAGCTGGGTCTGAATGTCTGTACCGCCGACGACAATCTGATCAAATGCATCGGTGATCTGCTTGCCAATCGTTTCCCATTCTTTGACGGATGGCGTCGAGCGTGCCGTCTCCATCTGAGTGCGGAAGGTACCGATATTCGGACTGTCGTCAAATGCTTTGTCCTCCCACGCTTTGGTCGTGGATGGCAAATCCTGTGTCAGCTCGTACCATTTGACCTGTACTTGCGGATCGTTCAAGTAGCTAATGAACTGTACCGCTGCCTCGGTATTTTGCGAGGTGCTGAACACGGATAGATTGGAGCCGCCCAATACGGAGATGCTTTCACCACCAGCCGTTTTCGGCGGGATGACTGCGGTTCCCCATTGATCTGATGTCAGCTCCGGCAGCTCGGTCTTGACCTGGTTGACCGACCACGGACCACTGATGAACATCGGCAGAATGCCTTCACCAAACGAAGGAATTAGCTGCATGTCACTCTGGGTCGGGGCGATGCCCTCTTTGAAAAAGCTGCTTAAATATTGAATCGTCTCCACATAGGGAGGCTGGTTCAACTGCGCCTGCTTGTTGCTGTTAATCACTTCACTACCATTTTCCCAAGCAAATGGAATGGTAAATAACGGGTCCTTGCTATCCAGCAAAATACCATAATTGCCATTGCCGCGTGCAGCCAGCTTTTTCGCTGCATCCTTTAGCTCATCCCAGGATTTTGGCGGCTCATTGTAGCCTATCTGCTTCAGCAGATCCTTCCGATAAAAGAGAACCCGGGTATCGATATACCATGGGATACCTACCGTTTTACCTTCATAGGTCATTTTGGTACGTGCACCTTTGAAGTAGTTATCCGCTTTCAAATTCGGATATTTATCCATATAAGGCGACAAATCCTGTAACGCCCCTGCATCTGCAAACTCCGGTATCCAGCTCATACCGAGCTGTACGACATCCGGGCCGCTACGCGATGCGACTGCTGTAAGCAGCTTGTCATGTGCGTTATCCCAAGGAATCGCCTGTACATCCACCTTGATATCGGGGTGCTTGGCTTCAAAATCGGGAACAAGCTTGCTAAGCGCTGTACCTTCCGCGCCCATTCCCCATACTTTTAATATTTTCTTCCCGTCTGAAGTTGTGCCTTTTTCTTTACCACCGGAACAGCCTGCCAGCAGTAATGAGAAGATTAGCAAACCGGCGATGGCTGATTTCCATCCTATTTTCATTACATCCACCTCATTTTTGAATGGAACGAACTGTGCCGCGAATGACAAGTTCTGTATCCAATGTATAGTGTTGTGCCACCGACTCTCCCTTCAAAATTTGAAAGATCAAATGTACAGCCAGTGCGCCTACCTCATAATCCGGTTGTCGTACCGTTGTCAGCGCCGGATTCAGAAAGCGTGCCTGCACGATATCATCGAATCCGATCACCGATATGTCTTCCGGCACGCGAATTCCTGCTTCCTGAAGTGCCGTAATCCCACCAAGTGCCATCTCATCATTAGCGAAAAATACCGCCTCCGGTAAATCTCCTTGCGCAATCATGAGCTTTACAGCGCGATAGCCGCCTTCCTCAGTAAAGTTACCAATCAGGTTCCAGCGTGGTTCAATCGTCAGTCCATGATCATTCATCGCTCGCGTAAATCCGTTATAGCGATCCTTGTTGTGCTTACTGCTTGCCGGACCAGAAACGAAAGCGATACGGCGATGACCATTTTCAATTAAATAATTCGTCGCCAGCAAGCCGCCCTTTTCATGATCGGCTTCCACATAGCACACACTTTCATGCTCCAGTCTGCGATCCAGCATGACGATCGGAAAGCCTTCGCGCGCTGAATCCATGATCGTTCGATCTGGAATATTGTGAGCGAGAATAATCGCTCCATCTACACGCTTTTCCTTAATGAACTTCACAGCCGTTGAGGAATCTCCACCGATGGAGCTGCAGGCGATCAGATCGTAGCCATTGTTCAAGCTCACTTCCTGCACGCCCTTGATCAGACTGGAATAGTACGGCCCGGACAGATCGCTCAGCAACAATGCAATCGTATTGGTGCGTGAACGCTTCAGATCGGATGCGATACCATTTTTCTGATAATTGAGCTGCCGTGCTGCATCGAGCACCTTATCCCTTGTTTTCGTGCTGACTCTGCCGATGCCATTGAGCGCATAGGAGGCGGTTGATACCGCCACCCCGGCAAGAGCAGCCACATCCTTAATAGTTGCCCCCATCTGCTCACCTCTGTTCTTCAATCAGGTTATAGTGCTGTTGTTACTTTAGCATGATCCTGATCATGGAGTGAAGCGGCGTTTCGACTCGTTGTTCAGCAATATTTCACCAAAAGAGGCATATCGAAACGTTTCGATTTCATCCAAAAGAAGATTTTTGTATTTTTATGGAAAATACAACTTATCATGACTAAAAATAACGATTAGCTTGTGATTTTTCGATCACAACCACATTTTTACCCATATCGTTCGACTAAAAATATTCCTTCAAGCTTACATTAATCTGTGGAATTTTCTGTATTTTTGTCGAAACGTTTCTACAAAGCTATTATAGCTCGGCTTGTAACCGATTTCAACCGCTTTTAAAATTTTTTTATAATTTTTCTATTTCGACAATGTCATTTCTGCATCTTACCATTATTTAACATTATGTAGACTGCTTCTATGCTTGTTTAGATTTCTATTGTCCTTGCTTCCGCTAATGACTTATATACATGATCAAACACGATCATCTATCGATACAGCCGGACTCGGACATGCCAGCCCGGAAGATCGAATATTACGTAGAGGACGTATCCAAACGAAAGCGGTCGATATGCGCCTGCAAGCCTTCCGCCTGCAAAATACGTACCTGCTCCGCTCCAAGTAGATCAAAATGCGGATAACGATCCCGCAAATGCAAATAACGCGGATTCAATCCATACGATTTGCACCAGTGACGTAGCTTATCGACATTAGCACAGCCCACTTTAGTCACCGTGCGAATGTCCGGGAAACGATCATCCAGCCAATAATGAGTTAAAAATGCAATTTCGCCTGCTTCAACCTGACGCTTCCACTGCTGAAGCTCCTCTCGCTTAATTCCAAATGCCATGGTATTCAATCACCTTTCCGTTTGTAGGAACCCGGAAAAGGAACAGTGCCTGCCGCCAGAGCGGAACTGTCCCTTTCCTATTATGAATCATATACAATCAATGAAAATGATATACGATCAACGAACAATATCCGAGTCGTCCTTGGAATCGCCCTCCGGATAAGCATTCTGACTGGAAGATGAGCGCTTCGTATGCTCACCGTCATTTTCCTCTCGTTGCTCCAGCTTTATATCTTCTACAGGCAAAGCATCCACGGTCTGCTCCGATTCAAAGCGGTCAAACAAGCTTTCTTTATCGGTAGGATATTGCTCGGCATGATCGCGCTTGCCATCCTGATGATCAATCTTGTTGTTTTCACGCGGTTCTGTCATCGTATGCATCTCCTTTTCCCCTATAGTTAGTAGCTGCTGCTTGAAAATGGGGTTATGTACTTTTACCTCTATAGCATAAATTGAAACAATTCGATGTTAGCTTGTTCTCTTATCTTGCTTACGCTCGTATCCGAGTGGGTCGGAATTTAAAGAGGATTTCAAACTAAAAAACGACCGACAGCGTCACCACCGTCGGTCATTTGAAAGCTAGCTCTGTGCGATAAAATATTCCTTTAAGCGGGAAGATCTATGAGCGGACACTCGATCATTTGCTGCATAGTATATAGTATCACTTTTCGTTAACCCTTTTATCAGGTTGAACGTTCGATTAAAGCAAAGCTTACATTATCCGAAATAAACGATTAGAAGCGTGCGCCCCATACACAAACTGGCTTCGATACCTCTGCACTTTTGCCTGTGTATGTCAGCTTGCCGCTTTCAGCATCAATGCTAAATACAACGATGTTGTTGCCATCGCGATTGGCTACAAGTGCATAGCGACCGCCTGGCAACAGCGAGAAGTGACGTGGATGTCCACCTTCTGTCGATACATGCTGTACCAGCGTCAGTTCGCCCGTTTCTGCATTCACAGCGTATTGTACGATACTGTCATGTCCACGGTTCGAGCCATACAGGTAGCGTCCATCTTCTGAAATCGCGATCTCGGCACAGCCATTCGCACCGTCATAGTCAGCAGGCAATGTAGGAATCGTCTGCACTTCAGTCAATGTTCCTGTAGCCGCTGCATATTGATAAGCTGTTACCGTAGAGTTCAGCTCATTAATAATAAAGGCAAATTGACCGTTTGGATGGAATACGAGGTGACGTGGGCCTGCACCTGGTGTGCTGATCGTATCGGATACAAATTTCAGTTCATTGGAATCCTGTAAAAGCTCATACGTGCGTACGCGGTCAAGACCGAGATCCTGTACGATCGCATATTTGCCTGCTGGATCAAAGAATGTAGAGTGTGGATGCGGACGATCCTGATTTTGTGGATCTACGCTATGTCCTTCATGCTGATGAACATCCAGCAGCTCGCCTACACTGCCATCTTCTTTAATAGAGATCAAGCCAACCATGCCGCCATGATAACTAACCATCGTCAGATAACGGCTATCTGCGGAACGTCCAATGTGACATGGAGGTCCGTCGATCGTTCTTGCACGGTTAAGTAGTTCCAGCTTGCCTTGCTCTGGATCGATAACAAAAGCTGCTGCTTCGCCGCCTTTACCCTTTGGACCGGTCTCCGATACGGTTTCGCCAAGTGCATACAGACGACGAGCATTAGCATCCACATTCAGAAATGTTGGATTTTGCAAGCCAGTGAAGGCATCGGTGCGAGTTAGCTCGCCTGTTGCTTCGTTGAATTCATACACATATACACCGGTATGATCAGACTCTGCATAAGAGCCTACAAATACAAGTAATCGTTGAGATGGTTTAGTCATAGTGATTCTCCTCCAATAGGTATGATCTCATTCTGTTCCATGCTCACGGCTAAATATGTAAACTAAAACATGATCAATAGCCGAACACTCTATTATATAACTTATACCCTTGCGCCGGAAAAATCAAAAAAATCATCTTCTACCTTTATATATACATAAATTGGAATCTATTTTACACTGGATACTAATGGAAGTAGATACCGCCCTAACTTGCACTAAAAATGAACGATGGAGCATTATCTTATTATGATCAAGGAGTTGAAGCAGATGAGTCATCACGATCCTACAAACCCGGCAGTGACGAACACATTTCAGCCAGATACACCGCTAATGTATGCGACAGCCATTCCATTGCTCGTTCAAGAGCTGGGACTGAATATACAGCAGCTACGCTTTATTAAAGCGCCTCAAGCTAGCGATTATTTTACAACGATCGATAATAATGCACCGTACAGTCAGGAAATGCTCGTCGCTAGCTTGAATGGACTGCCACTGTCTACCGGGCTTGATCCGGCAGCGATGATGCCGCGTACCGACTTTGCGGTTCTGCTATGGCATGCGTTAGAGCAGAGCCATTCGCCGAATACGCAAGCATTTCATATTGCTGATGATGAACCGACGGAATCAGCGCCTGTTCAGAATGAATGGACTATGGATAAAACCAGTTCAACAAACGGCTACGAATCGTCTGCTACTTCAAAGCATGAGGAGCAGCTATCGTCGCTAGAACCTATGAAGTGTTCAGCCAATATAGAGCCGTCCGAGCACTCCAGCTCCTATGTATGCCAGCAAATGATCGATCGTGGTCTGCTCCAAATGGATGATGAGCATCACATTGATGCTCATGAGCCTATCCTCTACGCTGAAGCTATGTCCATGCTTGAGCATGCCAGATCGTTAATGAATCATAGCTCAAAGTAACGGACGCTCCATGCTCAAGCAGCTCGAATGGCAATTAAGATTGTGGCTGCTCCCATTCCTCAGCCGTGATCGCATACAGCAAATGATCCTCCCATTGACCATTGATGTATAAATAGCGTTCAGCCAGCCCCTCCTTACGGAAGCGGGCTTTTTCCAATACGCGCTGGGACGGTTCATTCCACGGCATCACACCGGCTTGAATACGATGCAATCCGGCTTCCTGAAAAGCAAAACCAATGACCCATCGCAGCGCAACTGTAGCATATCCCTGCCCATGATGGTGTTGATCTACAAAATAACCGACAGACGCATTTTGAAAAGGCCCTCTCGCGACGCCACTTAATTCGATACGCCCAACAAGCTGTTCCGTATCTGTCTTGAACATACCAAACACATAGCCAGTGCCTGTCTGAAAGCTTTGCTCGCCCTGCTCCAGCAGCTCACGCTGCGTATCCAGTGTCCAGTAATGATCCGGTCGAATCGGATCATAGATATGCATGTATTCTCTGTTCGTGAGCCGCAATTGCAGCAGCGCCTCAGCATGTACTGCCTGCAATGGACGTATTTCGATGCCGCTGTGTTCTGTTTGCATGATGTGTTCCTCCCTTTACTTACGTTCTGTTTATGTATTGAAAATGCACTATCCCTCGTATGCAGTTAAACCTATCGTGTAAGTCACATAGGATGCACGGGTCAATCGGAGCGCTCTATTATATCATACTTTCGATATCTATTTTCGTAATCTGGAACAATGCATTTTCCTGAACACAGATTTCGTGTTGAGGGATTTCGTGCTTGTAGATTTCATGCTCGTAGATTTGATGTTCATAGATTTTCTGATCATGATCAGAAACGCAAATAAGCTTCAGCGTCCGCAGACACTGAAGCATTTGTATACACTGGAGTCAGAGCAGTGGTATCCAGCGCCCAATCACATTTATTTCCCCCTGCTGCAGCGTATTCAGCGCATACGCCGAATCCAGAAGGTAAAAATATCGCTGCGCACATAATCGAGTGAATAGAGCACACGGCGATTCATTTCATCGTAATGCGTCTGCTTCATCAGCAGCACCGTAGCTTCAGGATGTACAGCCAGCTTACGGCAATGCGGATCACCTGGCGCAGGTACAATAATCTGTGAATCAGCACTCACAATTCGAATACCGGATTCACGTTCGAGATGCTGAAAGAGTGAGCCTTTGAAATGCTGTTCATCCAGCGTAGCGCCAGCGAACGCAGTAGGGATATAGTTGATCGAATGGGCAACCGGCTCCTGATTCGCCATCCGACTACGCTCCATGACAACGACCGAATCGTGCTTATCCAGTTCGAGATGAAAGGCGACCTCAGCCGGTGCTTGGAGCTGACGAATATACTCCAGTCGCTGCTGCTCGATCAGTCCTGCTGATACGATCATATCGCCGATGCTGTACAGACGATCCAGCGAGCTCGGAATCGTTTGCATCGTTCGAGTAATGTATGTACCGCTCCCGTGTTTGACGAACAGCTTGCCTTCGTCCTTTAATAGCCGAATTGCTCCGCGTACAGTGGTGCGGCATACATTGAATTGTCCTGCCAGTTCAGATTCAGAAGGAAGGCGATCGCCGGCATCCATTTCCTCCTGTTGAATCCAGCGTTCAATCTGTGATTTGATATATTTCTGTTTGACCGACATGAGATCGACGTCATCCTTTCTACTCATAATCATCTATATGGGCAAGTCTTTAGCAGCCAGAGATGATTAGCAGCTCCATTCCCTTTTATGATTCCACATCCGTCCCATCGATATAGATCGCATTGGTAAATGCCAGCATGCCACATACCTCGTTAAAATAGCCATACAACTCTGCGCGAAGCCAGCGTGCAGGCGCTTGAATCTGTACCGTCCATTCCTGCCACGGTTGTTCTGAATCGAGGCGTGTCTCCGCCAGAATTCCACGATCACTCATGATCACAACGCGCAGCTTTTGAGCAGCAAGTTCGTAATGCGAGCTTCGAATACGGCGATCAAGCTGAAGATGAAGCCGTAGCTGCTCTACACCGGATGCAATGATATCGCCAATCGTATGGACGCTATATTCATTTTCATTAGCTTCAAACAAAGATGGCTCGGTACGGATGCTCTCTATCGCTGACTCCTCTACTGGCATCGATGTAGTCGATGCATTTGATGTATTCGAGTCACATACGACAGCATACAGATCCAATACAGGCCCCATCGTAATGGTCAATTTGCCATTTCGTATTGCTTCGATATACTGACGATCATGCAACCGTCGAATCGATGAGCGTGTCTCCGCATCCTGCCAGGCATTGCTGGAGCCTGAGTCATCATTTGCATCAGCAGCATCTATACCTGACTGCATATGCTCCTCCATTGTGCGCTGTGTATCGTCATCATACGATTGCTGCTCTGCTTCTTCACAGAACCGCTCCGCTGTAGCTTCCAGTCCAATATACGTAATCGCTGCTGGTGCATCATCGGGTAATGTACGATGCCAATCACGACCACTTGTCGCGGCCAGTCGATGCCCTTCATCAAGCAACGATGTCCATAGTGCAAAGGCGCGCTGACTATCCTGCTTCATAAACGGCATCAACGTTGACCATACCTCAATATAGTCCACCTGACTCCAATCGTGAATCGGATATTCCCAGTAGCAGCCTGTACAAATAGGGCTACCAATGCGAAATGGATGGGCAATACCAGCAATGCCTCCAGCTTCATGCACCTGACTGATCCCCTGTTCGATATCGCCCTGCCCGACCGCTCTCCAATCGACATATTGCAGTAGACCAAGCGTAACCATATGTCCGTAAAAGGTTGTCCATTCCATTCCTGCCATAATACGAATTCCTGTGCTTGCCTCCACCTCGTTGCGATCAATCAGTCCAGATTGGGTATTATGGTCGGTTAAGGCAATCACATCAATGCCTGCTCCCTTCGCCGCCTGTGCCAGCTCTTGCAGCGATTGCGAACCATCACTATGAAACGTATGCGTATGCAACTCTGCGGGTATCCAGCGCAGCATCATAATGAGCCCCCTTCCACCATTCGCAACTGATAGCGACACTGCTCGGTCACTACCGCATGCAGACTGAGCGTCACCGTCCACAGCCCAGCAGGATTGCTACCCGGCCAAAAGCCTGGTGATGCTTCCTGCTCGGTCAATACATGCTGCTGCACCGGGTCCATCCGGTGCGCCTGTCCACGATGACGATACGGATCATCCAGTGAAAGCGTAATTAAATTTTGCAAGGGCGCATATTTACGCCAATCGTCTATATTTTGCTGTTCGTAGCCGTACTGGTTCATTGCCCGGGTAATAAGTCGCTCTGCTGTCTGCTCATCATTAAGCAGCTTCGGTTCGTAGCTGAATTCAATCTGTAGACTTGGCACGGGTTCATGTATCATAAAACGATGTATGATATGGCTTTGTGCGCTTGCAGGGTAAACTGTACCGGAAGCTTCATACAATACTTTCATTATCAGACAGACTCCTTTCGCTTATACGTCCGGCTCATTACATGTCCATACGAGCACAGCAGGTTCAGCTTTCGTTAACACAACGAATGATTCGGTATGAATGCCAGCAACCGGGCGATACTGCTCATCCAGCGTATACGCATACATATTGCCAATCTGTACCTCATCCAATCCGCCGGGCAACAGTACAGCACGGATCGCTGCAATACTTTCCAGTGTAAGATGTCGATCCGTCTTAATCGTTGTTGCAAAGCCCGGATACGGCCCTTCGTACGCCGCGCGAAATGTGCCGATTCGCAAATCAAAATAACTGGAGGAAAGCCATTCCTGTTCTCCCTTTAAACGAAGCTGGTAATCGATACAGGTCTGACGCAGTAGCGATACATTTTCACCGGTCACCTTATCGATAGGCACTTCGACTTGCTGCTCGCTGACAAGGGATTGTGGCCACTGCTTCAATCCGTGAATAAACAAATAATGCCGCTGATCCGCCAGCTTCCATGAATGCCGATCAACTGGCTGCTCCAGCTCATACTGGCGATTCATTTCCCAGTTACTCACCTGATGCACAAATGGATACAATACCATGACCCGCTCACGCGGCTCCGATGTACGATCCCAGTACAGCAGCGGGGGCAGCATATAGCGATAATCCGATACAGGCATATCCGTAAAATTACCGTTAGCCGTAGCGGCTTGAAGTACCGGATGACCGCCACAATCGGTTGCACCGGCAAATGCCGTTTCGACATGCTGTGGTCCCTGATACGTGTGACGCAGCACAGTTCCATCCACATCCAGCTCCAGTCGATGCATCCACTCGATATCTGTAGTCCGCCCCCATTTACTCATAAGCAGACCGGACGGCGTCCCTTCATCCTCATGGCTGAATACCATATGATACTCGATGATCGTACGCTCCTGACGCTGCTCGATCGAATAAATCAACAATAGCGGTGTATCGGTAAAAGTGCTCTCATACGGATGGGTAAGCTGACGTCCATAAATGACAGGCGTATGCCGATAAACAATAGCAAGCGGCTGATCATGACCAATATGATACACTCCAGCACGCCGCACGACAGCACGGTTCGCTCCGACAGGAGTCATGTCGCGCTGTAGCTCCATTGTTACCGTATGTTCCCCAGCAGGTAAGCAGCCGAGCAGTCTGATATAATCAAGCGTCTGATCTCCATAAAATACAATCACATCCTGCTGATAGTGCCCGTTCACATACAATCGCAATACAACAGATTCACGTCCGGCTTCCTGCCAGTCGCTATCTCCTGCCACTTCCAGGGCGATAACCGCATAGCCCGGTTGATCCAATTGAAATTGCAGGCTCATCGATTGCTCGCCTTCCACTATTGCATCAGTCGCCACGCGTCCTTGCTGCATCGAATCCGCTTCACCTGTCACAGACTGCACATCCAGTACGTAATGCTGTATATTACCGTCCATCGACGCCTGAACCGATACCGGCTCGTTAGCTTGATCCATCTTCCATTCACTCCTCATTATCACGCGATCAACTGCATTCCAGCATCTTGCTTATGCCTGCTTATCCATATCCTGTCCCATTGTACGGATATAAAAGTATCCCATTACCGAGCACAGTAAAAACATAAACACAGCCATCGCGCTTGCCGTATGCGTCTCCTGATAGTTGGAAAACACCTGCTGCATCGCCACACCAAGCACCTGCGGTGAATTGGCACCGATCAAGAAGGGCGCGGTAAAGCTACCGATAATCCCCATAAAAATAAACGTCAGCGCTACCCACATCGTCTTATACGACAATGGCAAAATAAAACGGAAAAATAGCTGCAGACTACTCGCACCAGCATCACGCGCACTTTCGACTACCGAGTTCGGTACAGCAGCCAGTGCAGAGCTGAGCAGCATCGTTGCAAATGGAATATTAAACCACAGATTGGCAAGCAGCAGACCGCTATAGCTGTAAATGATTTTGGGAAAGGTATCAATTCCGATCAGCAGCAGTAGTCTAGCGAGCCAGCCATGATTGCTGTACAGCGTAATCAGCCCGTATGTAGCGATAACACCCGGCACAAACATCGGGATAAAATACAGACGATTGATCCAGCGTGCCATCCACCCTTTACCAAAGCGCAAATATACAGCAAGCGCATAGCTAACCAGCAGCGCAATGACAGTCGATACGATGGTTACATTAAGCGTATAGATAATGTTGGTGCGCATCGCTGGCTCGGTGAACATTCGGATATAGTTGCCAAGTCCAAACTCACCACTATTTTGATCAATCAAACTTTCCTGTACGGCATATAGAATCGGCAAAATGACGACAACGAACAAAATGAGAAAGGAGGGGATGACCAGGGCAAGCCCCAGCATCCCTCTCTTTACTGAATGACTCATCCGTTATTGCCCCGCCACATCGCTCTGCCAGCGTTGATTGATTTCTTTTTGCAGATCACCGCTGTTAAACTGACGATAACCGCCGGATACGCTGGCAAACTTGCTTTGCAGATCTTTTGGCATCAGATCCCATTTGATCCCTGGATAGCCGTACATTTTGTTCACCACGATTGTCTGAGCTTCCGGTGTGAGCACATAGTTGAGCAGCTTCTCGGCAGCTTCCTTTTTCGCGGACATTTCCGGCATCATCAGATAAGAAGGGCCGCCTGTAAATGGAGGGTTAATCTGAGCCAGCTTCACAGTCGATGGCAACAACTGCTTATTCAATTGCTCCAGCGCCATATCCGACCATGCTGGAATCATGTCTACTTCACCGCTTGCCAGCAAATCAAGTGTGCCCTGATTCTTTTTCGGATATACGCCTTTTTGATACATATATGGTCCCAGTTCTTTGAGCAGGTTAAAGCCTTTATCCCATTTTTGCGCCATCGATGGATCATTGCTGTTCATCGCATCGGCCGGCAGGAAATTGTAAATGGCTGTGTTCACAAACGAGCTACCCGAACCACCTGTTGCCGGATCATTGTAAGCGAAGCGACCTGGATGCTGACGAATCCAATCGTACAGCTCATCCGCCGTTTTGGGTGGTGAGCTTACACGGGAGCTATCGTATGCCAGCACAACGGAGGACGCACGATACGGAACCGCCAGATCATTTGACTGTTTCAGTGCATTACTGTCCACATTGACTAGATTCGGAACCGCCGAGCTATCCAGCTTCGCCCAGATGCCCTGACTGTTACCGCGAGTAATATCATCCAGACCCCCTTCATACAGATCGACATCTACACTTTGCTGACCGCTTTGCTTCGCTGCCAGCAAACGATCGACTGCGGATTGACCGCCTGTACCGGATGGCAAGTACACAAGCTTGACTTTAATCGTCGGATTCGCTTTTTCAAATTCAGGAATAAGCGTCTCCCACAGCTCTTTCACGTTCAATGAACCGCCTGTATAGAGCGAAATTTCGGTCGTGCCTGTACTGCTGGCATTTGCCGCCTCTGAGCCTGATTTACCGCTACAGCCTGCCAGTAGAACGATACTAAGTACGATCAATACCAGTGAACTCCATTTTGCTTTTGTGAACACGTTGTTTCCTCCTCGAATATGGAAAATGACGATAGAAAATGAACATTACATTGCTTTTTCAACTGAATGAGTGATCGAGTGATCATGACTTTGCTTTCAACAAGATGATGTTCTGTATCACATCTGATGCTACCTGCACAATCGAACATAGTAACGATTGAAGCGAGCTAAAAGAATAGCGCGATGAACAATGTACAACAAGCGTTACAGAAGCCGCTTATATGCTGAACGGTGGCAGTACATGGCAAAATTTTAATGGCAAAATCTTAAGATAATAACGTTTGCCCATGCTGAAGATTATCTATAGTGAAATTTATCCATGATGACTACTACCTGTACAGACTGTTGTCTATAGCAACTTTTGTTTTATTCATCTAGCATGCTACGTTCGTACAACGTATCCAGCACATCATCTGACTAATCCTTTATTGCGTTGATACGTTGTTATCATCACCTCTGCTTTCTCACACGATCCATGTATAGCCGTTATATAATCGGCATACTCATACAGTCGCTACTTCAGATGCCGCTGTATGACTTACCGTAATGCCCTCTGTCCGTTCTGGAAATGCAGTGAATTTACGCAAGCCAATCCGCACTGCCTGTCCGCTTACCAGATGAACCGCTTGCTCGCGTGGAACGAACATTTTGATTAGCTGCTCGTCGCATACAACGGATACTTCTGCATAATGACCGAGCACCATCACCTGACGAATCATTCCCGCCAGACTGCGCTGTTCATCGGTCAGATACACATCCTCCGGTCTAACCGCAATTGTGCAGGCTCCCGGCAATAATGCCTGTCCGGGTTGTGGCTCTAATTCCAGGGATTGTAGACGAATGCGTGTACCATCACTAACCGCAGGCAGTAGATTAATACGGCCGATAAAGCTAGCAACAAATAAGGAGCTTGGACGATCATAAATATCCTGTGGCGTCGATAACTGCTCAATCTGTCCGGCATGCATAACGACAATCCGATCCGAGATCGATAGCGCTTCCTCCTGGTCATGGGTGACGAATACCATCGTCATGCCAGTACGCATCTGGATATCGCGCAATTCTTCGCGCATCTCCATCCGCAGCTTGGCATCCAGCGCTGAGAATGGTTCGTCCAGCAGTAATACATCTGGCTCCAATAGCAATGCGCGTGCTAGTGCCACACGCTGCTGCTGTCCACCGGATAGCTCGGCTGGATACTTGCGTGCTGCTGGCGCAAGCTGTACCAGCTCCAATGCATCTGTAACTGCACGCTGAATATGTGCCTTTTTATGCTTGCGAATATGTAGCCCGAATGCGAGATTGTCATACACGGTCATATGCGGCCACAGATTATAGCTCTGAAATACCATCGCGGTCGGTCTTTTCTCAGGCGGGAGCTTGAGTACGCTTTGCCCGCGAATAAGAATGTCCCCGCTATCCGGCTCCAAAAATCCGCCAATCGAGCGCAGCACGGTCGTTTTGCCACAGCCGGATGGACCGAGTAGTGTGACCATCTCGCCAGGCTGTACATCGAGTGTAATATCGCTAACGCCATCGCCTGTTTTGAATCGTTTACTGAGTTGTCGAATCGATAGCTGAGCTTCTGTCATCGAATATCCTCCTCCTTGTATATTGATCTGGTTGATCATCGAGTATTGAATATGGAGCAATCACTAACCGCAATCCGATTGATTATCATCAGAGTCGTTATGTTAGCAGCTTTATATTAGTAGTTAGTGCTTTTATTTCACCTGAAAGCCTCCTGCCAGCACATCCGCACTCACGAATCGGCGTGCAGCAAGCAGCAAAATAATCGTAGGCAATGTCAAAATGACGGAAAATACAGCTCCGGTCGTGCTCGGATAATCAGCGATGATCGAATACATAATGATCGGCATCGTTTTAAAATCTGGAATACCGACAAGCAGTGTTCCCTGCGCTTCATCCAGCGAAGCCAGAAACGTAAAGATCGATGCGACCATAATACCGGGGAATGCCATCGGCAACGTAATTTTCCAAAATACACGCATTGGACCTGCACCGGCATCTCGCGCCGATTCCTCCTGTGCCCGGTGTACACTCCGAAAAGCAGACGATGGAATCCAGGTCATATACATCAAGGTGTTGACCATATGGATGAGCACGATACCAACAAACGTATTCATCAGCCCGAACTTGTAAAATAAGACGGCGATCGATACATACAGCCCCATCTTCGGAAAAGCGTGAGTGAGTAAGAAGGAAAATAAAAACCAGCGACTCAGCGGAAACGCAATCCGCGCAAAAGCATACGCAGCCGGAATGCAGACGATAATCGAGCAGATCGTCACCACCGTAGCAATAATAAAAGAAAGCGAGATCGACTCCAGCACATCATCCTGCGATAGTACAAATTGCCACCATTCCAGTGACCAGCTCTGCGGCAATGCCGCCGGATACTGCCATTTGCCCGATACGGCGAGCAGCAGCAAATTCAACAGTGGCCCCAGAAAAAAGATGACAAACACAACCAGCACAACAAACTCCATCACTTTCCTCGCACCAAGCGAGCGTAAATACCAGCCCATGACTCCATCCTTCCTATCCGAATTCCTCATATCCTGTCTCGTAAAGTTGTCTAGACGTCTCAATGTTTGCAACTCTGAGTATAAAGACCGTTTATTAGCTCCACATGCGCCACAGTTTATTTTTGTGTAAAGGAAATTTCTGTCTCTACTCACAGTGCTTATGTAGGAATGGTGAAGCGGCATTCAATCAGTATAACGCTTACATAGTATTGGTTATCACCTAGGCGTAACATAAATAGCCCGATTCGAGCAGCTTCATGAACTGTCAAATTCGGGCTATACGTCTGATCTATTTGTTTATAGTGCAGCTAGAATGCTTTACGCTAAATTTACAATAACGGAGAAAGTAACCTCATGAACCGAGCACGTAATCTTAAAAGTAGCACAGACTTCACTGCCAATAGCATCTGGAATACCCGTTAATGCTTATAAAGCCAAATGTTATCGCGTACGCATTTCTAGAACTACCTTTCTTATAAAACAAATGCTCTGCTGCTGCACTTATCCCTGCTCCCAGATCGCTTCCAACTCATCCAGATCATCAATCGTACGCCACGGCTTCAATCCAAGCGTATCATCCCACGCAAAGCTGCGCCGCAGGAAAATACCGCGCATGCCCAGTTGATCAGCGCCCCAGATATCGTTAACAGGATGATCGCCTACAAACACCGTCTCTGCCCCGCTCGTACCAAGTCGCTCCAAAATCATCTCATAAATTCGTCGTTCTGGCTTCTTGATGTCAGCTTCACCGGATGTCAAAATCACATCAAAATCCTTTTCCAATCCCAGATGCAGCACTTTACCATATTGAATATCATACGTTCCATTCGTTAATATACCCAATCGAAAGCCCTGCTGGCGACAGGCAGCAATCGCTTTGCGAGCATGCTTCATCAGACGGGCCTCCTTCATATAATGCTCGTTATAATAAGCAAACAGATTCTCCACATCCGGCTTCTCTGCCCACGGTAAACGCTCCGTCAATTCCTCGAAAAAGCCGCGTTTATCCCGATATCCATCCGCATCGGTAATACGCAAATATCCGATAATATCTCGCGCCAGTGTCTGATCTACATGCCCGAGATAATCACGCACCAGTCGCTCTGAAAAAGCACGAAACGCATGATCCCGATCCATCAGCGTATTGTCCAGATCGAAAATAACGGCTTTAATCGGCGCATCGGTTGCTCTGGCGCCTGTCGATTCGATCTGTTGCTGTTCTTCTTTCCTGTGCTCCAATGACTCAGCACGCATCTGTTCTGTCATATAATTGCTCTCCCCTATCTGTATCTCGATCTCTACCTCATTCATCGCTACTACGTCCCGTTAATTCTACAAAAGGCACAGCGACATCGCAATCAGCTACCTAACAATCACAGATTTCATCTGCATCAAACACAAAAAAGCCTGCACCGTTTATCCACAACCGATGCAGACTCCATACTGAAAATATAAGCTGAAGCCATCTGATGACTTCATTACCTGTTACTTGAAAAGCACTGGTCAGAATGGTTCATATATCATTTATGCGCGTATTCGCGGTAATCAGTATCCACAGTAATAGAATTCATAAATAGCATTCATAATCATTCATATCATCTAACGATGCATACACATTTACATTAATGAATCTTACAATAGCACATACGAGCGATCCTGCTCTTCCTTCTGCTTCGGTAAAATCGCAGGCTCGCGATGGGTGACCATCATCTCCTGATCGGTCACATAGACTGTAAAGTCAGGAATTTCGTGCAGATAGCGCTGCTGATACAGCTTACGGCAGTCCACTTCAAAATATGCTGAATCTGCCAGCACGGGCAAATGACCATTATCATTCACATAATCATCGACCGCCCACTGTACACGGTCAAGATGATACGGAATATGACGCTCGCTTTCGTCAAACAGCTCAAATGTCTCACGGGATAGATAAAATTTCTGATCGGACGAACCGCCCAGATAACGATTCAAGCGGCTAAGATCTATACTTCCATCCTCCTGCATAAGCACAGTCCGGTTAATTCCATTACCCATATCACGTTCAAAGCGCAGCACAGCGCTTCGTAATTCATCCAGTGTTACGTGAACAGATGGCAAGCGGTTAAGAGCCTTTTTACCTTTGTTTTTGAATCGTTCTAGAATCGACATGATTGTCTCTCCTCTCTAGCACATCGTTCGATAGAACGTGTGCAGAAAACGGTTACAAACCTATCCGACGAAAGCGACTGTTTTTTGTTTATCCTTACTATTATTATACCGCCTTTTACAAAGAATGATGCATATTTTTACAAATTTATGCGATTTTACGCCAATTTGATTCATTGTAGCTAGCTCAAAGCAGCCTGTATAGGTATATGCTCGGATGCTCCCCGTTCCCCATCCCTTTCTCTGCTCCTGGTTCGATGTACTTATATGATCGCTGCCTGTTGACCGCCCAACGATGCGGCTATCTTCGTGTAGTGACACGTTGACCCTGTACACAAACAGTATCATCCCTATAGAGGATAGCATCGTCCTGCGGTTTTTCCACAAATATGGTATGATGAAGAGCAGCAAGTTTATAGAAATGATATGCGGATATGGAAAGGAGATTTACCCTGTATGCAAGATGTTATTATTGTCGGTGCCGGACCTTGCGGCTTGTCTGCCGCGATTGAATGTGAGCGTCTGGGCCTGAATACTCTTTTGATTGAAAAATATAATGTTGTGCACTCGATTTATCTGTACCCTACTAATATGCAGTTTTTCAGCACAGCAGAGCTGCTTGAAATTGGCGATCTGCCTTTTCCTACGCCCAATGAAAAGCCGTTTCGCCATGAAGCACTGGCATATTACCGCCGTGCCGCCCAGCATTATCATTTGAATGTGCAGCCTTACACCGAAGCGACTGGCATTGAAAAGCATGACGATGGCAGCTTCTCTCTGCACACGGTGAATCGTCAGGGCGAGCAGCATACGTACGAGGCGCGCCGCGTGATTATTGCGACCGGCTATTTTGATCATCCGAACTATCTGGGCATTCCGGGTGAGGATCTGGATAAAGTGACACACTATTTCCGTGAAGCTCATCCGTATACAGGGATGCGCGTAGCGATTATCGGCGGTAGCAACTCGGCAGTTGATGCGGCACTGGAAATTGTACGTGTCGGTGCCAGGGTTGATATGGTGTATCGCGGTAACGATCTGTCTGCCAATATCAAGTCATGGGTACGTCCCATCTTTGAAGGTCTCGTAACGAAAGGTAAAATCAATCTGCATCTTAATTCGTGCGTGACGAATATTACCGAATCCGAGGTGCATGTCACACGCACTGAAGACGGTTCTATTGACAGACTGGACAATGACTTCGTGCTCGCGATGACAGGCTTTCGTCCGGATCGCAAGCTGATCACATCGATGGGTGTAACGATGAGCGATGATATGGATAAGCCACGCTTTGACCCGGATACGATGGAAACGAATATTGAGGGACTGTATGTTGCTGGCGTTATCGCTTCCGGTCGTAATGCGAATGAAGTATTTATCGAGACCGGACGTCGTCACGGTGCGCTAATTGCACGTCATATTGTCGACAGCTTATCGCCGAAAACATTGGCTGAATAATAAGGTGCTAACATGCACGCATAGTTAAACGATAGCACTGTAGATTTTCTGACTGCTGTGGGCTTTGTATACCTTGTGCGCTATCATGATGATACAAGTGTCCGCTGGATTCCAGCGGACCTTTTCCATTTGAGAACCGCTGTAAGCTTGATTTATAAGCTCGGTCTGATGGGATGAACGAACAGGCTGCACGGTATCTTCGTCAGGGTCACGATATCCTGGCAATTATTTGATAACAAAGGAGCAATGAATGTATGGCTGCCATTGATATGCCTTCGCTGATTCTGCTTGTGATGGCAGGACTCGGTATTGTTGGTAAAAATACAACGGTCACCATCGCGATGCTGATTCTGCTGCTCATCCGTGCACTCGGCTGGCATCAGGCTTTTCCGTGGCTGGAAAAGTACGGCTTAACGATTGGGATTATTATTTTGACGATTGGTGTGATGACGCCGCTTGCGAGCGGCAAAATTTCCATCGATACGATCCTGTCCTCCTTCCTTAGCTGGAAATCGCTCATCGCTGTAGGTATCGGTCTATTTGTCGCTTATCTTGGTGGACGCGGTACGATACTGATGACCAACCAGCCTACACTGGTAGCCGGACTGCTGATCGGGACGCTGATTGGGGTTGCCTTTTTCAAAGGCGTTCCGGTTGGGCCATTGATCGCCGCCGGGCTGCTGTCGCTGTTGATCGGTAAATCTTAATTCCCTGTATAATAGCGAAGTGTTCACATGAAGTAAGTCAACTGGCGTTATACGCATTATCAGGCTTTAGTTCTCCTTGCACTCCCTGCTTGCTACAGCCGTACTTCGATTTTTTGCAAGTTTGCATTTATTGCGGGGGAACGAATATGGTATACTGCCAGTACAGCTTCGACCGTTTACACAAGCGCTCAAGCTAACAACGATGTGTACACGTATGCATTTCCAGGAGGATTCGTCCATGTCCCAGACATTTGTCATTGAAGCGGTAATGATCGCGATTTATGGGCAGCTACTGAACCCGGATAAGCCGGTCACTTATATCGTTCCGTATACAACGATTATGGAGTTATATGAATTTGCGGAAAGTGATGAGCCGCTCATGAATAGTCCACTCGAAGATCGCGAGGTACGCAACCGGGTTCAAGAGCTGATCCGTTATTTAGAGGAGCCGCTCAACAAGAAGAAAATTCAGCGTTGTCTACAGATGCCGTGGTCGCAAAGCGCTGGCATCGTATTCAGCGATAATGTACAGATATCCGTCGTTAATGCGCTGGATAATGCGTATTACGGTGAGTCCTTTGACCCGATCGAAACAGAGCTGATTTTATCCTCACTGAAAAAGGAAGCACCGATGCTGACCGATCAGTTTGAGATGATTCAGCGCATGATCGATGCCAAAGTGCCTGTACAGGTATTTGATATTGAAGATTTTGCCTATGCATTGGAAGGCACTTCACACGTATAATGACCTATCGATACAACAAAGCTTGCCAGAGCGCGCCCTATGATCGGCGTGTCTTTTGCAAGCTTTGTTTGTTTTCCACATCGTCAAAGCATGACAGTTGTCATCTGTAGATGATGACATTCCCCACTAAAATGCTACCTCTGCGTCCATTACACTTGGTTTATCCCAGGAACAAATGGAGGCTTGACGTGATGAACAATGTAATTGAATTGATCGAGGTCAGTAAACAGTTTAAACAAAAGCATGCCGTTAATCAGATCAGCCTGCAAATTGCTGAAGGCTCGGTGACTGCTATTCTAGGTCCCAATGGAGCTGGCAAAACAACAACATTATCAATGATGCTTGGCTTATTGGAACCAACGTCTGGCTCGGTTCGACTATTTGGCGACCATCCGCGGGCAGCACATGCTAATGGACGCATCGGCGCCATGCTTCAGCAGGTAAGTGTGATGGATCGCCTGCGTGTACGTGAGCTGCTGGCACTTACTCGCAGCTATTATGCTCATCCGCTGGATATGGAGCAGCTCATCTCCATCAGCCGTCTGTCCAAGCATGATCTGGAGCTGTTTACCGAAAAGCTATCTGGCGGGCAAAAGCGCAGCTTGAACTTTGCGCTTGCTCTTGCTGGTAACCCGGATATTTTATTTTTCGATGAACCGACTGTAGGCCTGGACACAACAGCGCGCAAGCAATTTTGGGAAAATACAAAGCAGCTTGCTCAACAGGGCAAAACGATTATTTTCACGACCCATTA
Source organism: Paenibacillus sp. (assembly GCA_039595515.1). Lineage (GTDB taxonomy): Bacteria > Bacillota > Bacilli > Paenibacillales > Paenibacillaceae > Saccharibacillus. Next base: position 91,114 of record JBCNLJ010000002.1, on the reverse strand, counting down.
TTTACAGGAAGCTGATGATGCGGCAGATCGGATCGTTCTGATCAACCATGGAAAGCTGATTGCAGATGGTACACCGAATGAAGTGAAATCTCAATTTATCCGAAGTTCCGTTTCCTTCATTGCAGAAGATCTGAATTCGATATTGATTGAACAGTTAGAGCGTTTATTTACCGACTATACGGTAGACTTCACCCGCAAGAAGATCACTATTTCGACAGACGATACCGATGCAATACTGCGTACGATTGCGTGTGAACAGCTACCTGTGCATGAAATTCAACTGAATCAAGGACGTCTCGATGAAGCGTTTGAGCAGCTTACACTTGAAACGGAGGAAGTAAGATGATGAGACTCACGATGATGGTGAACCAGTGCAAGGCTGAGTGTTTACGTGTATTTCGCAACCCGTATTATATTTTCTGGTCGCTGGTTATGCCGCTCGCCTTTTATGTAATCTTTACTAGAATCGCCAATACAGATATCGCCGATGCCAGGCAATGGCAGGCACATTATTTGATGTCGATGGCTGCCTTTAGTGTGATGGGCTCAGCGATTATGACGCTGGGGATCCGACTGGTACAGGAGCGTACGCAGGGCTGGACAACTTTTATGCGCTTGACGCCTATGCCGGGTTCGGTTTATTTTTTCAGTAAGATGTTTGGACAGACGATGGTACATTTATTTACAATCTTATTTATATTTATTGCTGGTTTTCTAATTAATGGTGTGTCGCTTACCGTATGGCAATGGCTCGGTTGCGGGCTATGGATCTGGCTGGGCTCGATTCCTTTTCTCGCGATCGGCACACTCGTAGGTACAATGAAGCGTACCGATACCGCGAGCGGTGTGAGTAATATGCTGTATTTACTGCTAGCGATTGGTGGCGGAATGTGGATACCGCTGGATAATATGCCTGCGCTCATTCAGCGTATTGGTGAATGGCTGCCTTCCTACAGCTTTGGCAATGGTGCGTGGAGTATTGTGAGTGGCAGTGGCATGCAGTGGATAAATGCTGGCATACTGATCCTCTACTTGATCGTATTTATGCTGCTGGCAGTCTATTTTCGAAAAAAACAACAGGCGGTGTGATGATACGCATGACAACGGTTAAGCGCAAGCTACAGCTTTTTCCTAAAGAGGATGGATATTATCCTTACGTTTGGCTCGTATACATGGTGATTCCAATTATTTTGATCAATTTGCAAATGGGTACAAAGCTATTCGGCGGCTATGCGCTTATCCTGTTGTTCTTTATCGCCTATCGTCAGCTACACTGGACCACAGGAGCTCGCTATCATCTATGGCTGGGTGTGCAATTTGCCATTATGGACCCTGTCGCTATGGATTAATCCTTATTATGTATTTATGGGCTTCTTCCCTGCGAGCTTTATCGGTCTGTATAAGCAAGAAAAACAATTCAAAATCGCTTTGGCTGCGCTCATTATTATCATTTTGCTCGCTATTTTCAAGGCGGGGCTGGATGCCGATTTTGATCCCTTGAATCTGACGTATATTATTCCGTTTATGGTTGTTATGATCATGATGCCTTTCGCCAATCGCTCTCATCAGAAACGAAAAGAATTGCAAAAGCAATTGAATGCTGCCAACGCACAAATCGAACTGCTCATCAAACGTGAAGAGCGCGTACGGATTGCACGCGACCTGCATGATACACTCGGGCATACGTTATCGTTAATCACACTCAAAAGTCAGCTCGTCGAAAAGCTGGTCACACGCGACCCTGTACGTGCTGCCGCTGAAGCGAGTGAGATTCAGCTTACGTCCAGAGCAGCTTTACAGCAGGTACGAGAGCTTGTATCTGATATGAGAACAACGACGATTAGTGAAGAACTGGCTGAAACGGAGCATATTTTACAGGCAGCGCATATTCAGCTACATATTAGCGGCGCAGCTCCAAGCATGCTTCCACCACTGATGCAAAATATAATCAGCATGTGTATCAAAGAATCGGTAACGAACATGATCAAGCATAGTGCAGCAACAGATTGTAGCATCCGCTTTACGCTCACTCCCAGTCTAATTACGGTGAGCATCGAAGACAACGGCATCGGCTTGCCCGATAACAGCTCGGATCAGCAATATGGTAACGGGCTAAATGGGATGAAGGAACGACTCGGGTTAATTGAAGGTACACTTTTACTGGAAAATGGCGACTCTGCTGGTTGCAAGCTTACGATCCAGGTTCCATTAACCGTAAAAACACAACAGCAGGAGGAATCCGTATGATTTCGATCATTATTGCCGAGGATCAGCGCATGCTCAGGGGCGCACTGGCGGCATTACTTGATTTGGAGGATGATTTGCAGGTAGTCGGGCAAGCGAGTGATGGCGCCCAGGCACTGCGGCTGGCAGGCGAATTGCAGCCGGACATTTGCTTGATGGATATTGAAATGCCAATTATGAGCGGGCTGGATGTGGCAGAGCAGCTACATGTCCAGCAAACGGCTTGTCGGGTAATGATTTTGACGACGTTTGCCAGACCCGGCTATTTTCAACGTGCAGTCGCTGCTGATGTACGCGGCTATTTGCTCAAGGATGAGCCGATTGATACACTTGCCGAAGCGATCCGTCGTGTAATGAACGGTCACCGTGAAATTTCACCAGCGCTTATATTTGGCAATGAGCTTACCTCTAATCCGCTATCTCATCGCGAATGCGATATTTTAAGACTGGCAGCGAGCGGCGACAGTGCCAATGAGATCGCTCAGACGCTCCACCTTACTCACGGCACCGTTAGAAATTATATTTCCGAGATTTTAAGTAAGCTGGAAGTGAAAAGCCGAATTGAAGCGGTACGGATTGCGAAGGAAAATGGATGGATATGATCAAAATTAAAGAGTCTCTTTACAGCGGTATGCCTATGACGGGTATACCGCTTTTTGCTGTGTTTGATTCGAGGCGCCATTGCTAGCGATAAGCAGCTAGCGTCAGTGATATTGATATATTCCATAAGCGTATTGATCTTATCTATTAGCAAACGCATTGACGCTACTGACCATCCAGCATACATTTAATGTCATAATTCATATTTAATCTATAGGAATTAAATGAATAATACCAAGTCTGAGGTGACGCTTATGCTGGAACATTTATCATTTTCGGCGCATTCATGGACCGATACGCTGGAAAGCGATCTGTCGCGCATTCGTCGTCATTTGCATCGTTATCCAGAATTAATGTTTGACGTTGATCAAACGATGCGTTTCATTGCTGCCTTATTACGCCAATGGGATATCGAATTGCATGAGCAGGTCGGGCATCATTTTCACAAAGGTGTTATCGGTATTTTACGCGGATCACAGAAAGGGCCTGTTATTCTGCTACGTGCTGATGTGGATGCACTCCCGATCCATGAGCAGAATGCAGCCGCCTATGCATCGGTTCATGAAGGAATGATGCATGCCTGTGGTCATGATGCGCATACAGCGATGCTGCTTGGTGCCGCAAGGGTACTGGCAACCGAACGCGAGCAGTTGCATGGAACGATTATTTTTGCTTTTCAACCGGCCGAGGAAGGCGCGCAGCCTTCACCACTTGATGGAAGATTGATTAGCGGTGGTCGTGATCTGATCGAGGATGGTCTGTTAGAGCATATCGATCAGGTATTCGCACTGCATGTATGGCCACAATTGGAAACCGGACAGCTTGGTATCCATGACGATGTGGCGATGGCAGCATCCAGTCATTTTACAATTACCTTTCATGGTACTCCCGGTCACCATAGCACGCCCCATCTTGCTTCAGACAGTATTATGATGGCGGCACGCTTTATTAACGATATCAAGCTGTTTATGGCAACTCAGATTGATCCACTGGAGGCCAACGTATTGTCATTTGGCACATTGCACGCTGGTACTGTAAAAAATGCGATCGCTGGCAAAAGCGAGCTGACCGGCACCTTTCGTTCCTTCCATCCACAAACGGTAGAACGTATCACGTCCGCCATCCAGCATTATGCGGAGCAGATTGCCGCGCAGCATGGTGGAACCGCCGAGATCGTACAGCGTACAGGCACCGTGCTGCGTAATGATCCGGCTGTCGTACAGCAAGTGAAGGAAGCGGCAACAGAAGTATTCGGTTCAAGCGGTATTCAGCGATTAGAGCCGGTGCTGGCGGGTGAAGATTTTGCACTGTATACAGAGCGGCGTCCGGGAGCCTTTGCTTTTATCGGCTGTCGTGCACCAGAGCAACAGGAGGTCTATCCACTCCATCATCCACGCTTCGATATCGATGAACATGTACTGCTGCTGGGTACACGCCTGCATGTGCAGTTTGCACGAAGCGCCTTATCCCCTATCTCTCGTTAACGAAAGGATGAATCCGATGCGTCATTCCATGCCTAAAACAGTTCCCTATTATATCCGCAGCAGCCTGTGGATCAGCTTGCTTGCCATTGTATTGATTGTATCCGGCTGCGGCTCCAGTGCAGGTACTGGCACTGAATCTGCACTGGCTGCGAATGGTGGAACGGGCGGTACACTTACGTATGCGCTGGCAACGACGCCAGATACGCTTGATCCGCAGCGCAGTGGCTGGGCAGTATCGGTACGCGTATTTGGCAATATTTATGACAATCTGGTCGTACAGGATCAAGACGGCAACATTAAGCCCTGGCTGGCACAAAGCTGGACAACCTCCAAAGATGGATTGAGCTATACGTTCAAGCTGCGCAAAAACGTCACTTTCCATGACGGCACTCCATTCAATGCAGAAGCTGTCAAATTCAATCTGGATCGCATCATCAATCCGGCAACCAAGGCAGCGAATGCACTCGCGCTCGTACAACCGTATCAATCCTCCAACGTTATTGACGAATATACGGTCAAAGTCAATCTGTCGCGTCCATCACAGGCATTCCTTGCCAATCTAAGCCAGTCGATGCTGGGCATCATCTCCCCGACCGCAGCCAAAAAATACGGGGAGCAGTTCGGACAGCATCCTGTAGGTACCGGTCCATTTGAATTTGTGAGCTGGGAAGACAATGCCAGCATCAAGCTGAAGCGTAATGATCGCTATGCATGGGCACCCGCAACAGTGAGCAATACGAAGGCACCTCATCTGGATGGGATTACATTCTCCATTATTCCAGAAGAAGCTACCCGTGTTGGCAGTGTCCAGAGTAAACAGGTGCTCGCCGCTGAAACCGTTCCACCGCAAAATATACTCGGCTTGCAAAACAGTCCGGATCAGCAATTGTTGCAGACCGATACACCGGGCTTGCCTTACACGCTATTTATTAATCAGCGCAATGCTCCGTGGAACGAGTTAAAAGCACGTCAGGCACTGCAATCAGCTATCGATGTGGGTGCCATTGTCAAAACGCTGTATCTCGGAACCTACAAACAAGCATGGTCTGCCCTCACTCCGAGCATTCTGGGCTATGATGCATCACTGGAAAATAAAATCCAACCCAATGTAGAGCGAGCCAATCAATTACTGGATGAATTGGGCTGGACACGCGGTGCAGATGGTATTCGGGTGAAGGATGGCAAACGACTGGTATTGCGGTATGTCGATAGCTCACCCAATCGCGAAAAACGCAATGATATTGCCGCCATGGTACAGCAGCAATTAAAAGCCGTCGGTATCGAGGTACAGGTGAATATTACAAAAGATATCGCTACCGTCGTCTTTCAAAATAAGGCGTATGACCTGTATGGAAATAGTCAGGTGAACGCAGATCCCAATGCACTATCTTCTTTCTATCACACGCCGGCTGCTGGTGCACGCGAAACGCTAACAGGCTACTCTGATCCGCAGCTCGATACATGGCTGGAAGAAGGTGCTGTGGCCAAGGATTCTACTAAACGCGAACAGATATACCGCCAGATTCAGGAGCGGATTAGCGATCAGGCGCTCATTATTCCGGTGTATATTTTCCCGTATACCGTTGTCGCTTCCAAAAGTGTGCAGGGTCTAAGCTTTAACTATCTAGGATACCCGGTCTTCAACGATGTGAAATTAATAGGAACAGGAGGATGACCATGCTTCGTCTGGCAGGAATCCGCATTATATCGTCCTTACTGGTCGTGCTGGGATCATTGATACTCGTATTTGCTATCTTTTATCTACTGCCGGGCGATCCGGTGTTGTCCATGATTGATCCAACCTATGCTACCGCGGAAATGATTCAAAATTTGCGGGTACAGCTAGGGCTGGATCAACCCTTTTACATTCAATTCTGGCATTATCTGAGTGGCACTTTACGCGGAGATTTTGGCGTGTCGATGCTGAATTCAGAGCCTGTATTGCCGAAAATTCTGGCTCATTTCCCGGCAACTCTAATGCTTACGCTAACGAGCACGCTGATCGCCGCAGTCATTGGCGTTACACTCGGTGTACTGTCTGCTGTACATCGTAACGGCTGGATCGATGTGCTTGCTCGCATGATCGGATTGTTCGGTATTTCAATGCCAACCTTCTGGTCAGGCATTCTGCTGATCCTTATCTTCTCTATTCAGCTCGGCTGGTTTCCGGCGATGGGCTCTGATGGCTGGCAGACGCTTGTCCTCCCTTCCATCGCACTTGGCATCGTGGGTGCTGGCTTTATTATCCGTATGGTACGAACGAGCATGCTGGAAGTGATCAATGAACCGTTTATTACGACCATCCGCGCGAAAGGTATTAGCGAGAAGGTTATTATGTACCGTCATGCATTACGCAACGCACTGATTCCGGTCGTTACAGTGGTCGGGATGCAGCTTGGTGAAATGCTGGCAGGCACAGTCGTTATTGAGACGGTCTTTTCCAGACAGGGTATCGGGCGTATTCTTGCCGATGCAATTATGGGACGTGATATTCCGGTTGTGCAGGGTGTCGTCTTTTTTACAGCGATTGTGTATGTGGTGATTAATCTGATTGTGGATCTATCTTACGCTTATATAGATCCGCGCATACGTCGCTCTACCTGAAGCATATAACGCATACCTATCAGCAGAATCAGTCTAAATGTAGACCGATATACGACAAATCAAATCCAAAACAGGAGGGTTGCAGATGAAAGCTCTATTCGGTACTGCTGCCGTGAATCGGCGCGATGCTACGAACCATGCTGTACAAGCTGAACGTCGCGGCTGGAAAAGGCAAAAGCGACAGCAACGCCTAAGCCTGCTGCTGGCTGGACTTGCCTCCGCACTGGTTGCGTTACTGATCGTCTTTGCGTTCATTCCGCAATGGATCGCGCCCTATTCGCCTACCGCTATGATGGCAGATCGTATTTTGCAGCCGCCTGGAGCTGCCAACTGGCTCGGAACGGACTACTTCGGTCGCGATATATTAAGTCTGGTTATCTACGGCACACGGGTCTCATTATTGATCGGCTTTAGCTCTGTCCTTGCTGGCGTGCTTGCTGGCGGCGCACTCGGCGCATTAGCAGGCTATTCAGGCGGCTGGACTGATACGATCATTATGCGCATCATGGATATTTTGATGACGATTCCGGGTGTATTGCTTGCCCTTGCGATTGCCGCAGCATTAGGGCCGGGTCTTCCTAATATTGTGCTGGCTATTGCAGTTGCTTCCATTCCCGGCTATGCACGAGTGATGCGCGGGCAGATCGTCGGGCTTCGCACACGCGGTTATATTGAGTCAGCACGCGCACTTGGTGCTTCGAACTGGCATATTATCCGTCGTCATATTTTGCCCAATGCTGTATCGCCTGTAATTGTTATGGCAACGATCGGTCTGGGCAGCTCTATTTTGACTGGAGCAGGTCTTAGCTTTCTCGGTCTGGGAACGGTGAGTGAGATTCCTGACTGGGGAGCCTTGCTATCGCAGGGACGCGGCTATTTGACGGTGGCGTGGTGGATATGTACCTTTCCAGGATTGGCGATTACGGGCTTTGTACTGGCGGTGAATCTGATCGGGGATGAATTGCGCGACCGATTCGACCCGCGCGTCGGAAAATAATAAGCTTTTCGAGCGGAGGCGCTGTGTATAAGCTAATCCCTCTCTACTCCATCTCTATGCCAAAACAAAAGCGGTGCGCACTTTATGTGCACACCGCTCTGACTCCTTCATGATCTGATTTGCGATTCAAACCGCTTACGATTCTGGAATATACGCGTAACGAATATCATCCTCGTGATCCATATATTCTACATTCAATCGATAGCCGTTCAAGTACCACATATCCTGAGATTCCATATAAAATTGAATCCCTTCTGCCTGCTGCTCAAGCGCTGGACTGATCGGCGGCTCTACTGAAATACCGAGCGAAAAGCCCGGATGAATATCGCTATTACTACTGTAGCGGGCGTAAAAGCGAATCGCATCGCCCTCCTTCAGATCAAGCTCCTTCTTATACCAGCGTGCCGCTTCATCGGAAACTGCAATGGACATTATTGATCCCGCCTTTCTTCAAATTCAATTGAGTTCATGGTGAAATGTACAAGCGCGAAGGCTCTTGTATCCTATACCCTCGACATGCAGTTATTATATCATGCTTACAACATATTCGTTACCGCTTCCTGCAAGCTAAGCAGATGCAACATGATATGTCAGCCTATTTTCAATGAAAAAGCGACTACAACTGGTTATCCGCACTCCAGGTTCACATAATCGCAATATGTATTATCTATTATGTAAACTTTTTTAACTTCATACGATAAAATTGAATTCATGTTCTCTAAAATTTGTTACAAAATAGACAAGATTTTGATTGACAACGTAAAAAACGCAGTGCTACAATCAGACACAGGCAAGTGATAATTTTCAAATTATTGCCATCTGCCACTATTCCAAGAAGAAAGGGTGAACTCCATGCGTCCAATGATGATCGTACATAACCCCGCTGTTGATTTTGATTCTAACGGACAACTTAAAAATGGAGCAACCCGGCAGATGGATATCCTTCTTCAAGGTGATTGGAACGCCTGACTACACCTGAAAAGTATCCACTGGAGATTATTCGCGCGGTTGCTCACAACCGTGCGCTCATATGACGTCCAAATAATAGGACACGTCGTCTGCTTTTGCACACGACGTGTCTTTTTTTTGGTTACTGTTTTGTGGAAGGATGCTCGTACAGCAATTTTGGAACAGCAAGTCGAAGCAATGAGAGGTAACATGGTGCATGTAACCCTTGCACCGGAAAGGTAGTGATTACATGTTCGCTGTTTTAAAAAATCTTGGCTGGTTTTTTCGCCGGGAACGAAAAAGGTATTTGATCGGGATTATTATGCTGGCGATTGTTGGCGTGATTGAGCTGGTCCCACCCAAGCTGCTTGGAGAAGCCATCGACCAGATTTCTGGCGGTACAATCTCCTATCAATCGCTTTTTTATTACTCTGGAACGATTGTACTAACGATGATTCTGATTTACGGCATTACTTATGTGTGGATGCATAGCCTGTTTGGTGGCTCCAACCTCGTGGAGCGTCTGCTACGCACACGCTTTATGGCGCATCTGTTACGGATGACGCCTCCGTTTTTCGAGCGCAGTCGTACCGGTGATCTGATGGCAAGAGCAACAAATGATCTTCGCTCGGTTGCTCAGACGGTCGGGTTCGGTATGCTGACACTGACGGATTCCACCGTGTATCTGTTAACGGTACTGCTGGCGATGGGCTTTCTGATTAGCTGGAAGCTGACGCTCGCTGCGATTCTACCGCTGCCATTTATCGCCCTGTCGATGGCGATTTACGGCAAAGTTATTCATTCGCGTTATACACTCGCTCAGGATGCTTTTGGTGATATGAATGACCAGGTGCTGGAATCGATCGCCGGTGTACGTGTTATTCGTGCTTATGTACAGGAGCGTCAGGATGAAAAACGTTTCGAGCATATTACGAACGATGTATACCGCAAAAATCTAGCGGTCGCGATGGTGGATGGATTGTTCGAGCCAACGATTCGATTGTTCGTCGGCCTGAGCTATATTATCGGACTTGGCTACGGTATTTATCTCGTATTCCACAATCAGCTAACCCTTGGCGATCTCGTATCCTTTAATATTTATCTGGGCATGATGATCTGGCCAATGTTTGCGATTGGAGAATTGATTAACATTATGCAACGCGGTAACGCCTCGCTTGATCGTGTAAATGAGACGCTTGCTGTAAAGCCAGATGTCGAAGATATCGATGATCCGTTCCCGGTGAAGCGTCCGGATCGGATCGAATTCAAAGATATCGTCTTCCGCTATCCAACCTCTACCGTGGATAATCTGCAGCAGGTTTCACTTCGCATCAAGGCTGGTGAAACGCTTGGCGTTGTCGGTCGCACAGGTAGCGGCAAATCCACGCTGCTCAAGCAATTATTGCATGAGTATCCGGCTGGTAGCGGCACACTTAGCATTAACAGCGTACCGATCCAGCATATTGCGAAGGATCAGCTACATAGCTGGCTTGGATATGTACCGCAGGAGCAAATTTTGTTCTCACGCAGTGTACGCAACAATATTCGCTTCGGCAAATCGGATGCTACAGATGAAGAAGTGATGACAGCGATTCGTACAGCCTCCTTTGATCAGGATCTGCACACCTTCCCTGATGGGTTGGAAACGATCGTCGGTGAGCGCGGCGTCGCTCTGTCCGGTGGACAAAAGCAGCGTGTATCGCTAGCGCGCGCCTTTATCTCGAATCCGGAAATTCTGATTCTGGATGATGCTTTATCCGCAGTCGATGCTCGAACAGAAGCACGTATTATTGAAAATATCCGCACCGAACGCGCAGGCAAAACGACGCTGATCGCCACTCACCGGCTATCTGCTATCGAGCATGCCGACCATATCGTTGTGCTGGATAAAGGACGAATTATTGAAGAAGGAACGCATGCTGAGCTGCTGCAAGCAGATGGCTGGTACCGCGAGCAATATGAGCGGCAGCAAGTATCCGATTCCCTTGATGAGGAGGTGTCTTAATCGTGAAGACACAGGATTTGAATGAACAGCCGATGACACGGCTGGATAATAAGACCATTACGAGGCGATTGTACCAGTATGCATTACGCGCCAAAAAGACGTTTATCGTCGCGCTCATCATGCTGGTCATCGGGGTCGGTGCAGAGCTGGCTGGCCCGTTTATCGCTAAAAATATTATCGATAATCATATGTTTGCGATTGAACAGCCGTTTTACGAAACGACTGCTGGTGATGCCAATGCTGCTGCCTATAATGGCAAGTTCTATAAGCGCGAAGGCTTATGGGCAGAGGGTGCAGCCAAAGGTGCCCAGGCTCATGTCGTACAAAGCGGCGCCGGCTTCTATTTTGTCGATGGGCCTATGAGTAATACAACGGGCGAGAAAACGTATGCGGATGGCAAGCTAACCGTACGCAGTCCGCAAGGTGAACAGGCTGTCTATAGCGCAGTACCGCTATCGGCTGGTGAATTGTTCTCCTTTTACAAGCCAGAATTGCCGAGCATCTATAAGCTGATCGGCCTCTACTTTATCTTTTTGCTCATTACAATCGTTACGGAGTTTGGTAAAACATACTGGCTGCAATCATCAGCGAACAAAGTGATTCAGCAGCTACGTATCGATCTGTATGCTCATATTCAGCGCTTACCGGTGCCGTTCTTCGATAACCTGCCCGCAGGTAAAGTCGTATCCCGGGTCACGAATGATACGGAAGCGGTCAAAGACCTGTTCGTTGCCGTTCTGTCTAACTTTAGCTCGGGTGCTGTCTATATGCTTGGCGTGTATGTCGCCCTGTTCATTTTGGACTTCCGACTCGGACTTGTCTGTCTGTTCCTTGTACCAATTCTGGTCACATGGGTCGTTGTTTATCGTAAAATTGCAACCAAGTACAACAAAATCATCCGCTCTCGTCTGAGCGAGATCAATGCGATTATTAATGAATCGATTCAAGGTATGTCGATCATTCGTATTTTCCGCAAGCAAAAGCAGACACAGGATGAATTCGAACAGCTCAATAATGACTATCTATTCTATCAAAATAAAATGCTACGTCTGAACGCATTGACCTCGCACAACCTGGTCAACGTACTGCGTAATCTGACGCTGGCGATGGTGCTCTGGTACTTCGGCTCCGCTGCACTTGGCGGCTTTGACAGTGCAATCTCACTCGGTGTGCTGTATGCCTTTGTCGATGTGCTTGGACGTCTGTTCCAGCCGATGACCGGTATGGTCAATCAACTGGCTGCACTTGATCTGTCGATGGTATCTGCCGGTCGGGTGTTTGAGCTGATGGATGAAGAAGGCGAAGCGGTAACCGATGGCTCCATGCCTCGCTACAAAGGTAACGTTGAGTTTAAAGATGTTACGTTTGCCTATAAAAAAGACCCTGTGCTGAAAAATATCAATTTTGAAGCGAAGCAAGGTCAGACGGTCGCGCTTGTCGGTCATACCGGTTCAGGCAAAAGCTCGATCATCAACCTGCTGTTCCGCTTCTATGATCCGCAGCAGGGTACAATTACGATCGATGGACAACATGTGCGCGATCTGCCAAAGCAGTGGATTCGCCAGCATATGGGTATCGTATTGCAAGATCCGTATCTGTTTACCGGTACAGTCGCATCGAATGTGAGTCTGGACAATGAACGGATTAGTCGTGAACGATTGGAGCAAGCACTGCGCGATGTGGGTGCCGATACGATTCTGGCTGATCTGCCAAAAGGCTTTGACGAGCCAGTAGTGGAAAAAGGCAGCACCTTATCTGCCGGACAGCGCCAATTGATCTCGTTCGCCCGGGCGCTGGCTTATGATCCAGCAATTCTGATTCTGGATGAAGCGACAGCGAATATCGATACCGAGACAGAAGCTTTAATCCAGTCTGCACTGGAAGTGCTGAAGCGCGGTCGGACGACCTTCATCGTTGCTCACCGCCTATCTACGATTCGCAGTGCAGACCAGATTCTGGTGCTTCATCGTGGCGAAATTGTCGAGCGTGGTACGCATGACGAGCTGATGGAAATCGACGGGCGTTATCGTCAAATGTATCGTATGCAGACGGGGATTGGCTCGAACGCAGTTCTGGATGGGACAGAGCGTCCGGAGGATCGTGAAGTTCCGGTACCAGCGGGGCTGGTTGGGCGCACGACGTAAATAAGCAAAATGACGGTTGGTGGAAGAAAGAGGGTTGAATAGGTGTATCTCTCCCCTCTTTCCTTTCTACATTAAAGTATAGAACCAGTTAACGTTATATTCAGGGCATTGCAGGATCGTTCCTGTAGGAGCATATATGCCGGTGCCTATGTATTGGTTTTGATGCATGGCATTGTGCAATTGTAGGTTTATAGTTTTATTGATTTAATTTAGTTTGGTTTGGTTTTGGAGTTTGTAGGCTGACTTATGTGGTGAAAGTTGCACCACTACGGGAAGGAATAAGGGGACGGGCTCCCGTATCGCACAGGAATCTACGGAGTAGAATCATAATGTAGATTCCCGTGCTCAAAAGTCGCCCTTTCCCCTTATTTCCTCCCCTTCGTTCTGTGCGGTTTACATCCATGCGAAGTGTTTGCATACACCAAAGTCATATATGTAGTTATTCAGTTATATTGAAGCTTTTATATTATAGCTCTTGTTGCTTCATACTCTGCGAGAGCAGTAGTGCATATCATAACTTATAGAGTCACCCTAGCTTTTATATCATAGCTTTCGCTGCTTCATACTTGCGAGAGCAGTAGTGCATATCATAACTTATAGAGTCACCTTAGCTTTTCTATCATAGTTCTCGCTGCTTTATACCCTGTGAGAGCAGTAATGCATATCATAACTTATAGAATTACCCTAGCTTTTATATCATAGCTTTCGCTGCTTCATACCCGCGAGAGCAGTAGTGCATATCATAACCTATAGAATCACCTAGCTTTTCTATCATCTTTTGCTCTGGTAGCCTGATGGTTGCTAGAGAAATGACAACAGGTCAGACATCATGATTTGATGCGTTTTAAGCATCTTTATTCACTGCCCTGTTTATAGCTCCTACAGGATGGGCTGCGCAGATTCATTTGCGCTGGGGTCATCTTGAATTACGATACCAGGCAAACAGACCGTGTACACTTCTTAATGGTAGCAATGTGCTATATAGAAGTGACACGGTCTATTTTTTGTGTTTATGGTTGCTATATGATTACATCATTTTATAAATCAGGCAGTAAATACCTTTGTTTTCTCCAGCAAACGAGAGGTCATGCTGCTCAGTTCGTCTGAGGACGAAGAGATTTCTTCCATAATGGCGGTCTCTTCATGGGTTGCGATGGAGATCTGGCGTGCGCCTTCGTGGAATTTGTCAGCCATTTCGCGGATTTTTTGAACATGCTGGTAGGTCAGTTCAACGCGATCGGTCTGTTCCGAGATTGAGTTTTCCATCAATTGTACGGCTGCCATAAATTCATCGACCACGCTGCCAAATTCATTTAATGTACGCTCGACCTGGCTTGTGTGCTTGGTCTCGCGTTGTACGAGCTCGTTCTGGTTATGGATCAGTTCTACGGTTGCATGAATTTGCGTTTGTACAGCGGTAATTAGCGACTGGATGCGCTGGGCAGAATCATTACTTTGTTCAGCCAGCTTACGAATTTCGGAAGCGACGACGGCAAAGCCCGCACCATGCTCGCCTGCATGCGCTGCTTCAATGGAAGCATTCAGTGCTAGCAGATGCGTTTGCTCTGCCAGTTCTTTTACTGTACCACTGACTGCGCCGATATCCGAAGCTTGATTGTCCAGCAGTCGAACTGTCTGCTCTGCTTGAGTTTGTGAAACAGATAGCGTATCCATCCCGGTCTTCAATGAAGCGAAAATGCCACGGGTTGATTGTACGGATTGCTCCATTGTACCGGACAACTCCAGCATATGGTGCGACTTATCACGCATTTGCTGAAAGGAACCGAGCATATGCTCTGCTGTATGAAGAGAGGTTTCGGCAGACTGTTGCTGACGCTTGACCCCTTGATAAATATCATCGGCTATCGTGGATAACGACTCAATCTGATGGGCTGCTTCATTAATGGCACCGCTGAGTGAATCTGCATTGCTGGATGTTGTACTTGTATTACGTGCAATATCTCCTACAATATCTTTAATATTGACCACCATCATGCGGAAGGCATCATTCAACACTTTGATCTCATCTTCTTCGCGGCGCTCTGGAATTTCAACGGTCAGATCACCCGCAGATACATGCTCGGCAATTTTCGACAGTTGCACAATCGGTCGCGTCAAAAAGCGAGAGATGACAAAGCCCAGAATCCCGCTCCAGGTAATACCAAGTAGTAAAACAATCGATACATACATCCAATCCGCCATACCGGATGCCAGATAAGACTTCAAATAAAAAATAAAGAAAGCGCTTGTACCATACGTAATGATAGACACGGCAATAAAGCTTGCCACCAGCTTGGAACCCAGAGAGAGTTTCATAGTGCACCTCGCAAATCGTGATTTTTGGTAAGGGAGGATTGGAATAAATACAGAAATGTTGGAGATTGTACGAGCGGCACGCAGCTCGTATACACACTATTGTTCATTCACAATCTTATTAATTTAAATTTTATCAAAAAGCTAAACTAACCGTTGTGATGTAAGTCACAGTTTACAACTTTTTTTAAGCCTTTTGAACTATCATCCAATTTAGCTCTTTTCTCCCGCTTTGTCTACCTTAAACTTGCATTTTTGTTAGTAATATTCATCGGTTTATGGGGATTACTTGCTCTATCAGTCGCTTACCGCTATGCTAGACTTATCAAGCGAATGAATCACATTACACATCATAGACAATTAGACTTGGAAGGGAATGAAGCCACTCATGGAACGCGCTAGACTATGGAGCGAACGCTTTAAATTGTTTTTTCTGAACAATCGCTTCGTTATTTTCTTGCTTGTATTATTTTTAATTTCCATTAACATTTTTATGCTTTCCAAAATTCCTTATGTATTCACCCCATTTATTGTACTCGTCAAAACCGTTATTTTACCGATTATATTGAGCGGTATTTTGTTCTATCTGTTTAATCCGCTCGTCGACTTTTTGGAACGACATAAAGTGAAACGTATCTATTCCATTATTTTGCTTTATATCCTCATTATCGGCATACTCGTGCTTATCATTAGCCTCGTTATACCGGTGATTAAAAGTCAGATTTTAGAGTTGATCGGTAATATTCCAACATTATATGATCAGGCGACCGTTCAGATTCAAAAATGGCTCGGTAGCGATGTATTCCTGCAAATTCAGCAATCACTCAATGTGAATCCACAGGAACTGCTGAAAACACTCTCTGCTCGCGGTGAAGCATTGTTCAGTAGCGGATTTTCCGGATTTGCGTCTACATTTTCCGGTATCGGCGGTTTCCTCGGTACATTGACTGAAGTTCTCCTATCGATCGTAACCGTACCGTTCATCCTGTTCTACCTGCTCAAGGATGGTAAAAAGCTGCCTGATTACATTTTACAGTTCATTCCGGTCAATCTGCGCGGACAGACAACCGAGGTCATGTCCGAAATGAACAATAAGATCAGCTCGTATATTCGCGGTCAGATTATCGTTAGCTTCTGTATCGGTATTCTGCTGTACATCGGCTACAATATTATCGGTCTTGATTATGCGCTCGTGCTGGCAATTATCGCTTCGTTTACAAGTATCGTGCCTTATCTTGGACCGGCGATCGCGATTACGCCTGCTCTGGTCGTTGCACTGGTAACATCACCAGTTATGCTGCTCAAAATGGTCGTTGTCTGGACCGTAGTCCAACTGATCGAAGGTAAGCTGATTTCTCCGCAAATTATGGGTAAATCGCTGAAAGTGCATCCGATCACGATTATCTTTGTTATTTTGACGGCGGGTAATCTGTTCGGGGTTGTCGGCATTCTGCTTGCTGTACCTGGATATGCAGTACTCAAAGTCGTTGTTACCCATCTGTTCGATTGGCTGAAAAAGAGCTCTGATCTGTATGAAACGAAAAAAGTTACAGAGAAGCCGATTGAAGTGGAACCGAAGAAAGTATAAGTCCAGTGTAATGGCATAGTATGGTTACGCAAGCTAATGATCCACCTTCAAGCGCTTACGGCAGCCTCACTCCATTGCATAGCGATGATGGATAAGCTGCATAGCGAGCTTGCATGTATTACTCCCCATAACGATAAAAAAGAAGCCCGTTCGGATCATACCGAAGGGCTGCTTTTTTGTTGTTACTATTTTATTGTCATAGCTCGATTCTATTATTTACTCGCCAGCTCCGGTGTATAGCCTGCTGGAATAACCGTTTCTGCTTTACCTTCACTAATAACCTGTGGATACATCATACCTGGCTCTGGCTGAGTCAGCGAGTAGGAGATGATCGCACGCTTGTCATCGGTCAGATCAACTTTATCGATTTTCAGACCATAACCCGGATTAGGCAATTCGATGGTCAAGGTAACCTTTTGCTTACCATCGGCAGTGCTTGTAGAATTCAGTACCGGATCATATCCCATCTGTGATCCCTCCGATCCGCTTGCTGGCGGAGTTGTCGTATCATCACCTTGATTTGCATGTGCACGCTCAATCATCTGTACGGCACTGTTCACCCAGATTGCCGCATCCATACGCGTAATAGTCGACTTCGGCTCAAACTTTTGACCGACGCTGGAGCGCGGGATCACGTTCATATTGACCAGTGTCTGGATCGCGTTCGAAGCAGCCTTGTCGATCTGATCCTGATCTTCAAATACTACAAACATCTTTGTCGCTGGATACTGTCCGGTTGTGTTGATCGCTTCATACAGCCACAATGCAAAATCCTCACGATTCACTTCTGCCGATGGCTTAAAGGTCGATGGTAAAGACAGCTTGTTCGCCTTTGCCGCTTCTACCGCTCCTGCATACCACGGCTGATTCGCTGCTGGAATGACCTGTGCACCATCCTTTTTCAATTCAAATGCTTTGGCAAGAATCTGAATCGCCTGTGCCTGTGTTAATGAACCATTCGGCTTAAACTGCGTAGCGGTCACCCCGTTAATAATTCCTTTGTCTTGAAGCGAGCTCACGATCGCTTGATTATCTGCACTTTTCACATCTGTAAATGCGGCTGCTGCCGCCGAAGCTCCACCAGCAATAGCACAGGACAACGCCAGTGTTGCTGCAACCTTCTGTTTTGCATTCCACATTGCCTATCCCTCCATTTATCGAATTTTCAAATGATACAGGCTCTATGTTAAGCACAGATATACCTGTAATCACGGTTCTGTATGAACCTTCACTCTATAAACGATTAGGTATACGCAATTGTTGCACGCGATTTACATCTCTTGTGGAGCAGCCATTCCGAGCAGTTCCAGTGCGCGTTTTAGCGTGGCACCTGTCCATTTTGCCAGAGCCAGACGATCTGACTTCACCCGAGGGTCGGCATCAATAATCCGATCGCGGCTATACCATTGATTGAACAGTCGTGCGGTTTGTAAGGCATAACGTGCCATCACCGATGGCTCCTGCAATTGAACTGCACGCCCCAGCACTTCGCGATAACTGCCCAGATGAGC
The DNA here is from genome assembly GCA_039595515.1 of Paenibacillus sp. GTDB lineage: Bacteria > Bacillota > Bacilli > Paenibacillales > Paenibacillaceae > Saccharibacillus. The sequence goes on along the minus strand of JBCNLJ010000002.1, from coordinate 72,676 downwards.
TAGCAATTCCCAGGCAGCATCGCTCCACATCTCCGGCGCTGGCTCATTTCCCTCTACAGGTGGTTGATCCTTTACAGCGCCTGCTTTACTCAATATGCTGCAAATCCGCGCATGGGCATATTGTACATAAGGCCCTGTTTCTCCTTCAAAGCTCAATGCTTCCTCCAGCGAAAAGTCGATCTCGTTCTGGCGTGCATTTTTCAAATCGCTAAAAATAATCGCGCCAATTCCGATCTGTTGTGCCACAAGCTCACGCTGTGATAATGTCGGATTCTTCTCGGCAATAATGTGAGACGCACGCGCTACCGCTTCATCCATCAATTGCTCCAGCAGTACAACCTTGCCTTTGCGAGTCGACATCTTTTTACCGTTAATGCGCATTAACCCAAATGATACATGATCACAATTGTTTGCCCAGTCATAGCCCATTTTATGCAGTACAGCAAACACCTGCCGAAAATGCAGTGTCTGCTCGCCACCTACAACATAAACGAGCCGATCCCCTTTCATCTCATTGCGCCGATAGATTGCTGTCGCCAGATCCCGCGTAGGATAGATCGTCGTACCATCTGATTTTAAAATAAGACAGGGCGGCAAATCGAGTTCATCCAATCGCACAACCTGTGCACCCTGACTTTCCTCCAGCAAGCCGAGCGCGGACAGTTGCTCCACAACCGCTGGCATTTTGTCATTATAAAAGCTCTCGCCCAGCACCTCGTCAAATTGCACACCAAGCCGCTCATAAATAATGTCTAACTTCTCCATGCTAACTTTGACAAAATAACGCCATAGCTCCAGCGCCTCTTCATCCCCCTGCTCCAGCCGCCGAAACCAGTCTCTTGCTTCATCCTCCAGTTCAGGCATCGTTTCCGCTTCTTCATGAAACTTAATATACACCCGTAACGCTTCGCCAATCGGATCGGCGGCTGCCTGTTCGGGATCACTCCAGCGCAGATGTGCAACAATCTGCTTGCCAAACTGCGTTCCCCAATCACCGATATGATTGACGCTAATCGGCTCATGTCCGGCGGCTGCATAGATCCGGTAGAGCGCAGCTCCGATCACGGTTGAACGTAAATGCCCTACGCCAAAGGGCTTGGCAATATTAGGCGAGGACATATCAATGATGATGCGCTGCTTCTGTTCGGGCTGTAGCTGCCCATAGTCCGGTGCGGCAATCGTATCCAGCAGCAATGGGGCATAATGCGTGCGATTCCATGACAGATTGACATAGCCACCTGTTGCTTCTGCATGGGCATATGGTTGTGCAGCAGTATTGAATTGCTCACACAGCTCAGCCGCAATCTGATGAGGTGGGCGACGCCAGCTTTTCGCCAGTACGAAGCAAGGAAACGCCAGATCACCTGGCATAGATGAAGGCGGCACCTCCAGCATAGGAATAATTTGCTCGGTCGACAGCTCGGTTAACGGTTGCAGCCAATTCGCCGCATGTTGCCTCAGTGAATAGGTTGTGATCATCTTGATTCTCCTCCAGTTTCTGATTACGTACAATTCTTAAACCAGCACAAAAAAAGCTCCCGTCTTCCGTGTATGCTACTACTGCATACGCGGAGACGAGAGCTAATCATGCTTGCCCGTGGTGCCACTCCATGTACAATTCGATCATTTGGATTGTTGTACTGCCCGATGCTTCTGTGTACAGTAAGCATGCAATCATCGGCATACATTGCATACTCATGCTCTAGCATAGGCGCAATCCCATCTATTCGAATTGTCACTCATGAACCTGTAACGGAAGTTAACCGTGTCTGTCTATGCACGTTAGCTCCAAGCTGCAATTCGCTAACGGGTTGGACAGACCTTCTCCGGGGTGCGCTTCTGCAAGATGTGCTGCTGCCGGCTTTCACCCTCCCGGCTCGCTTGAAGCAGACGATTCTATGCATACTCTCCCCATCATTGAGGTGATGTTTATGTAGTTCGATAAGCATGTGTACATTACACAATTGTGCAAAGTTGAATCATGCTCACACAAGCTGTAAAAGATATTAAGCTGTATTATACGGTCGAGCCTGGAAGAAGGCAAGCTTTTTTCAAGCCAGTATTTCTCTGCTACGCTCGTGCAAGGATAGCCATCAGAACAAATATCCTGCATACTAGCGCCGTTCATACACACCCCATGACCATAAAATAAACGCAAAAAAGCCATATTCGCTCTTCCACAGGCATGCGCCCTGAACGTCAGGCATTAACCTGATCGTCGGAAATGCAACAATATGGCTTATCCGTTAGCATATAAGAATACAGAAGCAGCGATGATTACACCAGCGCCATCGAACCTTCAAGCTCACGACACAATTCTGCACAACGACGGCATGCTTCTACACAATCCTGACAATGAGTTTGCTCATGTTTGGAGCACTCTGCGATGCACGCTTCGCAAGCTTTTGCACACAGACCCGCAATCTCAGATGCCAGTGAATTCCCCTGGCTCAGCGCCTGAATCGTAAAGGAGCACACTTCTGCACAGTCACGGTTCACGCGAATGCAGTCGCATAGCTTTTCCAGATCATACTGCTTCAGGTTGGATACATAGGACAGATTACAAGCATTCATCGCTTCAACACAAGCTTCGATATAAGGACGATATTGATGTGGTGTAGACATCGTATAAACAACCTCCAGTATAGTTCAAATTAAGTACTCTGCACGAACGTCCAGCGTATCCTGGGTGTCTGGGTTCAGGCACCGGGTGATTATTGAACTATTACCCTCGACTTACTCCGGTTGAAACGCTGTCGAATACTTGCTGAACAACTTATAGGCTGGTCTGTTGCTGTTCTAGCAATTGCAATTGCTGCTGAATATGGCGTTTGTCGAAATGCTCACCGATAAATACCGCCACATCTGGCACTTCTTTTTGCGGCGTAATTTTCATAAAATCACTTTGCTGGTACGCATACTGGAACAAAAAGCGACTATTTGTATCGCTAAATGTCAAAATTCCCTTTGCACGATACACCTCAGACGGCAAGCTTGCAATGAGTTGCTCAAACGCTTCACTGTTAATCGGCTGTTCAAAATAATGCGTATAAACCATCACATGCTCATGCGAATGATGCAGTTGTTTGTGCTGGTGATCCGCACCATGATGCTCATGAGCAGATGCTTCGGATGATGGGCTTCCAGCAGAATCGCCAGAAGCATCAATCTGATCTGGCGTAGCTGTAGGTTGACACCCACAATGCTCATCATGGATATGATGTTCTGACTTGTCATACATATCATTAAACATATGCTTATCGGTGGATATGCCTGATGTCATCGTCCCTGTATGCTGCTCCGCACTATTAGCGGCAAGTGAGGGATGTGCTTCTTCATACAATGCACGATCCAGTTCGCAACGTACTGTAATGTACATAGGCGCATATGGATTCCAGCGACGTGCAATTTCCTGTACCTGTTCCAGTTGCTCCGGCTGCACCAGATCGCTTTTATTTATAATCAATATCGAAGCTGCGCGAATCTGCTCCTGCATGAGTCGATATGTCTTGCCCTGCTGCTGCTCGTATAGCTCCCACAGATGCATCGCATCCACTACGGTAATCAAGTTACGCAGCTCCATCCGATGATAGAGCGAGATTTCAGTCACAGCATCCAGAATCTCTACCGGATTCGCTACACCAGATGCTTCAATCACGATCACATCCGGCTCACCAGACTGAATCAGATTATACAGCTCCATACCGAGATCAGCACGATTGGAACAGCAAATGCAGCCGCTAAGCAGCTCCGCCATCGCTACATCGCCATCCAGCATCATCCCATCCAGATTCACATCGCCGATCTCATTCATCACAACAGCCGGCGTTTTGCCTTCTGCCTTCCAATTTTCTAGCATTTGCTGTAGCAAGGTAGTCTTCCCACTACCAAGAAAACCGGACAAAATATAAATAGGTACTGTCATCGTAATCGCTCCGTTCCTATCATTATGCTACATATCATCCTACCCATCGTGAAACGATATGCTGTTATCTCATTGATCCATATCCTTTTATTATAAAGGATAGCTCAAGCGAAGCCTATCCCTATCGTTTGCAATCTCGGTCAGTATACTGATGTAACTTGCCTGATTCATTTTACACGGTGTCTCTGTCTCTGTCTCTGTCTCTGTCTCTGTCTCTGTCTCTGTCTCTGTCTCTGTCTCTGTCTCTGTCTCTGTCTCTGTCTCTGTCTCTGTCTCTGTCTCTGTCTCTGTCTCAAATTGTAAAATCCATCAGGATTTTGAGCAAGATAGCCGGCTCGTGATTTCTGACTACCGGGTATGATAAGATGAAAGCGAGCATTTACACATTCATATATGTGGGATCATGAATTTTCTTAAGTCCTGAAGGAGTGGATCAAAATGCGTTCTGTAGATGAACACCGGGCAGAAGCCCCTAACACAGTCAAATGTATGGTCATTACTGTATCGGACACACGCACGCCGGACACGGATACTGGCGGTCAGTTAATTCAGTCGCTGCTGCTAGAGCACGGCTATGAAGTCGCTGGTTATACGATTGTAAAAGATAATTATGAACAGATTCGCGAGCTACTGCACCAGTATGCAGAACAGCCGGAGATCGAAGCCATTCTGCTGACAGGCGGTACAGGCATTGCACCGCGTGATGTAACATTTGAAGCGGTACAGAGCCTGCTGAATAAGGAACTGCCCGGATTTGGCGAGATCTTCCGCTATTTAAGCTTTGCCGAGGATATCGGATCAGCGGCGATTTTGAGCAGAGCGATTGCAGGCACAATCGGTCGTACGGCTGTATTCTCGATGCCGGGCTCACGAGGTGCGGTCAAGCTGGCGATGGAACGCATTATTTTACCAGAGCTTGGTCATGTGATGCGCGAAATTTATAAAAAGTAAGCTTCTACGTGTACGCTAATGATCGAGATATTGGCAAAACTTCAGATCGTCTGTGTGAAGGAGTACACCTTAGTGAGGTAAAAATCTGCACACACTAAAGCCCCGTTCTGTTAGGTTAGCACAGAGCGGGGCTTTTTGTTTTTTTAACGACAACATGTATACTGGGGATGCTGCTTTCTGTATTACTATTCAGCATGTTGCAGCTTATAACACGGTCAGCATCTTGCAAACTATAACATGAACAGTATAGGTTCTAGTTATCAATCAGCAATACGAATAATCTGTCTGCCTACAGCCTGTCCATTCAGCACCGTTTGCAGTGCTGTTGGAATATCGTCAAGGCTGTATTCCGTCACGCCCTGACGTAGCAACGTGTCTGGCTTCCAGTCTGTCGCCAGATGATTCCAGACCTTCAACCGTAGCTCGGCTGGACAGTATACCGAATCAATACCGATCAATTGCACCCCGCGTAAAATGAATGGGAATACACTGCTCTCGAATTTGGCTCCGGCTGTGTTGCCCGATACCGCAACAGCACCGCGGTAGGCTACGCTTTTCAAGCGTTCACCGAGCGCTGCTCCGCCAGTCGCATCCACAATACCTGCCCAGGTCGTTGAACCGAGTGCACCTTTAACTGGCTGCTCTGTTTCCTGACGTGATACGACTTGAGATGCTCCAAGCTCCTTCAGCCATTGTGCCTGCTCCGCTTTGCCACTGGAAGCATGCACCTTATAGCCAAGCTTGCTCAGAATCGAGATCGCTACAGAACCAACGCCGCCGGTAGCTCCTGTTACGAGCACAGGACCTGATGCAGGTTCAATGCCTGCATGGATTAAAGCCTCCACCGACATTCCCGCTGTAAAACCGGCTGTACCGAGCATCATCGCTTCCTTTGGCGTCAATCCTTTCGGCAAAGGCACCAGCCAATCCCCAGGTACACGCGCATACTCGCTATAGCCGCCATAATGACTAACACCGAGCTTATATCCTGTACAAAGCACCAGATCGCCGGGCTGGTAACGCTCATCCTCGGATTGTACGACTTCCCCCGCCAGATCAACGCCCGGTACAAACGGATATTGTTGTACAACCTTACCATTGGTCAGACTTGCCAGACCGTCTTTATAATTCACATCCGAGTAATGAACAGCGATCGTCACATTCCCCTGTGGTAATTGCTCCATCGTTAGCTCTTGAATCGAGCCCTGTACGTCCTCGTCTTGTTTCTCCAATACATACGCACGAAATGTTGTTTCCATCGTGATCATCCTTTCTATCATGCTGTGCAAGAAGCAGCATAGCGGTTGAAATGGTAATCAGGCTATGCCTTTTTTCACAACGTGCTCCTCAGGATTCCTCAGCAGGCAGATGCTCGGCAATCAGCTTCTGCTTCATGTCCCATGCTTTCGGACTAATATTCACACGATAAATTTCCGGATTCAGCTTACGTAAATATTCCGGCCAGAATTGCTCTAGCTGCGCACGATGATATGCACGCACCTGTGATAGTTCTGGCAACTCGTATACTTGCTTGCCTTCCATAAAAATCGGCTGTAGCATCGCTACCGCTTCATAGTCGGATACATACTTGCGAATATACGGATGCAGCGGATTGAACAGCTTGAGTCGCTTGCCTTCACGCGGCTCCGATTCATCCGGGAAGCAGATATAATCGGCAATGGCTTTGCCGCTACCTGTGCTAATGATGCGGTATACATCCTTGCTACCCGGCGTGGTCACCTTTTCTGGATTGGCGGAAATTTTAATAACCGGCGTCATTTCACCATCAATTTCACACTCAACCAGCTTGTATACACCGCCAAGAGAAGGTTGATCCGATGCGGTAATTAGCTGTGTACCTACACCCCATGTATCAATACGTGCGCCCTGTGCCTTCAGGTCAAGAATGGTGTTTTCATCGAGATCATTGGAAGCGACAATCTTCACATACGATAGTCCAGCTTCGTCCAGCATTTTGCGCGCTTGAATCGATAAATACGATAGGTCACCGCTATCCAGACGAATTGCACTCATCTTTTTACCGCGTGCTTCCAGCTCCTTCGCTGTACGAATCGCATGCGGCACACCGCTGCCAAGCGTATCAAACGTATCGACCAGCAGAGTCACACCATCCGGCAATGCAGCCGCATACCGATCAAATGCTTCCTGTTCGTTGCCAAAGCTCTGAACCCATGCGTGAGCATGTGTCCCCTTGGCAGGAATACCGAACTTGGCACCAGCAAGCACATTCGACGTGCCGTGGAAGCCAGCGATATAGGCAGCACGCGCCCCCCAGATCGCCGCGTCCGCTTCCTGAGCACGGCGTGTTCCGAACTCCAGCAGCAGATCGTCTCCTGCTACCTGCTTAATGCGTGATGCTTTCGTTGCAATCAGCGTCTGATAGTTCATAAAGTTCAGCAAAGCCGTCTCTACGAGCTGCGCCTCCATGATTGTACCTTCTACCCGAATTAACGGCTCATCGGCAAATACGACTGCACCTTCCTGCATTGCATATAGATTCCCGTGAAAACGGAATTGACGAAGCTCGTCCAGAAAGCGTGGATCGTATTGCTCCTCCTGCTCTGCCAGAAAAGCAATCTCATCCTCATGAAAGGTCAGATTGTTAATATAATTTACAATGCGTTCCAGACCTGCAAATACCGCATAGCCATTACCGAATGGCAGCTTACGGAAATAAGCTTCGAATACCGCTTTCTTATGGTGTGTTCCATTTACCCAGTGTGCATACATCATATTGATCTGATACTTGTCTGTATGTAAAGCTAGGCCATATTGTCTCATTATCGTTCCACCTCTTTAGATCGTGATCACGCTGCAATTCTATGTGAAACGCATCACATTAGAGCTTGCAGCGTTCGGCAAATGCCGGCTTGATTACCTTTTAACCACTTTTGACTACTTTTGCCCCCATTGTGGTACGAAAATGTTCAAGTGCCCATGCATGTCCTGCCGCATTGAAGCTCGCCACCGCATCCTCATGCACAACAATGTTAAAGCCTTTATTATACGCATCGACAGCGGTATGGAGCACACAAATGTCTGTACATACGCCGATCAGATGCAGATCAGTAATGCCGCGTGCACGTAAGCGCAGCTCCAGATCCGTTCCGGCAAACGCGCTATAACGTGTTTTATCCATCCAATAGATCTGCTCGCGATGCTGCTCATAGACCGACTTCAAGCGACCATAGAGCTCGCGCCCTTCTGTACCCCGAATATTGTGCGGTGGAAACAGATTCGTTTCTGGATGAAACGGGTCCTGTTCCTCATGCAGATCGACCGCCATCACGACCCAGTGACCCATATTTACAAATTGCTCGGTCAATTCGGCAATCTTCGATTCAATCGCAATTCCAGGCTCGCCAACAGGTAGCTTCCCATCCACAAAATCATTCGTATAATCAATGACAATCAACGCTCTCATCGTTGTGCCTCCTTTTAATAGGACGTATACGTAAGTAAACCTGTACAAAGCAACCCTGTTTATTCATACAGGATATGATTGATATCACAGCATGATTGAGCTACGAATACCGTTAATATCCTGTTATGAATAAATCGATAAACGTGGTACAAGCCCGGTAAACCGGTAAAGCTGCGCCGGACGCTGTGAGTATTGATTGGAGCTGAGTGGATTGCCATCCTCGTCCCGCACTTCCTCGATAATGCCTTTGCGACTGCGTGTGGACGTAATTTTACGGATAAAATTCGGTTCCTCAAAATCGGGTACAACCGCCTTGATCACTTGATACAGCTCACTGAGCGTAAACTCTGGCGGCAAGAACTTCTTGGCGATCACGGTGCTCAGCATCTGCTCCTGAATCCGCATATACGCATCACGAATAATATCATGATGGTCAAAGCCAAGCTCCAGCTCATCCAGCGCTTCCTCAATCGTAAACAGGCCTACCTCTTCCGCATCATCAGCAGCACGGCGTTTTTCCAATATTTCCTCTTCAACCAGTGCAAAAAAAGCATGTGAGATAATCCAGCCGCGCGGATCACGTCCCGGCTTACTGTATACACCGAGATATTCAAGGTGACGTGCATCGACGCCTGTCTCTTCCTTAAGCTCACGCTGTGCGGCTTCAAACAAGGACTCGTCATCATGAGAAAAGCCTCCCGGCAGTGCCCATTTGCCAGCAAAGGGCCAGGAACGGCGTCGAATAAGCATTACCTTCAATTCGCGCAGCGGCAATGTCTTTGTGAATGTCTTGCGCTCCTTTTTGGTCAGCGTAAACATGACGATGTCGGCGGGAGCGCCATCCGGTGTGCGGTACTTTTTGACATCGTACGAATGCTGCTTACTATTGTCCGTCATTATGATCACCACTGTTCATTTTATCTTTTTGATAATATCATTATGAACTATTAATGCCGTGAGGTCAATGGTTATTTGACTCCACGGCAAATGAATAACGCCTCGTGCTTTCATTTATTGCAATAGACAGACTGTATTATTTACTGCGCGTTGCGATAAACGTAGCGGTAGCAATCGCACCTGTCTCTCCTGCTTCATTCGTAATTTCGGCTTGCAAGGTCATGGTGCGACCTGCTTGATGAATCACTCTCGCGATCGCATACAGCTCACCCTGCCCCATCGAATGAACAAAATGAGTATTCATATTCGTCGTTACACAGGGCTGTCCACCCTGTACTGCCATCGACATCATACCCATTGCCTGATCCATCATAGACATCATTACCCCGCCATGCACGATATGCATGTGGTTCAGATGGCGCTCGGTTGCAGTAAGTGCAATTTTAATATATTCATGATGGCTTTCAACCAGTCTACAGCCGAGTAATCCCCAGTACATTTGCTCGCTTGCTTCTAATATCTCTTGCCACTCCGTCATTACGTATTCCTCCTGTTGATTCCATGATGCTCCAATCTGTTACTTACTCCCATCCCAACTGTCAGAGAGCGCTCACAGCAAAGCTAGTCCTCCATAAGATACGACAAGAGCTATGCACAGTATGCTCCAGAATGATCCAGTCACCGCCACTTCTCCATTACATGAATCATGTCAGCAGCAAGCTCATCTGAATCAGATCAACATAGCTTCCGTCTACGATCAACGCTTGCTTTTGAATCCCCTCAATATGAAACCCGAGTGAGCGATACAGATGGATACCCCGTTCATTCGTAGATTGCACCGTCAGCTCCAGGCGATGCACACCGCGATCTTCTGCCCAGTGCATCATCGTCTGGAACAATCTGCGTCCGATGCCGCGATTCGCATATTCCTGTAGCACCCCGACCACAATGTAAACGCTGTGGCGATTACGCATCACTTTACCGCCCATCGCTTCCAGATAGCCGATAATCTGACCTTCATACTCCGCCAGAAAAATATTCGAGTTCGCACTACGCAACGCATATCGTATCACATCCCGTTGCTCGCTTTCACCCATCATACGCTCGCCCGGCTCCAGCAGCATAAACGTAGTCTGCTCATCCAGACGTCGCTTCATACGAATCAGCGGCCCTGCATCGCGAATTTGTGCGATACGTACAGAGACGCTGGCTTGAAAATGGGACAATACGATCGGACGCTTCGGTGCGCGCATTACTGCCAGTCGCCTGCATAAAATAATCCGATCCCGACACGGAATCCCATTTTCTATAATCGGTTCATCGTAATGCCGGACGAAATAATCCAGCTCAATCGCTTCCATGCGAAAGCCCTGCTTCTGGTAAAAGGCAAGTGCACCGAGACTGGAATTGCCTGTACATACGGTGACTTCAATCGCCCCTTCTTGCTCCAGATCAGCCAGCACGCTCTTCATCAATCGACTGCCGATGCCCTGACCCTCGCAACGGGCTAGCACCGCCATATTCATAATTTCCCATGCTCCACTGCTACGCTCCAATACACCACAGACGCCGATAATCTCATTTCCGTCATCCGCAAACCACCAGCGGCAGAGAGCAGCATAGCGTTCAATCGCCGCTGGATCAGGATCAGCAAGCAGCAGTAATGGCATAGGCAGCGTTTCATGCTCGGTACGCGGACGTATGATCACACGAGCATCATTATAGTTGGACGATTCCATGATCAGCTCACTTCTTTCCGCTTAATTTCGATCGGATGTAAAACGAAAGCGTAGGGTGTGACCATTATATCGCAATGCTGAACTTTGATTGAGATAAAAAAGACGCGGATACTCATTCCGCGTCCTCTACTTTTGTGTTATTTCCACATGATCATTGATCCGCTCAAAGGCTTAATCCCCGCAGGACGCCGGGGGAGAATCTTTACCGCTCTCCACATGAATTTTCTCGGATACGGTACTGTAAATGGCAGATACGACCATTTGCAGCAGATCATTGATCTCTACCTGGGACTCCTGATAATCACTGACGAGCGGAATATCGTCCAGTTCCTGTTGTAGCTCGATCATCTCCGCTTCAATCTTAGCAACCATCTTCTGATTGCGCAGCGATTCGAAGGCAACTACCTCTTTTTGCTTTTTCTTAATTTGCGAGATTAGACTTTGCACACGTTCATGCGACTGAATCATCTGCTCTGCCTTTTGAAAATGGATAATTTCCTCGCTGTTGGAGATCAGTCCGGCAAGCTGCCGCGTTTTCTCCATAATATCTTCACGGATATACAATCCGCTCGTTTCCAGCTCCGGGCTGTCTGCTGCCGTCTGCTGATTATTTATGTTAGGCTCCTGTCGCTCCACGGCCATAGCATCCTTTCCGTCAGGTCAAGTCTGGCAGCTTCTCTGTGATCAGCCTATTGCTGCAGGCTCAGCTACCAGCTCGCCTTTAATATAAAACGATTTGGAATCGGTAATCTTCACATGCACAAACTCGCCAATCAGCTCCTCAGAGCCTTCAAAATGGACAAGCTTGTTCGAGCGTGTGCGTCCAGCCAGTACCTGATCATTATTTTTGCTGGCGCCTTCTACAAGAACCTCAACGACCTGACCGAGGAACTTCTCGCTGCCGATGCGGCTATACTGCTTAATCGTAGCGTTCAGACGCTGTAAACGCTCCTTCTTCACTTCCATCGGTACATTGTCCTCCATCGAAGCAGCAGGTGTACCTTCACGCGGCGAATAAATAAATGTATACGCCGAATCAAAGCCAACCTGACGCACAAGCGACAATGTTTCTTCAAACTGCTCGTCGGTTTCTCCGGGGAACCCAACAATAATATCGGTAGTGAGCACCGCATTTGGAATAGCGCTATAAATCTGGTCAACGAGCTCCAGATAACGTTCGCGGCTATATTTGCGACTCATCTTTTTCAATACTTCAGTGCTGCCCGATTGAACTGGCAAATGAATATGCTCCACCAGATTGCCACCCTTAGCAAGCACCTCGATCAGACGCTGGTCAAAATCACGCGGGTGTGAAGTGGTAAAACGTACACGCGGAATATCGATTCGGGAAATATCGTCCATCAGATCGCCAAATGTATAGTCCATGCCTTCCAGGTCTTTGCCGTAGGCGTTCACGTTTTGTCCGAGCAATGTAATCTCCTTGAAGCCCTGACGTGCCAGCTCGCGCACTTCAGCGATCACGTCCTGCGGCAGGCGGCTACGCTCTTTACCGCGTGTATAAGGGACGATACAGTATGTGCAAAATTTATCGCAGCCATACATAATATTTACCCAGCCGCGCATACCTTGCCGTTTTTTCGGCAGATTTTCAACGATATCGCCTTCTTTGGACCACACCTCAACGACCATTTCCTTGCTGAACAGGGCACCCTGTACAAGCTGTGGTAAACGATGAATATTGTGAGTACCAAAGATCATATCGACAAAATTATGCTTTTGCATAAGCCGATTAACGACGCCTTCCTCCTGTGCCATACATCCACATACCCCAAGCAGCAAGCCCGGACGCTCCAGCTTAAGAGTTTTCAGATGACCCAGTTCGCCGAATACACGATCCTCGGCATTTTCACGAATCGCGCATGTGTTGAGCAGAATAATGTCGGCTTCCTCGCGGCTTTCCGTAGCGGTATAGCCCATTTGCTCCAGTATGCCTTTAATCGTCTCAGAGTCATGCTCATTCATCTGACAGCCGAATGTGTAAACAAGATAATGCTTGCCTGCACCGATTGCGCGCAACTCTTCTGGCACGGCATTCTCGTACATAATCTGTACTTCCTGCTTGCCACGCTTTTTCTCCTCACGCTGATTCGGTTCGGACATAATATGGATTTCGCGTCCGCGGATACGGATCTTTTTGCCGGTTTCATCCTCGGATATCACCTTAGCATCGGAAAAATCGAAATATTGAGAATAATCTTTTGTTTGTTTTGACATGCTATGCTGTCACTCCCCCACCATAAACATTTCCTGAACATACCGATTGTATCGCAATATACTAAGCAGCCTGCGCTGCTTCATATGGACAACTGCTGCTCCATTCCTTTGCCGACTCATGCGATGAACAAGCAGTGCCACCTGTATGCATTGCTCTATGTTTTGCATCGTAATCAACGTAAGCAATCGGTTCAACAAAAAAGCATCACCTGTAATTATAGCATGGCACTATCTATATAAAAAGCAAGGAATCCCCAGCCTTGATCGTTTAGGGCTGGGGATAGCTGTAGGGGATATCTGTATTAGTAAATTCCGTTACCGATGCCGATACGAATTTTCGGAGATAGGTCAGGATCGATGATCTTCATCACTCGTAGCAGATTAGCCTTCGACATCGCGATACAGCCCTCGGTTGGCTTATCCGAGGCTCGCCAGATATGCATGAATATCGCACTGCCTTTGCCCGGTATCACCGGATCTGTATTGTAATTGACCACTACCGCATGTTGATATAGCGGATGATTGAGTCGCTCGAATGAAGACCAGCGTTCCTTAGGATCACCCTCGTAGGCAACCCAGTTGTTGTAATCCGGTGATTGGGGCGCATCCACCCAGTAATCGTCTGCTCCTGCCGGACGATAATCGATTTGCACGCCTGCTGGTGGCTGCGGGCTGCTACCAAATGCAGTACCAAGTGTATACGTACCGAGTGGTGTTTTGCCGTCGCCTTCTTTTGTTTTGCCAAGTCCTTTATTGCCCAAAACGACAGGAAGAGGTCCTAACTGGCGTTGCCAGCCCTGCTCCTGCTTCTGGTATACGTATAATCTGCCGGTAATCGAGCTAGATCGATCAGCAGCAACGACAATCATCTGCCCGCTGCCAAGCTGATCCAGCTTCTTAAATAGCCTGGATTCATCAATAGGGCCACCAGCATCTGCTTGCTGATAGACAGGGATCGAGCCAACGAGTAGCAATAACACCATCATAAACCGAATACGGTAATTCATCCTGTACGCCTCCTGTTGTTTTATGATCCGTAAAAGTAGTCCTGCTGTAGCCAAATTGCCTTGATGTGTATACGAGTCACTCCGGTTGTATAACGATGTTCATATGTTTAAGATGGATAGGGTGAAGCCAATACATATGGTATGTATATTACATAATTATTCAAGGAGGGTACAAGTTGAAACAGCCCAAACTATGGTTAACGAATAAATTGCGTCCTTATTTTGGCCTGCAGCAACTAAATCCAGACTGGGAACTGATGGAGCTGCGCGCAGGATACTGGATCGCGCTGGAGGGTGATACCATTCGTAAATGTATCGGCACGTATGATCAATCGTATTCTGAGACAGATGTACATATAGCCACACGAGAACGACAATGGATACTACCGCAGACGGCCAAAGGAAAAGAGAAGAAATTGAACTTTTCCAATATAACGAGCATTAAAGCAGCCAGTATGCGGTTTACAGCCGGTATCCGTGATCATGATCATAAAGGATATGTGACCGTGACAAATCCGAATAATACCGTTTCGCTACCTATCCGTGAATACGAGCAATGCCATACTCGTGAAGAATTAATCTCATCCCTTCAACAATTTCCAATGCAGCTTCCCTCTGATTATGATCAGAAGCTGCAACGCCTGCTGCATGCCCAGCGTCAGCGCTATAATGCGATACCGGGAGATATTTTTCGTGTGGAGCTGGATTTGTTCCACGATGCGTATGTACTCGTAATCGGCGATATGCGCAAAATGCAAAAGGATGGCTTGTTCAGTGAGCTTAGCCTCTGGCATCAGCTTATGACGATGCCGCTGTTCATACGTCCTTATCTATACCGTACAACTGATCGATCACCCGATATCGCTCAGATTACAGCAGCTCCGCAAGCAAATGATGCCATCACGGTGATGGATGATCATTTCTTACGTGGGCATTATGAGCTTGTCGGTTATAAGCTACTGGAAGAGGAGGATATCGTCTTTCCAATCGGATATGGCGCAACGCATGCCGAGCCGGAAAACGGGTACTCTCTCTCCTGGGGTACAGGAACAGCTTTCAAGCCGGAATCACAGATTCAATTCAAAGCGGCGCGCAAGTACAGCAATAATGGTGTGTATGCGGGCATTTCATCACATGATTTTGAGCCGCTGGACAATAGGGATTGGCCGCAAACGCTGGATCACCCACAGTGCGCCAAAACCCGGCAACAAGCGATGGCAGAGTTTGGCTTTGCTGCTGACATGTCATACGATGATTTTAATGAGCAAACCGGCGGCTTGACGCGCCAGCAGTATCTCCATTATTTACAGCGTACGTATGAACGATATGGCAAACCAACGAAGAAGAAATAAACTTGCAATAAAAAAGCCGGAACGGATTCCGACTGCCGAACATGGATAGTGCATACTTCCTCTATCCACATCCGGCATCGAATCGTTCCGGCTGTTATCGTTTATCCGTATTACTGTGATCGGATACACGATATGCAGACATCACCCTGTAATCTGACTGTCAGAAAACCCAGATTCTGTTGCTTAGTCGATAATTTCAGCGGTGTCGCCAGTGCGTGCACCTGCTGCATTAGCTTCGTCTGTATCGATGTGCATATCCAGTTTGAACGTATCGGATACGCGTGCGATTACATTTTCCAGTACCATGCCGCGCTCGCCGGACAGACGAACTTTCAGCTTGTCCTGATCGTTGATGCCCCATTTTTCAGCATCAGACGTGTGGAAGTGAATGTGACGAGCTGCCACGATTACGCCTTCTTGAATTTCAACTTCACCTGCAGGTCCTTTGATCAGGATGCCTGGTGTACCTTCGATATGACCGGATTCGCGAACCGGTGCTTTTACGCCGATTGCAAAGGAATCCGTCATCGAAATTTCCAGTTGCGTTGCCGCGCGTGCTGGGCCAAGAATACGTACTTTAGGGAAAGAACCTTTAGAGCCAACAACTTCTACTGTTTCGTTGGCAGCAAACTGACCTGGTTGGGACAGTGGTTTGAATTCAGTCAATTGATATCCTGCACCAAACAGAATTTCAACGTGCTCCTGGGACAGGTGAATATGGCGTGCAGATACGCCGACAGGTACTACTTTACTCATTGATCGTTCACTCCTCGACTATTGTGTACATATATGTTTGTAACAAAATACACGTACTGGATTTAATGAAAACCATACCGCTCTATTATACATCTTTTCCTATGAAAATGAAAACCAACTCAGCAAAAAGACCTGCACGCTTTCAGTAAAAAAGCGATACAGGTCACAAAAGTTTACGTTTTTTCCGCCATTCCTGTCTGGTATCCAGTTCAATCGCCTGAATACCGCTCAATCAAATGCCAGCTCGTGGCATGACTACCGGGGCGGTTGTGCCGTTATGATTGCTGCTTATCTTGGCTCTACGATTAGCTTCATCGCAGTTCTGTCTTCTCCATCAATCACAATATCGGTAAAGGCTGGAATACAAATCAGGTCAACTCCACTTGGCGCTACAAATCCTCTGGCAATGGCTACAGCTTTGATCGCTTGGTTCAGTGCACCCGCTCCGATAGCTTGAAGCTCGGCAGCGCCGCGTTCACGCAACACTCCTGCCAGGGCTCCGGCTACTGAATTCGGGTTGGATTTTGCTGACACTTTTAATACTTCCATGTTAGGTACCTCCCCTAGGAATGAATGATGGCTTGGCTTCAAAAATGATCGGAAATGCGTCTAGTTAGTATTCGAGGATTTATTTCAATTTCCTTCTTTTTTCGAACCGTACAGGTGGAATTGTCAAATATATTTTTGAGCGAGCAATATACTTGTATCTTCTTCCATCAAACAGGGATGCAAAGCAGACGTAGAAACCTGACAAGCAGCGATAGCAGTTGCTCACGCTCTAGCTAGCTTATCCACGAGATAAAGCATCAATATGCTTATATAGCAAGCATAAGCACAGGTATACCTTCTAGCTCTAGCTCTAGCTCTAGTTCTAGCTCTAGCTCTAGCTCTAGCTCTAGCTCTAGCTCTAGTTTTAGCTTAATCCATGTGCCACTCGTCTTCATACATACGGATTTTCTCGATTTTTTTCGCTTTACCGGTCGCATCATCAATATCGACATAGACAGCATGAAAATGCCATTTGCCTTCACACACTTGAAAACGTGCAGGTAGCTGTGTCTGGAACTTGTACAGTACCGCTTCACGCTGCATGCCCAGTACGCCTTCATACGAGCCAACCATGCCAACATCGGTCTGGTAAGCTGTACCACCTGGCAGGATGGTATCGTCATTGCTCTGCACATGCGTATGTGTACCAACGACCATCGATGCACGTCCTTCCAGATGCCAGCCCATAGCAATCTTTTCAGACGTTGCTTCCGCGTGAAAATCAACTAGAATCGCATTCGTTTTACCCTTCAGCTCTTCCAGAATTTCATCCACTTTACGGAACGGACAATCGATAGCAGGCAGGAAGGTTCGACCCTGCAAATTGATAATGGCTAGCTGTTTGCCGCCGTTTTTAATGATGGTGTATCCACGTCCTGGTGTATCCGGTGGGAAATTCGCCGGACGAACCATGCGCGCTTCATCATCGATAAACTCAAAAATCTCGCGATTATCCCATGTATGATTGCCCATCGTAATGCCATGTACACCCTGTTCAAATAACTCGTTGGCGATTTTACGTGTCACACCGCGCCCGGAGGCGGAATTCTCGGCATTCGCGATAATCATATCCGGGTTATACTTTGATTTTAACCGAGGAAGGCTTGACTTAATCGCTTTCCGCCCTGTACTGCCTACAATATCTCCAATAAAAATAACTTTAATGATGTTCTCCTCCGTCCAGTAATACAAAAAGTGACCCGTATCCAGGTCACTTTTCGCATGATCTTTATTTTGCGTAATCAACCGCTCGTGTTTCACGGATAACGGTGACTTTGATATGCCCTGGATAATCCAGTTCATTTTCAATCGTTTT
This sequence comes from Paenibacillus sp., assembly GCA_039595515.1. Classification (GTDB taxonomy): domain Bacteria; phylum Bacillota; class Bacilli; order Paenibacillales; family Paenibacillaceae; genus Saccharibacillus. The sequence goes on along the minus strand of JBCNLJ010000002.1, from coordinate 54,505 downwards.
GGTAATATCCCGAGCCAGTCGGAAGCTTTCAGCGTCGTCAATCTTATCCGGTTGTACCATAACGCGAATTTCGCGTCCGGCTTGAATCGCATATGATTTTTCGACTCCATCGAACGATTCCGAAATTTCTTCGAGCTTTTCCAAACGACGGATATACGTTTCCAGTGTCTCGCGACGTGCGCCAGGTCGTGCGGCAGACAGAGCGTCCGCTGCGCCAACGAGCATAGCGATAATCGACGTTGCTTCGGTATCACCGTGGTGAGAAGCAATACTGTTGATTACGACTGGATGCTCCTTGTACTTCTTAGCCAGCTCTACGCCGATCTCAACGTGAGAACCTTCCACTTCGTGGTCAAGCGCTTTGCCGATATCGTGAAGCAAACCTGCACGCTTGGCCAGTGTAACATCCTGACCCAGCTCCGCAGCCATCAGGCCGGTAAGGTAAGCAACCTCCATCGAGTGCTTGAGCACGTTCTGACCATAGCTCGTACGGAACTTGAGTCGTCCGAGAATTTTGATCAAATCCGGATGCAGGCCGTGTACGCCCACCTCGAAAGTCGATTGCTCTCCGTATTCACGGATACGCTCATCCACCTCGCGGCGAGATTTATCGACCATTTCTTCGATCCGTGCCGGGTGAATACGTCCGTCAGCAACGAGTTTTTCCAATGCTGTGCGGGCAATTTCACGACGAATCGGATCAAATCCGGACAGAATAACAGCTTCCGGTGTATCATCGATAATCAGATCAATACCAGTCAATGTTTCCAGTGCGCGGATGTTACGTCCTTCGCGGCCGATAATGCGGCCTTTCATTTCTTCATTAGGCAAGGTGACAACAGAAACGGTAGTCTCTGCCACGTGGTCCGCTGCACAACGCTGAATAGCGAGTGTAATGATCTCACGGGAGCGCTTGTCCGCTTCGTTTTTCGCCTGTTGCTCAATGTCTTTGATCATTTGTGCAGTCTCATGACGCACTTCTTGCTCTACATTGCTCAGGATGATGCTGCGTGCATCCTCCATAGTCAGATTGGAGATTCGTTCCAACTCGGCCACCTGAGTTTGATATAGCTGCTCGATCTGTTGCTGTGTCTCTTCGATACGTTTCTCTTTGTTAACCACTTGTTCTTCTTTGCGTTCCAGTGATTCCAGCTTTTTATCCAGCGACTCTTCCTTTTGCAACAATCGTCTTTCCAGCCGTTGGTTTTCATTCCGACGCTCACGAATGTCTTTTTCAGCTTCAGCTCTGAATTTGTGGATTTCGTCTTTTGCTTCCAGAACTGTTTCTTTTTTCAATGCTTCTGCTTCCTTCTTCGCATTTTCTACGATCTGTGCGGCAGCAGTTTCAGCACTGGAAATTTTAGCTTCTGCAAGAGATTTGCGAATAAAATATCCGATCACGAACCCAAAGAATAATGCGGCAACAACGAGAATTATGATCCAGAGATAACCCATTCTGTTCACCTCCTCGCTGATTCCTCCAAGGTATTCCTTGGGAACTACCATGTTGATGGTAATACAATGCTTCGTCCCTTTAATTCCGTTTCATCGCTCATGCGGGTACATGTGCTAATTCCCCATCCAAGGGGCTTAAACATTTTCAAAGTTCAAGCACGCTTGTAACAGTCCGCCATAACCACAACATTTGAGGTCAATAAGCTAAAAATGACGTAAAAATGACAAACTGTACACATCCATTTTATTATTTGCCAAAAGACATTGTCAAGCAATTGGCATTTCCTGTTGTTTCTGCTGATATACTCAGCCACCAGCATATGGATATGGCTGAGTACGGAATTTCGTTATTGTTGTGTTGTATTTGAATTTAGGAACAATCTGTATCGGATCATGCTCCCATGAATCGCTGATGGTGTACACTTGGACTGCATTTATATGAAATACGGATAGAGTTAATGTTCCATATTGTTATATCCAATCCTGATGAATGACATGCATTCTTTGTTCAAACGAAGCAGAATGAATATTTATAAACTTCATCTCATACTCCGATTATAAAAACAAATGATTTTCGTATAGAGTAAACACTGTTCATGGAGAGCAGCTCCTTTACTTCTGTCTGCTCTCCATCCTTCTCACTTCTACCCGCTCAGACTTTTTGCCGTTCTGTGCCATTAACCGTTATTCCTGTTCGTCCTCAATCTCATCTTCTTCCTCAATCGCAGCCAGTGCACGCCGCACCAGATCGGAGGAATAACCACGGCGCATTAAATACGCCATCGTCTTGCGCTTCTTATCGAGCCATTCGCCTGATGTGCTATTCCACTTTTTACGAGCAAGCGTGGTGGCGCTGACTAATTCTTCATCTTCGTCAATCTCGCCTAATGCCTGTTCGATATGAGCGGGCTGTACGCCCTTTTGCCGCAGTTCCTGACGAATCCATACTTTGCCCTTCTTCTGGGTACGAACACGCTGCCTAGCCCATTGCTCTGCGAACAGAGAGTCATCTATTAGCTTCTCCTGTTCCAAGCGATCCAGTGTCGTCTCAATGACGTGTTCATCATAGTCCTTCTCCTTCAGCTTACGAGCAACCTCTGTACGGGTACATGAACGATAGCTCAAATAATTGATGGATGACGCATAGGCAGCCTGTAGCTTGTTGGCAGCCATAATGTCACGCAGTGCATCCTTGGTAAAGCTATAGCCTTTGAGCATCCGATATTTGATCATTACATCTTCATGCACAATGAGCTTTAGCTCGCCAAAAAACAATTTATAATGAAGACGCGGCCATCTTGCCTGCTCCACGCCTGTAATTTCCAACTCCTCATGCTCTGGAAAATCCTCAAGCGGATCAGCAAGGTTTTGTAGCTCCTCTTCCTGCTCCCATTGTTGTTCACTGGATTCACCAAACTCACGGAATGTACTGGATTCATTCGATTCATTTTGTTCATTCGCTGTATTAGAGGCTTCGCGCTTCTTCTGCTTGCGACCCCAGCTATATCTATTGTTCATGCTTTCGTCCTTTCTACTCTGCCATTACATCGCGATAGGCTGCAGAGTTTTCAACATGTTACTTCGGTCCCTGGCACTAACGGTATGCAGACAGTTCCTGCTCGGATGGGAGTATGACTAGCATCTGAATATGTGCAAAAAGCGCCTGTACGTGAGTCACGTTACAGGCGCTTGCTTCGATGGAATGCTGGCACAAACCATCGAAGGAATGCTTATAAAGTTTGCAGCCCCGGGCATTGGGACCAAACCTGAAATTACTCGGTTGCTTCGGAGAACAGTTCTTGTTCTTCCAATTCTTCTTTACGCTTTTGATCATCGGTTGGAGCTTCTACAAGTGTAGTCAGATTGCTCAGCTCACGGATTTTATTTTCAATAACGAGCGAAACCTGAGGATTTTCTTTCAGGTATTGCTTCGCATTTTCACGACCTTGACCCATACGTTCACCTTCGTAAGAGTACCAGGCACCGCTCTTGTTGATAATATCCTTTTCAGTACCGATATCAATCAAGCTACCTTCTTTGGAAATACCTTCACCGTACATAATATCGATCTCTGCTTGTCTAAACGGAGGAGCTACTTTGTTTTTGACAACTTTGACACGCGTACGGTTACCAACAACATCGTTACCGTTTTTGATAGCTTCAATACGGCGAACATCCAGACGAACAGTCGAGTAGAACTTCAATGCACGACCACCTGGTGTTGTTTCAGGGTTACCGAACATAACGCCAACTTTTTCACGAAGCTGGTTGATGAAGATCGTGATTGTTTTGGATTTGCTGATCGCACCGGAAAGCTTACGCAGCGCCTGAGACATCAGACGTGCTTGCAAACCTACGTGAGAGTCACCCATCTCACCTTCGATTTCCGCTTTTGGCACCAGTGCCGCTACGGAGTCGATAACGATGATGTCAACTGCACCACTACGTACGAGTGCTTCAGCGATTTCCAAGCCTTGCTCACCTGTATCCGGTTGAGACAACAGCAGCTCATCGATGTTAACACCCAGGTTTTTCGCATATTGAGGGTCCAAAGCGTGTTCAGCATCGATAAATGCTGCTTGTCCGCCCGCTTTTTGAACCTCTGCAATCGCGTGCAGAGCTACTGTCGTTTTACCTGAAGACTCAGGACCATATATTTCAACGATACGACCTCTTGGCATACCGCCTGTTCCCAGAGCGATATCCAAAGCGATAGAACCGCTTGGTACAACTTCTACTTGCATATGCGTGGATTCACCAAGTTTCATAACGGAACCCTTACCGAATTGTTTCTCTATTTGACGAAGCGCCATATCCAGCGCAGCACGACGATCTGACAATCAGCTCACATCCTTCTCAATGTTTATAAGTTAATTATACCTTATTGTTCGCTCTTTGCCAAGCTTTTTTCGAACATATATTCGTCTTTTTACCGTCTTACGACTTACAGATTACAAATAATGGTAATTTTCAAGAATGATCATTGTAGACCCTGTTTTGAAGCTTTCAAACGAAAAATTAGCTCCTTAACGCTTCTCTTTGCAAAGCCTATTTCCTTTGTAACTTTCCATTTCAGGGCGCCCGTGAAACAAAAAACCGCAGCAATACAATTGCTGCGGTTCTTCCGTCTGACATGATCATAGCATACGGTTTTGCGGTCTGCAAGCCCAATAAATATACAGTTGAATCGGCTATCAGATAGGCTTTTCACACGATGCGGTGGAGTAGAAAATAGCGCACTAGAATCAATGCCCGTTTTCACTTCTCCATATTACTAGTGTTCTTCTTATTACTGGTGTACAAAAAGAATGTCCATTCCGCTATTCTTCTATCCATTGCCCATCATTGCTGATTAGCAGTGAATGTTTTCGTTACTCAGGATTGTGCTGCAAGTTGCTCATTCTCGCGCTGTTTCAGACGAAGCCAGAGGCGATACATCAAGCTTTTTGCAGAACGAATCCGAATCGCTTCACGATTGCCCTTGAGATTAAGCTTGAACACTTCGGTTTTGCGATCGCGTTCGGCGATGGCAATATACACAAGTCCGACTGGCTTACGCTCAGACGAGCCAGGACCTGCTACACCGGTAACAGAGACAGCCAAGTCCGTATCGAGCAGACGGCGTGCTTCATCCGCCATAACCTCTGCTACCTCTTCACTTACGGCACCCGGTGCATTCTCACCTTCCAGCAGTTCATGCGGAACATTCAGAATCTGCTCCTTCATCTCGTTAGAGTAGGATACAACCCCGCCCATAAATACGAGCGCACTGCCCGGAATCGTAGTCAGATTTTGCATAACCAGTCCGCCGGTACAGCTCTCCGCTGCAGCTAGCGTCAGCTTCATGCCTGTCATCATCTGAATGATCTGTTGCTCAATCGTAATATTCTGATCAGCATACATATACTCTGGCAAGCGATCACGAATTTGTGCTTCCATCGCTTTCAGCTTGGTCATCGCTTCCTTCTCATCCGGTGCTTTGGTTGTGAGACGAATCGTGACCTCACCCTCCTTCGCATACGGTGCAATCGTTGGGTCCGTCTGCGCACTGATCAGATCAAGCAACGCATCCTCCAGTGCAGATTCACCAATACCAGCAAATTTGAGCATTTTGGAGTAGATCGGATATTCATCGGTGAGCACATGCTCCAGCAGCCACGGAATCGCCTGGTTTTCAAACATTGGCTGCAATTCTTTTGGCGGACCCGGCAGTACGATATAATGCTTATCCGCTTGAGAAATAGCAACACCGACTGCTAAGCCGACCTCATTAGGCAACGGATCGCTATTTTCTAAAATGATCGCCTGACGACGATTATTTTCCGTCATCGGCTTATCACGACCTTCGAAAAACTTTTCCACCGTCTGCATCGATTCAGCATGAATGTGCAATGAGCGGCCCAGTACTTCACCAAGTGCATCCTTGGTCAGATCATCCTGAGTGGGACCGATGCCTCCGGAAAATACAATTACATCCGCACGACTGGAAGCAAGCTCAATCGCTTGCTTGAGACGATTCAAGTTATCGCCAACTACCGTTTGATAGTAGACATCAATGCCCAGATAAGATAACTGTTGGGACAGATAGCGTGCATTGGTATTCGTAATCTGACCGAGCAGCAGCTCGGTGCCTACTGCGATAATTTCTGCTTTTACTGCTTTCATGAATCGTTCTCCTCCTCGCTATGTGTACAACAACATATTTAAATATGCACTTGCTCATAGAAAAAGGCAATAGAGAGACCCCTATTGCCTTTAGCGTTACTCCGTCTATCGTGAGTCTCCTTTATATCTTACCGCTCTGCACATGCACATGAAACGGAGAGCGCTATTCAGGAATTCGATAAATGGAGTAGATGTTTATTTTTCACGAAATAATCGACACCGGAATACAGTGTGATTATTGTAGCTGCCCAGATTGCAATCTCGCTAAGCGGAAAGCCAACCAGTGCGAAGGGGAAATTGTTAAGCATCAGCAATACAATCGCAATGATCTGCGTAATCGTCTTTGCTTTTCCCCAGTTGCTGGCAGCGACCACCGCGCCCTCAAGCAGAGCAATCTGGCGCAACCCGGTAATCGCAAATTCACGGAAAATGATAATGATCGCCATCCAGGCAGCACATTTACCGAGCGATACGAGCGAGATCAATGCAGCCGATACGAGCAGCTTATCAGCGAGCGGATCAAGCAGCTTACCCAGATTCGTAACGAGGTTACGGCTGCGAGCAATATGTCCGTCAATACCGTCCGTTGCTGCTGCGATAATAAAAATAACCGCAGCGATCACATCGTTAACACTGACTGCAAACGTACTGCCGATATGCAGCACTTGTTCACCAAATGGAAAATTCACCAGCAGGAACAACATCATTACCGGCACAAGCGCGATCCGAGCAAGAGTAATTTGATTGGGCAGATTCACAGGACACCTCCTATGCTGATTGCAGCACTATGATGTAGCTGCTGATATGTAACTGCTTCCGCTCCCATTTTGTTCCTTACCATCAACTTGCAGCCTCCATCAGCCCTGTAACCAAGCAGTTACACGCAACTATTATTTCATGTTTGTAAATTGCAGATCAACCGATAGGTCGGCTTTACGAAGCAATTGGATAATCGCTTGCAGATCGTCACGGCTTTTGCCAGTTACACGAATCTGATCGCCTTGAATCTGGCTCTTCACTTTGAGCTTGGAGTCACGAATAAGGATATTGATCTTTTTCGCATTATCCTGATCAATACCCTGCTTGAGCTTCAAGCGCTGGCGAACTGTTCCAAGCGAAGCGGATTCAATGCTGCCGTACTCAATATTTTTGATGGGCAAGCCGCGTTTGACCATTTTCGTTTGCAAAATATCAATCAATGCATTCAGCTTGTATTCATCATCAGAAATAACAACCAGCGTTTCCTTATCGAGCGTCAGCGAGCTTTTGCTGCCTTTAAAGTCAAAGCGGCTCACAATTTCCTTTTCGGTTTGGTTAATCGCGTTTGTCATTTCCTGCATGTCCATTTTGGATACAATATCAAAAGAACTTTCAGATGCCACAGAGATTGCCCCCTTTAGTAAAATTATAGGTGATATGACAGAACAAGTCTAACGGTCGGCTACAATCGATATCCACATTGCAAGACGGATCAGCATCAATCGTGTGTGTACGTTAGTAGCCGCAATCATCTGAACTTGCAAAAGGACATCCTCGTCTGCCCTGAAGCAGAGACAAGGGATGTCCTTTATAGGTCTTGTCAGTTCGTGCTGGTAGTCGACTCGGAATCGGTACTTGCTGCATCCGAAGTGCCGTCGGTCGTTGTACCCTCACTCGTTGTATCTGTGCCTGTCGCTGAGTCCGTGGATGGTGCTTCCTTAACCAGCTTCAGGACGATACGTGAAGTTGCCTTGCCATCCGTAATCGGTTGACCGTTGATCGTAATATTCGTTGCACGAGAGTTACCGGATTTGATATATAGACCGGAATCTGTCAGATCATATGACAGACTTTGACCGCTCTCTGTGTTGTTGAAGAACAGACGCTCCCCACTGGAATTATCAGACTTGTACACTTCCAGCCAGCTTTGGCCAGTTGCTTCGATGTTCACTTTCACGGTATCCGAGCCAGTGTAATTCACATCAAAGATCGTGTTGCGTCCTTGCTTACCAGACTCACTCACTACAGGCGCGGTGGAAGCATCGGTTGTTGTACCTGTACCACCATCCGTCGTTCCCTCTGGTGTGCCTTCAGGTGTACCTGTTGATTCGCCGTCTGTTGTACCTTCAGTGGATTCGCCATTTTGCTGTGCTCCGCCACCATTTGGCTGTGAGGTTGTACCTCCACCTGATGATTCAGGCGTTGTATTGGTGCTGGACGGTGGAGTTGTTGTACCACCCGTATTGCCTTGCTGCTGTTGTTGCCCGGTCGGCTTATTTTCTGCAATCTGCGGCGCAGCGTTTTGTTTAATTACAAATACCCACACCAGCACGATAATCAAAATCGGAAACGTCCACATCAAAATGGTGGACAGCAGCTTACCGCTGCGGCTTGCAGTCGCTGCATTACGTCTTGCTGTACGACGCGGCTGAACGACCGGCTCCATCACAGGCTCTGCTGTTTCCGGCTCTGGTACCACATCCTGGTGCTCCTGCAGCAGCTCATCCGGACTAATACCGACTGCCTCTGCATAAGTTTTGATAAAAGCCCGAACATAAAAACTTCCGGGAAGCACTTTGAAATCACCCGCTTCGATGGCCTCCAAGTAGCGCTTGCGTATTTTGGTCATTTCCTGCACGTCATCGAGCGATAAGCCTCGTGCAAGGCGGGCGTCCCTTAATTGGCGACCCAGATCTGACATACGATTACCTCCTGATTAGATTGTTTTATGGCATAAAGTCATATTTGAATTGAGCGATTAAATATCATCGGTATACGTTTCGGTGAACTTATCATAGACGATCTCTTCATCCGGATTATTACGCAATTCGATAATAATGTCAAAATCACTGTAATCATAATCCGATTCACGGACAAAAATATCCGGATGCTCAATGACCTTGGTGCTCGGCATCTGCATAATATCCTGCAGTAGCTGATAATGTCGCTCATTCGAACGGATCGTACTCACAATCCCATCGATAATGAACACATTGCCTGCATTCATTTCCTCCTCTGACAATTGACTGCGTACCGTTTGACGCAACAGGGTCGAGGATACAAATGTCCAGCGTTTCATTGCACATACACTACCTGCAATGATCGACTCGGTTTTACCTACGCGCGGCATACCACGAAGTCCGATAATCTGATTGCCATCACGCTTGAACACTTCACCGAGAAAATCGACCAGCAGACCGAGTTCGTCGCGTGTAAAGCGAAATGTCTTTTTGTCATCGGAATCACGTTCAATATAACGGCCATGTCGTACAGCCAAAATATCAACCAGCTTCGGCTGACGCAGCGCGGTAATCGTAATGTTGGTTACTTTGGCAAGCATATCACCAAGCAGAATGATCTTTTCGTCATCATCTGTTTCCAGCAGCATTCCGCGCGTTTTGCCTTCCACCCCGTTAATCGTACGGATGTTAACATTGAGCATACCAAGCAGCGATGCGACATCTCCAAGTAAGCCAGGACGGTTCTTATGTATCCTGTACTCCAAGTACCATTGCTTTGCTTCTGTGTTCGTTTGTTTTGCTTCCACGTTCACCTCGAACCTTTCCTCCCGTCTGAGCGCGGATCTGTCCGCACGGGCATCTGTATCCATAGTATTGGCAAAGGCCTGTCTTCGGCTTGCCGCTTCACAGCAGCATATAATAAAAAGAAGCTGATCATCGGAATGACTACAGCCTGCTTTTAGCTTCAAGTCCTTAACATGTTAATGATATATAAAATGAAATAGAAAGGCAAGAAGCGAAAGGAAACAACTTTTTCACACTTTTTCATAACGATAACTATTGTTCGCATCATCGAGCATAATCGCAATGTAGCTAACAATGAATAGAAGCTTCGATATGCACATGGCATAGAAGCTTCTACCCGTTAATGCAAGCCAACACTGCGCGTCGTCTTTACGCTAAGTTAACCAACCTCCATTGGGGCTAACCACCTGTCCGGTCATATAACCGGATTCAGGCAACGAAAGAAAATAGACCATCGAGGCGATCTCATCCGGCTCAGCCATACGCCCGGCCGGAATGTCATCCTCCAGCATCCGAATCTCATCATCGTGCAAATGTGCCAGCATATCGGTACGGACTGCACCGGGGGCAACAGCATTGACAGTGACACCCGACGGAGCAAGCTCCTTGGCAAGCGCCTTTGTAAACGCATTGACCCCACCTTTACTTGCCGAATACAATACTTCACACGATGCACCGGTCATGCCCCATATGCTGGATACATTAATAATCCGTCCGTACTGCTGCCGGATCATATAGGGCATAAAGGTCTGACTGCAAAAGAAGACCGCCTTCAGATTGGTCGCGATAATATCTTCGAATTCCGTCTCGCTCAAGTCTGCCAGCATTCCATAATGAGACAGACCGGCATTATTCACCAGAATATCCGGCTCCATCCCATGCTGCTCCAGCTTCGTCTGCATCCGCCGAATTTCTTCGACTTCGCGCAGATCGGCAGCTACCGTGAGCACACGCACCCCATAATCCAGACAGGCTCGAGCCACTTCATTAGCCTGCTCATGGGAACTGCGGTAATGGATAATAACGTTCATGCCTGCCATCGCGAATCGTTTCGCAATCGCTGCACCAATCCCGCGGCTTGCACCGGTAATGAGCACATTCATCTCGGCAAATGGCTTGCTGCTACCGGCAGATTGCATGTTGCTCATGGGTTAACAACGACGGATACAGCGAGCTGTTCCCAATCGATATGTGCTCGCAAATAACGATTCACATCTTCCAGTGTCAACGCTTCGTATATGCCCAGCACAGCGAAGAAGTCACTGTTTTTAAAACGATAACGCATAAATTCGTGCGCAATACTTTCCGGTGAGTTCAGCGAGCGCAGATAACTACCGATTCGCTTACCGACTGCACGCTCAAAGGCTTCCTGTGTAAAGCCGGTTTCCACAATCGCGCCAATCTCTTCCTTCAGGCGTTTCACCAGCAGCTCAGGGTCCTTCGTATCGCCACCGATCATCGAATACGCATACTGTGGTGTCGCCGAATAATCATAGCCAAAATCGTCCGAAATCAGATCCTCATCATACAGCTTTTGATACAATGCTGTACTGTTACCGAGCAGCAGATCAAGCATCAGCTTCGTAGTGAGCGTATGACGCTGCAAGTCTTCGCCATCCAGACCGACTTCTTTTTCCTTAAAGCCCATCAGGAATTTCGGCTGCGATACCGGTAGCTTCACTTCATGCCACGGTTCACCTACCTGCACAGGCTCATCCTCAAAATAACGATCGATTCGCCCTTGCGGTGCAATCCCTTTCGCATCCTGATTACGACGCACCTGATCAATTACCTCGGCTGCATCCACACCGCCAACGACGAATACCATCATATTGGAAGGATGATAAAACGTGTTATAGCACGTATACAGTGTATCCTTTGTAATCGCACTGATCGATTCGATGGTACCCGCAATATCGATACGCACCGGATGCTTCTGATACATCGCTTCGATCAAGCCATAATACACACGCCAGTCAGGATTATCGCTATACATCTGGATTTCCTGCCCGATGATGCCTTTTTCCTTTTCCACATTTTCTTCAGTGAAATATGGATTTTGCACATAATTCAGCAGGGTATCCAGATTATCTTTGATCTGCTCAGTCGCAGAGAATAAATATACGGTCTGCTCAAAGCTTGTAAAGGCATTGGCTGATGCGCCCTTAGCAGAGAATTTAGAAAATACATCCACACCATCAGGCTCTTCAAACATTTTATGCTCCAAAAAGTGAGCGATGCCATCCGGAACCTGAACCTCCGGTCCACCTTCTACTTGAAAATGGTTATCTACCGAGCCATACCGTGTAGCAAAGATCGCATACGTTTTTTGAAAGCCTTCCTTGGGCAGTACATAAACTTCAAGTCCGTTATCCAGCTTCTCATGATACAGCGTCTCTTGTAGACGATCGTAATGTATACTTTGCATCGATTAAGCCTCCTTTTCGGCTGTCAGGAAATAGATCGTATCCAGCTCAAGCAATTGTGCTGCCGCCTGGATATCATCTGCTGTTACCGCTTCGATCTGCTCCAGCAGTTCATCGATAGATCGTTCCTTACCAGCGAATCTGCCGTTAAAATCATAGCCAATCATCATATATGCTGAATCACGCGATTCCAGCAGATCATTGCGCAGTAATGCCTTGGTCTGTGCAATCTCGCTTTCGCTAATCTCGCCAGCCTGCAGCAGGGCAAGCTGCTCGCGAATAATATCCAGTGCTTTTTGGAAATTTTGCAGCTCGATTCCCGATTGAATCGTCGTAATGCCTTTATACGGATCAAAGCGCGAGCCTACATAATAAGCAAGGCTTTCTTTCTCGCGCACATTCATAAACAGCTTGGAATGTGGGAAACCACCCAGCACACCATTAGCGACAAACGCTGCTGCATAACGATCATCAGCATACAGAATCGGATTACGCAGACCCATATTCAGCTTGCCCTGGCTAACCTCCATCCGTTCAATCACCTGACGGACCTCCGCACTTGCAGGCTTCGCGGTTGCTTGCGTGTAGGTGAGCGCATCGCCACGCTCCAGATGGAAATGGCGCTCTACCAGTTCAAGCACCTCATCCAGTGTTGTATCTCCAACGACATACAGATCAAAGCTGCATGTGGATAGCCACTGACGATACCATTCGTATAATCCGCCGCGCTCCAGATCATTGAGTGCATCCAGACGACCAAGCGGACTCAGGCGATACGGCTCGTCTTTGCACATTTCCTGAATGCAGCGCTCGGCTGCATAACGAATTTTATCATCGATAATCGATTCCAGACGTTTGCGTACATTTTCACGTTCTGCTTGAACATACTTTTGACGGAATGCTCCATCTTCCAGTGCAGGACGAGTCAATGTTTCACCAAGAAAACCAAGACTGCGTGAAAGCAGCGGCTCACTGCTGCTTACAAATGCATCATTGATCGTATCCATACGAAGCTGAACGAGCTGGTAATCTCCTTTTTTATACACATCCAGACCGAAGCCTGCTCCATACATATCCTCAAGCGCTTCACGGAATTGTGTAGTTTCCGGATACGTTTCATTCCCTCTCCGTAAAATAAACGGAATCAATGCTGTTGGTGTAACCGTATCCTCTGCCAGCGGTACTCCTAAATAAAGGGAGATGGCAAAGGTTTTAAACCGCGTAGTTGGCATAACGTGTACGCGGATTCCATGAATTTCGCCGTGTTCAAATCCTGTAGTATTCAATATCAAAACCCCTTTTTCAAGACGAATTTTGTTCGTGGTACACTTTTATTCGTAATACATAATAAACTTTATTTTATACTACCCGAATCCCGTGAAGCAAACCAATAGAGTCCTTCTATCGTCTTACGTCTATTTTCATACATAGATGAGCCATTTATAGAATGAATGGCAGCACCTTTTCAAATGTATATTAGATCCGCTAAGAGCCCCACAGAACGCGATTTTCCTGCAAACTGATAACAGTCCAGTTACAAAGCTGATTTTATTACAACTGTATTTTATGTTAGAATCAAGTCTCTGGGTTCAATTAGGTCCTCATTATTACACAATTGGTACCTCTGGGAAATTTGTGCGAAACTATTTGCACGCGCACCGCGTCTAATTACATAGGATAATCAGACGACGTTTGCTCTATCCAAATTTATTATGAAGGAGTCCGATGAACAAACATGAAACTAAACAAAAAACCAATGATCATCGCTGCCGTGTCTGCTCTGGCCGTATCTGGAACGATTTTTGCCAATAGTACATACGCTTCCGATGCTACCAAACAGCTCAAAGCGGTATATGCTAATATTAAAGTGATGTACAACAACCAATCTGTTGCTGTCGACGCTGCACAGGAGCCATTTATGATCAATGGCACAACCTATGTACCATTGCGTGTACTTGGTGATGCTGTAGGTAAAAAGGTAACATGGAACAACACGGACAAAGCGGTATCGATCACCGATACTCAAACCCAGGTTCCACAATCTACTGTAGATGCTCTGAATGCGCAAATTCAAAGCCTGCAATTGCAACTGACGAATGCGAATACGCAAAGCACAGGTAAAGATACAACCATTTCTCAACTGCAAGCACAGGTAAATGATCTGAACTCGCAAATTACGAGCCTGAAAAGTCAGCTTGCTGACAACTCCAGCTCCAGTAATGTGAGCAGTGCGATGACCAAGCTGCAAACCGCGCTGAACAATAGCTATGGTGATTACAGAAGCACAGGTGCAAGCATCGAGCTGACAGGCACCCAATCTTCGGTAAAAGTATCCGTTCGCGTTAACGAAAGCGCGTGGAATGATACGTCCAGCACCAGCCGCAGAACATTGCTGCAAAACATTGTGGACGATATTCATGACAACACAACATTCAAAAGTGCTACCATCAGTGGTACAGTATACAACAAAACGTCTACCAAGCTGATGAGCTTCACAGTTAATAACAGCAACAGTGTTGTAATCAGCTCCAATGTAGATCTGACGACTGTACAGAAAAACCTGAACAACGACTACGGTACGTATCGTAATATCAAGCTGAGCATCGAGCTCTCCAATGATAACGATGAAGAAATCGTATTCCGCGTTTATGCAAATAAAAGCGACTGGAACCTGCTGACTGACAATCAGGGTACAAGCCTGATGAGCAGTATCGCTGCCGACATCGACGCTGCTTATAGCAATATGGGCAAAAAGATTTACGGCTTCGTTTACGATAGCAGCAACCGCTCCAGCATCCTGAAACGTTATAACTAATTGTTCGTTTTAGCGATAAAGGAATAAATAAAACCCGCTGTCTTCCTTCCTGGTGAAGGAGACAGCGGGTTTTTCATTTGTATATCGATAATCGATTCATTGCTTTTATTTGTTGCTCTATTAGCTGCCTGTACTGATCTGATGATACTGCTCAGGAGAAACGAGCACCTCACGCGGCTTACTACCTTCATACGGACCTACGATACCGTGTGCCTCCAATGAATCGATCAGACGCGCAGCGCGGGTATAGCCGACACGCATACGGCGCTGTAAAAGCGATACAGACGCTTGCTTCGCCTCTACCACAATTTGTACAGCTTGATCAAACAGCTCATCCTTCTGCTCTTCCACAGCCGTTACCGAATCATCAATCTCCGGTACAATATCCTCGTTGTACTCCGCTTCACCTTGATCACGGCAATAATTAACGATCGCTTCCACTTCCTGATCGGACATAAATGCGCCTTGCACACGGACTGGCTTCGAGGAACCGACTGGCATAAACAGCATGTCTCCTCGTCCAAGCAGCTTCTCCGCTCCACCCATATCCAGAATCGTACGCGAGTCGATCTGAGACGATACGCCAAAGGCGATCCGTGATGGAATATTCGCTTTGATTACACCTGTAATGACATCGACAGATGGACGCTGGGTTGCGATAATCAGGTGAATCCCTGCTGCCCGTGCCATCTGTGCAAGACGTGCGATCGCATCCTCTACGTCTCCTGCAGCGACCATCATCAGATCGGCAAGCTCATCGACGATGACTACAATATACGGCAGAACCGCAGACGGATTATCCTTCATCAGATTGTTATAGCCTTCCATATTCCGCGTACCTGATTTGGAAAACAGATCATAACGCTTTTCCATCTCTACAACGATCTTTTTCAAAGCCAGTGATGCACGACGCGGATCGGTAACAACCGGCGCCAGCAAATGCGGAATGCCGTTATAGATGTTCAATTCGACCATTTTCGGATCGACCATCAGGAACTTGACTTCATCCGGCTTAGCTTTGTACAAAATGCTGGTGATAATGCCGTTAATACATACCGACTTACCGGAACCTGTCGCTCCGGCTACGAGTAAATGGGGCATTTTCGCCAGATTACCAACGATCGTTTGCCCGGCAATATCACGTCCAAAAGCAATCGATAAACGAGCTTCGGATTCCTTGAATATTTGTGTCTCCATCACTTCGCGCATCGTGACCATCGCCACTTCATTGTTCGGCACTTCAATCCCAATCGCCGATTTCCCCGGAATTGGTGCTTCCATCCGTATATCCTTTGCAGCAAGCGCCAGTGCAATATCATCGGTTAAGCCGACGATCCGACTTACCTTCACACCAACATCCGGCTGAATCTCATAGCGTGTTACTGCCGGTCCACGTACAACCTCCAGCACTTTAGCACGTACGCCAAAGCTTTCCAGTGTCGTCTCCAGCTTGCGTGCAATTTGCATATAATCATTTTGATCCGCAGCATTGCTACTCACCTGTGGCTTGGCAAGCAGACTGAATGGCGGTAAACGATATGGCTTGGGTGGTGGAGGCGGTGGTGTCATAACCGCTCCTTCACCAGTTGTAGCGGTTGCAGCCATCTGCTCTGCTGCACTGCCTGCGTCTGGCTGTTCTGTTCCTTCTACTCCTGTAGCAGTCCCAATCGCCTGCAATTTATCTGCCTCGGACATACTGGACGCTTCCTCATCATATTCTGACAAAGCTTCAGCATACGGCAACGCAGAATTCGAATCAGTGGCAGACTGCTGTGAATCTGTCCACGACTCACGATCATGTACAGGATGCTCCGCTTCTCCAGCGAGCGTAGCATGATCAGACTGATCCCGGGCTTCTATATCGCTCTCTGTTTCGCTATGACCCGACTGCTCTGAGCGAATCTGTTCAAAGAAATCGCGGATAATGGGCGTACGATCCCCTTCTACCGCACTTCCTGCCGCAGTGGACGCTATACCTGCCCCAGCCACTGCTGCTGCCTTATTGTGCATGGCTGCACTGGATGCCATAACAACATCCAGTGCATCATCGAGCAGATCATCTTCAAGCTGGTGAGCATCGAATCCATGGATTGGGCTATCTCCCGCTTGTCCAGTCACATCCTGTTGTTCTGCTGCAATCGCAGCTTCAGTATCAACTTGCTTACGTGCAGATTTGCCACGAGTGATTCGTTTGCGTTCCGGCGCAGCAGCATACACAGCTTCATCCGAATCCGCATCCGACTCATTGTGCTCCAGCTCGCCCTGTCTTTCTCTGCGCAACCAGGCGAGCAGACCTTTGCTACGGGCAGCTTCAGCGTCTTCTTCTTCGTCTGGCTGCGATTCGTGCAGCTCTGCTTCCGCTTCAGCAGCCAGCTCCAATTCGCGCTCCTGACGGCGCTCTGCCGCTGCTTCACGCGAAGCGAGCCATTGCTGACGGGTAGCTGCACCCATGCGAGCGACAAGCGCATGTCCATAGTCTATGATCTGTGCAAGTGACATGCGTGTAATCAGCATGAAGCTGATGACCAGCATGACAGCGGTAATCAGCTTCGTGATCGTCACGCCGAACAACATCAGCAGTAGCCACATTTGCACCGCTCCAACATAGCCACCTGCCGCCTGTCTTGCAGGTAACGATTCGAGCTGCGGTGCTGGCACATGGATCAGAATACTCATTAATGTCATCGTACATACGAGTAATACGAGTCCAGTCGTACGGCTATTCCAGCCGTTTGCCCAGCGCTGCCGTAGCATCGTCATCAAACCGATATACATACCGGCAATAGGCAATACAAAATATACTTTTCCCAAAATAAACGAGGTTATGTAATACAAAAAGTGCCCTACGGCTGCCTGCCGTGATAGAGCGATAACCGATAACGTGATGAGCAAAATTCCATAAATTTCATATTTCAACAATCCAAGTGCGGGCGCCTGTGTTTTACGCTTGCGCGATGTAGAACCTGTCCTTGTTGATGATGCTTTTCGTTTCGGTTGCGCCGGCTTCCGCGCAGCAGATGGCGACGATTTCCGGGTTGTTTTGCTTGCTGCTCGTGTTTTCTGGGTTGCTTTCGGCTTAGCCACCTGTTACCACCTCCGATGTGTTATTATAGCATATTTGCTGACACTTGCGTTCGCCTTTTCATGCCATAATGCGAACAGTAACCAGCATCTCCATCATACCATTCCATATCTGAAAATACATACCTCTCTAAAAAAAACAAAACCCCTGTTCCCCGCATGGGACCGTCCAATATACCATGCGGAAAATCAGGGGCGACTGGTTGCCCTTACCTATTATTCCAAAAGCACGTTCCTGCTAAAGAGGTCATGTGCTTACACTTCCATAATGATTGGCAGAATCATCGGTCTGCGGCGTGTTTGCTCGTACAGGAAACGGCCAAGCGCGTCTTTTACGCTTGTTTTCAGGGAAGCCCACTCGTTTACGTTCTCGCTCATCAGACGCTGCAGTGTGCTGGTTACGATACGATTCGCCTCGTCCAGCAGTCCTTCCGATTCACGAACATAGACAAATCCACGAGAGATAATGTCCGGTCCGGATACGATCTGACCATTTTGCTTGCTCAGTGTAACGACAACGACCATGATACCGTCTTGAGACAGCAGCTTACGGTCGCGCAGTACAATGTTACCAACATCACCTACACCCAGACCATCGATCAGTACGTTACCGGAAGTGACTTTGCCGGCTTTGCGTGCGGAACCATTTTGAATTTCAATGGTATCACCGATGTCTACGATAAAGATGTTGTCTGGATCTACACCTGTAGCTTCACCCAGCATTGCGTGTCTGCGTTGCATACGGTATTCACCGTGAATTGGGATAAAGAATTTCGGTTTCATCAGGTTCAGCATCAGCTTCAGCTCTTCCTGCGAACCGTGACCGGATACGTGAACGCCCGGGTTAGCACCACTATAGTATACGTTAGCGCCAAGACGGAACAGCTCATCGATCGTACGGCCAATATATTTTTCATTACCAGGTACCGGTGTGGCTGCGATAATCACGCTATCGCCTGGCAAAATATCAACTTTACGGTGTGTGGAGCGTGCCATACGTGTCAATGCAGACATCGGCTCACCCTGGCTACCTGTCGATAAGATAACAACGCGGTCGGCTGCCATTTTGTTTACTTCTTCTGGTTCAATCAGCATGCCGTCTGGAATATCAAGATAACCCAGATCGCTTGCGATGCTAACTACGTTAACCATACTGCGTCCAATAACCGTAATTTTGCGTCCGGTTACCGCTGCTGCATTCACTACCTGTTGAATACGGTGAACGTTAGAAGCGAATGTCGCTACTACGACGCGCTGTGGCGATTTGCGGAAAATGTCCTCCAGTACAACACCAACCGTTTTCTCGGAAGGTGTGTAGCCCGGGCGATCCGCATTTGTACTATCGGATAGCAGAGCGAGTACGCCTTTGGCACCGATTTCAGCCATACGTTGCAGGTTAGCAAACTCATTGTTAACCGGAGTATGGTCGAATTTGAAGTCACCTGTGTGAACAACGTTTCCTTCCGGGGTAGCCAGGCAGACACCTACGGAATCCGGAATACTGTGATTGGTACGGAAGAACGTAGCAGTGATGGTGTTGCCAAGCTTCACTTCGGAATCCTCATGAATCAGAATTCGTTTTGTTTCGCCAAGCAGGTTTGCTTCTTTCAGTTTGTTCTCAACAAGACCCATCGTCAGGCGTGTGCCGTATATAGGTACATTGAGATGCTTCAAAACATAAGGCAGACCGCCGATATGGTCTTCGTGACCGTGTGTGAGCAAAATGCCGCGAACTTTATCCTGATTTTCCTTAAGGTAAGAAATATCTGGAATAACCATATCGATCCCGAGCATATCTTCCTCAGGGAATTTCAAACCTGAATCGACTACGACAATGTCATTCGCATACTGAATGACGTACATGTTTTTACCAATTTCACCGACGCCGCCCAGCGCAAAGATCGTCAGCTTTTCGTTATTTGTGTTTTTCTTGGACAATGGAATCTATACCTCCTATAATTGTTGGACGTCGTTTTAATATTTATAAACAAAATCATTTGGTTTTCTTCTACATATTGGAACATTTATAAAACAAATCGCACACGTTGGCTATAACAATACAAACCGGCAATCGCCAGTTAAAGTATGCAAGAAACCAGCATCCGAATGTTTCACATTCTTGCATAATTTGCCGATGTCACGAACACTCTGCCTGACAAAGAATTCTATCAGCAAATTCGTATTACTTTTTTATACCGCACCCAGTCACTTAAGAATATTATACATGATTAAAAAACAAAAACACAAGTCATGTTTGAAACCTGATCCTACAAGCAAGTAAAACCCTTTCATATCAAGCAAAACAATCGCTTCAAATCACCTATCACCCCATCAATGTCGCCCAGCTATACATCCTTATACATACAAAAATGCACCCCTCCATGCCCATTACCCTGCCTACAGGCATTTGAATGTGCATAAAGGGGTGCATCTGTTTACATATATTTTACACAATTGTATTGCTTTGAAGCATTGCTATAGTACAGTGCGCATATCCGCTAGCAAGTAGCTGTAGCTCTGTCGCCTGCTTTTACAGCAATGCTTGAATAAATTCGCGCTGTGCCTCGGATGGGCCAATTAACGGCAGACGTACATCGCCGTTACCATAACCACGCGTACACAGTGCATATTTTACAGCCGACGGATTCGGCAATGGATCAGGACAGGCAAACAGACCTTTAAACAGCGGCAATAGCTGCTGATTAATTTTGGCTGCTTGTGTAACATCTCCACTCACATATGAATGAATCATATCGTGCATTTTTTGACCGACCACATGACTGGCTACACTGATGATACCATAAGCACCTACCGTAATAGCGGCAAAGCCAGTTGCATCTTCACCCGAATAAATGCGGAAGCCTTCCGGTGCGCCAGCGGCAATTTCCGTCACCTGATCGATGGAGGCGCATTCTTTGGTCGCCACGATATTGCTGATCTGTGCCAGCTTCAGCGTCGTCTCAGCAGACATGCACGTTACTGTGCGTCCCGGTACATTGTATACAATGATCGGAAGCTCTGTTGCTGCAGCAATCGCTTTGAAATGCTCGTACAGACCTGCCTGATTCGGCTTATTGTAATAAGGAACCACGAGCAGCAGCCCGTCCACCCCCAGCTTGGATGCCTCGCGGGTAAGGTGGATCGAGTGCTTCGTATTGTTACTGCCTGTACCGGCGATGATTTTACATCGGCCAGCCGCATGCTTCACTGCAAAACGGAACATTTCAAGCTTCTCTTCATCTGTCAGTGTTGGGGATTCACCGGTCGTACCGCAGATAACGAGTGATTCAGACTTTTGTTCCTCAATCAAATAATCAATTAAACGGGCTGTTACATCCCAATCGATCTCATCCTGATCGTTAAAGGGTGTGACCATCGCCGTAATCAGTCTTCCGAAGTCTACCAATGTTTTTCCTCCTTCTATACGGGATGCTTCCCGCAGAACTTGGTCAGATTATAGGTGCAGCTCAAACTGGTTATGCAGCGCGCGAACCGCTGGAACCATATCTTCTTTCTTGACGAGCACCCAGATGGTCGTATTGGAGTCAGCAGACTGAAGGATGGTGATTCCCTGTCCGGTCAAGGCAGCAACGATGCGTGCCATAATACCAGGCACACCGTTAATACCGCCACCTACAACAGATACTTTCGCACAACCGCTGAGGCTGGTTGGTTGTAGTCCCATTGATTGAAGCAGCGCTGTTGCGCGCTCCGCTTCGCTATCCAATACGGTATATACCGCGCCATGCGGGGTTACGTTGATAAAATCGACACTGATGCGATTATCCGCCATTGCTTCGAATACTTTGAGCGACAGATTATCGATACCTTCCTGCTCGGTAACGGTAATTTGAGTCACATTGGTCATATAGGTGATGCCTGTTACAAAACGATCGACGACGCCACCTGGCGAATCGACAAATTGATCTGGACGAGTCACAAGCGTACCTTCGCTTTCGGCAAAGGTAGAACGTACACGTACCGGCACCTGTGCCTGCATTGCAATCTCAACAGCACGCGGATGAATTACCTTTGCACCCTGATGAGCCATATTACAGATCTCGTTATAGCTCACAAAAGCAAGCGGCTTAGCATCCTCCACAATGCGAGGATCGGCTGTTAAAATACCTTCAACATCTGTATAAATATCTACCATGTTCGCATGCAGTGCAGCACCAAGCGCCGTTGCCGACGTATCGCTGCCGCCGCGTCCAAGTGTAGTCAGATCGCCATTTTCAGTCTGTCCCTGGAAACCGGTTACGATAACAACCTTACCTTCTTCCAGTTCACGCAGTACACGCTCCGGACGAATCGTCAAAATGCGTGCATTGCCAAAATTATCATCGGTAATAAAGCCTGCCTGTGCACCCGTTAAGGCAACAGCAGGGATACCTTCACGAACGAGCATACCGCTCAAATTCACAGCGGAAATAATCTCTCCGCAGCCCATTAGCAGATCGCGTTCACGCGGGGACGGAAGACTGCCGTTTTGGGCAGTGCTTTCCAGCAATGTATCGGTAGCATAAGGATCGCCACTGCGACCCATCGCGGATACCACAACAACGAGCTTGACCTGCCGGGCAAGCTCGCGTTTGATATGCCGCAGCACATGCTCACGCGCTTCTGGTGTCGAGAGCGATGTGCCGCCAAATTTTTGTACAAGTATGTTTGTTGTTTTTTGCAATAAGGTCGTCATTGACCACACGCCTCCGTTAGCTGTTGACTGCTGTTTTTGCGGCGATGATCTCGGCGATTTGAACAGCGTTCCATGCTGCGCCCTTCAGCAGATTATCCGATACGATCCACATGTTAAATGCACGCGGATTGTCCAGATCACGGCGCAAACGACCGACAAATACATCGTTTTGACCGGCTGCTTCGGTTGCCAGCGGATACGCCTGGTTGGATGGATCATCCACCAGTGTAACGCCTGGCGCATTTTGCAGAAGCTGTTTTACTTCGTCCAGATCAGCATCCTGTTTGAGTTCCACGTATACCGACTCCGAATGTCCGTATACAACCGGAATACGTACACATGTTGTGGTGACTTTGATGGAGTCATCCTCCATGATTTTCTTCGTTTCCCGAACCATTTTCATCTCTTCCAGTGTATAGCCGTTATCCTGAAATTTATCGATTTGAGGAATCGCATTGAATGCAATTTGATGCTTAACTGGCAGTGCGCCCACCGGCAAAATGTCCGGTTGTACATCTTCACCTGCAAGTACAGCCTGGCTTTGACGCTTCAATTCTTCAATCGCCTGGTTACCAGCACCCGATACCGCCTGGTATGTAGATGCGATAATACGATCGATGCCATAACGATCTTGAAGTGGCTTGAGTGCAGCAACCATCTGGATCGTAGAGCAGTTTGGATTGGCGATAATGCCTTTGTGATCAGCGATACGATGCGCATTCACTTCCGGTACAACAAGCGGTGTATCCGGGTCCATGCGATAAGCATTCGTATTGTCGATACACACAGCGCCATGACGCACCGCATGTGGAGCCAGCGCCTTGGTGATATCACCGCCTGCACTGAACAGGGCAATATCCACACCGACAAAGCTGTCCGGTGTTGCTTCTTCCACGGTAACTTCCGACCCCTTAAACAGAACCTTCTTGCCCGCCGAGCGCGCCGACGACAGAAGCTTCAGCGTTTTCACCGGGAAATCGCGCTCCTCCAACAATCTTACAATCTGTTGACCTACTGCTCCTGTCGCTCCCACGACAGCCACATTAAAGAATTGATTAGACATCTAGCATCTTCTCCCCTTCGATTTTGCAGGGTGCGCATAAACGCACAAGCGGCGGTCCGGTTCAGACCACCGCAGACCCTGACCGATCATAACGACCGGAAATGAACTTCAGTATCCTGCAATAATTGTAGAAATGATATCATTCCCTGTTATTTCTTTCAACTGTTTTGCAGAAAAGTTTTAATGCGGTAATATCCAGCATTGCTGTCTATCGTGCGCGGTTTGGCTGATAACAGCCATTTCGCTCCTGTTGATCTGATTCCAAACGGGGATGAAAAACGCAACGATTGCTTATCAGCAGAGTCGCTTATTTCGTACCGGTATGACCAAAGCCACCTGCACCACGAACGGTCTCGGACAGCTCCTGTACCTCCACCAGATCCGTATCCGGTACAATCTGGAATACCATCTGTGCAATACGCTCACCACGAGCAATCGCAAAAGCTTCCTGTCCGAGGTTAATGAGCAGCACTTTAATCTCGCCGCGATAATCGGCATCGATCGTACCCGGTGTGTTCAGGCAAGTAATACCGTGTTTGAAAGCAAGACCACTGCGCGGGCGAATCTGTGCTTCAAGTCCAGCAGGCATTGCCAGTGCAAGACCCGTTGGTACTAGTGCACGCTCACCCGGTTGCAGCACCATTGGCTCTTCAACCGCAGCATACAGATCATAACCGGATGCCTGCTCCGACATTTTACGGGGCAGCTCCAGTCCTTCGTGGTTAGGTAATGTTTTGATTTCTACCGAAATGGCATTAGTGGACAAGTTCATCTCTCCTTACATGTGCAATGCTTTTATCCGACGAACCAACCATTGCAAGGGCATAAGGCTCCGCAAACATATCATCAATGACCGAGCGAATATCGTCCATGCTCACCTGCTCAATATAGTTGATCGTCTCGTCCACGGTATCGTGCTGACGAAGCATAATTTCATTTTTGCCGAGGCGATTCATCAAGCTGCTTGTGCTTTCCAGACTCAGCAGTAGACTACCTCTCAGTTGCTGTTTGCCTTGCTCCAGCTCCTGCTCGGTCAATCCGTTTTGCTTTAGATCGTGCAGCAACTCGTGCGTCAGCTCAAATACATCCTTCGTCTGCTTCGGCGTTGTACCTGCATAGATCGTAAACAGACCGCTATCTGCATGCGCCGTGTAGTAGGAATAGACCGAATAAGCCAGACCGCGCTTTTCGCGAATTTCCTGGAACAGACGCGAGCTCATACCGCCGCCAAGTGCGTTATTCAGCAGCACCATCGCATAATACCTCGGATCATCTATTTTACCACCCGGGAAGTTCAGACAGATATGATTTTGTTCTGTTTTCTTTTTGTGGAATACAAGCTCACCCTTGAAGTCCGGCGCAATAAGTTGCTGCTCCGGTCCATGTACATCGAAGCCACCAAAATATTTTTCCAGCAGCGGAACGATACGGTCATCGATATGACCAGCCACACTGATCACCGTGTTCTCAATCGTATAGCGATCCTTCATAAACAGGCGAAGCTGATCCGGCCCCATCGGTTCAAGACGCTCGGCTGTACCGAGAATCGGATATGCGAGCGGATGGTTGCCATATGAAGCTACGGTTACGAGATCATGCACCAGATCATCCGGATCATCCTCGTACATCGCGATTTCTTCCAAAATAACATTTTTCTCGCGTCCCAATTCCTCTGGGTCCAGCAGTGAATTGAAGAACATATCCGACAGGATATCAAGTGCGATCTCCAGATGCTCATCCAGCACCTTGGCATAAAAGCATGTATATTCCTTACTCGTAAATGCGTTCACATTACCGCCGATTCCATCAAAGATTTCGGCGATCTTTTTCGCGTCAAAACGCTTGGTGCCTTTAAATAGCATATGCTCTATAAAATGCGAGATTCCATTTGTCACAAGACTTTCATTGCGGGAACCGGTTTTGATCCAGATTCCAAATGTGACAGAACGGAAGGTCGGCATTTTTTCCATAACGATTCGCAAACCGTTATTCAATTGTATCCGTTCCATTGACGGGCCCCCTAATTGATAAATGCATTCCTATCCTAACAGAATATGCAACCTTGCTCAAGCATGATAGCGGTTTGACACCTTTTTGTCAGACGGAGCAGATGGGTTGCGTTTTGTGAAGGATCTTATTTGTGTGGATTGATGGTCTATTTTATATAGAAAGAAAGTGTCATGGACTGCAAAAACTTGTTTTTATAATACAAATAATTTTGACTGTTTTTGTTGGGAATTATTTGTTGTAATGGGTGGTGTTGTGAAATTAGAAGAGCGCTAACACTTATAGGTCGTCCTCTCCCCTTATTTCCTTACCTCCATTCAATGATTATTGCAGCGTAAATACTTCCATGCATCATTACCTATGAATGTGTCATCTCTTTATGCGCTATATCTTCCTATAGGATTAAAACAGCAAACATGAAAAAAGAGACAGAATAAGCTCTGACTCTTTTGCTCATGTTGCTATGAAATTAAGGGCGCAATGCCCTGATACGCTTGCGTCATATGTCGCGAAGGATCAGGACTTTGCTTGCTCTGCGTTGTCTGCTGTCAGCAATACTTTGCGGGACAGGTTAACGCGACCTTGACCGTCGATCTCGGTTACTTTAACGGTGATCATATCGCCGATCGCTACAACATCTTCCACTTTCGCTACGCGCTCATTGGAGAGCTGGGAGATGTGTACCAGACCGTCTTTACCCGGGATCAGTTCAACGAATGCGCCGAATTTCTCGATGCGTTTTACTTTACCGAGGTACGTTTCGCCAACAACGACTTCACGTACGAGGTCTTCGATCATTTTTTGTGCTTTTTTGATCATCTCTTCATCGGAGGAGCCGATAAATACGCGGCCATCCTGCTCGATGTCGATCTTCACGCCAGTTTCATCAATGATTTTGTTGATGACTTTACCGCCGGGACCGATAACGTCGCGGATTTTATCCGGATTGATGTTGATGATCACGATTTTTGGAGCATATTTGGACAGGCTTGTTCTTGGCTTATCCAGCAGTTCGTTCATTTTACCAAGGATATGCAAACGTCCTTCGCGTGCCTGAGACAATGCCTCGGACAGGATTTGACGATCGATACCGTTGATTTTGATGTCCATCTGAATTGCCGTTACGCCTTCAGCCGTACCCGCTACCTTGAAGTCCATATCGCCAAGATGATCTTCCATCCCTTGAATATCGCTCAGGATCGATACATGATCGCCGTCTTTGATCAGACCCATTGCAATACCTGCTACAGGAGCTTTGATCGGTACGCCTGCATCCATCATTGCCAGGATACTTGCGCAAATACTTGCTTGCGAAGTCGAACCATTGGATTCGATAACTTCCGATACCACGCGAATCGTGTATGGGAACTCTTTTTCCGAAGGAATAACTTTGGACATTGCACGCTCACCGAGCGCACCGTGACCGATCTCACGACGACCTGGAGGACGCAGTGGACGAGCTTCACCGACACTGAATGGTGGGAAGTTATAATGATGCATAAAACGCTTGGATTCTTCAGGTGCAATACCATCCAGAATCTGTACATCGCCAAGGGCGCCAAGCGTACAAATGCTAAGTACCTGTGTTTGACCACGAGTAAACAGACCAGAGCCGTGTGTACGTGGCAGCAGATTCGCATCACAGTCGATTGGACGAATCTCTTCCAGCTTACGTCCGTCTGGACGTACTTTATCATGGGTGATCAGACGGCGCACTTCTTCTTTTACGATATCGTGCAGCACTTCTTTTACATCATCCATCAAGTCAGGTGTTTCTGCATATTGCTCTTCAAAATGAGCAACTGCGTCGTTATTCACAACATCAATCGCTTCCTGACGAGCTTGCTTCTCAGCAATTTTCAGTGCATCCACGAGACGTGCTTCAGCAAATGCGCGCACTGCTGCGTTCACATCTGCATCGACGGTATGCAGCTTCACGGCCATCTTCGGTTTGCCTGCTACAGCAGTCAGCTCTTCGATGGTGGAGATAATATTTTGAATTTCGGAATGACCGAACATGATTGCTTCCAGCATGATTTCTTCCGGCAGCTCGTTCGCTTCCGCTTCAACCATCATGATTGCATCGCGTGTACCTGCAACGACGAGGTACATTTCACTCACTTCTTGCTGTGCGATCGTCGGGTTGATGACAAACTCGCCATCGACACGGCCTACAGCAACGCCACCGATTGGACCATCAAATGGTACATCAGAAATGCTCAGTGCAGCCGAAGTACCGATCATCGCAGCAATTTGCGGCTCACAGTCTTGCTCTACGCTCATCACATAGTTGGCTACCTGCACATCGTTCCGGAAGCCTTCCGGAAACAGTGGACGGATTGGACGGTCAGTCAGACGGCTCGCCAGAATTGCCTTTTCACTTGGTCTACCTTCACGCTTAATGAATCCACCAGGAATTTTACCTACGGCATACAGCTTTTCTTCATAGTTTACGGTAAGTGGGAAAAAGTCCAGATCTTTCGGCTCGGAAGAGGCAGTTACGGTACAAAGCACCGCAGTATCGCCATAGCGTACCATTACTGCTGCATTCGCCTGTTTGGCCAGACGGCCAGTTTCCAGTACGAGGGTTCTGCCTCCGAGCTGCATTTCAACTCGCTGTTCCATGAAATTCCTCCTTTTTAGGTCATCCTACTATTCTATAATCAGCTTCCAATTCCCTTCCGAAAATTAAAAGCGAAAAATATGTGTACTTACAAAAAGCAACCCGGCCGCCGCCGTTGGCTCCGAAAAGACCATACGGCTGAACAACCAGGCTGCTTTGGAATTGCATTTTAGTTTTAGCGACGCAGACCGAGTCTTTCGATCAACGTACTGTAACGTTTAACATCGTTCTTCTTCAGGTAAGCAAGAAGCTTACGGCGTTGACCTACCATTTTCAACAGACCACGACGGGAATGATGATCCTTTTTGTGATTGCGGAAATGATCCTGCAGGTTTACGATGTTTTCAGTCAGGATAGCGATTTGTACCTCTGGAGATCCAGTATCGGACTCGTGAGTTCTGTACTCCTCGATCAATTGGTGCTTGCGCTCTTGAGTAAGTGCCATCCTATTCACCTCCTTAATAGTTTCATTAAAATCACCATTAGCCTCGTCACCGGCGGTGAAACTCGTGTAACCAAGCTAAGGTTCTGTTACTGAATCGTTGAAACAGCAACGTCGTTCAGTATAGCATAGATGAATATCAAATAGCAATGCCCTTATAAAAGAATCTGCCGAGCCGATTCGGCATCACTTGTAATCTGTGCCACCAGCTCATCAATCGAGCCAAATTTCTGCTCCGGTCTAATATAATCGATCAGCTCGACAGCAAGTTGCTGTCCGTACAGATCACCCTGGAAGTCCAAAATATGCGCTTCAAAGCTCGGACGGGTCTCCCCCGTCTGGAACGTCGGCTTAAAGCCGATATTCATCACACCTGAACGCCAGACCCCTTCGACCAGCACGCGAACCGCATACACACCCGGACGCGGTACAACGTAGCGTTCACTCAGCTCCAGATTCGCTGTCGGGAAGCCGATCGTACGTCCGCGTTTATCACCATCGATGACAACCCCACGAATTTGATAAGGTCTGCCGAGAAGCATTGCTGCATGTGCGGCATCGCCTTCACGCAATGCTGCCCGAATCGCCGAGCTGCTCACTTTATTATCTTCCAGCATGAATGCAGGCACCGTTTCTACGAGCAATGCATCCTGCCCAAGCTGACGAAGCAGCTCCGGTGTACCCGCACCACGATGTCCGAAATGAAAATCGAATCCAACCACTGCCGTATGTACATGCAGTGGCACCAGCATTTGCTCATAAAATTGCTCCGGTGTTACCGCTGCAAACGCATGATTAAATTCCGCTACATACAGCGTATCAACGCCCATTCCGCGCAAAATCTCTTCCTTGATCGAAAGCGGCGTCAAATAGCCTTCATAATCTCCCTTGCCCAGCACTTCCTTTGGATTTGGATCAAAGGTCATAACCGAAGCCGCAATGCCGAGGCGTCGCGCCAGACGAATGCCGTAATCGATCACACTCGTATGACCGAGATGGACACCGTCAAACTGTCCGATCACCATCACCTGTGGGTCTGCCTCGCGCGATATGCCGTTTTCCGGCCAGGGATAAGCCAATCTTACTATGTTCACTGTGATATCACCCGCATTTCTACAAATGGATTCATGCATGGCAGGCTGCACAGGTTGTCGCTGTGCGGCCTGTTGCTGTCACTGCATGTAATGGTATGCTTGATGGCTGATTGCTTTGGTTTGCAGTTGAAGCTGAGCGTATACGTTAGCATGAGCTATACATAATTGATTTTGCCAAATGTTTAAGCATTAAAGATTGAATAGTTGGGGTGCAGCAAGCACTCCGGCAAGGAATAAGGGGACGGACTCAGTGGAGCGGCGAGAATCTTCTGGAATAGGATAAAATGAAGATTCCCGCCCCTCCAAAATCGTCCTTTCCCCTTATTTCCTTGCCTCCGTTCCGTACTTATTAGCAACTTTATAAAAACGTCTAATTAGTATCTCATAAGACATTATTAGCTGCATTTGTTAAGAAAGTTCAATTCACTTGCTATGCTGAAATGTAATTTATCAAAAAACGATATTTTACACTTCAATGCTCTAAGTTCTGTCTAGATGAAATTGTACACCTGTATATTCAACATAGAGCAATATCTTTAGTACAGAGCATTCATATCAGCGTAAGCTTCATTTACTTCGTACTTATTCACTTGAGCTTTGAAGTACGGATCGATATCTGCAAAAGCCCATTTGCTACGCATATACAAATATAATTACGGCAGGAACACCTTTACAGGCACGATACGATCGCTCGGTTCATCCTTACGGAAAATTCCAATGAACTCGCCTGCGGGTGCGTACAGTTTGAGCAGCAGGTCTGCATCGGCTGTAGGCTTTATAGATGGCTCTTGTGTATCTGTAGGGTTTACTGATACAGAACCTGTCTCAGCCACCGTAGCGCTCTCAGAAGCGACATATGGACGAATATACTTGCTGTCTATATGTTTACCTTGCAGGGTATGCTTGTATACTGCCTCATCTACTGTGAAAGAAGGCAGGTTGGACATGGCCCGGTCTGCTGGGAGCAAATGCTGTTCCAGCTCGCCCTGTTCGACTAGCTGTTCAATCTGTTCAAAGGTCAGGCATTGCTGCAAACGAATACCTGCGGACTCGGTGCGTACAAGTTGTACCATCGTGGATGGCACGCCAAGTGCGCGTCCGATATCGACACATAATGTGCGGATATAGGTGCCCTTGGAGCACAGAACACGGAAGGTGATTTCCGGATGATCGTCCGGTTTCCAGCCGATCATTTCCAGCTCATGGATCGTAACCTCGCGGGATTTGCGTTCTACGGTTTTACCTTCTCGTGCTAGCTCGTACAGTCGCTTGCCATCGACTTTGACCGCAGAATACATCGGTGGTACCTGCGAGATCGTTCCAGTCATCGTGCTCAGTACCTGCTCGACTTGCTCCCGGCTGATGTTGGCGTGATCGATTTGCTCGATCACTTCGCCGGTCAAATCCTCTGTATCGGTAGCGATACCGAAGCGCAACACAGCTACGTATTCCTTCGGCATTTCTTGCAAATATTCCACGATCCGCGTAGAGCGGCCCAGACACAATGGTAGTACGCCGGTTACCGCCGGATCCAGTGTACCGGTATGTCCGATACGCTTCATCCGCACGATACGCCGAACTTTGGCTACCACATCGTGAGAGGTGAAGCCTGCTGGCTTGTGTACTGCCAGCACGCCATCAAATTCGTTCATAGAAGCTCCTTTATATACGACACGACTTGTTGTTTGACCTGTTCCAGACTGCCTTCCAGACGACAGCCTGCTGCCTTGATATGCCCGCCACCACCAAAATGCTGTGCGACTGCGGCAACATCAATACGGCCTGCGGAACGAAGGCTTGCTTTGACAGCCTGATCGTCGATCACTTTGAAAAAGATGCCAACCTCCACGCCTTGAATATTGCGCGGATAATTGACAATGCCTTCAAGGTCTTCATTTTCTGCTTCCGTCTGGAGCATATGCTCTGGTGTCACGTATACGTGCGCAATCCTGCCTTCGGCTTCCAGCTCCAGCGTGGACAATGCCAGCGCCAGCACTTTAACCTGTGGCAGTGTCACTTCCTCAAGCAGCGTTTCCGCCAGCTCCGGACCGTTTACACCCAGCTCCAGCAGACGTGAAGAAATTTCCATTACCTTTGGTGAGGTGCTGGAATAGCGGAATCCACCTGTATCGGTCAATAGACCGGTGTAGATCGCCTCTGCGGCTTCACACGTCCATTTTACATCAAACAGATTGATCCAATCATACAGCACTTCCGCAGTGGCTGCTGCATCGTCTTTGACGACATTGACAGCTCCGTAGCGATCATTGGTTGGATGATGGTCAATATTCAGGATCGCCGCTGTTTCTGACATCCAGTTCTTGACCAGACCAACGCGCTTGAAATCCGCACAGTCTACGCAAATGACATGCTCATATTGACGTTGCCCGCCATCTTCCAGCAGATTGATAATCTCACCGGACAGCGTGAGATAGCTCATACGCTTTGGAATAGGACCTTCGTTTACGAGCGTAAATTGCTTGCCGAGACAAGACAGCAGCCAGCCCACGGCTACCGTGGAACTGACTGCGTCTCCGTCCGGCTGAACATGCGAAACCACTAGAAAATTGTCATGCTCCTCTATAAATGCTTTTGCATCCAGAAGCGCCTGTTCATAGGTCTGCATTGCCGTCTCCTTTGAGGCTTACTCGTCTTTGTCGGAATCTTCGCGATGAATCTGATTGATCAACTGATCGATCCGGTTGCCATAAGCAATCGACTCGTCAATTTTGAACAGCAGTTCAGGCGTATGACGCAAACGGATGCGCTTGCCGAGCTCGGAGCGCAGGAATCCGGATGCTTTTTCAATTCCTTTGAGTGAACCTGTTTTTTGTTCTTCATCACCCAGCACGCTGAGGTATACCTCAGCTTGTGACAGGTCATTTGTTACATCCACGCCGGTAACTGTAACGAAACCGATGCGTGGATCTTTCAATTCATTTTGGATGAGCAGGCTCAGCTCTTTTTTGATCTGTTCGCCTACTCGTCCAGTTCTGATTTTAGCCATTGTTTTTCACCTCGTTATTTGCGCTCTACAGCTTCCATGATGAAGGCTTCGATCACATCGTTGTCCTTCATATCATTGTAGCCATCCAGCGTGATACCGCACTCGTAGCCTTGCGCCACTTCTTTAGCATCATCTTTAAAGCGTTTGAGGGAATCGATCTTGCCTTCGAAAATAACGATGCCATCGCGGATCAAGCGAGCTTCAGCAGAACGCGTGATTTTACCGGAAGTTACCATACAGCCTGCAATTGTACCTACGCGGCTAATTTTGAACACGTTACGAACTTCAGCATGTCCAATAATAACTTCTTTGTATTCCGGATCCAGCATCCCTTTCATCGCCTGCTCGATTTCTTCGATCGCGTTATAAATAACGCGGTGCAGACGGATATCCACTTGCTCTTGCTCAGCGGTTTGTTTCGCCTGAACATCAGGACGAACGTTGAAACCGATAATGATCGCATTGGATGCTGCTGCAAGGATGATATCCGATTCGTTGATTGCACCTACGCCGCGGTGGATAATTTTGACGCGTACGCCTTCCACCTCGATTTTTTCGAGCGAGCCTTTGAGAGCTTCGACCGAACCCTGCACATCGCCTTTGATGATGACGTTCAGGTCTTTAATTTCGCCGTCTTTGATGTGCTGGAACAGATCATCCAGCGTTACGCGCGTATTCGCACCCAGATCGGACTGACGTTGTGTGATTGCACGCTTGTCAGCGATCGAACGTGCTTTACGCTCGTCTTCAAATACCATAAACGGATCGCCTGCTTGTGGAACCTCAGTCAGACCTGTAATTTCAACAGGAGTAGAAGGTCCCGCTTCTTTGAGACGACGTCCTTTATCATTTACCATAGCACGGATACGTCCGAAACAGTTACCGGCAACAAAAGCATCACCGACTTTGAGCGTACCGTGTTGTACGAGGATACGAGCAACCGGACCGCGACCTTTATCCAGCTCCGCCTCGATAACCGCACCACGAGCACGTTTGTCCGGGTTCGCTTTGTAGTCGTTCACTTCTGCTACAAGCAGAATCATTTCGAGCAGATCTTCCAGACCGATCTGTTGTTTCGCAGATACGTTAACGAAGATCGTGTCGCCGCCCCACTCTTCCGGTACGAGTTCATACTCGGTCAGTTCTTGTTTTACTTTATCCGGATTGGCGCCCGGTTTATCGATTTTGTTGACAGCAACGATAATCGGCAAGCCTGCTGCTTTCGCATGGTTAATTGCCTCTACCGTTTGTGGCATAACGCCATCATCCGCTGCAACTACGATAATCGTAATATCGGTTACCTGTGCACCACGAGCACGCATCGCTGTAAACGCTTCGTGACCTGGTGTATCAAGGAATGTGATTTTCTTTTTGTTGATTTCGACCTGGTATGCACCGATATGCTGTGTGATACCGCCAGCTTCGCCGCCTGTTACGTTAGCGGAACGAATCGCATCCAGCAATGTTGTTTTACCATGATCGACGTGACCCATGATCGTTACAACCGGTGGACGTGCTTTCAGATCAGCTTCATCATCGGTTTCTTCAACCGTTTCAAAACGATCATCTTCAACCGGGATTTTGATCTCTACTTCAACGCCATAATCATCAGCGATCAGTTGGATCGTATCCAGATCCAGCTCCTGGTTAATTGTCGCCATTACACCGCTGCTGATCAGCTTCTTGATTACTTCAGAAGCATCCTTATGCAGCAATTTGGCGGTTTCGCCAACTGTCATCTCACCGCGAACGATGATCTTTTTCGGTGTATTGTCAATTTTCTCACGTGGAGGCTGGTTGTTGTTGAAGTTTTTACCGCCGCGACCTTTGCCACCACGGTTGTTGCGGTTACCGCCACCACCACGGTTATTGTCAAAGCGGTTACCACCGCCACCACCGCGATTGTTGCTGTTGCCACGGTTTCCACCGCCGCTATTACCACCACGGTTGTTACTGTTACCGCCGCTGCTGTTGCTACCACTGCGACTGCTATTGTTACCGCCGCTACGATTAGCACCGGAAGAATCTCCACCCTGGGATGTTCTTACCGAGCCAGATGGCTGACGGTTTTGGGATGAACCCGTTTGTGGACGGGATGCAGCGCTCGGCTGACGGTTACCGCCCTGTGAATTGCTACGGTTACCTTGCGAAGTGGAGCCCTGTCCACTGCGGTTACCATTGCTACCATTTTGACCTGCCGACGAGTTAGAGCGGTTGCTAGAACCGCTTTGGGATCTGTTATTCCCGTTGTTTGAGTTGTTCTGAGTTTTTATATCCATACCTACCTGCTTTTCCTGTCTATTTTTTTCCTGCGTCGATTCCGCAGCTTTGATCGCGCCATCCTGCTTATCGGCAGCGTTCGATTTAATATTGTTGAAAAATTGTTCCACTTTTGCAACAGCGCCATCTTCCATGACGCTCATGTGATTGTTGACCGGTACATTCAGTTTTTTCAAGATCGTAATGATTTCCTTGCTGCTCATATTGAGAGATTTCGCATATTCATAAACTCTCCGTTTATCCTTCTGCTCCTGTGTACTCAATATATTCCACCTCCGACGAATCCCCTATTCGTTTACGGAGAAGCCCTGCGAACCCTTTATCGGTCAGCGCAATGATAACGCGACCTTCCTTTCCTATGCTGGCACCTAGCTGATCACGGTCATAACCGATCAGCAAAGGAATTTGATAACTGCTACACTTATCGCGGAATTTTTTCTGCGTATTGGCAGAAGCATCACCAGCCAGAATGACGAGCGCAGCTTCGCGGGAACGGATGGCTTTGAGCACCAACTCATCCCCGGACAATACTTTTCCGGCACGCATGGCAAGTCCGAGTAGGGATAGTTCGTTATTCATTAGCGTCTCTCTCCTGCACTGAACTTAATTGGTGTTCCACACTGCCCAATTCACTGGCAAGGCGTTCATAAATGTCCGCACTTACCGACACTTTGAGCGCACGATCAAACGCACGGCTCTTTTGTGCTAATTGGAAGCAAGCCTGTGTTGCACATACATAAGCTCCCCGGCCCGACTTTTTACCGGTCAAATCAATCTCAACGTTCTCATCCGGCGTACGCACGATTCGAACCAGGCTTTTCTTCGGCATCATTTGCTGGCAAGCAACACACTTGCGCAGCGGTATCTTCTTTGTCTTCATTTGATAACCAACCCCTTTCAAACATATGGAACTTCGGTAAAGCTATTCATCCAATCCTGCTCTATACTGCCTCTGCAAGCAGAGTAGACGTTGGCAGAAGCCCGGAGAATACGCCGAAGCATCCAGTCAGGCAGAAAACGGGAAGGCTTAGTCGACCGATACGGAATCCTGATGCATTTCTTCGCCCGTTTCTCTCGGACGTCCAAATTCTTCCTCTGCCTGTGTCTCACTCTTAATATCGATTTTCCATCCGGTCAGCTTGGCTGCCAGACGGGCATTTTGACCTTTGATACCAATCGCAAGCGACAGTTGGTAATCCGGCACGATGACACGCGCCATTTTTTCTTCTTCAAATACTTGCACTTCCAGCACCTTGGATGGGCTCAGTGCATTAGCAACGTATTCCTCGACACTCTCGGAATAACGTACGATATCGATTTTCTCGCCGCGCAGCTCGCCTACGATCGTCTGAACACGCAGACCGCGTGGGCCAACGCAGGAGCCAACCGGATCGACTTCCGGATTACGGGAATACACGGCAATTTTGGAACGGAAGCCCGCTTCACGCGCAACCGAACGAATCTCCACGACACCGTCAAAGATTTCCGGCACTTCCAGCTCGAACAGACGCTTGAGCAGACCCGGATGCGTGCGTGACAGCACGATTTGCGGACCCTTGGTTGTGTTCTCAACCTTTGTAATGTACGCTTTGATGCGCTCGTTCATCGTAAATTTCTCGTTCGGCATCAGCTCAGTCAGCGGCAATACCGCTTCCACTTTACCCAGATCCACAAAAATATTACGTGTATCCTGGCGCTGCACGATACCGGTAACGATGTCTTCCTCTTTATCGATAAACGCATTGTAGATCAGACCGCGTTCCGCTTCACGAATACGCTGTGTAACGACCTGCTTCGCTGTCTGTGCAGCGATACGACCGAAGTCGCGCGGCGTCACTTCAATCTCAGCCACATCTTCCAGTTGGAAATGCGGGTTGATGTTGTCGCGTGCATCGGTAAGCGAAATTTCGGTACGCTCATCCAGTACTTCCTCAACAATCATCTTGCGGGCAAATACTTTGATTGCACCGGTATTGCGGTTCATGTCTACACGTACATTTTGTGCCGTGTTAAAATTGCGCTTATAGCTGGAAATCAGGGCCGCTTCGATCGCCTCAAATAGCACGTCCTTGCTAATCCCCTTCTCACGTTCCAGCTCGTTCATTGCCTCGATAAAATCCATACTCATAGCTCTCAAGATCCCCCTTTCAAAAAACCACCGTTTAAAAAATGATTGCCAGTCTGGCGCTAGCCACTTTGGTATATGGAACCGCATAGCGTTTCTTACCCGCTTCAATCAATAGCTCGCCTTCATCGAATGAAAGTAAACGTCCCTCAAATTCCTTTGTTCCATCTACAGGCTCATACGTCGTTACAAATACATCTTTGCCGACTGCCTTTTGTACATCAGCTTCTTTTTTCAGCGGACGTTCGGCTCCCGGAGAGGACACTTCCAGAAAATAAGGGTCCTTGATTGGATCGTGTGTATCTAGCTGCTCGCTCATATACTCACTCACCCGGCCACAATCATCGATATCAATGCCGCCTTCTTTATCTACGAATACGCGGAGAAACCAGTTCTTGCCTTCTTTTACGTATTCCACATCGACCAGCTCAAATCCATGCTCCTCCAAAAATGGCTGTACCATTTCCTCGACGGTCGCTTTAATCTTCGGTGTGCTCAAACAATCCAACCCTCCATTAACGTAGTATCCGTGTTGGCTGTAAGCCGCCTCGCCCATCATGGTTATAATGCCCAGCTTAAAGAAAATCGAACCAGACTTGATGCGCTCGGTTCGATCTTCTGCAGTGCAATTTCATGTGAATAGGCGGCTAGCAGCCTCATACCAAACAGTAAAGAGTGGGTTTCCCCACTCTTTACCGGATCGTTATTTCTTTTCTCACTCCTTGGAATTATACCATAATCCCTTAGTGGTGACAAGTAATATGCCTTGACTACTTGCCCATAACGCCCACCTTTAAAAGAGCGACAACTGGTTACTTTCCGGCAGACCGCGGAAGCATCCCATCTGGGTCATCAGCTCCACAATCGTCTTACTCGCCTTGGATTTTTGCTGGAAATCCTCAATCGATAAGAACTCGCCATGCTCGCGGGAAGCGGCAATGTTACGCGCCGCATTGTCACCGATACCCTGCACCGCCGAGAACGGAGGAATGAGGCTATTGCCATCTACCGTAAACGAAGTCGCATGGGAACGATACAGATCAAGCGGCTTGAATGTGAATCCACGCGCGGTCATTTCCAGCGCCATCTCCAGAATGGACAGCATTGCCTTTTCCTTCGGTGAGGCCTGGAAGCCGAGCTGCTCGATCTCTTCAATTTTGCGATAGATCGCTTCATAGCCCTGACAGCACAGATCGATGTCGAAGTCCTCTGCGCGAACGGTGAAGTATGTCGCATAATATTCGATCGGATGATACAGCTTGAAGTAGGCGGTACGCACAGCCGAGATGACGTAAGCCGATGCGTGCGCCTTCGGGAACATGTACTGGATTTTCAGACAGGAGTCGATATACCATTGCGGCACTTTGCATCGCTTCATCTCATCGATCCATTCCGGCGTCAGACCTTTACCTTTACGCACGCTCTCCGTAATTTTAAATGCCAGACTCGCATCCATGCCCGCTTTGTAGATCAGGAATAGCATAATATCATCACGACAACCGATTACCGTTTTGATCGAGCAGGTGCCATTTTTAATCAATTCCTGCGCATTACCGAGCCATACGCCAGTACCGTGAGACAGACCGGAGATTTGCAGCAAATCGGCAAAGCTTGTTGGCTGTGATTCGACAAGCATCTGACGTACGAACTTCGTCCCCATCTCCGGTACACCATACGTTGCTACCGGACTGCGTAGCTGATGCGGGGAAATGCCCAGCGCATCGGTGGAGTTGAACATGCTCATTACCTTCGGATCGTTCATCGGAATCGTCGTTGGATCGACTCCGGTCAAATCCTGCAGCATCCGCATCATCGTCGGATCATCATGACCGAGAATATCGAGCTTGAGCAGATTCGCTTCAAAGGCGTGATAGTCAAAATGGGTCGTTTTCCATTCCGCACTCGTATCATCTGCCGGATACTGTACCGGGGTGACATCTTCCACATCGATATAATCCGGCACAACGACGATACCGCCGGGATGCTGACCGGTGCTGCGCTTCACGCCTGTACAACCAGCGGCAAGACGACTCAGTTCGGCGCCGCGCCATTTCTTCTGATGCAGCTCTTCATATTTTTTAGCAAATCCGTAGGCCGTTTTCTCCGCAACCGTACCGATCGTGCCGGCACGGAATACGTTTTTCTCGCCAAACAGAATCTTCGTATAGTTATGCGCAATCGGCTGATAATCACCGGAGAAGTTAAGGTCAATATCGGGAACTTTATCGCCTTTAAAGCCCAGGAACGTCTCAAACGGAATATCCTGTCCTTCACCTTTCAAACGACCGCCGCAGTTCGGACATTCTTTCTCTGGCAAGTCGAATCCACTCGGTATGCTACCATCCAGGAACCATTCACTATGTCTGCATTCCGAATTCACACAAATATAATGCGCAGGCAGCGGATTAACCTCCGAAATACCGAGGAACGTCGCCACGATCGATGAGCCGACCGAGCCCCGTGAACCGACCAGATAGCCGTCTTCATTGGACTTTTTGACGAGCTTTTCCGAAATGAGATAGTTGGCGGAGAAGCCGTATTTAATAATTGGCTCCAATTCCTTTTCCAGACGCGCGATAACGACCTCTGGTAAATCCTCACCGTAGATCGAGCGCGCTGTCGCATAACACGTATTGCGAATTTCTTCGTCCGCACCTTCCAGATTCGGTGTGAACAGCTTGTCCGGGAACAGTGGATACACTTCGAAGCGCTCTGCCAGTGCCTGGGTATTGGTCACAACGACCTCGTAGGCTTTTTCTTCGCCCAGGAACTTAAACTCATCCAGCATCTCATTGGTTGTACGGAAATGGGCATCTGGCTTACGCTGATCCTTGAGTGGACTGAATCCGGTAATGCCGTTAATCGTAATATCACGGAAAATTTTCTCACGCGGCTCCAAATAATGTACATTGCCTGTCGCTACAACGGGCTTATCCAGCTTTACACCAAGATCGACGATCTTTTGCACGGCGATTTCCAGCTCGCGCGGCGTACCGACAAGCCCTTTATCCACCAGATGCATATACATCGTCAGCGGCTGAATTTCCAGTACATCATAATACTGCGCAACCTCTTCCGCTTCTTCCAGCGTCTTGTTCAGCACCGTTTCGAAAAACTCGCCCTTCTCACAGCCGGACATTACGATCAAGCCTTCACGATACTGCGTCAGCACAGACTTTGGTATACGCGGCACACGCTTGAAATACTCGGTATGCGATAGTGATACAAGCTTGAACAGATTTTTCTTCCCCTGTTCATTCAGTGCATACAAGGTGGAATGAAACGGACGAGCGTTCGATAGATCCAGACCGACAAAATCATTCAGTCGATCCAAACGGGTCAAGCGTCGCTCCTGCTCAGCATCCTTCAATAAGCCAAACAGAATGCCGCCCAGTGCAATCGTATCGTCGATCGCGCGGTGATGACTTTCCAGCGCTACTTTATATTTGGCAGCAAGTGTGTTCAGACGATGATTTTTCAGCGTTGGATATAGTAAACGTGCCAGCTCCAGCGTATCCAGCACCGGGTTAGTCATCTCTGGTAGATCGTGATTTTTCAATGTAGCTTGAATAAAGCCAATATCGAAGCGCGCGTTATGCGCGACCAGTATATCGTCTCCGGCAAATTTAACAAAATCACGGATTACCTGATCAATCTCTGGTGCACCGCGTACCATCTCATCGGTAATATTCGTCAATTGCTGGATATTGTATGGAATGCGCTCATGCGGATCAACAAACGTAGCATAGCGATCGATCTCTTTGCCATCCTGCATCTTCACTGCGGCAATCTCGATAATTTTATTTTGTGTAATCGACAAACCCGTCGTCTCAATATCGAATACGATGTAAGTCGCTGTTTTCAGTTCCAATGGCTGTGGATTGAGGACAATCTCAGTCGAATCATTTACGATATTCGCTTCCAGCCCATAAATCAATTTGATGCCATGCTTTTTCGCCGCTTTAGCAGCTTCAGGGTAGCATTGCACGCCACCGTGGTCGGTTACAGCAATCGCCGCATGTCCCCAGTCGGCGGCTGTTTTCACGTATTTATCAATCGTCGTTACCGCGTCCATCGTACTCATCGTTGTATGCAAATGAAATTCCACACGCTTTTCAGCGGCATCGTCCTTCCGTCCAGGCGGTGCTTTGATCTCCGACAGATCGGATGGAATCATCGCCAGCTCCGGAATTTGCATAAAGCGGTCGTACTCGACACGTCCGCGTGCCTTCACCCATTTGCCGTTAGCAAGCAGGCTCATAATTTTCAAATCTTCCTTCGTCTTCGCAAACATCTTCATTTGCAGAGAGTCGGTAAAATCAGTAATAAAGAAGGTGAATAAGGTGCTACCGTTACGCAGCTCCTTGCTATCCAGACCGAAGATCGTACCTTGAACGATAATCTTCTTCTCTTCATCCTGTAGCTCCTGTAATGGAACAGCAGGCTCTTTAATCTCATAACCGACTTGCAGACGAACCGGCTCGCCGTCCTCGTCCACTTCTTCCTCCAGCTCGGATTCCATGCTGGTCATAATACGCTCAATTTCCTGTAATTCTTCCTGGCGACGTTTCTCATGAAATGCTTGTACATCCTCAGAGGAGCTTTCGCCCACTTCGATTTTGATGCGTAGCCCTATATTAAAATAATCATCGTAAAACTTCACAATGGCCTGATCAATCTGCTTCTTTTTCGCCAGCTCCAGTGCCATATTATCGCTCATCGTGAGCGTGAGCACATCACCAGCCAGAGCAAACTTGGCACGCGTCATCCAACCATTAACGGATGGAATCTCACGCTGTACCCACTCCAGAAACAGCGACCAGTATTCTTCCACAATCTGTACTGGATCAACCGACTCACTATATTGAAAACAAAACCGTATTTTCGCGATATGTGCCATCTTGTCCTGAATATGCCGACAAAAGGTCCGATAGGTTACCGATGGTACCAGTGTCTCTTTGGCAATAATCAGCTTCCATTCCTTATTACTGCGGCTAACCTCCACCTGCTCGATAGCTCCATCCGCAAAATAGGGCTCCATCAGACTGGCAGGCACTTC
The DNA here is from genome assembly GCA_039595515.1 of Paenibacillus sp. GTDB lineage: Bacteria > Bacillota > Bacilli > Paenibacillales > Paenibacillaceae > Saccharibacillus. The sequence goes on along the minus strand of JBCNLJ010000002.1, from coordinate 12,143 downwards.
AGCCTGTTTCATCAGCAGCTCAAAACGTTGTCTTCTTTCTCCGCTTGCGCTCATGAGGTCCCCCTTCAAAAAAGCGGCAAGCCTCCTGACCATTCGGTGCCGGACATCACGTCCACTCCGTTTGACGGAAGCTTGCCTGCTTGAGTTCTGCTTGCTTGTATAGCCAGATTCCAATCGCTCAATCAGGCTGCGGTAACATTAATATGCTCGTGCAAATACAACCGTATGCTTCGCTGGCTGACCTGTTACGAGACATTTTTGTTTTTGCACATCAAGCTTGAATGGAATATTGCGGATCGTTGCACCGGTTTCTTCTTTCACCAGACGCTCGGTTTCATCCGTACCATCCCAGCCAGCGATAAAGAAGCCACGTTTCTCTTCCATAATCGCCTTCATTTCGTCCAGCGTATCAACAACGTGCATATTTTCCTCGCGGAACGACAGTGCACGGTTGTACATTTCCTGCTGTACTTGATCAAGCATCGTTTGAACCTCTTCTACGATATTGTCCAATGGCACCTGTTTCTTCTCCCCTGTAATACGGGAAACGAGTACACAAACACCGTTTTCGATATCGCGTGGACCTACTTCCAGACGAACTGGAATACCGCGCATTTCGTATTCATTGAACTTCCAGCCTGGACGAACGTCAGCACGATCATCAATACCGACGCGAACGCCAGCTTTTTTCAGCTCAGCAAACAGCTCATCTGCACGTCCAACGACCATATCGCGTGTTTTTGGTGGGCCAATTGGAATGATCATCACTTGCTTCGGTGCTACTTTTGGTGGCAGTGCCAGACCGCGATCATCGCCGTGTACCATAATCAGCGAGCCGATCAGACGTGTACTTACACCCCATGAAGTGGTATGTGCATATTCCTGTGTATTGTCGCGGCTCAGGAATTGAATATCGAACGCCTCAGCAAAGTTCGTTCCCATGTAGTGAGAAGTACCTGCCTGTACTGCACGTCCGTCCTTCATCATCGCCTCGATGGAATATGTAGCCTTCGCTCCGGCAAATTTCTCAGATGGGCTCTTTTGCCCCTTAATAACTGGAATCGCCAGGAATTCCTCAACAAATTCAGTGTATACATCCAGCATGCGCATTGTTTCTTCCATTGCATCTTCTGCTGTTTCGTGTGCCGTATGACCTTCCTGCCACAGGAATTCACTCGTACGCAGGAATGGCAGTGTGCGCTTCTCCCAACGTACAACGTTTGCCCACTGGTTAATCAGAACGGGCAGATCGCGGTAAGATTGAATCCATTTGGAGTACATATGACCGAACATCGTTTCCGAGGTTGGACGAATAGCAAGCCGCTCTTCCAGTGGATCGCCGCCTGCTTCTGTTACCCATGGCAGCTCTGGATTGAAGCCTTCTACGTGCTCCTTTTCCTTTTCAAAGAAGCTTTCTGGAATAAAGAGCGGGAAATATGCATTACGGTGACCCGTTTCTTTGAAACGACGATCCAGATCGCGCTGAATATGCTCCCAGATTTCGTAGCCGTCCGGACGGAATACGATACAGCCGCGTACCGGCGAATAGTCCATCAGATCCGCTTTTTTGATGACATCAATGTACCAGCGTGAGAAGTCCTCGCTCTGTGGTGTAATTTCAGTTACAAATTGTTTGTCCTGCTTTTCGTTCGACATAAAAGTGGATATCCTCCCGTAAGTGACCCGTAATTAAAATGGGCGACCGCGCTAAGCAGTGCCTCTATCATTGCAGTTGATCAGTACATCTGACATTCACATGCAGATGTTCCTGTTTGTTCATCTATTGTAGCATGATTCATTATTTTTTTTGAAGATGTTCCGCAAAAGAACAATAGAAATACAGGCAAACAACAGCCAGGCCAACGTTCATGCTGCTGCACGTTGTGCCTGGCTGCCGTGTTTGTGTATCGATTAGCCCTTGATCAGACGCAAAATATCGTTATACGTGACTGCAATCATAAGCAGGAACAGCATCGCAAAGCCAATAACATGTACCAGGCCTTCTTTGCTCGGCTCAATCGGTTTGCGGCGAATCCATTCTACGAAAATGAAGATCAGTCGGCTACCATCCAGTGCCGGAATTGGCAGCAGGTTGAAAATACCAAGGTTCGTACTGATCAAGGCTGTCCAGAGGATCATACTTGGAAGTCCCTGACGAGCCACCTGTGCCGTCATATCTACCGTACCAACTGGTCCAGCCAGATCATTAATATGAAACTGACCAAATATGAGCTTTTTCAGTCCACCCAGAATGGCGGTGCTCATATCGACAAATTGATGACCTGCCTGCGTAAAGGTTTCGGTAAAGCCCGCTGGACGTGTTTGCGGAGATACCGACACACCCACCTTACCAACATTGTTGCTCTTCGGATCGGCTTTTGGTGTGACACTGATCGTTTCCTGTTGACCGTTACGCTCAATCTTCCATTCCATTGCTTTACCTGGAGATTGCTCGATCATACCGATCATTTTGGCGGAGTCCCCGCCAATACGAACACCGTTAATTTCTTCAACGATATCGCCCTTTTGCAAGCCAGCTACCTGCCCTGCAGAAGCTTCCGTTACCTGTCCCAGCACAACGCCCTGCGGGTTATCGACCGGAACACCTGTCATCCGTACGAAAATAACACATAGTACAAAGGCCAGAATGAAGTTCATCGCTGGTCCGGCGAAAATAGACAGCGCACGTTGTCCTACCGATGCACTATTAAAATGACGATTGCGCGGCGCAATTTGAATCTCCTGCCCTTTAACCGTCATCATGGCTTGCGGATGCACAGAGAATGTCTGCACCTCACCATCCACATCCATCACGATGCGCAGATCGTCAACCAGATCGATCGACTGCACTTCACCGCGAATCACGTTACGACGGTTGTCTAGCTGATCCACAAAGATCGATTTGACCTGCTCACCAGCCGTGCGTACAGCGATCGTCTGCCCTGGCTGAATATCTGCCAGCTCTGGATCTTCGCCCGCCATACGCGCATACCCGCCAAATGGCAGTAGCCGTAGTGTGAATACCGTCTCATCCTTTTTATATGAAAACAGCTTGGGTCCAAACCCGATTGCGAATTCGCGTACAAGTACCCCGGCACGTTTGGCAAAGAAATAATGTCCCCATTCATGCACCGTGACAATGACGAAAAACATGAGTACCGTCATGATTATTACTTGAATTGTCTCCAAATTGCCAAATCCTCCTTCATATGCTTGCGACCGAAGTCTGTAAGACCGGATAGTCTCTACGTTCTTAGATTATCACTTTTGTAAGTCCGGTTACAAGCAGCGGCAGTACAGTAGAATGAAATTTTTTCCATATATCATCCTACTGTTGAGCATGCCATCTGGAAGACCGTAAGGGATCAGGCAAATACAGTGGCTGCACGCGCTCTGGTCAAACGATCCACTTCATGAATCGTCTCCAGATCAGGTGCTGCCATGACCTGGTGCTGCTCCAGTGCATCTGCAATAATATCTTCAATCGTCAGAAATGGAATTTCGCCTTTTAAGAAACGAGCAACCGCAATTTCATTCGCAGCATTAAATACCGTTGGCGCTGTTCCGCCAAGACGTCCACTCTCAAACGCCATGCGCAGGCAAGGGAAACGCTCCTCATCCATCTCGCGGAAGGTGAGCTGTCCAATTTTGGCAAGCGACAATCTGGTAGAAGGAGAAGGCTGACGATCTGGATACGTAAGTGCATATTGAATCGGCACCCGCATATCCGGATTACCTAGCTGAGCGATAATGCTCGTATCTACAAATTCCACATAGGAATGAATGATACTTTCAGGATGAAGCACAACCGATATACGGTCATACGGCATATCAAACAGCCAGTGTGCTTCGATCACTTCCAATCCTTTATTCGCCATCGTCGCTGAATCGATCGTGATTTTGGCACCCATCGACCAGTTCGGATGCTTGAGTGCATCGGCTACCGTTACTTCACGTAGCTGCTGACGTGTCCGATCGCGGAAGGAACCGCCTGAAGCGGTCAGTGTCAACTCAGCAATACGTTCACGCGGCTCACCATTCAATGATTGGAATAGCGCTGAATGCTCACTATCGATCGGAAGCAATGCTACGCCCTTCTGACGTGCACGCTCTGTGACGATATGGCCAGCGGTAACCAGTGTCTCCTTATTAGCAAGACCAATCGTTTTACCCGCATCGATCGCTGCCAGTGTAGATGGCAGACCCATACTGCCCATTACGGCGGTAACGACCGTGTCTGCATCCGTGCCAGCAGCGACTTCGATCAGCCCTTCGTCTCCATAGTGAACAGCGATCTCCTGTGGCAATCTGGAGCGAAGCTGCTCAGCCAGCTCGCGAGTCGCAACCGAAACGAGGCGTGGACGAAACCCCAGCGCCTGCTGAACTACCAGATCAATATTGCTGCCTGCTGCAATTCCCTCTACAGCGAATTGTTCTGGATGTGCACGTACCACATCCAGCGTTTGTGTACCAATCGAGCCGGTCGAACCAAGAATTGCAATCTTTTTCATGATGGCCTCCATCGTCGATTCCTGTATCGTTACGTATTCTATTTATTTTCTATTTATTGAAATGGCATCAGCATCAGGATGTGCACGAACGGAAATACCATAAGCCAGCTATCACAGCGATCCAGTATACCGCCGTGTCCTGGCAACAGCTTCCCAGAATCCTTAATGTTATAGATGCGCTTATATGCTGATTGAATTAAATCGCCCATCTGTCCAATGACCGCCGCAGCCAGACCGATCAATAGCGCATTCCAGAGCGGAAGCAGGGTTGGCGATACAAGCGAGAAAACAACCGCTGCCACCATCGCAAAAAAGATGCCACCTACCGCTCCTTCTATCGTCTTGTTTGGACTAATCGAAGGCCAGAGCTTATTTCTACCAAGCGTTTTCCCTGTAAAATACGCTCCAATATCACTCGCCCAGATCGAGCATAATAACATGAATGTCCAGAACAGGCCATGTCCATCCGGTGCCTGCCTCGTATCCGCAATGTAGGTAAAGCCCATTCCTACATAAAATGCGCCGATAAACAGCATGGCCATCAGTTTAATATCAAGGCGATTTTTCGAAATGACTGTCACGGATAGCAGAAGCAGCATAAAGATCCACATCATATGATTAACGGACAATGGCGGTGTCAGATCCATTAGTGTCCAGGGAAAAAGCATATACGCGACACTAATGTAACCGATCACCGCCGGTGCTCCAAATGGAGCCGCCTTTGTCATCGTTACAAACTCATAATACCCAACCAGTGCCATTGCCAGAAGAAAGGCTTGATACGCGTACCCTCCAGCCAGGCAAAATCCCAGATATAAGATTGCGGCTAAAAGCCCCGTGATTATCCGCTCTTTCACAATTTATCCTCCATCCGAAACAACATGGGCGACCCGCTCACCGGGATTACGGCTTATAAGCCGCCATATCTGCGTATTCTGCGCTGATACTCTGCTACTGCTTCAATCATATGCTCTTTGCTAAATTCTGGCCAATAGATTGGTGTAAACCAGAGCTCACTGTAAGCTAGCTGCCATAGCATAAAATTGCTAAGTCTCAGTTCTCCACTTGTGCGGATCAACAAATCAGGATCAGGCAAACCGGATGATTGCAGCACCTCGCCAAATGTTTCGGGCGTGATCTCATCTACGGATATAGAGCCTTCCTGTACAGCCTGCACCATTTTTTTGACGCCTTCGGTAATTTCAATCCGACTGCCATAATTTAGAGCAAAGGTGAGTACAAGTCCGGTGTTTTGTTTCGTATCGCGGATCGCTTTTTCAAGCGGCTCCAGCGTATAAGCAGGCAGTATGCTTTTATCACCCATCAGGCGAACCTGTACATTGCGCTCTACCAGTTCATCCAGCTCGGTTGCCACAAATTCAGCAGGCAGCTTCATCAAAAACTCGACCTCGTCCTTTGGGCGTTTCCAGTTTTCAGTGGAGAAGGCATACATCGTCAAATATTTGACCCCAAGCTCATCAGCAGCAATCGTTGCACGCTTGACCGCTTTCATCCCATTTTGATGCCCGATTACACGTGGCATGCCGAAGTTTTTCGCCCAGCGTCCATTTCCGTCCATAATAACGGCAATATGCTCTGGAATATTATCCGGCGACAGCTCGCTGGATTGACTCTGTTCATCTTTATCCAACCACGAGCGAACAACACGCTTGAACATTGCTTTTCCTCCATACGGTGTGAAAAGAGACAAACCCCACCAGGTTGGAGGGGTCGCCAGTCTCTTACACTTCCATGATCTCTTTTTCTTTCGCAGCAAGTACATTGTCGACTTCCTTGATGAAACGGTCAGTCAGCTTCTGTACATCCTCCTGGTGACCATGTGATTCATCTTCAGAGATATCTGTTTTTTCAAGCTTTTTGATATCATCATTCGCATCGCGGCGAATGTTACGAATCGCTACTTTGGACTCTTCACCGAATTTCTTCGTCAGCTTGACCAGTTCGCTACGACGCTCTTCGGTCAGTGCTGGGATCGACAGGCGGATAATGTTACCATCATTCGCAGGTGTCAAGCCAAGATCCGACTTCATGATTGCACGCTCGATATCGCTCAGTGACGTTTTGTCCCATGGCTGAATGAGCAGTGTGCGAGGGTCTGGTGTGCTAATGTTAGCCAGTTGGTTTACCGGTGTCATTGCACCGTAGTATTCCACCTGTACACGATCCAGAATGGATGGAGTTGCACGACCTGCACGCAATGTTGCGAGGTCACGGCTCAGCGCCTGGATCGCTTTTTGCATGCGTTCTTCTGCACTTTTCTTGATCCCTTGTGGCATTAATCTACACTCCCTTTAACGATAGTTCCGATTTTTTCACCAAGTACAACGCGCTTGATATTGCCCTGCTCTGTAATAGCGAAGACAATCAAAGGAATATTGTTATCCATACATAATGAGGAAGCTGTCGAATCCATCACGCCCAGATTCTGGTTCAGTACCTCCATGTAGGTCAATTGCTCGAATTTTTGTGCTGTCGGGTCCTTGAACGGATCTGCCGAGTACACGCCATCTACTTTGTTTTTCGCCATCAAAATAACTTCTGCTTCGATCTCGGCTGCACGCAGTGCTGCTGTTGTATCTGTGGAGAAGAATGGATTACCCGTACCTGCCGCGAAAATCACAACACGTCCCTTTTCCAGGTGACGAATCGCTCTACGACGAATATATGGCTCGGCAATCTGCTGCATTGCGATGGAAGTCTGTACGCGTGTAGGAACCTCGATCTGCTCCAGTGCATCCTGCAGTGCCAGTGAGTTCATCACTGTAGCCAGCATGCCCATGTAGTCAGCCGTTGCACGGTCGATACCGTTCTGGCTGCCTGCAATCCCGCGCCAGATATTCCCGCCGCCACATACGACTGCAACTTCTACACCCAGTTCGACAACTTCCTTAATTTGCTCGGCGATCGACGAGATCATATCGGATTCGATACCATATCCCGTTGTTCCCGATAACGACTCACCACTGACCTTCAGGACCACTCTTTTAAATACAGGCTTATTCAAAATGCATACCCTCCACTTTGTGAATTTAGTTATGTTAGCCGGAGCGACTTTTCTATAGGATTTTACAAAAGAAGGAACACAGTCTGTGTCCCCTCCCTTGTTTGTATTCCCGAATTGTGATCCGGTATGGTTATCTTCAATGATTGAAGATTAGCGTTTAACCTGTGCCATAACTTCTTCAACAAAGTTATCTTCTTTTTTCTCCAGACCTTCGCCTAGCTCGAAACGAGCGAAACGACGGATCGAGATGTTTTCACCGATTGTGCTGATTTTTTCGTTCAGCAGTTGGCTGATTGTTTTGTCTGGATCTTTAACGAAAGATTGCTCCAGCAGGCAGTACTCTTCATAGTACTTGTTGATGCGGCCTTCAACCATTTTTTCAACGATTTTCTCAGGCTTGCCTTCGTTCAGCGCTTGAGCTTTCAGGATTTCTTTTTCTTTCTCGATTGCTTCAGCCGGTACTTCTTCACGACGAACGTAAAGTGGGCTAGCTGCTGCGATTTGCATAGCGATATCGCGTGCGAAGTCTCTGAACTGATCTGTTTTACCAACGAAGTCAGTTTCACAGTTGATTTCTACCAGTACGCCGATACGACCACCAGCGTGGATGTAAGATTCAACTGTACCTTCTGTTGCTGCGCGGCCAGCTTTGTTAGCTGCTGCGGACAGACCTTTTTCACGAAGAACGTCAATCGCTTTTGCGATGTCGCCGTTTGTTTCTTCCAGCGCTTTTTTGCAATCCAGCATACCTGCGCCTGTTTTTTCACGAAGCTCTTTTACTGCGCTTGCGTTAACTGCCATTAGTGTAACCTCCATATAGTTGAGAATAGAATATAAGTACCCTGCCTACTAGACCGCCTCAGTCATTGCCAGACAGCCGTTCTGCAAGTATTGTAGCTTCTGCTTACGGATACACATCCAGTAGAAGCTTACCATATTTCATCAGGAAATAAAATTCCCGACACCTTAAAAAAAGGGCAGTGAAAGGTTTTACACCTGCCAGCCACCCTTTTATTTTGCATAACGTGTATTTCGTATAGATACGTGATTAGCAATTAGGCAGTTGTTTGCTCGCCTTGGTTAGCTTCGATCACTGCATCAGCCATTTTACCAGTCAACAGTTTAACAGCGCGGATCGCGTCGTCGTTACCTGGAATAACGTAGTCGATTTCGTCCGGATCGCAGTTAGTATCAACGATACCTACGATTGGGATACCCAGTTTGCGAGCTTCTGCAACAGCGATACGCTCTTTACGAGGGTCGATGATGAACAGGGCGCTAGGCAAACCCTTCATGTTTTTGATACCGCCGAGGAATTTCTCCAGACGATCTTTCTCTTTGCGGAGCAGGATAACTTCTTTTTTAGGCAGTACTTCGAAAGTACCGTCTTCTTCCCATTTTTCCAGCTCTTTCAGACGATTGATACGTTTTTGGATTGTTTCGAAGTTAGTCAGTGTACCACCCAACCAACGTTGGTTGATGTAGAATTGACCAGCGCGCTCAGCTTCTTCTTTAACGGAATCTTGAGCTTGTTTTTTAGTACCAACGAACAGTACAGTACCGCCGTCTGCTGCAACGGATTTTACAAAGTTGTAAGCTTCGTCAACTTTTTTAACCGTTTTTTGCAGGTCGATGATGTAGATACCGTTTCTTTCAGTAAAGATGTAACGATCCATTTTCGGGTTCCAACGACGAGTCTGGTGACCGAAATGTACGCCAGCTTCGAGAAGCTGTTTCATGGAAATAACTGCCATGTGTGTGTTCCTCCTAGATTTGGTTTTTTGTGTGCCTCCGCAAACGTCAACTTTCGGCAAAACTTTTCAAACGAAAAGCACCTCTGCCTGAAATCAGAATGCGTGTGTTTTAACACCAGTTAATAATATAGCATAGGCGCATACTTGTTCGCAACTATTTTATTTGCAAAAAAACAGCCATCTCCGGCTGCCGTGTGTACTCTACACGTCAAGGAGATGACTGTCCTGATAATGTACGCAAAATATCATCATAGCTCTCACCAGCGCTAATCTGATAGCTGCCTACCTGTAGCTTTTTGTTCACATTAAGCTGGGATGCCCGGTTAATAAAGTCACCCTGGCTCTTGATCAATCCTTGCTTTTTTAAGTTGAAGGCAATATCGTTTAGCATCTGACCGCTATTGACCGAAAACCACTTGCCCGTATTGCTATTGGATGCTGTGCTGCCAGCGGAAGATGTGCTTTGTGTGGTCGTCGTTGGTGTTTTGGGCTGTGACGGTGTGTTAACTGTACCGGAAGCCGAACTGGACTGCGACCCATTTGCCGACGATTTGTTCGACGAGCTTGTTGAGCTTGTCGTTCCTGAAGTGCTCGGCTGCTCCGGACTTTCCGGTTCGGTTGGCTGAGTCGTTTCCGGCTCTTTCGTCGTGCTCTGCTGCCCGGATTGTGTAGATTGCTGAGACTGTTGTTTCTTCTTCTCTTCTTCCTGCTTGACCAGCTCCTGCCACTGCTCACGAGTGTATACCTTTTGATCGGATGTATACACCTGCATATTTTGCGCCTGGGCAGCCTGCTGAATCTGTTCAGGCGTCAATTGTTCACCGCTTAGCATCGTTTGTCCTTTACCGATATTCACAAGCTGTAGCAATATCGCACCGAGAATAATGCCAATTCCCAGTCCGATCATCAATGAACGATTTTTGATCACGATTGTCCCTCCTGTTTGGCCAACTGCAAAATCAATAAAACTTCCCCTCGCTGAAGGCCAACGGTACGGGCAATAGTATCAACAGACTTTCCACTTTCATGCAGCCGGAACAATTCTGGATAACGATCCTGAATGCGTTCCTGAGCAGCATCCGCTTGCTCCTGCCCGGCAGCGTCTAACGCTTCCAGCTCGCGCTGCATACGTGCTGCTGATTCGCGTAGCGCTTCTCCCTGGCTTCCCAGCATAGCAGGGTCGAGTGGCGGAACCACTGCTGTCTCCATCACTACCGGCTCCTCAGCAGATGCTGGGGCTGGCGATACTGGTGATACGGGGACTGCACGTTGCTCCAGCTCCATTAGACGCTGACGCATTTCACTAACCTGCTCCTGCAGCGCAATTTGCTTGGCGGAGGATTCCTGCTTGATTTTGGAAACGAGATCGATAATCTCTTCGTTTTCCTTTTCAATCTCGGTCATATAATGCTCTAGCGTATCTTCGACCTTTTCTACAGTAGAAGATAACGCAGCTTCCGGCTGTTTAGTAGCCTCGCGTTTTTTAGGAAGCAGCATGCCATAAACGATCGCTACTGCTCCCAATAAAACGATATACACCCATGAAGGGAAATCACCCATTTTATACTCACCTGCGTTAGTTTATCGTCAAAATGTTGTTCGATTGCAAACAAAACCTGCCTTTTTAAAAGGACAGGTCGATATGTTTGCCTTTATATGGATGTTCAGCGGGCGTTACATGATGTTCTTCTGGCTGTTGCTCCGAGTGATGTTGTCGTGCTCCATGCTGCTCACCAGGATGACCATCATGAATCAAGCCTGAAGCAGACTCCTTAACATTATCACTGCGTGTGCGCATTCGCTCCGTTTCTTCACTCGTGCGATCGGCAAGTATTGACTGTTCAATGGAGGGGCGAAACAGATTTTCCTGTTGAATTTTGCTTGCCTCCGTTGTACGCGGTACAGCAATTTGCAATTCTACAGCTCTCAAACCCATAGTGAACACCCACCTTATACTGGATTAATGATTCGGCACAAGCGTGATGTCACCGTCTTTGAAGATGAAGCTTACACGCTGGGCTGTATCTTTAATATACTTGGTATAGCGACCAATGACCAGCTTGGAACCGCCATAAATCGTATGAAGCACTTCAATTTTTGCTTTGCCCGACTCTTCCAGCCTCTTTTCGATTTCCAATACGCTATCGCGAAGCTCATCTCGTTCACGAAGCTGGCTCTTTTTCGTCGCTGCAAGCTTAATTCGAAGTGCCATTTTGTCTGGACCGAGCTGACCTACAGCCGCCAGTTGATCAAGCAGCACAAGCGCCTTTTCGGTTTTGTCCAGATTTTCGTTATGTGTTTTAAGTTCTTTCCGTAGCACAACCAGTTGATTACGCAGTTCCGGCAGTACACCTACCTCAATCTCAGTCACGGTAAACGCAGTATTACCGATCGTTCGGCCCACTACCATTTCGCCTGCCTGTAGATGTCCACCTACGATCAAGCCCTTCGGACCATCACAGCGAATGCTGATACCTGCCTGTACATGTGAATGCATAATGCTTTGTGATACATTCACCGATTCGCCTGCCTGTACATTACCGTCCTGAATAAATCCAGTTTTGACATCAATAGCGGCTTTGACCAAACCTTTATTATAGCCGATAATTCCGCCGGTAATTTCGATGGAGCCGCCTGCTTCGATCTCTGCGCCCTCCACACCACCGACGACTCGAATATCGCCAGAGGCGCTCACTCGGAAGCCGGATAATACATTACCACGGATTACTACGGTTCCAACAAAGTCGATATTGCCTGTATGATAATCGACATCACCATTGACTTCATACACTGGGAAGACATTAATCTTTTCATTTTCGGTAAATGAGATCATGCCATCAATCGCTGCGTAAA
>JBCNLJ010000001.1:0-226364 GCA_039595515.1 Paenibacillus sp. | reverse complement strand
ACTTCATTTTCATCACAATTTTTGTTCCGCATAAACAATTGTTGTAGCATTATCATTAACAGCCCAACCTGTCTCACCAGTATAATACATACCTACTTGAGAAGCAGAATTTTTAACATATTTTTTCCAAGCCGCTTGACCCGCTCCGTACCCACCAGAACGATATTTAGTGTAACTTGCTACATAACCAGCAGGTACATTTTTAGGTCCCGCTTCAATAGTAGTACTGGATGATGTTGTTTTAGAATACGAATAAGAACCACCTAATTTAGCTTTTAAACTTGCCAAAAAACTAACTTTAAATTCAGCTTCAGCTTCGATATTTATTCCTACAGACCACTGTGTAGTCACTGCTTGCTGTTGTATATATTTCAGTGGAAGGCTACCACCACTTCTATTTTCTACTGAAACTTTATCTACGAAAAACCTTTTTGGATCTGTTTTTGTACTATTCAGTGTCCATCCATTAAAAATATAATCGTAATTCGAATCACTAAATGACTGAGTGCTGTAATTTAGTGCTGGAACGATATAAGGTACTTTCTTTTTATTGCCTTGGTTGTCCACTTCCCAAGCAGTAGGCTCTGGAAGCTCATATTGCTTTTGTCTTTCTAATTCTGCTGCATCAGGAACTGTGGTAAATACTGCATTTGATTGGCTAGTCAATGATGAGCCTTGTGGTAACGCTTCCGCATTTACATGAAAAGACATTGTTGTAAATAGTAAAGCTGTTGTTAAAAGAGACACTGCTATTTTCTGTTTCAAATAAATCACTCTTTTCTATGTAAGTTGTTTACCTATTAACTATATTCTTATATTTAGAGCACTGTATATATGATAATAATGACATTTAAAAATGATTTAATTTTAAAAATTATAATAGGGGTATTTGATACATAATGTTACCAAAAATCTATCCGAAATCGCCATATTCAAAATACCAAAAAATAGTTTTAAATCTATAAATATCATTAAATATAATAATACGGAATAAAGAAATTATATATAAAATAAGACCGAGCACTCTATAATAGAGAACTCAGCCTTGTTTTTATTGATGCAATCTTACGACGAATGCACAGCCTGCTTGCTCATCCGTCTAGCTGCTACAACTGGACGGGACAGCGAGTACAGCGCGCATAGGAACGACAGTACAACAATCGCTGCGCCGACCCAGGAATTCAGGTTCACGCTGCCTGTGTTTTTGACTACGATACCGCCGAGGGCAGAACCGATCGCAATGCCGACTTGCAGGGCGGAGAAGTTAAAGCTTTGCTGGATATCGGATGTTTCCGGTGCGTTTTCGATCAGATAGCTTTGTTGTGCTGGCGACAGTGCCCAGCTCAGTGCACCCCAGACGAACAGCACAACCGGGAAGATCCAGATTGATTTGACAGCCAGCGGCAGTGCAAACATCGTCAGTGCAAACACACCAATTACGATCAGGATACTACGGCGGCTACCGAGACGGTCGGACATAATGCCACCGATCATACCACCGCTAACTGCGGCTATACCGAAGACGAAGTATACAATACTAATCCAGTATGCATTCAGCCCCATCGTATTTTCCAGAAACGGTGTCAAATACGCATACATGGTATAGTGACCTGCCAGCAGCAGCATCGTAACGAGATGTGCGCTGAAGATTTTTGCATTTTTCAGAGACGCAAGCTGTGCGCGCAGTGGCATCGATTCCTCTACTGGAATACGATCCAGGAACAATGCAATGATCAACATCGCTACCAGTGTCAGCAGCGCAATCGCCAGGAACAGTACACGCCAGCCGAGTGCTTCTTGAATCAGAACGCCAATCGGTACGCCGAGTACGATTGACGAGCTAATACCCATCGAGATAATGCCGATTACACGAGCGCGGAACTGTGGTGCAACGACTTTGACTGCAATCGTGAGTGACAATGTGACGATCAGCGATCCACTCGCTGCTGTCAGCATACGCGAAGCAAACAATACTTCATAATTCGGACTCCAAAATGCGAGCAGGCTACCTGCTGTAAATACGAGCATCGACCACAGATAGAGCGACTTGCGTTCTACCCGGGAAGTGAATGCCAGTAATGTCGGGCCAGCAATCGCATAGACAAGTGCGTAAATGGTGATGAGCTGTCCTGCTGTACCGATCGATACGTTCAGGTCACGGGAAATCTCTGGTAGCACCCCCCCGATAATCAATTCAATTAAGCCGACCGTGAAGGTCGCGATGGTCAAAATCAGTACCTTGAAATTCAAGCCTTCTCTCTCCTTTGTTTTAAACGATTCATTTTTAACATGCATGCAGACGGCTCCATATCGTCATCGACCGCTGCTTATGTTCAAAACGGGAGTGCCGGAATGCTGCAAAATCCATAAAAAAATCCTGATTACGACAGGATGCATAGATAATGCACCATCTGTAGTAATCAGGATTGTTCGGTTCCTGGTAGAGACCCTCAAACCATATTATTGAGGTTATACACGATGTATGATAATTCCTTCACTCATTCAATTGTAGGTTCAACGTTGATGGGACGTCACATCAACATTACATACCTTACCAGATGGGAAATGGAATTTCAACAGTTATTTTTAACTTTTTTCGTTATGATCTTGTTTTTGTTTTAGCTCTTCAAAATGCTCATGTACAACTCTGCGAAATTCTTGCGCTGCGGTCGAAATATATTGTTCCTGCCGCCATACTAGCGCAATCTGTCTTGATAAAGGCGGCTGTGATGCGATCAAACAGATGCGATCATTAGCCGGAGCACCTGTTGCCGGAATAAAGCCAATCCCGATTCCCGCCTCAATAAAAGCGCCCAGACGCGCCGGTTCATTGCCTTCAAATATGTACTGTGGCACAAATCCAGCCTCCCGGCACGCTTGATCGACCAGATCGCGTGTATGATAGCCCTTTTTCACTCCAACGAGCTGTTCATGGGCAAGCTCGGTCAGTGCGATGCTGTCCATATGAGCTTGAGCCAGCTTATGACTGGTCGGAATGGCGATTAAAATCGGATCATCAAACACAATTTCATAGCTTAATCGCTCGTCATGAATCGGCAGTGAGGTCAAACCGAAATCAACTTCGCCTTTTTGTAATAAGCTTTCCATTTCATCGGTCGCACACATTTGCACATGGAATTGAATATGTGGATATTGCGCTCGAAATGTATGCAAAATTTGCGGCAATGTACTGGCATTGGTCACAGCCAATCGAATCGATGCCTGGCGTGACTGACTCATATCGAGCAATTGCTGCCGTCCCTGCTCCAGCTCCAACAATGCTTTTTCTGCGCGTGGCAAAAATGCTTCACCATACGCATTCAGCTTGAGCTTTTTGCCGATACGGTCAAATAACGGCACACCTATACTTTGCTCCAGACGCTGAATCGTTTTGCTTAACGATGATTGCGTCACATACAAGCTTTCCGCCGCTTCAGTCATATGCTGGAGCCTGGCTACCCGTACAAAATACTGCAATTGCAGCAATTCCATCTCGACACCTCTTTATTCCTTTAGATACATTAATTAAGGCATATAAATGCATTGGAGTAAATAAATCATTTCTCTTATGATATCCCTATACTGTTGCTCTACTGAAGGGGATGTTCCAATGGAATTACGTCGTAACGGAATGGTGCTGGCGATCAGTCTGGGCATGCTGCTGAATCCATTAAATTCATCGATGATCGCTGTTGCGATTCCATCGTTACAGCAAGCGTTCGGACAGTCGTTAACGACCGTGATATGGATTGTGTTTGCTTTTTATATTGCCGGTGCTATTGTTCAGCCGATCATCGGCAAATCGAGTGATGGGGTAGGACGACGGCGGCTGTTTCTGCTTGGACTGATCATTGCGCTACTCGCTTCGCTGGCCGCTTCATTTGCGCCTAATTTTGGTATGCTGATCACGATGCGCATTGTTCAGGCGATTGGTACCAGCATGACCGTTACAGTAGGACTCGCACTGGTGCGTTTTCATGTTACACAGGGGCGTGAACAGGCTTTATCACTGATCTCTGCCTTTCAATCGGGTGCTGCGGCACTGGGCCCCTTTATCGGTGGCGTGCTTATTCACTGGTGGGGCTGGTCTTCTATTTTTTATGTGAATGTGCCGATTATGCTGACCAGTCTCGTCTTAGCATGGAAATGGTTGCCGATCGAGCCGTCCAAACGACTGCCCGATCGATCGCTGCCTACCTGGTTACAGCAGATGGATGTGATCGGAATGTTGATGTTTGCGACCGGGCTAATCGTATTGCTTGGCAGTCTACTATCCGGCAAAACGAATGCACACTGGTCATCACTGCATATTGCAGGCGTAGGGGCTGGATTGTTGGTACTGCTATTATTCGTATGGCATGAATGGAAGGTAGACAAGCCGTTTATTCCGCTGCGCACCTTTACCGGACTTCCGACGTTAAGCTGGATCACAGCGGGCTTTATGATTGCCAATGTGCTATTTTATGCGCTCTTTTTTGGCTATCCTTCGTATTTGCAGCAGGTTATACAACTCGATTCGCTGCATACAGGCACCATCATGCTTGTGCTTAGCTTGTCTTCCGTAGCGGGGGCTGCATGTGCAGGTACAGCGATCCGCCGCTTTTCCTGCCGGACGATACTATGGATCGCTGCGGCACTCATGCTGCTCGGTGCCTGTTTATTGCTCACCGTGCAACTGCATTCATCACTATGGTTATCGTGTTTAATATTGCTGCTGTTCGGCTATAGTAATGGGCTGAGCAATGTGGCGCTACAAGCTGATCTGATGGAAGCAACGCCAGAGTCTGTCGTGGGCATCGTGTCCGGTCTATTTAATATGGCACGTAATCTGGGCGGCATTGTCGCTTCCACGTTACTAAGCATTATCGCCGGTGCTGCTTTTACCGTTTATCATTTTCACGTATTAGCGATTGGCTTGATCGGTTTCGCCGTTTTATACGCTGGATTATTGTATGGACGGCAGCGACAAATTTGATCTCTTTTGCGAACGAAAAATATTTTCATCATGAAAATACGCAAATCATATTGACGACCTTACTCATCCGTTATATGCTACGTATGAAATCGCAACCAAAACTTGATACAAAGACCGTACATCGGCGTGTTACCAGCAATGGGCATGAGCCAAGCAACGGACGATACCGCAACCCTTTCAGGGTACTGCTGTGTCTCCCTTGTCTTGGCTCTTTTTGACGTTTCTGGTTTTGCATGGATACATGTAAGGTATAAATTGCAAAATTGACGTCTGCAGCGTCATTCTTGCTTTTCGCCAGCGCCTTACCATGTTATCCTGCAAGCAAGAGGTGATATCGGAATGAGCGTAGAGCATCGATTGCTACGTGTAGATCGCGTAGTCGGAAACAATATCGTGATGGCATGTGATGAGATGAGCGGTATTGAATATGTGCTGCTGGGCAAAGGGCTCGGTTTCGCCGCCAAAAACATGCAGGAGCTGGACACGTCAGATGAACGAATCGAAAAGCGGTTTCGCCTGGAAGATCGGCAGCAACTTATGAATCATCCCACCTTTTTCGAGGATATGGATGCGCCTATTATGGAAGTGTCGGATCGCATTATTCAGCGAATCGGGCAGACATTTCCCGAACGATTGAACGATAAGATTTATCTGGCTCTGCCAAGCCATATCCAGTTTACCGTGTATCGGATGCGTCATGGGATTGAGATTGTGAATCCTTTTTTACAGGAAACACAGCTTTGCTTCCCACAGGAATATGAGGTTGCTCTGGATGCGCTCCAGATGATTCAGGAAGCGTTCAAGCTTGATATTCCGGAAGATGAAGCCGGCTTTCTGACGTATCATATCCATTCAGCCGTCACTCATGTACCGCTGGGTCAACTGGTGAAAATGTCCTCGCTGCTGAGTAAGCTCCAGCAGATGATAGAGCAGGAACACCATATGACATTCCGGCAGGGCAGCATGAATCAGATGCGCCTGATGATCCATCTTCGCTTCGCATTGGAGCGAATCGTCCAGGGCTCGCTGATCGACAATCCACTTATCCATCAGATTCGCGATCAATATGCCGCGGAATATGCACTCGCGCTCCGTATGAAGGACGTGATGGAGAAGGAGCTTAAGCTGACAGTGCCGGAGGATGAGGTTTGTTTTCTGGCCATGCATCTGTATCGGCTGTTTCGTACCTACAACAAGGAAGGTTAACACCGATAATGTGCACAAATTCTTGCCCCTGTAGCTTGTGTAATGACATTGCGTTTACCACGATCTTTACTTGAACTGCCTGTTGTTTGCAAAGCGTAATCGATATAGTGGCCCGGTACGATTGAAGCTGCAGCACATCTGCCTTCATCCATCCATTAATCGTTTGTCATGATCTGCTCTGCGCCTTGCCCTGGTCTCGCCAGCATACGCGCAGGATTAGCAGATGGATGAATGGTCGATTTCGTCTATCTTCATCTGAAAATATTTTTCAGTAACTAGCTATCTTATGTTGTGTTTTTTCATTATTATGCGAATTTAAAAATACTATAGCCATAGTGGATACAACGTATTTACGACATCCATATGACTGTCAGGGGGATTATGCTTATGCTTCAATTTTTGCAAAAGATTGGTCGCTCATTAATGCTGCCAGTCGCTACACTGCCTGCCGCAGCTATTTTGCAGGGGATTGGTTTGCTCAACTATGAGAAAGATATTCCGCTTGGCTCTACGGTAGGCGGCTTTATGAATCAGTACATCGCTCCACTACTAACCGCTGGCGCTGGTGCGATCTTTGGTAATCTTGCGCTGATCTTTGCAGTAGGGATTGCCATCGGGATGGCACGCGATGCCGTTGCAGCACTATCGGCTGTGCTCAGCTATATGATTTTGACCGCTATTCTCGGCATTATTCCGGGCATGATGGGCTACATACCGGATGACGTTAAGCTCAATATGGGCGTGCTTGGCGGTATCCTCGTCGGTTTATGGTCGGCTTATATGTACAATCGCTTCCACAATATTAAAATGCCGGATTGGCTCGGTTTCTTCTCTGGCAAACGCTTTGTGCCTATGATTACCGCTGCCACCACCATCGTCCTTGCAACATTGATCGGGATGATCTGGAGTCCGATTCAAGATGCAATCTCCGTATTCGGGATGTGGGTCGTGAGTCTGGGTGGTTTGGGCGCCTTTATCTTTGGTGTAGCGAACCGCTTGCTCGTACCTATCGGTCTCCACCATGTGCTCAACTCGATCGCCTGGTTCCAGATCGGTGATTACACCGATGCGGCTGGTAAAGTCGTACACGGTGACCTGACTCGCTTCTTCGCCGGTGACAAATCGGCAGGTATGTTCATGTCTGGCTTCTTCCCAATTATGATGTTCGCATTGCCAGGAGCAGCGCTCGCCTTCATCCATACGGCACGCCCGGAAAAACGTAAGGCTGTAGCCGCGATCTTCATCAGTGCTGCGATTGCTTCCTTCCTGACCGGTATTACGGAACCGCTGGAATTCGCCTTTATGTTTACGGCACCACTGCTCTATGTTGTGCATGCCTTGCTGACCGGTCTGTCTGGTCTGATCATGTATATGCTGGATATTAAGCTGGGCTTTGGTTTCTCGGCAGGTCTGATCGACTATCTCGTGAACATGAAGCTGGCGACCAACCCGCTGCTTATGATTCCAGTCGGTATCGGATTCGGCGTCGTGTACTATGTGCTGTTCCGCTTCCTGATCGTGAAATTCAACCTGAAAACACCCGGTCGTGAGGATGACGATCTGGCGGTCACCGCTGTTCCAGCTACAGGTACAGCGACACCACCGAAGGCTGCAATCTCTGCATCCGGTGCATCTGATGTAAACGGAGACAGCAAAGCCGCACAGGTACTCAGCCATCTCGGTGGCTCACAAAATATCGATAGCATCGACGCATGTATTACCCGTCTGCGTCTCGTCGTGAAGGATGATCGTCAGGTCGAAGACGCTGAGCTGCGCAAGCTTGGCGCAGCCGGCATCATGCGACTCGGTCACGGTGCCGTACAGGTTATTTTCGGTACACAATCCGAAGCGCTCAAGGACGAGATTAAAGACATCATGGATAAGTCTTTATAATTAATAAAGCCCCCATCTTCTTAATATGAGAAGATGGGGGCTTTATTATAATAACTCAACTACATATAATTTACGAAAACGACAATATAAGTCATTTTTAGCTATTGATAAATATAACTAAAGACCTATAATAAAAGTTGTTAAAGGAAATTAAAACCAAAAATGGAGGTAGAAATGAAGGTATATTATCCTATTTTAAAATGGAAAGCAGGAGAACAAAAAGCATTATGTGAGCTATCCAATTCGCATAAAGATGCGATATCCCCCATTTTGGAAATTGTTGATCAAGCAGCACCTTCAAAAATCTTAGACGAAATTAAATCTAATTATCCTAGCCGACAAGTTTATGTAGACACTAAATATTCTGATGACGATGATCGCAGTTTCCTTGAACAAATCTTGTTAAACGCCTTTTCGAGAAATCAACCTATCTGTCCTGTATTTTATGCTGAGGATATTTTAAATCCACCTATATCTATATTAGAAAAAGCTACTAGTATCGTCATAAGAATTCCCATACCAGAAGACATTGATAACGAGTCATATGATTCAATTTTCAAATCTTTAATAGAAATCTACAGTGACTATGAAATAGATATAAATATTTTATTTGATCTCGATTCAATTACTGATCAAAAGCAGGCTAGATATAAATTATCTGAACTTAAAACTGCAATTCGTGATTACGTTCTTCCTCATACATTTTGGCAACATATCATTATTGCTTCAACATCTTTTCCAGATGATCTCTCCACTATCGCAGCAGGACAAGATTTTTATATAGATCGCCATGAAATCAAAATCTTCAAAAAAATCCTCACACACTCAGAATTTTCATCACTTAAACTCAAGTTAATTTACTCTGATTATGGAGTCACAAGATTTACAGATACAGAAATTGATTTCTCAAAATTAAAATATGGTATTCTCCCAAAAGCAAGATACAGCTTAGAAGATCAATACTGGATTTTAAAAGGAAAAAGAGACCACCAAACAAAACAATTTACAAGAAGTCATCTTTCAATGGCACAAGATATTTATAATTCTCCACATTATTATGGTAATAACTTTTCTTATGGTGACATGGAGATCAAAGAGAGGGCTTTGCAATTAAAAGGCCCCGGTAATAATACAAATTGGGTTACAATAGCTGCAAATCATCATATTGTTGTTTCAATAAACGTGCTCTCCAATCCTCTCGTGCCTTGAGAGTGTTTCTCATAAAAATTGAGAATTCTTCTTTTTCTATATTTTGTACAACAATTTCGCCAAGTTGAGAGCGAGTTTTACTTTTTAACCCTTTTATAATTTTTTTGCTATAAAGTAATTCTAACAATTCGGGTTTCCATAATAATTCAGTCAAATTAAAAACTTGAACCTGTTTATTAATTTTCGGTTGCCTTAAAGTTTTAATAAAAATATTAGAATCATCTTTTGTTACACAATCAATCCCCCACCATTGGGGGATTATTTTTCTTGCTTTTTTAAGATGAGTTTTAGATACAACTAAAGTCATTTTATCAAAGACCCTACTATAAAACTCTATCTGCGAAGGTAATCGATCTAAATTGTCTCGTTCGCTTTTTATTTCATAACCATGTAATTTACCATTTACTACTGCTACGTCAATTCTTGCTAATCCAGAACAAATATCTAATTCATCTATAACTACGGTAGTTGGATCATCTAAAAATTCTATATGAGATCCTAATTTAACATACAAAGCGTTTCTTATATCAGAATCATTCAACTTTTCCATAATACCATCCTATAATTTGGTAGTTTAAATTAATTATAAATTCCACTTAATTTATAATACTAAAGAAAATAAAGATGAGCAAAGATAATAATTATATATAGACTGAATTGTTTAATAACTTTTAAATTCAGTTTTCAAACTTAAGGAGGAATCACAAATTCACTATGCCCGACAAATTCGATTATGATCTCGACTATCCCAACCTTAATCTGCGCGAGCATCCCGAACTATATCGTGTTGGCAAAGGAGAGCAGGGCGTGCTAATGGTAGAGCCATATAAAGGAGAAATTCTCCCCCACTGGCGTTTTAAAACACCGGAGATCGCGACGGAATCGTCCGAGAAAATTTATGCGATGTTTCTGGAGTACAAGGAACAGAACGACTTTGTCGGTATGGATATGGCGCGTAAATTCCTGCAAATGGGCTACACGCGCGCACGCCGCTACACCAATCATAAAGGCGGACGCAAATACGACGAGGACGGCAATATTTTGCCTTATACGAGCGATCCGATCAAGGCAGAATCCGCCCGCATTTTTAAAGTAAAATGGGACGAAGCGAAGACGGATAAAGATTATATACGCATGAAAAAAGAGCATCAGCAACGCTATGGCGGCTGATGCTCTTTTTAGACTAAAGCCCAGGCTATCTTTTCTTGCCACATCGAATGATAAAGATGCACGGAAACGACAATAAAGTAGCGTTTAAAAACGGTAGCTATGAGACAGCACGTACATGTCTATTTTGACTGCTGGCATTAGATATCCAGCTCCAAATACTGCACTAACTTCCTCACAAACAGGTCGCCATATATCTTCTTCATATAAGCCGTATTAAATATATATTGCTCCATCCCTTCCAGCTTGCGTACATAACGCAGCAGCATTTTCTGATCATCGTCAGACCATTCATCGTCCTGCGGAATATGCAGCAATGCCTGCTGTACACGTTTGGATAAATCATCGACATACACATGGTTTGGCAGTTTGGGCGGTACCGCCAGCGTCAAATCGCAGCCGCGAAACACCACACCGTCCAGAATACAGCTTTCAAAATTGGCTTGCAGCCTGGATCGACCATTCCCTTCAAATGTAATATCGACCAGCTTTCCAACAAAGGTACAATTCACCATATGAGAGGCTTGCAGCACACGATCGTTCAACTTACATTTGCTAAATACACAATCGATAAACGTCGCATGTTCAATCGTCATCCCTCTCATATCGCACGCCACAAATTCGCAATTCACAAATACAGCCTCATCTTTCCCTATGCCTACCGCGCGCAGATCGCAGCGGGTAAACGTGCAGATATCGATCGTACAATCGGCAAAAAATCTCGCATTGCTCAGATCACATGTATCGAATCTTACTTTCTTCAGCGTACAGCCAAAAAATAGAGGTGAACCTACATTGGAGTTCGTTATCGTAGCGTTATGTATCGATTCGTTTTCGTACCTTACAATATCCTGAAACGATTCGTTGTCGACTGACATGTTGGATTGAAGCTGTCTCATAAGAGCGTATCGCGTCCTTTCTATATCGTTATCGCATGCTACTGCTGCTATCTATATCTATATCTATATCTATATCTATATCATGTCAAATGCTGTCATTACAAATCTACATCCTCTATATTTAAATCAAGGCTTTTTAAAGATTTGCTCGACCGTAGGACATAATAAACGAATTCTATACGTTCACAGGCAGGTGATAAGATGAAAATCAACGAACTCGCGCGCAAGCTGGGCATTTCTGCGCGTACGATTCGCTTTTATGAGCAAAACGGCTTACTTCCAGGCGTAGAGCGCGAAGATAACCGCTACCGGATATTCAGCGACGAAGACGTCTGGCGTTTGCAGACGATTATCGCCTTACGTGAAGCGGGGATGACGATAAAGGATATTCGTGAGGTGCTGGAATCGGAGTCTGCGCATCATACAGTAACAGATCGGGAACGATTGCGCTATTACCTGGAGCTACAGCAGGCACTGCTTGCGGGGCAATGGCTGGAAATGCGACGAATGGCAGAGACGACTTCACAGATGCTGGAGCTGTTACAGCAGGAGCAAGAGTTGCCGCTACCGGAATTTTTCGAGCTAGCTCAGCAGGCACGGCAGCTTCGGGAGCTGCGGCAGCATTGGCGGGATCACTGGAATTTTGACCAGCGAGCGCTGGAACATGATCAACATGTACATACGGATAGTACGGCTTATCCGGGCTATGATGAGGTGCTGACGCATACTGCTGCCAGCGTGCGCGCGGCGCAGGGTGAGCGCGGACTGGATCTGGGGACGGGAACGGGCAATCTTGCAGGAAAGCTACTGGTACAAGGTGCACAGATGGCAGGCGTCGACCAATCCCGTGAAATGCTCAAGCAATGCCGGAGCAAATTTCCTGCAATGGATGTACGCGTCGGTAATCTGCTGTCGATTCCGTACGATGATCGGAGCTTTGATTTTGTCGTATCCAGCTTTGCTTTTCGTTATCTTGCCGAACAGGAATTGCCGCTGGCATTAGCGGAGCTTCGGCGCGTATTGAAGCCGCATGGACGCATATGTATTAGTGATACGATGGCAGATGAAGCCGGTGCATCTACGCTTGGGTTGGCATTGCAGGATTGGCTGGAGCAACACGATTATATGCTTCAGCGTACTTCGCCCTATGCTGGCGTGTTTACACTGCTGGCTGTTCCGATTCGTGCAACGTAATTCAGATGAACGCAGAAAAAGACCGCTTTTTCGGATTGATCGTGATGTCAGGGAAGAAATCCGAAAAAGCGGCCTATGATTATGTGTATCGTATTTATTGATTATGTCGAGGAAAGCATGTTGCGGAGCTTAGATGAGGAGAAAGGTCTGGCATTTATTTAATGATAATGATGACACCACGATCCATGTGTTTGGACATATGCTTGCCTCCTTTGGAAAGAGTAGTGGGCTGGGGTGTTTATGGCTAGAGTGGCCTTTTACTTAATAATGATGATTACATTGCGCTCGTTCGTCATGGGTGGCTCCTCCTCTCATGATTGGCTCGGTACAGGTTGATGTTATTACTTAATGATGATAATTACGCCACGTTCGTTGTTCATGGGTAGACTCTCCTTTCATAATGGAATAGCGGGTTGAGCTGCTTACTTCGTTACGATGATAATTACGCCGTGTGCTGGTGCTTTTTGCATGTTGCTTCCTCCTCTCGTTGTTAGCTCGGTACAGATTGATGTCATTACTTAATGATGATGATCACGCCACGTTCGTTGTTCATGGGTAGACTCTCCTCTCATAATGGGATAGCGAGTTAAGCTGCTTACTTCGTTACGATGATAATCACGCCGTGTGCTGGTGCTTTTTGCATGTTGCTTCCTCCTCTCGTTATTGGCTCGGCACAGGTTGATGTTATTACTTAATGATGATGATTACGCCACGTTCGTTATTCATCGTGATTCCTCCCTTATGCAATTAGATTAAATGAGACCGTTACAGCGCAGTCATTACGATGCTTGAGTAATGATGATAATGACGTTCAGAATAGAACTTGTATGCATGGCGACTCCTCCTCTCGGCATATGTATGTATTGGATTGGACAATGATTGCTGACTTCGCGGCACGGTGGCTTACTTTGTTACGATAATGATCACGCTGCGTTCGTTGTTCACGCGTATGTCCTCCTTTCGTTAGTAGATAAGCCATTGTCTACCTTACTTCGTTACGATGATGATCACGTTGCGCTCGTTCTTCATGCGTATGTCCTCCTTTCGTAGATAGATGAGTCATTGTTCAGCTTACTTCGTTACGATAATGATCACGCTGCGCTCGTTGTTCATGCGTATGTCCTCCTTTCGTTAGTAGATAAGCCATTGTCTACCTTACTTCGTTACGATGATGATCACGTTGCGCTCGTTGTTCATGCGTATGTCCTCCTTTCGTAGATAGATGAGTCATTGTCCGTCTTACTTCGTCACGATGATGATCACGCCACGTTCGTTGTTCATGCGTATGTCCTCCTTTCGTAGATAAATGAGCCACTGTCCGCCTTACTTCGTCACGATGATGATCACGCTACGTGTTTGCATACCGCTCACCTCCCTGATGGAATATCTGTTATGCTGCGCCGGAGTCATCTATACCCTTAGCGAGCGACTGCATATGGCTTCATCTGCGATGGATACATAACAGCCGATTTCAAAATGCTGTACATGTACATATCCCGATGCTCGCCTTCGCGGTAGACGTGGTCTCGCAAAATACCCTCCTGCTCGAAGCCGAATGCGTGGATGAGCTTGAGTGCGCCTTCGTTGTGCAGATGCACCTCGCCGGAGATTTTGCGCAGGTTCAGGTAATTGAAGCAGTATTGCAGGATTAGCTCGGTAACGTAGGTGCCGACCTTTTTACCGACATATTCCGGTGTCAGCACCAGACCGTATTTGCAGCGCTGATGAATGTACGACGTTTCATACAGCATCGCCATGCCGGCACGCTCGCCATTTACTTTGACGATAAACATTTTGTTATCGCCGGATTGGAAGAAAGCGACCGTCTTATCGATACTGCTAGCGGAGATCGGATATTCTGACGGCTCCAGTGCATTCATGATCACCGTCGGACTATTGTATAGCTGTAACAAAAATGCTTTGTCCGCTTCCTCTACGCCCACCAACACAATCCCTTGCTCTGCATTCATCAACATCATAACCCCTCCATCTTTTTAGTTGAGTGATCGATACATCCTGCAATACGGCCTGGCCTATTTTCTATCGAAGCTTGTGCTTGTATTCAATCTCTCAAAGCTGTATGACAGCAGACGCTGCGGTATATTCAGGATGCAGATTCAAGGATGTCATGACCTGGGGCGCTGCACAATAACCGATGATGCGATGCTCGATCCTGTACGCTATAGAGGACTTCTGCGAATATCGTCTACTCTATGCGTACGTGGACGGCATGTGTGACAATGGTTCGTTAGCTGTTTATTCCAATGTCTTCTAGCGAGTTACTCTGCCATTCCGAGTACAGCAGGCGTCATATCCTTCGCTGGCGGCATCGCCCGGGTATGCTTGTTGAGCAGCCAGTAGGCGGAATTCAGAATGACGATCACGCCGCAGGAGATGATGAGTACCCCATTACCTGCCCACGCTCCAAGCGCTCCACCAAGAATCGCTCCAATCGGGGCAATTGCGGCAGACAATCCGAGTACAGCAGCCATAACCCGGCCGATTAATTGTGGTGGTACGACCGATTGAATCATGACCTGAGACAGTACGTTGATCATGCCCGCTGGAATCCAGCCGATGGCGAACAGTGCAATCGCCATCCATGCCGTCGGTACAACACCGGTAAGCATCCAGCACACACCGCAGATGAAGATGAGCAGGCAGTAAAGCAAGCCCATTTTGAAGCGGTGCAGCTTGAGCAGTGAAGCGGCGTAGGAGCCAGTGATGATACCTACACCCGCAGCAGCCATGAAAAATCCGTAGTATTGCGCGCCGCCCCAGCTCTCTGCAAAGGCGGGTAGTACCGCATAGATCGAGATCCCTGCCAGATTGACGAAGATGATTCCGAGCAGCATTCGTGTGAAGACTGGCTTTTTCAACACATCCAGCCCTTCGCGCAGATCGCTGTTGTACTGACGAATGACACTTTTTAGCGTCGGACGTCTGGTCTGCTCAGAAGCCGTATCGACTGCTTGCTCTTTAGCAATGGCTTGCTCCTTCTGAGCCTGCGGTAGGCGCAGTAAGGTGAACAATAGCGCGGTGAGGATAAAGGTCATACTATTCAGATAGAACACCGATACCGCGCCAACCATTGCAATCACGATACCTGCCAGTGAGTTGAAAGCTGCGTCACTTCCTTGATAAGCGATAGCGAATAATGAATTTCCTCGTGTGAGCTGCTCCTTCGGTAATACCTTCGGCAGCAAGCTTAGCTGTGTCGGGTAAATGAATTGATTGAGCAGCGAGATGATCGGCATCAGCACCAGCACGATGGTAATCGTCAGCATCCCGTATGCGTATAGTGTCGGGATGATCAGCAGCAGCACCGACTGTGTAATCTGCGTGAAGATCATTAGCCGCTTGGCTGGGAAGCGATCAATGAGCGGCCCCATTACGATCTGGGCAAACGCCGGGAGGGAGGTTAAAAATAACGCCAATCCCGTGTACAGTGTCGAGCCTCCGAGCTGATAAACGATCCACATTGCCGCGATGGCATAGAAGCTATCGCCCATATTGGCTAGAAAACGTCCACTTAACAACAGGGTGAAATTCCAGTTTCGTAATATTGAACTCATGTGATTTTCTCCTTTCGTGTTCTTTTAATTATTCGGTCATATTTTTTTGACCGTTTCGGTAAAATAAAAACCTACCCTCTTTACAAGTAATAGGTTCCTATTCGGCGAAGGAAATTGACCCTTCTAGCGCCTGACTAACTGCCCGTACCGTCTGCTGCTTAATCGGCTACCCTGGCTGTGCTACGCTCTGCCCATTGAATCTTCACTTCATAGCTTGCCCCTTCGCTACCGGCATCCTGTCCATTCAATTCCTCATACAGACGATCGATGCCTTCCAGAAAGCGTTGCAGCGATTCGGCGTTGCCCTCGAAATGATAATCCTTTTTCGTCAGTTGCGGTGCACCGCTGAAGCTTAGCAAATCTTCACTTGGAATGATTGCCTTTGCAATTGGACTGTAGAATTTTTGCAAAATTCCGTTTTTCTCTTCCCGGCGGATGACTTCGATAATTCCGTTCTTCTCCAGCTCCTGAAGATGATAATGGATTTTGGAACGGGACAGATCCATCTTTTCGGCAAGCTGTTGTCCGGTCATTGGCTCTCTGCCCAGATGATACAGCAGTTGAACGCGAAACGGATCACTTACGGCACGAAGCTGGTTTAACTCATCAATAATCAGAACATCTTTCATTTGCAACTCACTCCTACTTTTTTAAAACCGTCAGTTTTGTTTGACCGTGTTGTTTGATTGTATTGTATGTCGGCGAGGATGGAATTGTCAATGGTTTTTTGGAATTTTTTTCAAAAGAATATTCCAATGGTTTACAGAGATAAGGCGGATACGAGATCAATGAAATTTCGCTTCTACTTATGCGTGTGAATCGATGGGTATCCAGCATGCATACACCTAACCTGTTGTAATTACATATTCATCGCATTTTCTCTCTTTCGCTATACTTGTGCCATGTTGCCAGGCATACGTCATTGCTATAATCGGTTGTATTAACAGCAATGACTGTAATGGAGTTACTACGAAGGAGGATATCGTTATGTCTAACGTTAAAATAACATTAGTACCCTTTGCCGATCTATCCAGCTATATCGAGGGCTTCACCATCGTCTCTGCTCAATGGGGACATGATGGCCTTGCCTACGCGCTACTTATGAATCAAATTCCTGAGCGAAAACAAGGCATGTTCGTGCAAACGGAATTGGAACAACGATATACGTATAAAGTATTGGTCGTATCCGAACATTATATCGAGGAAATCATCATCCCAGATCAACAATATTTTTATCATTTTGTACAGCCGTTGCATGAACATATGCTGCTGGTTGGGGCGCGTGCTGCTTATCATGGACAGGATCGATTTGATCGAAATGCCCGTGTTTGGAGCCGTAATGGGGTAAAAGTTCGTGATTTCCTACTGGGAGATGGTATTCAAAATGTGCAGGTGACCCGAGAGGGAACGATCTGGACCAGTTATTTTGATGAGGGTGTGTATGGTAACTACGGCTGGTCTGATCCAATCGGTGCGAGCGGCTTGATCGCCTGGGATGCCGAGGGCACTATTCGTTATAAAAATACGGCTGCCTTGATCGATGACTGTTATGCGCTTAATGTGGTCAGCGAGCAGGAAATATGGTTTTATTATTATTCTGATTTTCAGCTCGGGCATATTACTACCGGTGTGAATACCCAATCCTCACAGGTGGCTTTCATTAACCCCGGTATATCCGGTTCCAGTGGCTTCTGTACAGACGGTAAGCACTTCTTATTCGAGGCGGGCTATGATCGAAATGGAACATCATTCCGATTCAAAACGCTGGATACACCCACACAGTTGAATGCAGGCAGCTTGATTGATTTCGTAGACGAACAGCAATGCCCGCTTCAGTATATACGACAGGATTTCAGACAGGATCGCCTTCTGCTGTGCACCGAGCAGGCATTATATGCGGTAGGATTGGAAGAGATTCAAGCGGCGATGGAATAAGCAGTATGGTACTCATACAATAAATCTTGCTTGGAGAAGCATTACAGATCGCTGTAGCAAGTCAGACCTGATGATGCTATTGTGTATACACATCTGCTAACACGGGTCTTCGTCTCACAAAAGAACGCGTATACCCTGCTAAGTTCCTGTCAGTGTGGTTGATTTACGTAAGACAATACAGCTACAATAGGCTGGATAGGGATGTGACATTCTCATCAGAATGGCTATTCTAGCCTATCTAACCCCTTCTAGCTATTAACTGCTAGCTAAGCATCAATATCTTAATCCCATCGCAAGCTTAACCATCCAAATTCCATTAGCACCTTCTACTTTCAATATGAAAAGGAGCTTGAAATGATGAGTAATGAGCAGTATAACCGCCCTGTGTGGAATACGCTGGAGCAGCAGCAACGGCGAAGCCTGCTAGAGCAATTGAAGTCTCAGTTACCAGAAGGCTTCGAGCTGGATCGAATGGAAACCTTCAGCCGATATGGATCAACGACAGAGACCGGTGTATTTACATATAAGGGCAGTGAATTTGTATTTGTGCCAGGGGATACAGTGACGCTGGGACTCCAGCAGTGGCCAGACGAACAGGACGAAGCGACCTGGACAGAGCTCCGGTCTATACTCACAGCTATTGGGCTCCCACCAGAAAGTGCAGACTCCTTAATGGATAATCAGCTCTCTCCGGTACGTGAAGCCATCATTCGTCCGCTACTCGCCGAGCGTAACGTGCATTCTGTAAGCTGGGAGGAAACATCGTTAGACGAGCTCGATCTCGAAGAAGATCAAGACATCTTCGAACAAATCGAAGTCTTCAAGCAATCCCAGTATAATTCTTACGAGCTCGATCAATCCTACCGACTTGAGCGTGATGGCAACAACATCCGCGTCTGGTTATTTTACACGACCGAGGATGCAGCCGAATGGGCAGAGATCGAACTGGAACCCCCCTTTCAGGTGCCGACGGAGGATGAATGGGAGTATCTAAACGGCGGTGGCATCCGCACGATGTTCCCATGGGGCAATCAATGGGACTACACAATGAAGCTTCGCTATTTTGAAAATGACAAACCAGCTACAGCTTCACCCGATACTGAACGTCCATACGATCTAGAGCTGGCTAATGGCTTTGGTCTACATTTCCTCGGCGATCCTTACCAGGTTGAGCTCACCTTATCACCTGACGGACAGGCCATCGACAAAGGCGGCGATGGCGGTATGTCGCTATGCGGCGGCGGTGGCATGCTACTTGGCTATCTTCCGGTCGGCATTTATTACCGCTCGGCGTATCAAGACGAGCTCGATTGGACCGATCGGATTGGAAACATGCACTATCGTCGTGTTATTCGGCTTTGAATGGATATCCACTACGGAAAGGAATAAGGGGACGGACTCGGGTGGAGCCGCAGGAATCTACTGGATTAGGAATTACATGTAGATTCCCGCCCCTCCAAAGCAGTAAGATATTTTGCTTCGCAAAAATCACTGTTTCATTGAACCCCGTGTTAGAAAATCACTAACACTATAAGTCGTCCTTTTCCCTTATTCCTTTCCTCCGCTCCGTGCATTCTGCAACAAGAATAAAAATACATCGTAGCATGGGAGTTGGCAGTAGGTTCAAAGACAAGCAAATGATATACTTAAGTGGTCTTATAGACTATATGGCTTATGTAGAATAAGAAATATAAGATAAAAATCCAGACAATTTATGGCTACTACTCGATCATTTTTCATTATTATGATTTGTTTATTCCAGGCACACCGTTACAGGCACATAACAAAATGCTTGTGATTCTAAATCTCCCTTCACAAGCAATATATTGGTAAGCTTGCAGATTTAAATCTTTACATATATAAGTTCGTACAAATCCATACGCACAGAACGGAAGGTAGAGAACAATACCAAAAGACCGACCTTTAAGCCGGGATACGCCTGCACTACTACAACCCAAGTATCCCGGCTTAACCGGAGGTCGTTGGTATGTTCTCTACTGGAGTGGTTGCTGCAAAAACGCCAAAACTCTAATATAAAGAAATCCCGCTCACCTCAACGGTGAACGGGATTTTGCATGATATAGAGTATATAAGGGTTACGATTATACCGGAGCCGCCACAGGGAGTTGTTCGGGTGTCTCTGGTTCGTCGTGTTGGACGAGGGCGTGTTTTTCCCATGCTCTGCTCTTCCAGCGGAAGTACATGATGACGGCGCGTGTCCATTCGTCGGCGGCGATTGCGAGCCAGATGCCGGCAAGGCCGAGGTTCATTTTGAAAACGAACAGATAGCCGAGCGGTAAGCTCATGCACACCATCGAGATCAGTCCCATGTAGACCGGGAATTTGGCATCGCCGGAAGCACGCAGCGAGTTGATAATGACAATATTACAGGTTCGTCCGGTTTCCAGCAGGAAGCTGAGCAGTATGACCTGTGAAGCCATACGGATAATTTCCGGATTGGTTGTGAACATACCGATCAGCGGCTCACGCAGCAGGATGATGATCACATCCATCACCAGTGTTGCTGCCATCGCCCATTTTACGCTTTTCCATACGCGATGATAGGCTTCTTCTTTGCGCTTCGCGCCAACGAGGCGACCAACGATGATCGCTGTACCCATACCGATCGCAATGCTGAACAGATAGATAAAGGTAGAGATATTATTCGCATACTGGCGGGAAGCCATCGCTTCACTGCCCAGATACGTTACATAAAAGACAAATACGAGCTGACACAGTTGATACGTAATTTGCTCTACTGCGGAAGGAACACCGATTTTCAGAATTTTCATAATGTATTCTTTGGACATTCTGAAGTAATCGGCAACCATGATCCGTACTTCCATCACACGATACATGAGCCAGAAGAAGATCAGCATACATACGAGACGACTAATGATCGTCGAGATCGCTGCGCCCTGTACGCCCATTTGAGGCAAGCCCCAGTGACCGAAGATGAGCAGATAGTTCAGACCGATATGCAGCACGTTCATAAATACCGAGACAAACATCGTTTCTTTCGTAAAACCATACGTACGAATAACGGCAGCCAGAATGTTAATGAGTGCCTGCAGGAAAATCGCACCACCAACAATCGCAATATAGCTTTCAGCCAGTGCGAGAATGTCACCTTGCAGGTGCATGGCTTCCATGATATGTCCACCAAACAGCAGGAAGGTTCCACTCAGGAGCACACCTACAGACAGATTCAGTGTAATCGCCAGTGCGGTAATACGGCTTGCCTCCAGCAGCTTGCGTGAGCCGATATACTGGGCTACAACGATAGCGGCCCCGTTGCCGATTACCTCCAGAATCAGTATAGCGATGGAAATAACCTGGTTGGATGTACCGACCGCTGCAACAGCGTTATCGGATACGTCACTCAGCATCAGGGTATCGACGATTCCCATTAACATAAACAGGAATACTTCGAGGAAAATCGGCCAGGTTAATTTAAACAGATTAAATTGTGTTTCAACAGTAGCTTTACCTTGTGCAGGGTTCATAGCGCTCATGATGTCACCTTCCTTTTGTTTGTTTCTTGTTTTAGTACAATCCGTTATGGCAGTCTTGGCTGCAAAAAACCTCCAGGCAAAATCATTCATTTGCGTGAAGGTCACATGGCATTTCCGACGGGCATCTCTTAAAACTCTACGTATCTTAGCACATCCATTTTCCAATTGCACTACCTAAATTGAAAATTTCTGAAAGAATTTCAATTTTTCCGATTCAAATGTTTTACAGACGGGTATAATGCCACTTTTACAGAAAGAATGTGGCATAAAATATGTGTTTCCCACAACTTTACACAAGCAAACGAGATAGCAAAAAAGGCATTCCGCCCTCCTTCGCGATGAAGGGCAGAAAGCCTTTAATATAAGGGTTTTATATAATGAGCTGGTAATATAAACCATTCAGCATCAGGACAATTCGGTCACTTCCTTGATCCCATCATCGCTTATACTCCCCTTATATTTTCCATACTATTTCATTATGAAAATCATTGTGAAAAAAGTCTCGTATTTTTGAAAATAAGAGCTTGCTCAATCGCTTACAAATGCCTTCAGCTAAGAACTCATTTTCATAATTTGACGATACAATGCCTTATTGTTCAGCAAGAATAACAGATACGCTATTATAGCCTGGTCGCAGCGACATCGGATTACCCTGAATCGAGACACCGAACGCATCATTAACGATTCCGACGATACTAATGCCTGAGCTGGACACACGCTTTGCACCAAACTCCATATTGTAGCCAGTGTAGTAAGCGACATATGCATCCCCTACTGTCTGCAAATCTGCCTGTGTCCGGTACACGAGCGAGAGCTGCTTTTTCCCGCCAGCTAACTGCTCAACGAGGCTGACCCGCTCTGCATCTGCTGGAAAAGGGAAGTCTGCTGACAGATAAGGACTTTGAATGACTCCGGTCGTCATGGAAACATTGTACACCGGTGCGGTCGGCTCGGTTAGCGTATCAATCGGACCCGGTGTTGCTGTAACAGGGGTACTTTGCCCCTGAGAATTGGTTGTATTCGAGCTGGCGGCTGGTGCTGTTGTCGTTGTAGTATCCTTCGCAGCCGCAGAATTGGTGCCACTGCCAGTGCCGGTAGTACTGGTTGCTGCTGACGCATTGGGCGTTGTGCTTGTTGCTGCACTTTTGGTCGCTGCACTCGGCGTTACGGCTGGTGTGGTGGTTGTCGCAGGTGTAGTCGCTGCACCTGATTTGCCAATAAGCACTTTATTGTTCACCGCATCATACAGCACCGATGTATTCATCGTCTCCCCAATCGAACGAATAGGTAGATACGTACTACCATCATACGTGATTGGTGTCAGTTGCTGTCCATCAGCATTCACCAGTGTATAGGGTTGTCCATTGACTTCAATACTAATGCCGTGATTTTTGAACGCCTGGATCTTCTCCAGCTTTGTGCCAGCATATACGCCAGTGGAGCCAGCGAGCACCATACCTGCCAGCATCATGGGAAACAGCCATTTTGTCTTTTTCATCCGTAGTCCTCCTGTTTGCCAGATGATTTGCCGTCAGCGCAGGAATAAGAGTGGATAGCGGCAATTCATTTTGATATTAATATCGGCGGAAGGACCGCGACTCATTATATAGTACAAATGTAATATTTTAGATTATGATCTATTTTCGCTTATTGTTCTTGATCGTGGCGGTAACGTTCGGTTTCCTCCTGAATGCGGCGTTCGTAGCTATTCCGATGCAGCCATACATTGTTGTTCAGACTCGCCACCTGTCCGATCGCAAATAACACCGTCAGAATAATAAAGATAAGGAAATATGCCTGCATAAAGTACCCCAGATAAAAGCAGGTCACGATCGCAGCAAGTACAAGCACGGCGACCACCAGCAACACCCGGAGCATGATTTTCTTCATATTCATTCTCTCCTGTCTTCGGCTATTCTTCTTCATACCTGAGGCAGCAAAAAGCTTCGTTTGCCTATCCCCGGTATAGGTGTACGGATTGCCATCCATCCAAGACATCGCCTGTCGTATCATTTTAGCAAACTTCTGTAAAATTTAGCATGACTTTTTGCGTGTGAGGAGTATAATGAAATACGCCTGTTCAGTCTAGCCGCCATGCAAGCTGCACAGCCGGTATGTAAGGATATGTGTATATGCTTCAATCCTGCAAGCCGGTATGATGTCGTGCTCTGCTGTGCGGTCTGTTCGAATGTCTGCACACTACAGCCAAACTGGACAAACTGCGTTGATACAAGAAAATGGGTGTATATAAATCGTAACGCATTTTATATGTATCCATGATCGCCTTGTACACGTATAATCATTATGTTATTTCTAATATTAATTATCAAATTCACACAACGAAGGGGTACAACAAGATGTTAGGCAAGTTAAAGCGTATCTTGATCGGAAGACCGATGAAATCCGCAGAGCTCGAAGCGGAAAAGCTGGGCAAACTGAAAGCACTCGCTATTTTGTCTTCCGATGCGCTATCTTCGGTTGCGTACGGAACCGAACAAATTTTACTCGTACTGATGGTAGCTGGTTTTACTGCACTCTGGTATTCCGTTCCGATCTCGCTGGCTGTATTGGGACTGCTGGTCATTCTGGTTATCTCATATCGTCAGACTATCTTTGCCTATCCGACAGGCGGCGGCGCCTACATTGTCGCCAAGGATAATCTTGGTCAGATTCCGAGTCTGATTGCCGGTGGTTCATTGCTGGTAGACTATGTACTGACCGTAGCGGTTAGCTCGTCCGCAGGTACAGACGCAATCACCTCCGCGTTTCCTGTGCTGCATGATCATCGGGTATTGATCGCGCTAATTATGATTGTATTTTTGACGGTTATGAACCTGCGCGGTGTGACAGAGTCCGCATCTGTGCTAGCTATTCCGATTTATCTGTTTGTTGTAGCGATTTTCTTCCTGATTATTAGCGGTATGATCAAATACATGACGGGCGGCATTGAAGCGGCAGCTCCGGAATTTGGCGCTACCGTATCCAATGTGAGCCTATTCTTACTACTAAAAGCATTCAGCTCCGGTTGTTCGGCGCTCACGGGGGTCGAAGCGGTATCGAACGCGATTCCGAACTTCCGTCAGCCTGCTGAGCGCAATGCAGCGGCTACACTGCTCATGATGGGTATCATTCTGGGTAGTATGTTTATCGGTATTACATTGCTTGCTTACTGGTATGGCGTGAGCCCGCGTCCGACGGAGACGATCATTTCACAGATTGCCCGGATGACATTCGGCAGTGGTATTATCTATTTTATTATTCAAGGGGTTACAGCGCTTATTCTGTTCCTCGCTGCGAATACGGCATACTCGGCGTTCCCGCTGTTGTCGTTCATGCTGGCGAAGGATAAATACATGCCGCATATGTTTATGGTACGTGGTGATCGCCTCGGCTTCTCGAACGGGATTATCTTCCTGAGCCTTGCATCGGCATTGCTCGTTATCGTGTTCCACGGGGAAACAGACAATCTGATTCCACTGTATGCGGTCGGTGTATTCATTCCGTTCACACTGTCGCAGCTCGGTATGATGATTCGCTGGATCAAGCTGCGCCCGGCGAACTGGGGCATCAAGCTGCTGATCAATACGATCGGTATGCTGACAACGCTGTCGATTACGCTGATCTTTATTTTCACCAAGTTCGCGCAAATCTGGATCATCTTCATCTTCCTGCCAATCGTCGTGTATCTGTTCCACAAAATTTATGTGCATTATCAAAATACAGCAGAACAGTTGCGCATCGATCTGGATCACGACAAGCCACAGCCGAAAGGCAATACGATTATCATTCCGGTAGCTGGTATTACGCGGGTCGTGATGAATACGATCAGCTATGCTCAGACGCTATCGCCGAATGTGGTGGCTGTATATGTCGGCTTTGATGAAGAAGCGATTGAGAAAATGGAACGTAAATGGGAGCAATGGAATCCGGGCGTGCGTCTGATTGTACTGCGCTCACGTTATCGTAGTATTCTCGGTCCACTGCGTCGATTCATCGATACGGTGGAATGGAAAAATGGCGAGACCGATCATATTACGATTCTGATTCCACAGTTTGTGACCAAGCACTGGTGGGAAAGTATTCTGCACA
The DNA here is from genome assembly GCA_039595515.1 of Paenibacillus sp. GTDB lineage: Bacteria > Bacillota > Bacilli > Paenibacillales > Paenibacillaceae > Saccharibacillus. Next base: position 200,707 of record JBCNLJ010000001.1, on the reverse strand, counting down.
ACCAGACCAGCTTGCTGATGCGAGCCTATCTGATTAACTACAAAGATGTGGTTGTAGCGACTGTACCATTCCATTTGAAAAACTAAGGCTTGGTGTGGCTGTTCATTGTAGTCATCCATATCTGTATACGCTCTAACTCTGTTCGACTCCAAAGCCTGCTGTGAGCCCATCGTGCTTGCAGCAGGCTTTTTTGCTTGCCATACACCTGGAAAACATTAGATAATAAATGCATATATACGTTCATCCATATGCTGCCCTGCTGATTCAGCAACTAACCCGGGTAGCTGCTGTACATTGGAAGTTATTGGTCAATCACGCTTTAAATCGGGTATACATGAGTAAAGGTATGTATGCAAAACATAGTAGGGATATACGATACCCAGTAGACACAGGAGGAAGAATCATGACTAACAAACGCACGCTTCCACTTATCGCTGTTATGGCTATGGCACTAGCGACACCTGCTTATGCTGCCAATGATCTAACGGTCCCGGCTGTGAAGGAAGCAACGGTTGCGACGCCGTCCGCTCCACAGATGCCAAGTACACCAGCATCTCCATCTATCTCGTCCAATTCCAGCAGCTCGAATTCGGGATCAAGCTCCAGCAGCAGTTCAAGCAGTAGTAATGGTAGCAGCTCATCCAGTTCATCCACTCAGGCGAATCTGAACAATCGACTCGTGAATGTGGCTGGCTTCGATTCTGCCAAGCAGTTTACCGGTTATTTCGCCAACCTCAAGCGAGCGGTAGCAAAGGGTAATCTGGATGCAGTTGCCAAACGTGTCTCGTACCCGCTGGCAGTTAATCAGGCGAATGGGAAACGGCGTAGCATTTTGAATGAGAAGCAGTTCCTGAAGGAATACAATTCGATCATGACATCGAAGGTGCGTAATGCACTGGCGAGTCAAAATGTGAATGATGTGTTTGTCAATTATCGCGGTGTTATGATTGGGGATGGAGAGCTGTGGATCGGTGTCGTTGGTGGGAAGCCGGGCATCTATGCGGTGAACCAGTAAGCGGATTAGCGGTCAATTAGTGTTCTATACCTCGCTAGCTATGTATTAAGGATATTTGTTTACGGGTTTGTTCTAAAAAATGAAGCAGGATGGGAAGCTGTTATGGCTTTCCATCCTGCTTTTTTGCGCGTTTGCTTTTTTGTGTATCAGCCTGTTTGTTTATTAGCTTTTTAGTCATCGATTTTGTAATAGTCGGTGTGGAATAACGCTGAGACATTGGCGTAGTATTTCATAGTACTACTATTATTAGAGATCGTACTATATACGTTATGTCTCTTTTATTTATATTGTTATAGCGTTAGCTTGATGGAGTACACGTAGCTTCTCCACTTGAAATCCATTTGCTCTGCCACTCTATTCTAGTTCGTTGTGCCCGATCTTATTTGCCCTGGAACATGAGCTTCACCTGATCCATCGTGAGCACTCTTTTATGGAAAGGTGGGTACTCCTTGCTTTTAGGATCGTAGACGCTATCCTGTGGCAGGTTGATAGCGTAAATGTAATTACCGTTAGCAGCAATACGATCGCCGTAGGGAACTTCATCGGGTAGCTGGGCGTTCCAGGCAGCGCGTGGAATAGCCATCAAGGTAAGGACGGACTGACCGTTATAGCTAAAGTCAACAACTTCGGAGCTATCCATGCCGGGTGGATGGTAGATGGTTGATTGGATACCTGTTTTCCAGGCTGGTGGATAGTAGAAACGGAAGTGCTTGCCTTCATATACTTGTGTCTTCGTTTGGATAACGGTGTTGATCGTTGGATCGATAAGTGCAGTATTCGATGTGCTGGAGGTGGCTGGACTGGATGTTGTTTGGGATGTTGTTTGGGATGTTGTTTTGGCTGTTGAGAGAGACGTTGAGGTAGCCGCATTGGCTGACATGCCGGCTGCGATTGCATAGGTGCTCGTAAGTGATAGTCCTGCTGTAGTGGCAAGCAGTACACCTAGACTGAGTGTTAGGGCGAGCTTACGTTTATGTGGCGATGGATGAGTGGTTGGATTAGATGCCCGGGTTCTTTTTGATTTCCGTTCAACTGTTTTGTGGTGTGGGATAGATGTATCTACGTTGGTCTGATTGGTCAGGTCGATTGTATTCATCTGGTTTGTTTGGTTCGTTTCGTTAGTTTGACCGGTGTAGCTGATGTGGTTGAATTTCATTATTGTATCCCTCCATTTTCGATAGGTCAGGGTTTTGATTTAGCTACTCACCTAATTCGAAAGGGATGAGGATATTTCCTGCTGAGGGCTTATTTTGCGGCGTGTATTTTATGATGAGAACTTTATGATGAGAACATGATACTGGCTAATTTACGATTGTCCATTGGCGATAGGGCATGGCATAGTGATGGCTTGCGGTTGTTTGTTTATTGTATACAGGTTTATCTGTGACAAATAAGCATGTTATGTATGAGATCAGGCTCATTCATGCTCATCTGTCGCAGACGGTGTTCAACTTATGTCATCATTTTATACCTGTATAGGAATTTCGTGAATTGCATGAGCTGTAGTAGCTCCATTAGTTACAGAGCGACTTAGCGAGATTTGGCTGGCAATGGTTGGTCTAAGCACGGCTCCAGATCGAGCGATCGTCTGGTGGCTGTTCTGCTTTGCTTGCCCTTCCAGAGCGTCTGCAATGATTCAAAATTGGTTAGGATGACACCGCATAATACAATGCCTGCGCCAGCAGCGACCATCCAGCTCAGCGGCTCACCGTATAGCGCCCAGCCAATGAGCAGTGCGAGCACCGGGGAAATATATAGCCATGTCGATGGGAATACCGGATTTGTGCGCGATACAAGCCAGTAAAAGAGTGTATGTCCACCCATCGAACCGACGACGATCAGATACAATAATGAGCCAAGCGCTTCCGGCTCCAGCATCGCTCCGATATGAATCTGTCCGCGTTCAGTGAGCAGGGATAGCACGAGCAGCAGCCAGCCACCATGCATCAACTGCGCAGCATTTTGTGCGATTGGCGATACGTCCTTCATTGTAGACGACACCTGCTTAGAATAGACCGCTCCACTTGCATACCCGATCTCCCCGATAATGACGACCGCACAGGCAAGCATCCACAAGCCATGCACCGTACCGGACAATCCCGGCAGCATCAATAAGCCTACTCCGCCCAGACCGATAAACGCACCGATAAAGGCAATGCGCGGTACATTCACCTTGAGCACCAGCGCACGAATCAGCAGCACCATCGCCGGCCCGGTTGCTGACAGCAACGCCCCTACACCAGAGGTTACATATTGTTCTGCCCAGTACAACGCTGCGAATGTAATAAAGGTCATACTAGCACCAATCCATAAAGTCTCCTTGCGCAGCAGAACAGAAAAGCTCGTCTTTCCGCACAGACGCATAATGATCATCAGAATCAGCCCTGCCAGAAAGAAACGGACACCCGCACTCCAAAATGGAGGCATACCTGCGTCCACTCCAATTTTAATAGCCAGAAAGGTTGTGCTAAAAATAAGGCACATGATTGCATAGCCGAGCATAATCATCTGTCATTCCTCCTCTTTGTTCTGTTATTGTAAAGGAAAGAAAACAGAACAGATGGAGTGAGGCAGAACAGATTCGTTCACACACGAAGTCTAACACGTTATGATGAGAGCAAGTATTAACACAGCCCATCACCATATTATGGTGACTGCTATGTATGCCCTGTACCGTCATAGGACAAACTACAATCATACAAACTACATGCAATACAATGATAACGACACGGTTGGAAAGGAGCGTTGATAATGACATTCTCACGTCAGACTATTTCTTCCGAGCCTATCGATCCTATCGATGCTCATGGAGCCGTTCATTCATCAGCAAGCCATCTGCCGCCAACATCTACAGCTCGATCCATCGAGCTACCGGACACATCAGCTCGTGTATCCTATCGACAGATCAGCTCTTATATTGAAGCACGTATTCAGCGCGGTGACTGGCAAGCTCATGAGCGCCTACCATCGGTCAGACAGCTCTCACGAGACAGCGGGATGCATCGCCTGACCGTATTCAAAGCGTATCAGCATCTGAAAACGCAGGGCACAATCTATGCCCGCAATAAGTCCGGTTACTATGTCGCGCCACCTGCTATACACACCCTGACCAATGAAAATGAGCTGGAGCCTGCGCTGTTTGAAGGCACGATGAATGAGCTGCATCGTCTGCCTGCACGCTACCAGTTTTCACAGGCGTTAATCGACCCTAATCTGCTGCCCAACCATTATTTTACCGAATATACGAAAAAGGTATTCGATCTGTATCCAAAGCTGCTCGGCACATATGCCCATGTACAGGGTGACATGGAGCTGCGCGAGCTACTGGCACGTTACTTCAGCCAGCATTCCCGCTTCTATATCGAGCCGGAGGAGCTACTGATTGCCAGCGGTGCGCAGCAGGCGATCTTCCTCATTGCCGAGGCATGGATTCGCCCGGGCGATTATGTGCTCGTCGAGTCTCCGACCTATGCGACAGCACTGGATGTGTTCCGGCAAAAGGGCGCACGCTTCCTTGAGGTCGATATCAATGCTAGCGGCTACAATATAGAGCAAATCGAGCAGCTTATGCGGCAATATCGTCCGCGTCTGTTCTATCTGAATCCGACCTTCCACAACCCGACAGGGCTGTGTATTCCCGCAGAACAGCGCAAGCAGCTAGTCGATCTGGCTGCACAGCATCAGTGTCTGCTAATCGAGGACGATACATGCAGCGATATTTACTTTGGCGCTGCACCGCCTCCGCCTCTATTCGCTTATGATACCGAGGGCTATACGATTCATATTCGTAGCTTCAGCAAATACATTTCACCCGGTCTGCGGATTGCCTGTATCGCTGCCAGACAGCCGTGGATGCACACGCTGATCTCCTGCAAATCATTGACTGACGGAGGCACGCCACTGCTGAATCAGAAAGTATTTTTGCATTATTTTATGTCAGATCGGCTGCATCGCCATCTGGACACGCTACGCATTGCCCTACGTATTCGCTTGGAAATGATGCAGGATGAACTGAGTCACACGAACTGGCATTACACCGAGCCACAGGGCGGTCTGAATCTGTGGGTCGAGCTGCCACAGGAACTATCTGCGTCCCGCTTGCTCAGTCACGCGTTAGCGCAGGGAATTAGCTTCGTTCCCGGCTCTCTGTTTGATCATGGTAAACGCCCCAGTCAACATATTCGACTTAGCTTTTCCTTTGCCAGTGAGACGCTCATACAGCAGGGCATGAAGGAGCTGATCCGCATTGCGGACGAGTTGTAGGTATAGGAGATTTGTAACGTAAACGAAGATCACGAAGATCACGAAGATCACGAAGATCACGAAGATCACGAAGATCACGAAGATCACGAAGATCACGAAGATCACTTTACAAGGATACGGTAAATCCATATCGATACAAGGCGCTAGAGTCCGATTCTAGCGCTTATTTTCATGGAATTTTACGATCATACCTCATGATCGCACATTGCATTATGACTGCGAATTTTCTATTCAAACAAAGATTATTGTTCCAAATTCAGCTTGGCTGGTGACAGGCGCAATACACCGTTGTCGTAACGGTAGGTAGCATCCAATTCACCGATAAATCCGTTCATACCAACCTGCAACGAGTAACTCGCTGTCAGCTTATTATTGTCCACCTTGAACTGCTGCACCGCTCCTCCGAATACAGGTGTTTTGCTGGAAGCAGGCTGCTCGGGCAGTTCTTTTAACGCGAGCGAGTGCGTTGTTCCGTTCAGTTTGAGCTGTAGCTGATCGCCATTCACGCTAGAGCTGAACTGACGAGCCATACCATTTTGCGATGATTCGATCGGAATATTTTCACCATTTTGGCTGAACACCTGTACCGTATTCAGCTCCATTCCCGTACCATAACCGGAGGTCAGATTCACGATGATCTCCTTCTGTCCGTCTCCGTTCAGATCCGCTTCCGCTACCCACGGTGCATAGGTCGGATTCTGCACCTGTTGTCCTGGCAGGCTGCACTGGAAGATCGGTGTGCGAATCGTCAAATTATTATACATGCCCTCTCCATCCAGCTCTCCTTCGATCATGATGCCGAGAGCGTTATCAGCAAATACGGTTTGACGATCGTCTGTTGTTTCATCCGCAGCATCTGCGCTGGCAATGCCTGAATCATCCAACGCAACCGCGTTCACACGAATGGGTGTTGAGCTTGTACTTGCCAGTGTTTGACAGGAATGTAGACGAGCCGCAGAGATGGTTTCCACGCATACTGCACTTAAAATCAACGCCAAAAACAGCCATTTTTTCATATTCATTTTTATATTCAAAGGATTGCCTCCTGAAAAATTATGCTTTAATCGATAAAATTCATGCTCCGCCTCGGAAAATCAGACAAAGCGGAGCCTGTTGTCTGACTGGATCATTCGGTTTCTTCCTCTATGCTAAGCCTTATTAACCATAATTACCAGAAAAAATTGAAAATTTCCGAACAACAATCAATAATAGAGTCATCGATATAAAAATACCGAACATGTGTAGCTATTTTCGTACCCTGACCGAAATTAAAGTGGTACATAACGGATGTATAAATCCAGAAATTTTAACCGTATTCCGTACCCAAAGGAGCCAACTATGATCACCATTCGTGAAATGAATATGAATGATTATGAAGCGATGTATCATCTATGGAGCAGCACAGAAGGCATGGGATTAAGTGAAGCCGATGCGCCTGAGCAGATCGACCGTTACCTTAAACGCAATCCAGGCTGCTGTTATGTTGCAGTGAATACCGAAATTTCTGCCGATCATTGTATTGTGGGCACCTTGCTCGCCGGACATGATGGACGCCGCGGATATTTATATCATATGGCGGTGGCGGCTGAGACGCGCGGACAGGGAATCGCCAGGCAGCTCATCGCACACAGTCTGAAGGCGCTGCAAGAGCAAGGGATTGATAAGGCGCATTTATTTGTGATGGATACGAATGCAGATGGCAAGGCATTCTGGGCGGCAAGTGGTTGGGAGAAGCGTACAGCACTGGATGTCTTTTCCCGGGAAATAAAAAGCTCATTCCCTGAATGATGGAATGAGTTGTATTGAAATGAAACTTTAATAGGCACAGTTTATTCTTCTCATTAACGGATTACAAAAACATAGCTCCTGCTCGCTATCATCAGACTGTACCCTCCCTATTATGCAGGATTGCAGCAAGTCATGACAGATGATAACGAGCACGGATATAGGGTCTTTATTTTAATGAGCAGATGACGAATCCTGAGGCTGTCTCAAAATGTAACGGCTAAAAAGCGCCAGCGTACAAATGACCAGTACCCAGTATACGACACCAGAAACGATAAAATAATCATACATATTATATACGTTAGACCATGAATCGGTGGTGAATCCAAACATACACAGCCAGACGATCATAAATACAGGCAGCATCATTACACTCAAAAATACATTCCAGCCGCGACGAAATACATGTTTTAAATCATTCAGACTGTAGATCGCACCAAAACAGGCAGAGATAAAGCCGAGCATGATCATATCTCGGCCGTTCATACCGACCACTAAACCGCTCACTATAAATGCAATCATATAGATGCCCAGATACACACCCAGGCGTAGTAGATTAGAGCTAATGCGTTGTTCTTTGTTATAGCTGAGCCAGTTGACTCCCTTAATCACCAGACTCGTATACAAAATAAAGACAATGATCAGATTAAATGTACTGGTGCCATTCGCCAGCCCATTCAGCCACCATTGACATATCGCCGTCAAGCCGATAGCGGCTATCATCACAGCGAGGACCAGTTTCCATGACATTTGTTGCCTCATACGCTCTATCATATGTCATCCCTCCCACATGTCCGAACTTCCAATAAAAAGTGTTATTGGAAACGTCTACAACTTTATTATACATTTATTTTTATAAGATGTGAAAACTAGTCGAGTCTTGCTACGTATAATGGTTCATCTAAACGTATACCATACACAGGGGGAATGCATATGAACTCAATGATTACCGAAAATGTGATTCGTACACGAACCAAGCTACGCCGGGATACGCTCATTTCAGTGCTGGATGAATTTGATGGCACCATCATGCAACTGGATGACTCCAAACGAGCCGAGAAATATCGCAAAATGGCACAGACGGCTTTTTCTTTTTTTCGCGGAAGTGCGTATTTGTTTTACTTTGATGCGACCCGGCACTATTTTCCGTATCATACGCCGGATGATCGTCCAACGTGGATTCAAGGCGATCTGCATTTTGAGAACTTTGGTGCGTTTCGTAATGAATCGGGCGATATCGTATATGATGTGAATGATTTTGATGAAGGTTATGTAGGCTCTTATCTGTACGATGTGCTACGCATGTCGGTAAGCATCGCGCTGGTCGGTCGACAGCTCGGTTATGATCGTGAACAGCAACTGGCGGCATTGGAGCAATACGCGCTTACATATTACAAGCAGATTCGCCGCTTCGCTTCCGGCAAAGATGATCCGGGCAAATTCCGTATGGATGAAGAACACGCGAACGGCCCTGTTCGCAAATTACTGCGCAAGCTGGAGAAGCGCAGACAGGGTCATTTTCTGGAAAAGGTTACTGCCGTGATGCAGACAGATCGAGTCTTTTTAGAAAATAGTGAGCTGGTTGTGCCTTCCGCGCATGAGCAGCAGCTATTGGAACAAGCCTGGGCGGACTACCAGCAATCTCTACTCTGCTGCAAGGATGATGTATCCCACTACAATATTAAAGATATCGCCATCAAGCACGGCTCTGGCACTGCATCGATCGGATTGGATCGTTATTATGTGCTGATCGAGGGCGGCTCCTTGCAGGAGGGACAGGATGATATCGTGCTGGAGGTCAAAGAGGTTCGCGCTCCCGTCCCTGCCTATTTCCTACCCTATAGCGAATCGTTCTGGCAGAGCTTCGCGCATCAGGGCAAACGCGTGACGACCACGCAGCAAGCGATGCATCATGGGGCCGATCCGTATCTGGGCTTTGTCACACTGGAGCAACGTGACTTCTATGTGCGCGAACGCTCGCCTTACAAAAAGCGTCTCAAGCTGGAAAACATCACGAGTCTAAACGATATGCAAAAAATCGTAGCCAGTATGGCAAGTCTGACCGCCAAAATGCATGCTCGCGCCGATGCCGATGTGAGCAGCGGACTGCTTGACTACCATAGCGAGCGCGAGATTGCTCGTGCAATGGGCGACGAGCCAGAGCATTTTGCACATCATATCTCACGCTGGGCTTACGCCTATGCGGATCAGGTAGAACGGGATTATGCGCTGTTCTGTGAATGGACAGCACCGCTACGTGCCACCACCGATGAAACAGTGGCAGAGCAAGCGGAGACTGAAGTGGAATAGAAGATGCGCTTCCTACTGTAGTTCGGCAACTAAATAGCATCAAAACAACTCCCGCTTTTGCATGTAAGCGGGAGTTGTTTGGTCTATGATTGCTTTCTTTAGCTTAGCTGTAGTACCAATGCATAAATGAATGTATATGTTTGGCTATAGCGCGAATCATGGATGGACTGTGCGCAGCTACGATCAGGAATAGACGATCCGATCGCCATCGGTAAATGTATATTTTTCAGCCAGATATTCGCGGCTTTGCAGTGCCAGTCTCCGCACACGTTCCAGATCAACGTCCACAAGCTGACCGTTGCGCTTCACTGCGCGCCCAGCAACAAATACATTTTCCACATTGGACGGTTGGGCAAACTGGACGACCGCGCCAATCGGATCGATCACAGGCAGCAAATTCAGATCGGATGTGCGAATCATAATCAAGTCCGCTTCATACCCTGGCTTAAGCTGCCCGATGCGGTGGTCAAGCTTTAACGCTTTCGCTCCGGCAGTCGTTGCCATCTCCAGCGCCTGTGCTGCCTGCACATTCAGCTCGCCCGGCATATTGCCAGATGCAATAATCTCCTCATTCACCCGTGCACGCTCGGCTTGCAGTGCGAACTTCATCTGTGTAAACATCTCGCCTGAGGTAGAAGTCACCACATCCACACCAAGAGCCGGCATACCGCCCTGCTCCATAAAGAAGCCGGTTGCTGGATAGCCGTGTCCCATCATCATTTCCACTTCAGGTGTCACGGATAGCGATGCTCCGGCATCTGCCAGCATTCGGTATTCATCGGTCAGCATTTTGTTGCCGTGTACCATGTTCAGATCGGGTCCCAGCAATCCGGCTTCATACAATCGCGTCACCGAATGATCCGTAGCTCCCCAGTTGCCAAAGCCAATATGCATCGAACAGACCGCATCCAGTTCACGCGCGATGCCAATCTCCTTCACCGTCGTGTCCCAGTGACTGAATTCCGGCCCACGAATCGCTAGTCCCAGCGTCAGTAGCCCATCATTCGAGGCAAAATACTGCTTTTTCACCCGATACACATCATCGGATAAAACGAGTCGGCTTTCCCGATTCCAATACTCCGTCTCTCCATTCACACCAAGCGCAAACACCGCTCTCATCCCTGATTCCTGCAAACCGCGAATCAGCTCGTCCGTATGCTCGGGCGAATACGGCATGCTCCAATCGAGCAATGTGGTTACACCGGAGTTAAGCGCTTCGAGCGCGCCCAGCAGATTAGCAATATAACTATCCTCCGGACGTAAACGACTGCCCAGACCACCATAATATAAATTTTGCAAATAAACAGGCAGCGACCAGTTCGTACCTGCCGTACGTACAAGCGATTCCCACACATGACGATGCGTATCCACCAGACCCGGCAATACGATCATGCCTGTCGCATCAATCGTTTCATAATCATGCTCGGACACCTGTAGATTCGGACCAATCTGCTCGATGCGTGAACCTACAATAAGCACATCAGCTTGCCGATAGCTACCCAGCACACTGTCCATCGTTAAAACGCTTCCATTTTTCAGAAGATAGCCTTTCATTTGCATGAGATTCTCCTCCTCAATCATGTAAGAGCTGTAAGATATTTTGCTGTGCAAAAATCACTTTCCATTCAACCGCGTGTTAAAAGAGCAATCATACTATAAATGGTATTTTTAGGATGTTCATGTTAAATGATAACTTATAAAAAAGTTATTTACAATATAAAAGTTAGTTGATAAAGGATATTAGTGTTGTTGCAGACTTGGAGTTGAATAGCATACACTACTTCCGGGAAGGAATAAGGGAACGTCCTCAGGTGGAGCCCGGGAATCTTTTGGATTAGGAGGGACTGAAGATTCCCGGGCTCGGAAGCAGTATGATATTTTGCTGCGCAAAAATCCCTTTTCATTGCACCCTATGTTAGAAGATCGCTAACACTGCAAATCGTCCTTTTCCCTTATTTCCTTTCCGCAGTGAAGTGCCTTTTGCAACATAGGCATAATTGCAGAGGAGTACATCCTTTTCGTCTTGATTGTATAAGGTGCATATCCGAAATTTAGTTTAGATAAATTCTGTTAGTTGTATCAAAAGAGTTTATATTAACGCATGAACGTAAGAGTTCATATTAGTGCATGAATATACCTGCCGTTTTAGCATTGATTGATGGAATAATTGGATGCTGTGCAGTATCTTTAAAGCTTGGACTTCGCCCTTTGATTGGTCGAAACGATCCTATTTTACATGAAAGAGGTCGCAGGTAAGTATAAGTCTAGCGACAGTAAACTGCATCCAACAGCTTGCAGAGTAGTTTAAGGATACGCGTTAGTGCGTATTTGCAATTTCTTTATTCTGTGTATGCGCAAACTCATATGGATGTAAGATACACGGAACGGAGGGAAGGAAATAAGAGGGATGGACGACTTTTGAGCACGGGAATCTACAATAACTGCCTAATCCATAGATTCCTGTGCGAGACGGGAGTCCAGCCCTCTTATTCCTTGCCGGAGTGGATGATCTTATACCATATACCATATCCGTTTGCACCTATCACTTTAAATAAATTAAAATAGCCCCTCCCTCACAACCTTTCGGTCGCATGGAAGAGGCTTGCTTTCGTTAATGTACTTGCAGAGCAACAGGCAACAATACAAAGCGTAGCTTCTATTTCACCGAACCACGCGTAACGCCGCTGATGATCCATTTTTGGGCGAACAGGTAGATGATGATCATTGGGAGCATTGCCAGCAGGTAAGAGGCGAATGCCAGGTTGTAGTCGGTGTTGAATTGGCCCTGGAAAATGTATTGTACGAGCGGTAGAGTGTACATGTTCTGGTCGCTAATAATGATGAGCGGTAGCAGAAAATCATTGTACGTCGACAGGCAGACCAGTATACCTACGGTAGCATTGATCGGTGCCATAAGCGGGAAAATGATGCGCCAGAATGTGCCCCATGTGCTTGCTCCGTCCACCGTAGCGGCTTCCTCCAGTGCGACTGGAATCGAGCGGATATAGCCGACATAGACGAATACGTTAAAGGCGAGCGCGTACACTGTATGCAAAATGGTCAATCCGACCAGATTGGTCATATGCAGGGATGCGGTCAGCTTGACGATTGGCAGCATAATGATCGGGAATGGAATGAACATCGCACTGACAAAGTAGAAGTACAATCCTTTGAAAAATTTACTGCGCTGCATATTGCGTCCGATCGCATACGCGACCATGGAGTTGGTCAGCAGCGTTAGCACTACCGTACCGGTTGTAACGAGCACACTATTACGGAACGCTTGAAAGAAATTGGTCACTTCAATCGCACTGGCAAAGTTATCAAAGCGCCATTGCGTAGGTAGTCCGAACAGCGATTGTGCCATTTGCTGCGGGTCTTTCAGGGCAATCGTAAGTGCCATATAGAGCGGGAATAAGATCACAATCGTGCCCACGGCAACAAGAATATTAATCGTCCAATTCGTTTTACGTGTATCCTTCATTACATATCCATCTCCCTTCTCTGCAGGAAACGAATCTGTACAATCGAAATGACGGCAATGACGATAAAGTAGATGACCGAGTTCGCCGATTGATAGGCAAACTCGCCGCCTTCAAAGCCGCCGGTATAAATAAGGAACGAGATCGATTGGGTTGCACGACCCGGCCCGCCATTGGTCAGGGCAACGATCTGGTCAAACACCATGAGCGCATTTTTCATCGCCAGCACCATATTGATTGTGAAGAATGGCGCGATCAGCGGGAAGGTAATGCTCCAGAATTCACGCCATTTGCTGGCACCGTCAAGACTGGAGGCTTCGTACACATCGCTCGGAATCGTTTGTAAGCCTGCCAGATACAGAATCGTATTCAGTGCAATCCCTTGCCACACGGCAACGATCACGATACCGATCCAGGCGAGACTTTCATTACCGAGAATATTAGTCGATAGCGATTGAATACCGAGCGTCTGTCCCCATACGGTGAACACGTTGGAAAACAGATAATTGAATATGTAACCGACGATCAGGACGCTCAATATATTCGGTAGAAAATAAATGCCCCGGAAAAAGTTACGCAGCCGGATGCTCGCATTCAGCCCGAGCGCGATCAATAGACTGAAAATATTAACGAGAATCGTCACCACAACGGCGAATTTGATCGTAAACCAGTAGGCATCACCAACCACATTGTCGGTAAACAGGTTCACATAGTTGCGCAAGCCGATAAAATCATACGTTTGACCAAAGCCGTTATAATTCGTAAACGAATAATACACACCCTGAATGGCCGGTAGGGTGAGGAATAAGAAAAACAGTAATACGGCGGGAATGGTCATCCAGTAGTAGGTAGACATGCGTTTGGACATGGGATGGCTCCTTTCTTACTGTGGAGTGGAAGCTTGATTTTTACATATGCTGGGAGTTGCTTTATTAAACATAATTGCCTGTGCTTGCAGGCATTTTGCGTAGGTGCATCCATCACTTGCGGCAAGGAATAAGGGGACGGACTCCGGTATCGCCCCGGAATCTATGAATGTTGAGAGAATGTAGATTCCCGGGCTCAAAAGTCGTCCTTTCCCCTTATTTCCTTGCCTCCGTTCTGTGCTGCTCGCTGTATATTTGCTTGTGCATTTCAAGAATAGTGATTTTTTTAAATAATAGTTTTTAAAAAGCAGGTACTTAGTGAACGTTTGTCTGGTGCATCATTTGTAAAGAAGTCAAGCTTCTTGTGGTGGGGGTAGCCGTTATAAAGCAATGGTGAATATGCGAATGCGTGCTGGTTTGTAGATCGTATTTAAAGGTGCATGTGCTTTGAGTTTATTAGCAATGTGCTCTGGATTTTAAAAGGTATACTTTATATCCTAACTGGCTCGGCGGGCGGCTACTTTGTTCCATTCTTTGTCCAGGGTGTTTAGGAAGCCGTTGATGTCTTTGTTTTGTAAGAAGGCTTGGACGGTTGGGTTGAGTTGGACGGCGCTTGGGATGTAGTGGTCGACGAAGTCGACGATTTTGCCCTGTTCAAAATACGGTAATAAGCCGGATACGCTGTCGTCTTTTTGTTGTACGCCATCGACGGCGGAGAACAGGTTTTGCTGGTCGATGTATTGCTGGCTATTTTCCGGTTCCAGCAGGAAGGACAGGAATTGTTTGGCTTCCTCAGGGTGCTCGGTCTGGGCGGAGATTGCCAGTAACGTATCCACGCCAGCGGTGAGCTTCGTTTGGGATTCGTCATTGCTTGCTGGTAAAGGGAAGAAGCCTAGCTTGATGTCCGGGTTCACTTTGCGAATTTCAGAGATGGCCCAGCTTCCTTGAATGTACATCGCCGCTTGTCCGTTACCAAAGGCACGGTTGCCGTCGGAATAGCCTTTACCAAAGTTATCGCTATGTCCGTAATTCAGCAGCTCTAGCTGCTTTTTGGCGACTTCCTGATACGCTGCGAGGAAGGTCGTTTTGTTCTCGCGGCGCTCCTTGTAGAAATCGATGCCGACGAGTGAGCCACCCATATCGTTGAATGGCAGGTTACTTTGCCAGTCGTCCTTGTACGTAAAATAAAATGGAATCACGCCTGCATCCTTCGCCTTTTGTGCAGTTGCAATCAGCTCGTCCCATGTCTTTGGAACGGACAGACCGAGCTTTTCAAAAATCGCTTTGTTGTAAATGATACCGCTTGCATTAAGTGCAAATGGGACACCGGTGACTTCCTGCATCCCTGTCACATCATTCAGCATCTGTACGTATTGCGGATTCACTTTTTTCAATAATGGATCATTGGTCAGATTGAGAAAAATCCCACTCTGCGCCAGCAAGGAATATGTATCTGTCGCGCCCATACCGATAATATCAGGCACGTCATTTTTGACCACACGCGTCTTGAGTACCGTCTCTGCATCTGGCGGATTCACCTGACTGACCTGAATATTCGGATGCTCTTTGTTGAATTTGGCAATCAGTTCATCAAAGCTTGCCTTGGCTTCCGGCTTGTTCTGGAAAAATTCGAGCTGTACCACATTGCTGCCAGCCGTATTACCGCCTCCACATGCCGTTAAAATCAGGACAAGCAGCATCGTCGCAATACATGCACTTCCCCATTTTCTCATGCTATCATCCCTTTCAAGATTAATACATTGAGCGATCCGAGCAAATGATCTACATCGGCATCCTACACTTTGCGCCTATCTTATCCTGTGCGCTACCACAGGCTCCTTCGCCTCCAGATATAGGCTAACGGAGATGTAGATCGAACCTGCTCTCATCCATAATGACGATTGACTATTACAATAAACGTCTTGTGAAGCGCTTACAATAAGCACGAAGTCGGAAAAAGGTGGATGAATAGGATTATTTTATTGTATTTTGTGCATTTTAAGCAGTTCTCTTTTCCCATACTCCATTACCCTGTTCTATGCTATCTAAACTGCTTTACACCCAGTTTTTTTGCAAGTTTTACCAATCTGAACTTAGCCGCATAGGCTGTTCCTTTTTTTCAATATCCTATGATTCTAATGTATAATTTATCCTTTTTTCATTAGGATACGATTCAATTGTAGGTTATATTCCCTCCTTAGCGGTGCTCTATTTATCGATGTGCTTTATTTTACGTATGCATTGTAATGTACAACCGAGATCAGCAACATCAGCTCTGTTCATGTTCATTGGCTTGCCACGTAACAGTATTACTGTAGCCGTGTCAGATGGTAAGATGAACAGGAGACAGATCGAACGAAAGGAGGATTTGGATATGCTGCAACCGATTCATCCGCTGGTATATGCCGGATTGAGTGCCGGATTGGTCATGTATTTACTCGGATTGCTGCTGGCGTATTTCTTTGCCAGACCACGGTTTTTACGTTTTTTGCCGGGACTACTGGGCTTGCTTGCGAGTCTGGTGCTGCTCTATATGGACGTGTCTATGAAGCAAGGGGTATGGCAAGGCATTGCTGCCTTTTCACTGGCATTGATCGGAACATGCTTGATTGGACTCGTATTGCTGATGTTCCAGCTCTTTTACCAGCTATCCCGCGCACGTAGCGGCGGCAATGTGTGAGGAATGACGATATGCAGGCTGCATGACAGCTATGCTATGGATCATGTAAACGAAGCGAAAAGAAGAACAACCGAGGAGGTGTACGAATGGGATTGCTTGCAATTGGCGGCGGAGCTGGCATTGTACTGCTGTTGATGAGTATCGTGCTAACACGACGAAATCGGGATTCACGGACAATCCAGTTTATCCCCGGTCTGATCGGGGTGCTGCTGGGCGCGTTACTGATGATCTATAGTCTGTTTCAGCCAGGCTGGGCAGGCTTTGGTTATTTGATTATGTCGATTGTTGTGGTTATCGGGGCGCTAGCTGTCTTGTTCATTATGCTGGTGATTGGCCCGCGAATTGCTGGACAACGACGCTAATTCATATGCTTGTACAAATAAAAGCCAGCCCTGATCTGCATGATGCAGAACAGGGCTGGCTTTGTTGTTAACGATAGTCATTATAACGACGATACCGCAGGTACTTCCTCATAAAAGGTCATCCGATTCTTCCCTGCACGCTTGGATTGATACAATGCCTGATCTGCCATACGCATCAGCTCAATCGGGTTACCGCTATCGATCGGGTAAGCCGCAGCGCCAATACTACAGCCGATCACCACTTTCTCGTACTCCAACACAAAGGGTCGATTCAGGTTGTTGATAATCTCCTGTCCATATGTAGTCGCCTGGGTAACTAGCTGATCCGCAGTTGTACGCAGCACGACAAGGAACTCGTCACCACCAAGACGCACGGTAATGCCTCCTTCGTTGCCCACCTCATTCAAGCGCTGAGCGACCTTTTGCAGCAGATGATCGCCTGCCTGATGTCCAAGCGTATCATTCACTTTTTTGAAGCCATCCAGATCGATATACAGGAAAGCTAGCTGCTGCCCCTGCTCATCTACCGACGCAATCGTCTGTTCCAGATAGCTCTCCAGTGCAGTTCGATTCGGCAAGCCTGTCAAATGGTCATAATGCGCGATTGACTGCATCTGATCCAGCTCCACATCCTTTTGCACCAGTGAGCGCACCATGCGGTTAAGCGAACGCGATAAAATCCGAATTTCTTCAAATCCAACCTGTTCCGGTAAGGTTACATCCTCACCCGCAGCAAGTCGATCAGCACGCTTCGTCAGCCGTAAAATCGGCTGCGCAATACGACCAGCTACAAACCAACCAATAATCGCAAAGACGACTGCTGCACAGATTGCCGCGATCACACTAAAGCGATTCAGCTCGGCAACCGAAGCCAGCGCGGTCGACTCTGGCTGACGTACAAGCACCGTCCAACCAAGACCTTTATAATCCATGTATCCTTTACCATAGGCATATCCGGTCAGATACGTTTTGCCATCTGGCCACTGCTCCAGCTCCCAGCCTGTTCTGCCGGACTGCGCCTCGGCAATACTTTGCAAATCGAGCGGATGACCGACCATATCGTCCGGCCCTAGCAATACTGTCTGATCATTACGACTGATGATAAACAGATCAACATTGTTATCTTCACGACGCAGCGAGGACAGCATGGAACGCTTCACCTCACGCGCCCATTCCCAGCTCATATGAGCAGCCAGCACGCCAATTGTTTTACCGGAACGATCCGTCACGGGTAGGCTAATATCGACGAATTGCAGCGGCTCTCCGCTCGGATTCGGTAATAGCTTGGCGAGCAGCACCGCATCATGCACGTCGCCGATAAACTTTTGCTTGATGCCTTCCTTGTACACCGGACGCTGCGATAGATCCTGTCCGAGCAAAATATTTCCCGTCGACGCCACTACTCGACCATGCGTATCCATATAACCGATCCATGAAAAGGAAGGAAAGCTCGTCTGTAGCTGATCCAGCATGTCATGAATATTCTCTGTGTTGGCCGAATCGAGCAGCACGGGTAGACGAGCGAGCATATCCATCTCGCCTGAACGTGTCCACATAAAATTATCCAGCTTATCTGCCGTATCGTAGGCAGTGCTGGATAGCGATTCCCCTATCTCTTCCTTTACACTGTGAGCCGAGTATCGATTTAATACCAGCCCAAGTGCAATCGACAGCACCAGAGAGAGCAAAATAAAGATGAGTACCAATCCGGTACGCAGTTTGAAGCTCATACCATTTCCCCCGTATCTCTATGTATATTGCAGTGTTACTTATCCATTGTGCGAGCTGCTCGCTATCTTGCTGTATAAACTGTATCGGTAAAAGTGATAGTTTTCTTGAGGAAGATTTGTATTATTTTGTAGTAAAAAGGCGCTATATGTCGAAAATTTCTTATTAACTGGTGATAGGAATATATTTTGAGAATAGAATAAAGCCTCAAATGTTTTCACATTCAAGGCCAGTTTATAGCTATATTCGTATGCACCATCCGATCTCCGTCGCAAGGAACGGCATCGGATGGTTTATGTCTACAGTAAGGCATACTATCGTTTGTTTATCGTATAAGCTAGGCGTACTTTATCCGGGCTGGAAGGAGTAGAACGTATCGCAATCGCCTGTGATGCTCGATTTCGTTATTCACTCATTCTTCACTTCTTCTCCAACGTAATCTTGAGCACATCTCCGGCGTTACCACCAAATATAATCTTTCCGCCTTTGGGCAGCACAGCAGCATTAGAGCCTGTAGCAACGGAGAAGCCAATCGGCGTATCGTCTTTATCGTATACGACAAAGCCTGCATCTGCTGGCAATGTTACCGTCATGCGCTTGCCTGCGGCGCTATCAGGAATGTTGAACCAGCGCACATTACCAGATGCCGGAATCGTAACCACGGAACGATGCCCGCTGCTCAGCTTCTCTACCGCATCCTCACTCACATACGTACGACCATCAGCTTGCAGGTATTCGATTCCTTTCTGACGGGAAAATTCCAGATCAAAGGCGTCGCGACCGTTCATCACTGGAATTTCAGCGACATTGACCGCATGGTCGGCATCGACGATTTTCGTACCGTTCGCATAGCCGCCTGAAGCATCCAGCTTCACCGTTTTGGTCAGAATGGAAGGGGAAATATAGAAAAATGAATTGATTTTCTCATCCAGCGCATAATAGGATTTGCCCTCGCGCTGCTTCCATACTTTTGATACGGATGCGTTCAGCGGATTGTTATCCAGCTTTTGTAGTTCGTAGAATGCCATACGGGCATGTCCGATACCAGGAAATACAAGATCACTGCGGATACGCACATACGTATGTCCATTCGTTTGCTTATCGAAGGCCAGAATGGTGCGTCCATCCTCACTTGTGAATTGCTGATCACCTGTATAGACGTACGCCTGCGCCGGAATCAGATCGCTCATCATTGCAGGCATTTCGATTTTGCCATTCTTGATCGCAATCGTACGCGTTTCACCTACCGTAGCATATAAGCCCTTGTACTGGTTCATCGTTTCTGGCATCTTCTGTTGTACAGGCTTCTCGAATGTAGGCTCAGGTGAGACGCTCGTAATGGTTCCCGTTTGCTTCAAATATTGCAGCAAAATATTAGTCGCCGCAGTCGTATTGAATACGGATGAACCGCCAGCCGTTACCAGTGCGATGGAAATGTCATGATCCGGCAAGCTGATCAGGGCAGAGTGATACATGATCGTATCGCCACCCTTGGTCGCTGCACGAATACCGTAATCGCCAAAAGGTTCCAGATCGACGGAATCCCAGCCCAATCCGTAGCCAAACGCATTTTTCGTTTCAGGCACCCAGACGCCATTTCGGTATTCAGGCTGGAGCATCGCCGTGGCTGACTCCTTGGATAACAGATCGGTATGCTTACCGATCAGCACTTCGGAGAATGAAGTCAGCTCCTCGGCTGTGGAATAGACGCCACCTGTACCGAGAATATTCGCATTTTCCGTAGGCAGCTTATTGGAGATACCTGGCAGACGAAGCGGTTCAAGCTGACTGCGATCAAACGTATCGAGCGGTGTTTTGGTCGCTGTCAGCGCAAGCGGCTCGCTCACACGCTTCTGCAAAAATTCGCTATAGCTCATGCCGCTTACCCGCTCAACGAGCAGCTCCAGCAGTTGAAAGCCATCGTTTGCATACACGGAATACTCACCCGGATCGGACTTCAGATGCTCTTTACTCAGGTTGCTCAGCAATTGATCCACATTTTGCGTATCGTTATCATCCATCAGGATCGTGTTTTTGTAATGGGAGCCGTACAAGCCTGCTGAATGGTTCATCAGCATACGTACAGTAATCTGTTTATAGCGCTCATCCGCCATTTTAAAATCAGGAAGGTACGTCGTTAGCGGCTGATCAATATCTACTTTGCCTTCATCCACCAGCATCATCGT
Organism: Paenibacillus sp.; assembly: GCA_039595515.1. GTDB lineage: Bacteria > Bacillota > Bacilli > Paenibacillales > Paenibacillaceae > Saccharibacillus. The sequence continues at coordinate 180,030 of JBCNLJ010000001.1, read as the reverse complement.
CGCAGCAGTCACATACATTTTGCTGATGGAGCCGATGCCGAACATACTATCCGCATCAATCTGTTGCTTGTTGCCTTGATCATCCAGCGTAGTACCACCGGATAGCACTAACTTACCGCCATCACGAATCGCATATTGCGCCCCGGTCACGCCGTAGTTGGTCATTAATGCTTCGATCATTGCCTGTGCTTTGGCCTGTGCGAGATTGCTTTGTGCCGCCGTCGCTTGTGGCATGGTGTATGTTGCTGTAGAAGGAGTGGCAGGCGCTGCAAAGCCCTGTCCTTCCGCGATCGGCAAGGTCAGCATTAGTGCTATAAGTGCTGCTGTGCCTGTCTTTTTCCAAATCGATATCGGTTGTGTCATCGTATCCTTCATCCTCTCGTTAACATTTTCAGTGTTGCTGTCTATGAACTGAGCATAACGGATGAAGGGAACCTATACGCTAAAATGCCCTGAACAGCACAAAAAGACCCCCGAACGACGTGTTCGAGGATCTTGTTCAGGCTGGAAAAGGAAGCATCACCATATTATCAAACGTACGAGCTTCCGTTTCAATCGTCATATGACCACCGTATTTCTCACAGATGCGCTGAATATTAGTCAGCCCAAAGCCATGATCATCCGGCATCGTCTTGCTGGTACGCAGATCGTTCACCTGGCGCTCAGTTCGGTTACGCACCCGGATGAATAATGCGGATTCAGTGGAACGAATCTCGATGCGAATCAGCCGGTCTTCCGCCTGTCGTACATCCTTCGATCCCTCAATCGCATTGTCCAGCATATTGCCGAGTACAATCGACAGATCATAACGCTCCATCGGCAGATCGGGCTGACGCAACCGCAGTTCGGTATCAATGCGAATCCCATTTGCACGCCCAACATTGAGCGTATTCGTAAGCAATGCATCAACGACCAGATTGCCTGTATTCACACGTAAATATGCATGGTCGATATGATCCAGTGTGGTGCGAATATGCTGAATCGCTTCTTCACTCCGTCCACGCTCGATATATTCTGCTACAACGAGCATATGCTTGTTCGTATCGTGAATGATGCGCTTGATCTCCTTGAAGCTATGCACCGTTTTCTCATAATTCGCATCCTGGTAATCCATCTGACGCTGCAAGCGATCATTTTGCAATGTTAAATGAAAACGAGCGATCAGTGTATCCAGCATGTACACAACGAGCACATTCAATACGATAAAGCCGAATATGGAAATAAAATAGTGCACATTTTTCTGGCTATAAATGGTGAACACATTGACCAGATAAATGCTAATCAGCGGCACGCTCAGAAATAATAGCGAATATCTCGCTTCCAGCGGAAAACGGCGGCGCTTCACCACCAGCCGGATCACCATCGTGACAGCAAACATCAGCGTACAACTAACCATAAGCGTGATCGCCATCCAAATGCGTATCGGCGTCTCATACAACAGAGTAGCATCCGATTGCAGCGATGGAACGAACAAATACATCAGCATCAGATTAATAAGCGTCAACAATACGGCATATAAAATAGTAAACATGATCTTAAGCTTCTGTGATACCGCATAACCCTGTGCAACGAGAAAAATAATGCCTACCGCCATGAGCGAGGATACAAGATTGGGCCAATCCATAGCAAAGTACATATAAGCCAGCGGGAGAAAGGCAGCGATCCAGTACTTTTTGCTCGGTTTGCTCTGCTCGCTTCCAAATACGGTATTAAAAAAGAAATGAAGCTGTACAGCCAGCAGCAATGTCGTGCCCAGATGTAGCAACGATAACCATACGAAACTTCCCATCATTCCATCCTCAACACCATAAAGCGAGTGCAGGCGTCCTTCACTTCCTTGAGCTTGGATCGTCCAATCGGTAGCTCCAGCCCATTGGACATGACGACCCGACTACCGGCAAACTTATGAACATGGGATAGATTAACCAGCACCGAACGATGAATTTGCAGGAAACGTCCACCTTTTAAAGCATCTGCATAGCTGGAAATTAACCCGCGTCCCTCGTGTATATCGCGCGTGGTGGTAATTTTCAGCTTGTGCTTGACGGTCAGGCTATTCGCAGCTTCGATGGCGATAATATCATCATGATGCAGCACCAGCTCACCCTCGGCTGACTTGACGATTAGAATCTCCTGCTCCTTCTCCTCAAAATAACGGCATAGCTTGAGCATCTTCTCGGCAAATACATCCGAATCAACAGGCTTGAGCAAATATTGAAAGGTCATCACATCAAAGCTCTCCAGCATATACTCCGCATAGCTCGTCAAAAAAATAATCTGCTCGCTCAGCCGCTTCATCTCCCGCAGCTTGCGCGCAGTCTCGATCCCCGTCAATCCATCCATTTCAATATCGAGCACCCAGATATGAAAAGGCTCACCGCCATGGCTGTAATGTGATACTAGCGCCTCACCTGATGCAAATTCCTCAGTGGTAAAATCAATGCCCGACTTCACAGACAGATCAAGCAGCATACGCCGCACATCTTCCCTGCGTAGCTGCTCATCATCACAAATCGCGATACGGTACATGTGTGGCGCTCCTTTCGTGAATTTTAATTTTTAATGAGTAGAAAAGTTGAAAGATATTGCTTAGGCACAGGATTTTGTTTACATGTATAGCAAAATAAATAACCCCTATTAGTTCCGAAAACTGTTTGTTTTTTTGTTTAATAAAAATTAAATATGAATCTATTTGATGATCAAATTACCACTCTCCTCTTACTTAAACTCACACTAATTTAAATATCTAACTATACTATTTAAGGCTTTGTTCAACAATCACTAATGAGTTTTAAAAAAAGAGAAGCCACATAGAGTATATGTACTCACATGTGGCTAAATTATTGCTACCGTTCATCAATATAATATCCTGCAGTATCCCAGTACATCTCATATTGTACCAGCATATCTAAAATATCTTTCACTGGATCACCATACTGAGATCTTAGTGAGGCCAAGACATCGGTGTAAGTTTTATCTTCAAATAAATAAGATGAGTAACAGTAAGAATCAGGTACATATATAGGATTCCCTAAATATTTTACAATTCTCAAGCATACATCTCTGATATCTTTTCTCTTCTCTAAATCTTTGAGAAAGAACAGCCATTCCCATTCAGTCACAAGCTCAACAAGATGGGCACTGATATTGAATGTTATTTCATTCAGTCCAACTAAACTTATAAACCCATACTCTCTATAATGCTCTTGCGGATCATTATTATATAGTGTTACCCATTCCAAATCTTTAAGAATTAACATATCTTTATATTCAAGCGACAGGAAATCTTTAAAATGATTAACCATTTCAAATGTTGGTAAATTACTCTTATACAACGCTGTAAATTTTAACCCCACCTTGCTCACCACCTTCTAAATGGTCTCCATATCAGTTCCAATATCACCTATATTCCAAATATACATGCCGTCTCTTGTCCAGACCTGTAACTCCATATAATCATATAAAGCGACATTATTTCTTTGGGCTTGGACTAATCCATAAAATAGCATATCAAACGCCTCAAATTCTGAAACATGTTCATATTTCCTAGCATCTAATATTACAGTTCTCGCTTGGCTTAATCCACTTGCTAACTGTCCTGCTCCAGTAGTTAAATTTAGTTTTTCACCTTTCAATGTTTTAAGCTCTGTTAAAACACCATCCACCTTATAATCAGGGTTCTTATATGCTTTTCCAGTAGCAGGATCTGTCCCTGTTTTCTTAGCTAAATGGGTTACATTCTGTCCAGTCCACGAAAGGATTGTACCGACCATAGTTTCGTCTTTATTAGGCTCGGCACCCTTCTGATAAGAAATGGTGCCTAATTGGTCATCGTTAACAATTGCATCGTCCCAATCTGTAAAACTCATTCCTAATGAATCAAACATTTGAACTACAGATATATCGCCATCTAATCGTGATTCAAGAATGTTGGCTATTTCAATACTATTACCATACCGATATAAAAATCCTGCCCAACTAAAATCTATGCCCTTTGATCTGTGTCCAGATGGGTCGGTATACAACAAAGGATTGTTCGTTACATATGTGTAAAGGTTTAATGTCAGCGGATGAGTTACTTCTCCTTCATACGTATCCTCTGTAATAAACCTTTTAGATTTAGGATCATAATATCTCGACTTTAAATAATAGTAACCTGATTCTTCATCATATTGCCCCCCGGCATACGTATACGGGTTATCGAATTCCCCTGTCTTGGAAACGATATTCCCCCAAATATCATACTTATACGTATTTAAAGTTTGACCAGATTGATCTTTGATTTCAACTACGTCTCCATGATTGTTATAATAATAGTAACCATGGCTTTTTATATCTCCTTCAAGTTCTCTAAATAATAGATTTGTTCCCCAAATATTTCGAGCCTTCGTATTACCGTCAGCATCTAACTCCTCAATGACTCGTCCATTAAGATAAATATATTGTGTTTTTTGTGTACCCACTGTTTTTGAGGCACGAAGTCCATCTCCATAATAAGTATACGTTATGGCTTTTTCAACATCATTCTCCTGAGTGATATTAAGCTTATGAAGTTGATTAAGACCATCATATTGTAGGGTTGTACTTCCATTATCCAATTCGGTAAATGTGTTGGCACCAATCTTTTGAATATTTCCATTTGCATCATAATCATAGTTTATATTCGAATCTGAAGTCTGCTCTGTTTTTATACGGTTTAAACTATCATACGTAAAAGAATTTTTTTCACCATTAATAGCATTCTCGATCTTATTACTAAAACCATCATATTTTGAATGCTGGTTAAAGTTTTTAAATTCATTCGCAGTTACTTCATTAAACGCATTCATGGTCATGGTTTGGCTATGACCATTAGCCTGTCTGGTTTCAACTGTATTCTTATCATTGTCGATAGAATAACGCATTTGCACTGTACCCATTTTTGGATAAGAGACAGTATCTATCCTACCCAAACTGTCATACGTATAATCTACAGCCTGACCATCTGAGTATTTCAAGTGACTTATTTGATCTAATTGATCGTAGGTAAGCTGATAGGAGTGACCGCCGACTGTCTGCTTACTTAATCTCTTCCATTTATCGTATTCGTATTCTATAGCACTGGCTTCATTGCTTGAATGAATGGAGTGAATAAGTAGATTATCGGGATCATAATTTTTATTTATACTATAAATAGTATGATTTTGCTCGTCTTTAACTTCGATTAATGTAGATTGAGCATAACCATTGTACTTGTATAAGTGTTTCTCCTTTAGTTCATTTTCGTATGAAGCTATTAACCCCGACTTATTATATACATAATGTTTTTCTCTGATTGTATCTTTAAGTTCAGGAGTATCGCTCTTTTGCTTTTTGACAGATGATAATAACCATCCCACTTCGTTGAACTTACTTTCCTGTTGAATCTCGTTATTGATGGCGCGTTCTGTAATCATTCCATTGAAGTCATATTTATATGTGTATACAGTACCCGGTGAATCTTTCATAAAGATAAGATGTCCATCAGAATCGTAATTATAATTGGTAGTTTGTTCTTTTTCATCAGCTACTACAGTTTGTTTTGTATTTTGATCAAATGAATTATATTCAAATAACGTTTCTCTATTTTTACTTTTGCTCTTTTCTTGATAAACAGCTTTTTGACCTGTCAAGGTCTCAAGGGTTACTTCAGTTTTTCCGTTAGGATGAACTATTTTCAATGAGTTAATTGGTAATGTATCGGCCCCATCTACTACAGTATTACCATAATAAAATCTTGTAATGTTACCTATTGGATCAATAGAGCGCGCAACTTCACCATTAACAGTATATTCATACTTAGTCTGTTTATTGGGTTCACCGTAAGGTCGCGTTGCCATGATTATTGTCCCGCTTGAATTAAAAATGTTTTCTAAAAGCGTTCGTTCTTCCCCTTTGGATATGGCTTTCTGACTCTGAATACTACCAAATGGATTATATGTTGTAACCGTCTGTAAACCATCTGGACCTTGTTTTTTGATTTGACGTTTATCATCGATATATACATAAGTATAATCTAAAGTTTTACTTCCATCATTTGGAGTGAATTTTTCGTTTGTTAATCGATCTTGGCTATCGTAGTTAGAATCAATTTTACTCTGATCTGGATAAGTCATCGTTATCAATCTATTATAAGAATCATACTGATACAAATAGCTAAACGGCTCGGCTGCTCCTCCATATTTTGTGGTAAGATAATACGTCTGCTTAGTCATATTCAGTCCATAATCATCATAATCAATATATTGATTGCTTTCACGATAATTACCAAAGTTGCTTCCAGAACTAGATCGTCTAATATGTGTAGGTTGATGATTAGTATTATAATTTAAATAATCAGTAACCAATGTATCTGCAGCATGTTCGCCTTGTATCAAATAAGCATTTATTTCTGTTGTTTTCGATAATGTGCCATCTAAATTATAGTCAAAAGATTTTTTTTTAGTTTGGCTATGATCTGCTGAGACAGTTTCTGTATAGCTTATTTGATGGTACGGTCCTTTATATAAAGAAGTCGTCGTATTGTCTGAGGAATCAGTATGTTGTGCAATGTTACCGTACTCATCATATTGATTCTTCTGTATCGCTGCAGATCCTTTTATTAATGAAAGGTTATTTCCGAAATAAAGATCCTTTTTTAAATCGTTAGAGCGGCTATCTTTTGCTAAATTGTCAGTAAATAATTTGATAAGTGATGGATTAATTCCATCTTCATAATATATAGAGGTCACTTGGTCTTTAGCAAAATCCGTGCTCTTATTAGCTATCGTTTGTTGTAACCGGTTTTCGATATCTTGAAATTGGTTAGAAGTATACACTTTTTTCATAGTTCCATATTTATTTGGGGTATAGTGATCAATTGTACTAGTTACATATTCTCCAAAATTGTAACTTGTCTTTGACTTTAGTTGATCCCCCGTACGGTGTAACGCATCAGCCAATCTAAAATAAGCTAATTGATTATCATTTCTCGAAACATTCCAAATTTCTTTGGCATCCTCTTCATTTGTTTCTACCATTTTTTGCAATATTTTCTTTTCTTTCTTTTCGTCTTCAAAGGTGTAATATATTGAAGTTACTGGATTATATCCAATATAAGTTAATATATTGGAGTCAAGATAGTTTCGAATTGTTCCTCTATTTTTTATTTGGTTAAGCCAGTCTGGTTGCGAAGACCATAATTTATTATAAAGTGAATACTGGTAATGGGTTGCCAATCCTTTATCATTTTCTACCTTTTTTAATAGTAAATACTCAATTTCACCATATGTGCTTCGATCGCGATTAAAAATTTCCGTAGACTCTGCTCGATTTTGATCTAAAATAACTTTCCCATTATCATCTAACATATAGTAGTAATCATCTTCAAAATTAAAATCTGCATGGGTAGTTATATCTGGTGAATAATATGAATACGTCTCAATAGTTCGATTATTTAACGTATCTGTCACTGTATTTAATTGATAATAGGGAGCATTGATATCAGTCATCTCGTAATGATCTATTTGGCCTTGAGTAGCTAATCTTAATGAGGTTGTATGCTCTATATAAGCTGCATTATATGATATTTCGTACAATTCTTCGCCGCTGTTAGTAAACACTTGAAAACCTTTAATTCTTTTATTATCGACTTCAATTTGAGTAACTCGCCCTATTGTATCAGTAATCACGATTTTATTTGTTGTGTAAAGATACGTGATTTCCTCTCCGAATTGATTGCGCTTATATAACAAACGACCATTGTCGTCAAATCCATAAGTAAGTTTTCCATCTATAACTAATATATGCTCACTATTATCTTGATTTCGATAAACTACATTTTTATAGGGATAATTTATTGGATATTGTTCGCTTGTACCCGCGTTTATATTAAATTCATATGTAGCCCCACTTTCCAGAACGAAACGCCTTATTCCTTTATCAGCATTATAATTTCTGCTATATGTATCATATTTAATATTAGGCTGAAAACTGATCGGTATTGACTCGTAAATATATGTGTCACGCATGACTGGAAGATTCAAACTCCATCCAGTTGCAATATAGTAGTCTTTATCCTGAATATTATTAACTGCTGAGTTTGCAGTATTACCCATGCAATCAGAAGCAGGAGAACTAGCATCATAATCACTGTTTTCTAACTTACATGTTTGAGAAAACTCTGTAAATTCATAAGAAGGATTGGTTATTTTTGAATTTAAGGAGTCATACATTCGAGTCAACTCGAAGTCTAGTCCGTTTTTGCCTTTTAAGTATAGATCAGTCTTACTTTGTGTCGCTGTTTTATAACTCGAGTTCATATCAGAATTGAAATCACTTTGATAAACAAAAGGAGTATTTTTAGTATCAAATGAAAATGCATTAGGCAAAGAAAAATCAGATAATGATTTTAATGATAAATTTTGTGAATCAAGATAAACTGAATCTTGCACATTGTCCTGTCTGTTTTGGTATGGGTAAACATCTTGATATACATCATCTGTTACTATATGATCAGGAACTGCTTGATCCAAATTAAACTGAATAGAATCCCAATATTGATTTGTTGTATTAGGATTTTTATCTTCATTATATGCTTGCTCAACAATGGGAACGTATTGAAATAACAGTTTCTTTTCTGAAGTAGATAGAGAATCAATAATATTAATAACATCTTTTTTATTGAAGTTAAGCATTTCTATCAAAGAATTTGCATCAAGCAAATAATTAATATCTGAATAATAGTAAGCCGCAATCATTAACATTTTATTTGAAAAAGAATTTTTCATTTCTTCCAGTTGATATTCATCTAAGTTTTTAAATGAAGACACACTTTTAAATTGTTTGACATTCTCTAACGATTCAGACACAGAAAGAGAACTTGCAAATACACCATTTGAAGTATAGGGGTTTAATAAAAAGCTTAATGTCGTACAACAAACTAATATATAATGAGTATATTTAAATTTCATTTCTCCGGCCTCCTAGTTATTCTCAATTTGCATACGATCAACTTTGATTGTATTGCCCGCTAAGTCATACGTGTAATCCACAATATAGAGTTTCCCGTTTTGCGCAAACTTTTCTAATATCAAACGATTAAATTTATCGTATTGATATTGTTTGACGCCGATATCGTATGAGAAGTTATAAATTTGTGTAAGTATTCCTTCTTTCACGACAGCAGCTTTTATTTCCGTACGATTTACTATAGTAATGGGCTTTGAATACACTGTTCCATGGTTTAATGTAGGTACAGACCCATCCGTTGTATATATGATTTGATCTGCTGTTGTGGTAAAAGTTAAATCAAATGGTTTCTCGTACAATCCTGTAGGTTTACTAGATCTAATCATATCGGGCATCGCCCAGCCATCACGCTTTACTTGCGCATATGCCCAGACATACACTTCCCCAAAACCTTGATTAAATCCATCATTAATCGCTTGATTGATTCTATCCCATACTTGAAGATGCCCCCTATCACTAACAAAACCACTAAAATAATGAATAAGTTTTGTTGGATAACCTAAATGAGCTTGCACATACGTTAACGTATTAATATGTTTTTGTTTTTGATCATAGATAAGGTAGTCATAGTCCTCCAGCATAAAAAAGTCAAGGTTCGGATACTTCCAATGTTTATAGGGGAAATTAACAATACTCATCATTTGCGGAACGCGATCTTTATCGACTACGGATGGTGTGAAAAAAAGAACTGTAAATTGAGCATCTGGATGATTTTTTTTGAGTTCATCCCTTAACATCAGAGAAAATTCTCCATTCTTATCTCTGAGCCAATAAAGTAAATCTTCATGTCCTTTTATGGATTCATTACTGGATTTGAACTCATACATATTTTTTCCAGTTTCCTTTTTGTATAAATCACGAGTAGCTTTGTCATAAAATGTCGGAGGTTTATCATTTACTCCTTCCATAAACCACCACCAAGGTTCGCCCAATTGCACAATAGGCTTCATCCCATTACTAATTGACATTTGAGCAAGTTCATTCACATAACTTTTGTAAAATGCTTTCACATCTTCATTATTAAAACTTAATAAGTGAGGCGGCGGAGTCCAGCCACTAGTAGCTGGAACATTATCCCATGTACGTTGCCACCATTCAGAAGGAGCATCTACATTTTCCATAGAAATTGAATTTATCAAGCTGAAGTTTTGCTCTTTTAATCTCTGAATATAATTGTTATACCACTGTTCAAAACCTGCATTAAAAGGATGGGTTGTAATAACTTCCATAGCACCATCTACATACTTTTTGTCATAATAATGAGAAGCTCCTACATACATAGTGACATAGCCTTTAAACCCTAGCTTTGTATAATCAGATACTACTCTTTCAGGAGTCAAGTTATAAATGTCATCATAATCATCGGTAATTCTCAAATCTTGTAATGGCCTACTAGGCGGTTCTGTTCTTAAAAATGAGTTTCCCTTTACATTCCAATTGGTCATTTTAACAAAAAAGCTTTTTGAATCATTGAGATACTCGGTTGTACTTGTAATTTCGTATTCTTTTGGTACATATGCCCACATCAATCTTTTAATATCTTTAACCGGAATTTTTTTCCAATCCTTATTATTTATCCATTGTTCTATGTACTCTGTTGTTCCATCTTGATGTGTAATAATCTTGCTATCTTTGATATATGGCTGCCATCCGGCATATAAATTATTAAAGTCAATTTCTATATTACCGATAGTTCCAGTTGCCCCACCAGGTGTTCTATCTGCCGGAAATTTAATATTGGCTCCAGTTTCCCAATCATCCTGAGGACGATCACGTACATAATTCCATAACCTCACATAATAAATAGCTCCATTATTTGTTTCTACGGTTAAAACTGGTGCAAGAGTGGAGTTCATTTCTGGTAAATCACCATAAAGATAATATGTATAACTTAAAATGATATCTGAAAAATCTCCATCAGTAGGGTATTTCAATTCTGGATGACTGTAATAATCTTTAGCTTCCCAACTCATACCACTAAGATCGGAGCGAGTTCTGAAATTACCTTTACTAATTACAGTATTTTGATCTGTAATTGTTGAAGCCATCATTGAAAAAGAAAAATTATTAGTTAAATACTTGGGCTGGAGTTTATAAATTTCGTTCTGATGGGCTGTTACAGACACCTTTGATACAGGTATCATAACTTTTGATTGTGTAAACCTTGAAGTTACCTTAGGTTTATAACTTGGAAATTGTTGTTTCCATTGACTTAGTTGCCTTGAATATAGAATTGAACTTTGATGAATATCTTGAGAGTCTAAAGCTTCATCTTGATTTTCACTAGAATTCCTCTCTTCAATTTGACTCTCATTTAGTAATTGATTTCCAGCAAAAATTTTAGTAGGAATAATGAAAATTTGCTGCATAAACAATGATAAGATAATAATTATTAATAATTTTCTAATCATAAAATCCCGTCTCCTTTTACATTTTTTAAAAAATTTTATATATTTAATATAATTTTTTTAAGTCACTAAGGTGAAATCATTTTTTACCATATATGGTTCTAAGAGTAAAATAACTATATTAAAATTTCCAATAAAAAAAACGATTGCTTCTCAAATACAAAAGAAACAATCGTTTTAAAACTCTCCCAATCTAGATTTTTTTGCAAAACAACCTCATCAAACTTATTGAGCTAAATTAAATGATAGTTATTCATATGCACTACTCAATCGCCGTCAGCACATCCAGCAGCATCTGCTTGAACAGCGGACGATCAATATGTTCACATACCCGTACATTCGGTTGTTGACCGAGACGTCCGTTAATATCGACGACGCTGTAACCGCGCGTCCACTCCCCCTTTGTTTCCACATCGACAAAGTATTCATGGGATTCGGTCATGACCGCTTCATTCGCAGCTACTGCCATCAGCAGCGTATCCGGATGCGTCGTACCATTCAGGCGATGTACCTGCTTGTTGAATTGCATGACAACCCGGTTCACATCGATGAAAAATTGCGAGCCTGATGTTCCAAGCGCTGCGATCTCGGCATGGTCATCATCGTCCATGAGCGAGTGACGCGTACACATCTCCCAGCCTACCATCGTTGTGGGGATACCGGAGCGTAGCACGATATGAGCTGCTTCAGGGTCAACATAGAAATTGTATTCCGCAGCAGGCGTAATATTGCCAAGCGCATTATTCGTGCCACCCATTACGTATAGATGAGGGATTTTCGGTACGATGGTTGGGTCCTTCTGGATCGCCATCGCAATATTCGTCAGTGGGGCAATCGCCAGCAGATGAATTTCACCTGGATACCGATGCACCGTTTCGATTAGAAAATCAACCGCATGTCCGTCTGCCGGACGCTGGATCGCTTTTGGGAAATTGGAGCCGCCCATGCCATCGCTACCATGCACATCCTCTACTGTGCGGTGATGCTCAGCATTCCATGTCATCATCAAGGGACGCTCGCAGCCTTTGTAGACCGGAATCTGTCCATCGGCACCGCCTTTGCCAGCAACTTGAATCGTGTATAGCGCGTTCTCTACTTCCTGATCAAATTGTACATTACCGCCTGTCATCATAATGCCCTGTACATCAAAATGATGCAGTGCAGTCAAAATAGCGATCGTATCATCGCCAGCAGTGTCCGTATCGATAATCGCTTTGCGTAAAGTAGTCATCCTATTCGCTCCCGTTCTCGTATGGATAAATTGTAAATGGATATACTGGTTTCGCTCACAGTACGTTTGTACAAGCTCATTGATGTAGCATGATGTGTATACTTTTTTTACTTAACTGAATGGATCAATCTCGTAGTGCATATCCTGTACGAAGTGCATAGGCCCAATCGTGTCGTCCATGCGAAGCTGCCTGTATCGCTGCACCTTCCCAATCGTACCGGATCGAGCGATGTGTCACATTCCGTTGCCCATTGCTGTAGTCCAGTATGGCATACTGAGCGTGCGGAACCCGTGATTCCATGGCGTGTTCATACGGCATATCGTCATGATAGGCTGGCAAGCCCACACTGCCCGGATTGATGATTAGCCGTCCGTCTGGCAAATAGTTCAGCTTCGGCATATGGGTATGCGCGCACCCAATGATCGGCTGTTTGATCCCCTGTACCAATTCGAGTAATTCCTGTTCAGAACGCCAGTGTACCCCGTTCGCTTCGATCTTTTCTAATAAAGGTACATCGTCTACCGTCGGTTGCGCATGGCACAGATACAGTTCTTCCGTTGTGTGCACCGATGGCAGCTCCAACAGCCATTTCATCTGCTCTACACTCAGTTGCTGGATCACATAGTCGAACGTGGTATTCGGCGGAACGATAGGATCGGTACGCTTTTGCAGATCATTCGGCTCGTCTACGACACGTATGACTCCATTTTCTAGCTCACGATCCTGATTACCGCGAATGGAAACGATCGCGCTGTCCATCAGTCGCTGTGCTGTTTCTCGCGGATATAGCGCTCCATACACGCTGTCGCCTAGATTATAAATGTCTGTAATACCGTGCGCTTCGATATCCTGCAATACAGCATCCAGTGCAGCGATATTGCCGTGAATGTCGGCAATCATGGCGATCCGCATATTTTCTGCTGCCATAGCTTACCCCTCCTTTCCATTCTGCTCGTTATACTGTACTGCTCGCTATCATTTCAGCCAATCCGAATAGAAATTCTGATAGCCTTCTTTCATGATACGGCTGGCAAAGGTGGCAAATGCATAGTCGCGGTTATCCTGTGAATACCGGCGTGGCGACGAAGCCGCCATATTAACCAGCTCAAACCAGTTTTGCTCGTTCCCGGCAAACGAATGGGTGGAGCTAATATGGTCATAGCATGGGTGCTCTGGCTTGACGACAATTTTGCCCATCGCGAGCGCTTCGGTTAGCGGCATCGCAAAGGTGTCGAATTTGGAGCAGCTCCAGTACACCTTTGCACTGTTCATAAGCTGGAAAATCTCATCCTGAGACAGGGCAAACTGCAGCTTAATATTAGACGGAATATCGTACTTCTTCATACTTTCACGGTAACGCTCGCCGCCAAATACCATATAGACTTCCTTATCCGGGTTACGGCGCGCATATTCCAGCACCAGATCCGGGCGACGATTCTCCTCATCCCGGCCAATCCACAAAATCCGGTTATCCACGACCAGATCAGGATTATAATGCCGCTCCGCGAGCTGCTCGCTAAAGCCGATCGGAATCACATCCACATCAGTAATGCCAAACTGTGCCGCCATTTGCCGCTTCAGAAATGGAGTCTGCACGACTGCCTTATTTACAATCGTATAAAAGGGCTTCATCATCTCATAGCCCGTTAGCGCCGGATCAGGGAAGCTATGTGGAAACAGCACACTTTTCGGCAAAAACATATTCAAAAACGTAAAGCCGGATACCGTATACAGCACATGCTCGATCCCGTGCTGGTGAATCTGATCCAGTACGATATCATAATTGACCAGATCGCCCTTTTCGTGCTCATAGCCAGGCAACCAGTCATACCCACTCACATGCCGCTCCGGGGAAATAAACACAATCTCCACCCCAAGCTCCGCACTCAGCGCCTTCAGCCGTTCTGCAAATACCCGTGGTCCCTGATTCTCGGTAAACTGGATTTTGCGCATTACAAGTCCGATTTTTGTCACGATGTATGTCTTCCTCCCGTCTTGCTGCCATATTCATTACAACTATAGCGATTTTACTTTCATATGCCAACTGTCCGGGTACCTCGTGACATCTAAAAAGCCCTGCCGGATACGATGAAAATGATCCGGCAGAGCTATCATATAACGGCTTAGGATTGTAATAACTTATAATACAAATTCGTCGAATCGAGTCCACCTGTATCGGATATCGCAAAGTGCGGAATCTGCCCTGCCTGAATATAGCCGAGCGAACGGTACAGCAGATTGGATGGATCGCCATCTCGCGTATCCAGCACGAGTAAGATTCGCTCTGCCTGCTTAGCATAGTGCTCCGCTTGTTCCATTAACAGACGAGCGATACCGCGGCGGCGGAATTGTGGATGTACCATGAGCTTGGCAATCTCAGCACGATGCATCCCGTTAGGCTTACTGCACAAATGGACTTGTACCGTACCTGCCAGTTGTCCATCCACTTCAGCGATCAGTATGATCACATCCGAACCCGGCACACTGCGCCAGTATTGCTCTGCTGCTTCTGCTGAAAGCGGCGGTAAAAATCCGATCGATGCACCATCATGTACGACCGCAATTAACATCTCCACAAATGCGGACAATCGGCTATCCAGTTGCTCGATCCGCTCGAGCCCAATCTCTGTTTTCATATCGCTTCCCCCTATCCTTCTGCGAGACGACCATGCTCTTGATGCACTGAATTAACAACATTTGTGCCGTCATGTACTTCTCCAATAGTAGCGCCAAATGGATCATTACAAGCGAGCGGTCTGACCCTCTTACGATGAAGTATAGAGTGATCAAGTGGGAAGAAAAAGGGTAAATGGAGCATTGATCTTTTCCACTTTTATTCCTGATCCTGCTGCACCACATACAGTCTACCAAAATCGACCCAGCCTCGTTCATTCAGATGGATGCCGCGCAAAAAGGAAGGAATAATCATGCCTGCTGAGCGTTCCGCCAGAAATATCGCGCTACAGGTAGCTTGCAGCAAATGATTGATGCGATGTAACCATTCTGCTGCGGGAAGCTTTTTACCCGCATAGGACGGATAGCTCCTACCACCATACACAGGCATATTCGTCAGCAACAATCGATCCGTCAACGGCTCCAACACGGTCAGCAGCTCTGCGGGTAACATACGTCGAATCAGGCTTTGATTGGAATACACATATTCTAGCTGACGATGTAACCCGCCGCCTATGACCGCTTCAAATAGCAGCAGATCGGCTTGCCTCACCACTTCATCGCTTACCATATCTGACCATGCCACAATATGCACCGCAATGTGAATACCGATACTGTTATATGCTTCACGCAGCCAGTAGGCGGCACGCTCATGACGCTGAAACGTATACAGGTGTAGTTCTCTGCCATCGTAGGCAGACCGCTGCAATTGCTCCATCGCATATTGCTGGTGACCCGCGATAATATCGATATTTTGCATAGCGTCATCATCATCTGTGCTATCAATGGCTGCATCGATTGGAACTGTACCATCGAGCTTAGCGGTACTGGCTATGCTTGATGGCGAACCATTCGAGTCTATAGATGACGCATCCTCCAGCAGCAACGATGCATTCTCTAGCATCAGCCCACGAGCAGGAGCCGTATACGTATTTCCCATCGCAGACACCAGCGCTGTACGATCCACACCGTAAAATAACGCCCGTCGTAACGCTTCATCCTCTGCCAGAATACCATGTCTGCGATTGAGCATCAGCATGGACACTCCTGTCTGTACATCCTGTCGTGGCAAATGAGCAAAGGCGGCTGTATCGAATTCCCCCGTCAATACGGTCAGCATTCCCTGACCTCCAGCCAGCGCGATCGGAGCGTCCTGCTCTGGCACGATCACAATTTCAATCCGATCAATCAGCGCTCCCGTACCATAATAGGCGTCAAAACGCTCCAGTACGCACCGCCCTGCTGTCCGCTCGATTAATCGATAGGCCCCTGTACCGATTGGCAATGGTTGCTCCTGCCCTATGCTCTCCGGCATAATAGACGCTCCACTATGGGACAGCAGCAAGGGCAACCAGTTGTTCGGCTCCTTCAGCGTGATCACCACGGTATACGGATTAGCAGCATGAATGCCAGCGACCTTTGCCAGTAACCAGCTATGCGCATAATGCCCCGTTTGCAATCGCCGCAAGCTTGCTACCACATCGTCTGCGGTTAGCAAGCGATCATGATGAAACCGCACATGCTTATACAGGTAAAATGTCCACTTCTTCCCGTCCGCATCACATTCCCAATCATGAGCAATACCCGGCAGCAGCTTCTGCTCCTCTGCGCTAAATTCCACCAACCGGCTATACAACTGATCAATGAGCTGAGTATCAAAAGCAAATACCGCATCTGCCGGGTCCAGACAGACAACCGGACGGTAAATAGGCAGCCGCAGCGTATCCGTATGTCCCTTCGGTGAAGGTCGTCCTGCCGTATAGCCAAAATATTCACTCAGCCAGCTCATAAATGCCGCTTCTACCTGCTCCGGTATGCCCGGCTGGCGTATCCAACCAAGCGCATCAGCTACATCGCCGCGTTGCACTCGCTCCTTCGCTTCATCCAGCACCACATCCATCAGCGACTGGCAAAAGGTCAGCACTGACGTATGTCCGCGCCCTCGTCCGGATATGAATGTGATCCAGCCCGCATCTACCAGACGCGCGGTAATCAGGCGAGCATTACGCGGCGTACAGCATAGTGCCGCAGCCAGATCCGCTGTCGTCACATGAAAGGCTTCTCTTTCTTTTTGTTCGTGCCAGCTTATTCGCAGACGCACATACTCCTCAGCAAGTCGCATCCTGCCCGCCTCCTTTCGCTGATAACATTCACTCCGCTGTCCGAATCGCCTGCCATGCAGCCAGACATTGCTTCGCATGCTGCTGAGTCTCAAACTGCTGTGCCAGCAATAGCGCATGCGGCCAGATCGGCGGTTGCTGTAGCAGATCATTTTGGATTAGCAGCAGCATCCAGATCGAGTACACGATCGCATATAACAAATAATCCCTTTCCAACTCCACCAACGTATCATACTCACGAAGCGCTACAACATGGCGCTGTGGAGATACCGTTGTTGCTGATCTGCCTGTTGTACTTGCTACCCAATATCGTTCCAGCAATCGATGGCGAAGCTCCATCGTCATCTCACGCGGAAACAGCGGATGCGACAGATCGATCAGGTGATATAGATCCCAGAATAACGAGCCAGCATGACTATGCTCCCAATCCAAAATAATTATAGTTCCCTGCGGATTTATCCCATAATTACCGGCGTGCAGATCACCATGCAGCAAAACAGCCGGCTGCGCTGATATATGCCCGGTAGCCTCACGAATGTCGCTCTGTAATGCAGACAGAAGCTGATCGGAAAACTGCGTGGATCGCTCCATATCAGACTCGAAAGACTCCTCTGACCGATCAACGGAAGGATACTTTAACGAGGCGATTTCCTGCACAACGGTCTCCACCTGTTCCCAGCGCTCGAACAGTGAAGCGGCTGCGGTAGGGAGCGGCGGCTTTTGCCCAGTTTGCGGTAGTGGAGCGAGATGCTGCTCATCCACTGTATGCCAGACCGCCATCTGGTCGATCACCTGCTCCAGCACAGCAGCAGAATGCTGATGCTCCAGCACACCGATATCCTCGGCGATCATCCAGCATGCCGGATGGACGAGGGCTACGACTGGTTCTTTTAACCCCGATACAGTTGCAGATATCGATTCACGTAAAATTTTCAATTGTTCGGCCGGTGCAGCATATGCGATTAATGCCGGATACACTGGTGGCTGTGCAAGCTTCGCCAGCAGTGGCATCATCTGGATATAGGCTTGGACTTCCCGAAAGCGTTCCTCCCCCGGTGGCAAAGGCTTATAAATATAACTCTTGCCATCCTGTAACCAGAAACGCTGTACAGATTGTCCGTGCAAGCCTGTATATAAAATTTCAATATGCGTTGCCAGCTCGCGGTTCAGTTGACCATCTGGCAGTACCAGCTCTGTCCAGTCCAAGTTAGTCGGTCTCACTCTAATCCGCTCCTTTGTAGATAGGTCTCTTCATACAAAACACATATTGGTATATTTATATCTCATATCATTAGTACAATTAGTATGCAAAAAACATACTTTATTAAGATATTAATTGTTGCCAATGATTTTTCTCCATGTTAAAATTTATAGTGTAAGACTTACGTGAACGTTGGCATTTCACGTACCGCGCCGGGCGGCATTTATGTATATCTGCATAAATGGAAAATAATTAAGGCGACAGTGCTACATTATGTATTGTGAGTTAAGAATTCATAATGTCTAGGTACATCCTGCAGAGAGAATGTCTCTGTCATTGCCAAACTATCATGAAGCGACCTTGAGCACATCAAGGTCGCTTCTTCTATAAAATGGGAGAATGCTCGTGACGTTACTAACGGTTGAACAACTCTGCTCATTGGATTATATTCCAAATACCGAACAAGTTTCTTTAAAATTAATTGCTGAGTTCTACGATAGATATCTATCAAAAAAGCAAATGTACTATCGTATAGCACATCAACAGCAAGAAATCAGACTACGTTTTGAAACTGGTGCATTATGCCATCTTTTAGGCATTCACCATATCGTTTCAGGTAGAGAAGGAAGATCTCATCTAGGTCATGAAAATCTAAAAAATGAAAAAATTACTTTTAAAACTTTAGAAGCCAGAAACCCAAATACATATCAAGAACAACAATTAAGAATGCTGGGCTTTCACTTCATATATCAACTAATTCAAAACCCTAATCTTCAGGAAGGGGATAAAAAAGGGATTTTACGAGCTGATTTTATTTTCTATGATAATATCACTGTAAAAAGAGCACAACTTTTTTTGAGAAAGCAATTTGAAAAAGATTCTAATTCAAACTTTTATGTTCCGGTGTCCTATAGCATTGATAGACGATTGCCTAATAAAAGAAAGATAGGTGTAAAAGAAATAAAAGAAGTCCCGTTTAATGAAGGGCAGTGAATAGATACAAAATACATTTCATTATACCTTTTATCATAAAAATAAAACCCGTCATATCTCGAAGAAATCTGTCGAATATGACGGGTTTTACTATATTCAGATGTAATCATCTACAATGTAAGATTAATCCTTGCGTAGTGGACGACCTGCACGAATATCATCGGTCATGCCTGCATAAGGAGCAACCGAGATCACTTCTTCATTATCTACGCCTGCATTTTCGATAAAAGTAATATCGGCAAATTCAGGGACTACATATTTAGGATAGGTTTCGTATTTCAGACGTGATTCTTCCATGAGCGCAATATGATCATTTTGGAAGCAGACGGTAATGTCTGGACGCTCATGCACCCATTTTGGGAAGAAAATAATACCGTGCATGCGTTTTTCCTCTGGCATAAAGTTCAAGGATACATCTGTGCCTGTTGGCTCCGTCCAGGATACTTTATACACGCCTTTGGTCAGTTTTACGAGATCGACCTTTTGGTCACGAACCCAGCGGCCGGCAACCATGCCGGAGTGAATACGGTAATCGATGGTGTCGTTGTTTTTGATATAAATTTCATACTCCCAGCCATTCTCATACGTATAGATCATATGACTGCCTACAAAGTTTTCCATTGTTAAGCACCAGCTTTCCGTTATGATGATGGGTATAGCAGTGACTACCAGTTACATCAAGCATGCCCGGTAAACGACTTCGATCAACAGCGGAATCCATGAGCGTCTCGTTCACCAAACATGTAAATATCAACATGTTTATTTTACCATCATCATATGCTATGGTCAAATCAACATATAAATTGCTAATCGAAGGAGATCATACCAGTGCGAGTATTAAAATATGCGATTCTCGGCTTGCTGTATCGTCAGGAATACAGCGGCTATGATATTACAAGTCAATTTAAGCAGGAGATCGGTCAATTCTGGAGTGCCAAGCATAGTCAGATTTACCCGGAGCTACGCAAGCTGGTTGATGAAGGTCTGATCGAATTTCGCACGCAGATTCAAGGAGAAAAGCTGGAAAAGAAAATGTACACCATCACCGATAACGGTCGTCAGGAGCTACTGGCATGGGCCGCTCAGCCAGAGACGTTGCCGGAAACGGAAAAAGATGAGTTTATGCTCAAGATGTATTTTATTCATACACTTTCACTTGAAGAAGCACGCAGATTGTTCGAGGATCAGTTGCGTCAGCGCCGTGCGAAGCTTGCTGACTTACAGCAGCGGTATGAGCAGTTAATGCCTGTATTTATCGCTTCAAAGGGGAACAACGATACGACAGATGCACCCCGTGGAAGTCATGACAACGATACAGAAGTAGAGCCGCTCTCCTTTGATAATCCGCATCTCGGTCATTATCTTGTCCTAACGAAGGCACTGGCACGCGAGCAAAGCTATGTGGATTGGCTGGAACGCCATGTGAAGCTGTTCGTATAAAGGCCTGTGACTAATAAATGATCTAACCAGGGAGTGTAGTGGAATGCGTAAGCACATTATTCGTACCATTATGATCAAAGAGGCTAATGCGGCTGTGTTTCATGGTAAATTAACCGAGGTGATCAATGATGCACAGGATCACGCTTTTCAGGTGGATGTGCAGTACAGCACAGCTTTATTGCCGCAGGTGTCCGCGATGCATACAAGCTCTAATCATCCAGTCTTTTTATCAGATTATATTATGCATATGGCGCTTGTGCTTGTGTATGATTATGTATGATGCGGTGAAGCATACTTTGCAATACAAATGAATAATTGAAGTCGGTTGGCAGAATATCGAGCGTTATTGAAGCAGCCAACAGCAGATGATGATCCAATAAACAAAAAAAGGTGCCCCGTGTCTAATTCCGGGGCACCTTTTGTATATTCTGCTCTACTATCCTATATGACCTATACTCTTCATGCTTGTATCATGCCTACCCGTACAATCAAAACTCTTCATACTCCGCCGGGTCCTGATCCCACAGACGTTTGTTATCCTTGCTAAATGCTGAAATAACGCTCATCTGCTCATCTGTCAGGGTAAAATCGAAAATGCTCAGGTTTTCCTTCTGATGCTCCAGTGAGCCTGCCTTCGGAATCGGCACCGCGCCCAGTTGCGTATGCCAGCGCAAAATGATCTGCGTCGGTGTTTTGCCGTGTGCGTCCGCGATTGCCCGCACCCCTTCATCCTCCAGTACGCCATCGCCGCGTCCGCGTCCAAGTGGACTCCACGATTCGGTAATGATCCCGTGCTTCTCATGGAATTTACGCTGCTCTGCCTGTTCAAAATACGGATGTAGCTCGATCTGGTTCAAGCACGGCGTCACACCTGTCTCCTCTATAATGCGCTCCAGATGCTCGGGCAGGAAGTTACTCACACCGATCGAACGCACATAGCCGCGCTTTCTCGCTTCGATCAGCGCTTGCCATGCCTCGACGTATTTATCTGTTTTCGGATTCGGCCAGTGGATAATATACAGATCGAAATAGTCCAGTCCGGTGCGTAATAGCGATTCTTCAATCGTCACCAGCGCCTGATCATACGCATGTCGGCGTCCGGGCAGCTTGGAGCAAATACGCAATTGATCGCGTGGCACAGAGCCATCCTGCACGGCCTTGCCAACTGCACCTTCATTCTCATAGTTAAACGCCGAGTCAATCAGACGGTATCCCGTATCAATCCCCTGCCGAATCGCATCGGCACCCTCATATCCGTTGAGCGAATACGTACCCAGCCCAATCGCCGGTATGTTTAGCCCATCGTTCATCGTAATCATCGGTACATCGCTTGCCATAGATGTCATCCTCCTTTGATCTCAACTAGCCCAGCGGCTATATCACCCTACCCTAGCACTTTAAACCTACAACAGCCGCAAAGAAACCCATCTTTTTACAATAAAGAAGGGTTTCTCTAATGAAAATGGTGCCGGGGATGATAATGTACAATCAGAAGCTACGTTATAGTTCGGCTATATCCGCTCTGACGACGTTCAGGTATGCTTCTGCTGCTATCCATCGTTGAGTACGATCAATTGGGAACAGAATATGTAAGGCTATGTATTTCAGCTCCAACAAAAAGCCCGCTTTCCCATCCAATAGATGCGAGAGCGGGCTTTTTTCATTTTGTCCGAGGTGATATCGATTGATTTTAACTCTACATTCGTCCTACTATGTTATCGCTCACGCGTAAGGAGTACACTCCCCTATCGCTTGATCGCCTTCGTCCAAAAACCTCCGTGGAATTCACGCGGCTCCACCATAATGACAAACGCTTTTGGATCGATCTCCAAAATGTTTTTGTACAGGTTCTCCCTGTTTTTGCGTTTAGCTAGAATCTCCATCATGATCCGTTCACCATCACGACCATGACCGATCCAGGCAGTAACGCCATAGCCTTTATCCCGCAGCACTTCAGCAAGCTTGTAATTCGGCGCATCGCTGATCACCTTAACGGTAATATAGCCGAGCGCAATCTTCTCCTCGATCCATGAGCCAAGCAGAATTCCCATGCCATATCCGACGGCATACACGATCAGACTAACGATCTGATCCAGATAGCTGAGCACCATATTCAAACCAACCACATAAATGACGACCTCAATCGTTCCGATACTGGCGGCAATGTATTTCTGACCTTTGAGGGTCAGAATCGTGCGTAGCGTATACGCTGTTACATACACAATCTGAATCGCAAAAATAAACAGCAAAATCGTAAACATTCCCCAAAACACCTTTCCGGGTCATTCCCTCAGCTTCCTCGCGTGCTAGATCATCTGCACGCTGCATAACCTACTGTCAGAGCAGCAAGGTTCCGCCAAAAATCATCTATTTTTCAGCTATGGAACCGATCGATCTCCTGCGCTATAGTACGCCTCTTGAAGTAAAATAAGAACATAAGTTCCTATATTTTGCAATTATCGTATTCATCACATCATAAAGGAGTGGAATCGCATGTCCGTCATTTTACCATTAAGCGAGCAATACAGGCAGCGACTACGGCAAGCATCCTGGCGGATGCAGTACCGCGCCAAGACCCGATTATATCATGAAAATTTAAGTTTAAATGAACAAATTGACCCTTTTTCCGTAAAATCGGATGAAATGAACTCCGTCATTGTACAGCAATGGATCGATAGCCTTCCATGGGAAAAGGCACGCGATATTATGACGTGCCTGTACATAGAAGGACAGAGTGAGCAAGAACTGGCAGCCCGGCTGCACATCAGTCAACAGGCGGTGAATCGATGGAAACACAAAAGCATCCAATTCCTCTCCCAGACCTACAATTTGTAAAGCTGCTGGAACAGGCACGTCGTCCGGATGGACAGCAGGCGATGCTGGAGCTACTGGATTATTATGAACCGGAAATGCTTCAGCTTATCCGCTATATACCGATGTCACGCGAAGATGCGTTACAATCGTTACGTCTGGAGCTGATTGAGCTGCTCAAAACCGAGCAGCTCTAATCCGGCTCCTCTGTTGCTTATCTCTTACTTGTATTCACCCTCTGTTAACGGATGAAACGGATGATCAGCTTTAGTTCACGCAGCTATAGCTGCTGGATCTACAGTTGATGATGTAGCTTTCTGCCTCGCAATTGCGTTGATCACATTACGACTGTGGCGGCTGTAGCACTTCCTCTTCAACTTCTTCCGGCCAGTGAAGCTGCACACCACGATCCTGTAATAGCTCTTGATAGCGGCTCACATGCTCGGTCGAAGCATATACCTCCTGCGGTGTCAGCTCATTAGCGATCGCATACGCCGCCAGATAGCCTGCCGCTTCGCCGATATTCCATTCCACCGGATGCAGACGGTAGCAACCCCCGGCAATCTGAGTCATGCTAATATTTTTGCAGGCTGGCAGTAGATTGGTCATGCGTACCGGAATGAGTGAGCCGAGCGGAATCTCAAACGGGTAGTTCGGAATATAAAATGTCCGATGAGTCACGACCGTTGGATGCAGATCAAGCGAATAACTACCGATTCCAACGCTATCCTCATAGCGCTTAATCCCCTGGTCTCCGCGCAGCTCCTTGCTCACATCATGCTCCGTGATCGTATACATCCCTTTAATCCGGCGCGATTCACGAATATACGGCGCCTTCGCCAGACCATCCTCTGTTCCCAGAATATCGCCGCGCAGACGAATGCCCGGATAGCCTTTGCCGCCGTCCAATCTTGGCGCCTCCGTTTGCAGCCAGTAGACGAGCGATAACGTCAATTGACGCGCACTCTCCAGATTCGGCAGACGCTCCTGTAAAGGAACTCCGGTCACTGGAGCCGCATAATAATCGTTCATCGCCCAGTTGAGCAGCGATACTTCGGCGCTCAGCTTTTCCGTCCAGATCGATGGATCGACGATCCGGCGATAATCCCACAGGGAAGTGACACCCTGCTCGTTCGGAAATAGCGTGAATTCCTTCAGCTTGCTCGTATCGTTCGCATCTGTTGCATACCAGCTTAGAATCGGATACTCGGAAAAGGATGGCTTGTACGCCTTCCAGTAATCGTATTCTGCCGGACGCTCAATGGTGAAATCTCCGCCTTCGATATAATCGACAGCCGCTACGTGAGTGATCGACTGCATATCGAGCGGATCTGCTTCCTCCAGCGCATGCGGCTCATCCGTATCCGAGCGCGCTTCTGCACCACTCACATACTCCGTGCCACTCAGTTCCAGCAGATCCCCTTCATCTGTACCATCCAGATAATAGCTGCCGAACAGTGTTGTGTAGTTCGCTGTGCCCGCTGTGGCGTGTTCATTCTTTTGTACCGTAACCGATACGATACGGTCTTGCTCGGTCACCGCTTCGACGGGGACGGTGCCATATAAAATGCGAATACGTCCGGTGTTCACATAGACGGATAGCATATCCTCCAGCACCTGTAGCGCAATTTTGGGCTCATGTGCCAGTCGGCTTACCCACCCATTACCGGGATTAAGGATCGGATTCTCCAGCGCTTCCTCGGTCAATGGATAATTCAGTCGATAGAACTCGCGCACTCGCTCGCGGAATTCGATAAATGTTCCGGGTGCACCGATACCCTTTTCAATCCAGCGATGCTCATCCGGCGGAACCGCCTGTGAGGTCAACTGTCCACCAAGCCAATCGGTCGGTTCAGTTAAAATAACATGGAGTCCCTGCTTCGCCGCCGCGAATGCTGCGAGTGTACCACCAAGGCTTGCTCCGATGACGATCACATCGGCTTGCAGCGTTTCATGGTTAGTTTCGTGGCCAGTCTGGTGGTGAGTGGTATGGGTCGATTGTTGTTCGGTCATGGGTATGATCTCCTTTCGATTATGCACATTGTTGGCTGTACTTGCTGGGATTAAATGGGGTGCTGGGGCATAAGCATTTCAATCACACAAGTACGTGAGCCTGAGCCGTAAAATGTACGACTTACTATTAATGTAAATTATAGAGCTGTTTATACAATCAAATGAGTATATGGATGTAATGGTTATCCATTACCCTTCCTGTCTCAATTTTACGGATAAGCCTACTTCGAACATGCGATTCCACGGCATGTAGCAGTCCAGTATATCGATGGTGTAGCCTTCCTGTGTTAAGTAGTGGGCGATGAATTGTTCCAATCCTTCTTTTACCATGACGGATACGTGTCCACGAGGACCGTCGAGGTTGAATTTGTCGAGTCCCAGTTCCTGAATTGGGCCATTGCTCAGTGCTTTGCGTACGATGGAATCGTAGCCGAAGTCTTCGACGTAGCGTAATGCCAGAAAGTTAAGCTGACGCTGGGAATGTCCGTACTGGGCGAACAGCATTGACTGGGCGATGACGGTGCCGAGTGTGTTAGAGCTTGTATTCCAGCCAGCATAGCCTCCGAGCTGATACAGTATGCCCTGTTGACGAAGCAGATCAAGCAGTTCCAGATCGCCACCGTTCGCGTAGGCGATATCGGCGACGGCAATAACAGGATGATGCGGCTTTGCCCTGAACGGTTGGTTGGTATTTTCGACTGCTTCTTGTCCAGTTAGATATGCAGCGTTCGTATGTGTCTGTTGCTGGCGCAGCAGGTAGGTCGCGTATTCCACCAGCTCGATGATGCCGCGCTCGGTATCGTAGTTGGGAGATGGGGTGCCCTGATTGACGGCCTCGCCCATTCGTTCGCCCGGTGTATTAAGTAGCAGGACGATATCTGCCTCTTGCTGACTGGAGACCATCATGCCACCAGCAGCGATAATCTGATATTTGAGCGTCTCCAGTAAAGGACGATCCTCATAAGCAGGCACGATCTGCGGGCCGCGCACAGAGCCGAAGCGCGGGTATACACGCGGTGTATAGCCATTGAACGTATTCAGCATCCGCGCGATAAGTGTGCAGCCTACTTCATCGGCACCCGGGTACATATATACTTTTGTTCCCAATTGACGCTCGCGAATCCCGGCGCGTACAAGCTGCTGATCACGCGCAGTATAGCCGTACGGTGCGGAATCATCCTGTGGGAAAATGAGAAAATCGATCGTACCATCAGCGACATATTCCAGCGACAGTCGATTGGCCTCACGATTTACAGCGCGGCGACCGAGATAATCGTCCAGCACGTCCTGTGGCAAGCGGCTGTTAATATCGTCCAGCTCGCTCTGCTCGGCCTCGGTTAGCTCCTGATGCTCAGATAGATGCTCCAGATAGCCTTTGCGGAATATTTCTCTACCCCAATCCGCATAATAATCCGGTTCTTCATCCGAAGACGAATATTGCGGACAGCGCATAATTAATTGGAATGCATAAATGATCAGTTCCGGGTGATTCGCCTTCAGCTCACGCAAGCGTGACAGCCGTCCGGCGATTGTAGCATTGCTTAGCTCATGCAGTCGGGAGGGCACAATCCCACCATATAGCAGCGTATCCAGTGACAGAACCGCTCCGGTTGCACCCTGACTTTCCATATCCGTCCATGTCCACAGCCGATCCGTATCGGCAGGCTCCTTTTTATGACCCATCCATTCCAGCGGTGGACGTACAGGCTCCACATCAGTTGTGCGAACGAGTCGATAGGGGAAATGGTAGTTACAAGGCCGCTCATCCAGCGGCATGATGACGATTTTGGCGGTATGCTCTGTGTTATTACCGATACTCATGTCGTTACAGCTCCTTTCGCATAATCACACCACCAGCCTGCTCGGCTGCACAGAGTCTGGCACTTTCGCCGCTCTGGCCCGATACAGGCTGGTTCCATTTACACTACAATATGCACGATAGGTTCAATCGTATAGATCCATGCGTTGTCAAAGTCCGAAATGATACACATCCATCAGCCCTTCACCGCACCAGCCAGCCCTTCCATATAATAGCGCTGGGTAAACAGGAACACGACGATAATCGGAATAACCGAGATGATCGTACCTGCCGCAATCCAGCCAAAATTATACGCGAACTGCCCATTGAGATACGTCAGCGCAGCCGCGAGCGGATACTTCTCCGGGTCGTCCAGTACGACAATCGGCCACAGAAAATTGTTCCAGAACGCCATCACTTCCAGCAGCAGAATGACAGCGATACCCGGCTTCACGAGCGGCAGCACCAGTTGCCACCAGATACGTAGCTCCGAGGCGCCATCCATTTTACCGGAATCGCGAATCTCTGACGGGATGCTGAGAAATGTCTGCCGCATCAGAAAGATGTTGAATACGGACACCGCAGCAGGCAGCACAACAGCGATATACGTATTGCCCAGATGCAGCCACTGAATGGTCAAATAATGCACGATCATCGCTGTGGCGGACGGAATGATCATCGTAGCGATGAGAATCGCAAATACGGTATCCCGTCCCTTGAAACGAAACAGCGCCAGCGGGTACGCGGTCATGCAGGACAAAATAATATTCGATACCACGCCAAGCGCCGTGATGATGACTGTGTTCATAATGTAGCGCGGGAAGTTCATATAATTCCACACCTGCGCATAATTCGCAAAATCGATAAACGTCGGCCAGATCGCTGGCGGATTGGAAAAAACATTACGCCCCGGCATCAGCGATACACTGAGCAGCCAGAGGAAGGGACCGGTCATGAGTAACGCAATCAGGATCAACAGCACATACGTAATCGTATAACGCAGCACCTTTTTCACGGTACGCATTGTGGCAGCGGACGACATTGTCTGTTCACGGGAATGCTCCATCGCTTTGTTCATGAGTAGGTCTGTGCACCGCCTTTCCGGTTCAGACGGAACACGACGATGCTGAGTGCACCGACAATAACACTGACGATCAATCCAAGCGCAGACGCATAACCAAAGTTGAACTGCTCCAGACCCTTCTGATAAATGTACAGGCTGGAGGTCAGTGTCGCATTACCCGGGCCGCCCTTGGTCAGTACGAACATTTCGTCAAATACACGAATCGCACCCATTAGCGAGATTAGCGTACAGAACAAAATATGCGGACGCAGCAGCGGAATCGTAATCCGCAGAATCACCTGTCCCCGGTTCGCGCCATCGATCATCGCTGCTTCATACAGCTCGGACGGAATCGACTGCAACCCGGCAAGGTACAGCACCATATAATAGCCGAGTCCTTTCCAGAGCGTGATGAACATAAGCGCGTATAGCGCTGTACTGCTTGTCGATAGCCAGCCCACCTGCTCATGAATGATGCCAAGCTGCATCAGAATATAGTTGACCACACCGTTGCTGCTGAACAGCCAGCTCCACATAAGCGCGACAGCAACCATCGAAGTCACAACCGGCACATAATAGGCGGCGCGAAATGCTTTGATCAGCGGAAGTCGTGTATTCACCAGAATCGCCATTAAGATCGAGATGATCTGAATACATGGCACGATCAGCACGTACACGAGCGAGTTCCACAGCGAGATAAGGAAGCTACGATCATGCACAGCGGTCACATAATTTTCAAAACCTACATAGTGTGTTTCCCCGATTACCGAATAGTCGGTCAGGGAGAGCGGAATGCCGTAAAGAATCGGCCACAATACGAATACGGCCACAATCAGCAAACCGGGAGCCATAAAGGCCCACGCGGCAAACGTCTCTGTTCTCATCCATCTTGTCATGCTCGTTCACCGCCTTTTCAGGGTCAGTCCGTTCTCATTTTCAGATGATAGGAATCATGATGATCTGCTATTTGCGTCAAGTGTTGTCTTTGTACGAGCGCTTCGTTTACTGCTTCAAAATCTGATTCACTTCCTGCTCTGCTGTACTCAGACCCTGCTGCGGATCTTTGCCATTCAGGAAAATTTCCTGAAGCTGTACAGCGATCGCCGAGTTGATATCGCCGGCATTCGGTACGCCGACCATATAATCGACAGCCTTATCCAGACTTTCTGCCGAAGCGACCTTCGCCTGTGCTTCCAGTGAATTGTTATTTTCAGTAAAATAAGCGTCCTTGATCGATTCTTTAGTGCTTGGCAATGTATTCGCCGCCTTCGCAAACGAAGTCTGATTCGTCGCATCCGTGATGAACTTGGCAAATTCAGCCGCTTGCTCCAGCTTGCCCGACTTCGCCGGTACGACCAGATTCATCGTATTGGACAGGCGCACATCCGCCTTACCCGTTGGCAATGGCACCGCAATCGTATTCTGATATACATCCGGTGCTGCCGTTTTAATAAAGTTAATAAAGGTTGGGCCCGCGATCTCAAATGCGGTTTGCTCGCTGGAATAGTATTGAATTTGCTTATCAAAATTAGCATCCTCGCCAACCAGTACACCCTGCTGAATGAGCTGCTGCATATGTTGGATCATTTGCAGCGCCTGTGGCGTATTGAAGGCGGCAGCCGTTTTATCCTCGTTCAGGATCGGAATGCCTTCCACCGGGAACAGCCGTGCCGCAAAGGTGAGCGCATAGCCGCTTGCTCCAGTTTTCGCCTTGATCTCGCGCGCCCACTCATTTAGCTCATCGCGTGTTTTGGGCGGCTTCGCCGGGTCCAGCCCCGCCTGCTTCACCAGTCTCGTATTCATATACAGCACTTCGGTGCCGGTATACCAGGGCAATGCATACGGCTTACCAGCAAGCACGGTGGAATTGAAGATTCCATCAAAATAAGATTGACGTTCTTCATCGCTCAAATACGGCGTCAGATCAGCCAGTGCGCCCTTGGAAGCCATCTGATTGGCAAACTCCGTATTTAAATTTACGACATCAGGTACGTTGCCACTCGCAATTCCGGTTAATAGTTTATTGGAAATGGCATCGTATGGATAATCACTCCATTCGACCGTGACGCCGGGGTGGTTTTTTTGGTATTCTGAGATTAGATTATTGAAATAATCATTAAACGTCGGTTGCAGCGCAATCGTCCAAAACTTAATCGTTACCCGTCCATCTTCTTCCTTACTACTTCCGGCATCCGATCCGCACGAACTGAGCAAAGAAGCGAACAGGACAGCCAGTAGACTGAATATCGTTAAGCGTCTCATCTTCTTGTTCACAGGCTTCATTCCTTTCATAGTTTCAATCAGCTTCGTCTGCTCCACCATTTCCGCACTCTAACCTGTATGTAGCTTGTCACGGGAAAAGTATTTCCGATTCTCTTCCCTGCCCTTGTCACGCATTATATCAAATTAAAATGTAACAAAAAAGGGATGAGAAGGAATTAAAAGGGAATCATGAGTAGAGTAACTAACAGCACGGCTTAATTATCAGCGAGGAAGGTGAGTTAGATGCAACCTGCATGGATTTTACTGGCAGTCGGCATTATCGCAATATTGTTGGTCGCCGTCTGGATCATCCTGATGCTGTTCTCCCAGCCACGTAAATGGATTAACCATCATACACCAAGGCCAGATGATTCACGCCCCGCTTTGCCGACGGAGCAGAATACGGCACCGCGCAATGTGGTTGATCTTGCCGACTTTCGGCAGCGCCGCAATGCCCCTGGCAAAGAAAGTAAACGGACTAATCAATTACCAGAGCAACTGCTCAAACGCGATCAAGTACAGGAACACAAAAAAGTAGTGCCTGCTACCGTAAGACCGCTACCTCTATCCAAATCAGGCGAGCTGCCCAAGCTACGATTGCAAAAATGCTCGTATTGCAAAAAGGAAGTCCATCGCCTGACTTTCTATGCTACCGATAACGGTGGTCTGGTCGGCGTATGTAAAGATTGCGAACCGATCGCCAAACGACAGGATCTGCTGCCGCTGTAGACACAATAGGGCAGTATACACAACAGGATAATTTACAGAAAACAGGTGAGAACGATGCAGCATATTTATCCGGAATCAGCAGCCGCTACCGGTGAAGTCGACCCGGCTCAGGAGCAAGATGCGCACGCGGCAGAACAAGCCTCTGGTAAGGTATGTTCTCGCTGCGGTCAGATGCATCCGCTCTCCCATTACTTAAAGCGTACCGGACGCAAGTCCGGACGAGCAAGGCGACGCGGCACATGTCGTAGCTGCCGCAAACAATTAAAGGCCACCAAAGCCGATCCATCTACCGCTGCTCCATCGCTGGCACAGATTGTACACGAAGAAGCTGTACCTTTATCAACTCATAGCGTCATATCAAGCAATACAGCCATAGACCATACTGAAAAAGGTCTTCCATCTATAATCGATCATGAAAGCGGATCACATATCGTCACCGCACGCCCTGTTCGCAGCCTGCCTTCTATCGAAGCAAGCGACATTCGTGGACACGGTCTGGATCTGTCTATCCTGCGCCCAACCCGCCGCGGCATCGTGCATATGCGCGGACGTACGGACAAAGGTCGCCGCTGGCATCAGGAAACCGATATGGAAACCGCGATCACGCTCGTCAAGGAATACGCTGCCGTCGTCGTCAATCGCCATACCATTCGTCGACTGTATAGCAATCGTTCGTTCCGCAAATACATTTTGGAGCGCGATCACTACACCTGCTACTTCTGCGGCGGCCCCGGCGACACCATCGATCACTTACTGCCGCGCGCAAGAGGTGGACACACGACACCGCTTAACTGTGTTTGCGCCTGCAATCTGTGCAACCAGGCCAAAGCCGATCATGACCTGCACCATTTCATCCAGCCAGTTGATGCAGAAGTGTGAGCGGGAATCTTCACGCACCCCCATTCCAAAAGATTCCCGCGGCTCCATCCCAGTCCGTCCGCCTGTTCCTTACTGAATTGATACTTGCTGAATTGATGCCAGCACCAAAACTGCTATTTCATATCAAATGTATGAATCTATTCCCATTTTTAGTATTGAAGCCGCTTTCGTAATGCATTATGATAAAACCATCATACGCAGAGCGTTGGAGGTCAGGATGAACAAATATCAATTCATCTGGTGTGAGGGGGTATGTGGCTATGGCGGCGTCACCTCACTTGGAGTCATGGCGATGCATTATATGGATCATACCTTTGCACTGACGCTGGACGGCATTCTGGGAGAAATCTCGCGCACCGTACCGCTCTTTTTGTTATGCGGTTATTTGCTCGGTGAACTGATCTGGCGCTGGAAAGCAGTCCGTTCCCAGACCGACAAATAAATGTATTCTCGATATAGAACAGAACATCCGTTGTACACTGTATTAGAATCTATTCTATACCAATCGCAATCCGTTTATAAAAAAGCCCTGCTTCCACCAGCTATCCGTCATGTACACGGTGAAGCTGCCTGGAACAGGGCTTTTCTTTTGGTCTGGTTTAACAGTTTAACAACAGGCGAGCGCAGAGGGAAGCTTGTCTCCCGCCAATCTTGCCGCTTGCTGAACCGATTGAACGCATCATTCAGTATCGTTGAGTTTCCGAGCAGCACGCAGTTGCCCGGCGTCTTCTTGCTGATCTGGCTCGCTCGCTTCTATAGAAGCTACCTCCGCATGACGCTCATCCGGACGAATCGTAGTTTCCACTGTTTCGAACTGGCGAATAAGCAGCTCCAGATGCTGCTCAATCACTTCAAGCGCCTGCTCAGCAGCATGCAGATCGATTGGCTCCTTTAATAGCAGTAGCCGTGCATGCTCCAGCGACTGAAAGCTTTGCTCCTGAAATGGACCGATCTGTAGATGATCTAGCGGCAGCTCGGTCAGGCGACTGGCAATATCGCGGTGATGACTGCTGAGCGCCTCCCAGCGCTCCATATCGAGCTTTTTGCGCAAATCCAGCTCTTCCGGGTAACTGAGCAGCGCCAGACGCTGCTCCTGCAGTCGCTGAATCGCAGCGCTGATCTGCAGGCTATCCTCATATGCACGCGCATAATGCGGCGTGTTACCCAGCAGATTTTGTGCGATTTGCGGACAGAGTCGCTCCACACGCTGTAGCAAATGCTTCATATCGTCGTAGCGCTCCTGCTGCTCATTCAGATGATGGACAGCATAATGACCTTCCAGTCTTGCCCATTCACGTTCATGCCAATGGGGTAGCGCTTCGTATTCCTCTATCGTTCGCTCCGCTTCCTCTGATACGTGCATCGCCTGCTCGCGAAAACGAAGCATATCGTCGACAAGACGCTGCGCCTGCTGAACATGGCTATCCAGTGTCCGTTTCGCCGCCAGCGCGCCATTCCGATCACCGCGAGCCTGTAGATTACGCATCCGCTGCTGATCGGTACGTGCCAGCTCCAGCAGAGCGAGCGGATTTTCATCCCCGCCCGTATACAGTCCTTCCTGTGCAACTCGTCTACCCAGCTCATCTGTGATGCGATCCAGATCATAGGCGACCTCCGAAGACGTAGCTGTAGATAGTTCTTGATCTCCTATTTGCTGTGCTGGCTCAGCGCCTGTAGCTGGCGAGATATTTAGCACAGTCAAAGCTTCTACAGGCACCGTACCATGAAGCAGGGCATGCTGCTGTTCCAGCGGCACGAGCTGCTCCTCTATAAACAGCAAATCATGCTCTAGCCGTCCAAGCTCCAGTCTGGCACGCGACAGTGACAGAATCGGTAGACGAACCGAACGTACAGCCGAGCGGCAGTGCTGAGCTTGTGCAAGCTGCTGCTCAGCCTCCTGACGTAGCTGAGATTGGAGCATGCTTTTATCCTTGCTGCCGCCACTGGCAGAGATATCTGTATTGAGTACATCCGAATCGAGCAGAGCGGCGAGCCGATGCTCTATTTTATTAATCCGGCGCTGGATAGTCGTGCGGCGTCGGAGCAGCTTACGCCGTGTAGATAATTGCCGTAATAACAATGCTCCGGCAGTCAGCAGCAACACAATCAGCACAGCAGCGCCAATCTGCAGCACAAGCTGGCGCTTATGATGCAGATCCTGACTTTGCTGCTCAGTGAGCTGCGATGCCTCCGATGCCACCGGAGATAATGAACCATCTTCCTCATCTGTCGCATCCGTATCTCCATCCGATACCGGACCTAATCCGTTAATATACTGGCTGATTGCAATTACACCGCCAGCCACATCACCAGTTTTGGCATAAGGTACAAACTGTGTGTCCGTTACACCCCGTACACTACCTGCACGGCTGGCGGTAATGCGCGCAGCAAGCTCATCATTTTCAAATGCCATATGCACAAAATTCGGATTGGTCGTAATCAGCAGCAATAGATCATTGGAGCCAAGGCCAAATTCATCATAAAGCTGATCGACCAGCTTCATTCCGGCGTCCTCCGTGTATCCAGAGGCCGTGATCACATAGAGCTTATAATGATGATTCGCCAGTGCGCGATTCATGCGTTGCATATCCTTGTCGGTAAATAGTCCGACATCGTCTTTAATATGACTGTTAAAATAGGGACTGGCACTCGCGCTATCACTTCCTATTGCCGGCAGAGCTGCACCAGCAATGAGCAGACAGAGCAGTATCCTGTATAGTAATCGCAATAACCTTTCCATCCTGCTCCCCTTTATATGTTGCACTCCAGAACGCCAGGCGCTCGAGCATAATAGATTGAAATCGTCTCCACCCATTATTATGATACAATTATCGCCAGGACACAAAGCAGGAATCAACGTAACTCATTCATTGTTTGACAAAATATACAGCGATATCATGCGAAAGGAGTTTATATGAACACTTCTATGACAAAAGATACTCAATCGGCACGTCTGCTATCCTTGAATACAGGTATGCCCGTCCATGTCGAATGGAACGGCAAATCCGTCTATACCGGATTTATCAAAACCCCATCGTCCGAACCGCTTCAGATCAGCTCAGAAGGTATTCAGCAGGATGGTCAGGGCGATCTAAAAAATCACGGCGGTCCGGATAAAGCAGCCTGTGTATATTCCGCAGACCATTATCCATGGTGGAGCGAGCAAATGAATCGACCTTTTGAGGCAGGTGCGTTTGGCGAAAACTTTACTGTGCAAGGCCTGCAGGAACAAGACGTCTGCATCGGCGATACATATCAGATCGGCACCGCGACCGTTCAAGTAAGCCAGCCGCGGCAGCCGTGCTTCAAGCTATCCGCTCATCTCGAACGCAGTGAAATGATTCTGCGTGTGCGCGATACAGGCTACTCTGGCTTTTACTTCCGCGTGTTGACACCGGGAACGATCCAGGCTGGCGACACCTTCACTCTGGTGAAGCGCGAAGGCAATGGCACAACGATTGCCGAATGCAATCGCGTGTTATATGGAGAGAAAGGTTACACGCCAGCATTGCGACAACTCCTTGCTGAACCTGCACTGGCAAAGTCACTGCACAAGCATTTGAGTAAGCGTTTGGCAGATTGATATTGAAAATTAGTCGAAGGCCAGTCATACAGCACCTTAAAGCGATGCGTAACTATTAATATTTTGGATTTTTCACTGCTTAAAAATGATCCTTACCATAGTGTATTTCACCTGCGCGAAGATCAGACGGGGATTTCGTTAATCGACGATATTGAGATTCATTTTTTGGAGTTACCCAAATTGAATGCTCAATCCGTCCAGCTAGCACAGGGTGGATTAGCCAATTGGCTACTATTTCTAAAAGGCGTAACACCAGACCAATGGGAGGTGCTCACGATGAACGAACCTGAACTCAAAAAATCGATGGACACGCTAGAATTTCTCAGCCAGGATCAGGAAGCACGCATGCGCTATGAAGCCCGGCAAAAATACCTTCATGATCAAGCATCCCTAATGGAAGCAGCCAAAAATGCAGAGCTATACGGCTTTAAGGCTGGGATGGAAAGAGGCTTGGAGGAAGGCATTGAAAAGGGGCTCGCGCAGGGTATTGAGCGTGGACTTGAAGAAGGCATAGAGAAGGGCATGGAGAAGGGCATGGAGAAAGGCATTGAACAAGGCATTCAGCAAACAGCATTACGCTTACTAAAACTAGGATTAGATACGCAAACCATCAGTGAAGCCACTGGATTAAGTGAACAAGAAATTCGCTCACTATCCAACACATCATCATAAAAATAAATATACATCCCATAACGCCGTATAGACAGGGTAACCTGATCCTATGCGGCTTTTTTACAGCTAAAGCTTTTATAATATGCTCACAATGACCAATATACGATGGAACTGAGTCATTATAAACATCCGGCTTCTCCAGCTCTCATAGCAAATAGTACATAGTTACATAGCATATCCCCTGCACAGTGCCCCCGTCCTCACATCGCCTTGCCTCTTTTCAAACCTTCCACATCAAATAAAAAACCGCCAACTCTCAGCCACTACAGCTAACAATCGACGGTTTTATTTCCAAGCAGCCTACCCTTTATCCCTGCTGACGCTCCAACCATTGTAGTGCCCGCGTTTCGCTATCTGTACTCGTTCCCGGTGAGAGTCGAATACTAATTTTATGCTCAAACGGTGTCATCAGATTTACCAGCAATGTACGGCAATCCAGGGGATACGAAGCTTCTCGCACCGAAGCTGCCATATGCTCACCTGCGCCACCGGATAGCACCATCCAGTCTTCACCGCTTTCCACGCGGATCAATCCATCCTTCCAGAGCGCGACCTTATCCTCGTACAGCGACTCCAGCTCTCCATCCTCGGCTATTACAATCGACTCGCTTCCGAAAATAAACGAAAGCTGCGTCATCACTTCAGCCAGCTCGGTCGAACGAATATACAGATCGATTCCACCTACCTGCTCAACCATTTCTACCTCCACTCGATACTCGCATGTATGCGTCGAATCGCGGAATTGATGGGGCAGTAAATACCATGGACTCACATCGTCCGTAGCCGAACGCGGTAACTGCTCTGCTGGAATCGGGGCATTATATCCTTTGTGATATACGGCGGTCAGCCTGTAGCCGCTATCCGTCTCTTCCAGCGTTTGCATCGGTACAAAGCCCGGTCCAAAATATGACGCTAGCTGCAAACCAAGCAATCGTACTTTTCCATGACGAAGCGCGAGCATCGAGGAGGTTTCCGTCATCATCGTCAGGCTTGTCTGCTCATGCCGCATCCGTAGCACAGGGGCACCAAAGTCCAGATGTGGACGGCTGTACCGAATCGCATTATGATGACCGGCAGCAGCAATGCCCGCTACATAGTGCTCGCGACCGAATGTGCCATTGATCATACGACGATAATTATGCGGCAACTGTGCAGGTTGCACTTCGGTTCCTTCTGCCCGTGGATAGAGCAGCATACCAATCAGCGGATTGTTAGCGCAGCTAAATGTCTCCTGCACCGCATCTGCGGCTAGCTGCTCCATCGCAGCAAAGCGCGGATCATGATCGATCATCGTCATGAGATAATATGACAGCAGATAGCTCTCCATCGTAAACTGCTGTCCAAAGTCCTGACGCCCGGAGTAATCCGTCACGACCTCACCGGACGGATGGATCAGATACATCATCATCTCCAGATTATGACGCACCGGATCAAGTAATTCTGGCCGATCCAGCTCTCGTGCGGCATGGATTAGCATCACATCGCTGACCGCATTATAGATCCCATTACTACGCTCGGTCCATTCCCCATCTGGCGTAATATCCATTCCTTCTGCCATCCACTCATCTGCGCGCTGCTGAAGCCGTACATCCGCAAAGATCCGATATAAAAATCCAAGCGCCGCGCATAACACCCAGCGATGATTCGGTGTATGACAGCCACCGGTTAACATCACCGGAATTGTACGTTCCAAAAACAGACGCATATTATCAATCGTTTGCTGTGCCTCCGCCCATGCTTCGCGCGACAGCAGCATATAGAGCTGAGCATAACCAACGATGACAAAGCCTGTATCCGGTGGCGAATGAAAGTTCGTCCAGCCCGGCGAGATCGAGCCATCCTCATGCTGAAAACGCAGCATATAATCAGACGCCAGCTCCAGTCGCTTCAGCAAATCTGGATTGCGATAATAAACGGAATCTCGATTCACCAGCGCCGCTGTCCAGACTGCCATCCAGACGGGCGTACCGACGCTATGGTTGGGCCATGCAATGCCATTCGTCACATCAATGACGCCGCCATAATAGCGACTATCCTCTTCTATGACCTGTCTGTGCATGCCACGTTCAACCCATTCTTCATTCAGATTGACCAGCTTGTCCAGCGTCTGCATCGGTTACACTCCTCTCGTGCTGCCTGCTTTGCGCGCAGCGATCTTGCTCATAAGCAGCTTATGACTTTCATCAATTTCATGCGGCTGACACGCCGCTTTTAGCTCATATACCTTTACCGGTGCATAATCGATAATATCAATGAAGCGATCGAAAAATTCCATATCGCCACTGTGCACATATGGACACCAGTGGTCGGATAATCCGAGCGTTTCATGAATATGCACGCCGATAATGTCCTCCTTCATCGCATTTGCTTCTTCGGCATTATGATACAAGCCCATTCGATCCATCATCATCCCATGACCGATATCATACCAGAGATAAACCGGTGCGCCCTTCATCCGCTCACGTACCGTTTTCGCTTCGGAAAGGGTAGGCATCTGATAGCAGCGTGAACGTGTTTCGATACCGAACGCTACGTTATACCCCTTCGACATCACGCGATCACACACTTCCTCCAGACTGTGCTGAATACGCTCCAGATACGTTGCAGCCAGGCTTTCGCGCCGCTCCAGCATCTCTGACCATAGCTTGCTATAAGCTGGCGAGTCCTTTCCCTGCTCATGGTAAATGCCTTTCAGCTCTTCATCAATATTGTAAGCAAATGGCACCTCACCCGGATGCACAACGACCGCCTTAGCACCGTAACGATGGGCATATTCTGCTGATCCCACCAGCAGATCGATTGCCTTTTTACGCTTTTCTTTATCGTCAAAGCCGAGCAATACCGAATCAGTACCATAGTCTGGATCAGGCGTATGGGGGAATGTATTGTGTACGCTCGATACACCCATTTCGCCACGCTCAATCATTGGCTCGATCGTTTTCAGCATTTCCCGGGTCACATTGTAGTTCAGCTCGACATATTGAAAGCCCAGCTCCTTGATTTCCTCGATCATCGCGGCTCCATGATCGGGATGACGCTTAATGTTCCAACAAGTAGAAAATGAATATTCGCCTTTGGATGTGTACATCGTTAACCCTTCCTTCTCTCTATATCGTAAGGTCCGTCCGTTTCCTGTCCTCAGACCGCACCTCCGTAGGAAAAAGGATGCGGCCCCCTGTACGGGAAGCCGCGATCCTGACTATCGTTTGTGCTATACCATTCTTGTTTTGAATCAGATCAGCCTTTGACCGCACCGAGCATTACACCGCTAACGAAGTAGCGTTGTAGCCATGGATATACGATCAGAATCGGCACCGTTGCAAAAATAACGCTCGCTGCCTTCAGACTCTCCGGCATCATATTAGAACTACCGGCAACCTCATTACGCATCAGCTCGGTTGCCATATTGTTCTGGATCAGTTGATACAGCTTCAATTGTAGCGGATACAGCTCTGGACTATTAATGTACATGAGCGTGTCCATGAATCCGTTCCAGCGTCCAACCGCATAGAACAGACTGAGCGTTGCCAGTACCGGCAGTGACAGTGGCAAAATAATGCGGAGCAATGTGCGGAAATGACTGCTTCCATCGATCTCTGCCGCTTCCTCCAGGCTGTCCGGTATCCCTTTGAAGAACGAGATCATAATGATCAGATAAAACGGACTGATCAAGCCTGGCAAAATAAGTGCCCACATCGTATCCAGCAGGTGCAGGTTACGCACCAGAATGTACTCTGGAATAATACCACCACTGAAGAACATCGTGATGATGATGATGACCATAAAGAAACCGCGGCCTTTCAGATTCGACTTGGACAGCGGATAGGCTGCCGCAATCGTCATCACCATACAGAACAAAGTAAACACCACTGTCAGCATGACCGTAAAGCCAAGCGAGCGAATCATCGACGGATCACTGAACACCTTCACATACGCCTCAATCGTGAACTCCTTCGGGAATAGCGTAACCTCACCCGACATAATGGGACGCGACGAGCTAAGCGAAATCGCGAGTACGTGGATAAAAGGGAAAATACAGATCAGTACCGAAACAGCGATAAGCGTCATATTTACAATATCGAACATACGATCACTACGACTGACGTTAGGCTTGACCTTGATGCGGTCCGTTTCATTAACGCGAGCTGCTTCTGCCATTACAAAATCCCCTCCCCGGTCGTTTTCTTCGCTGCAAAGTTCGCACCCAGTACGAAAATAAGTCCCACAACAGCCTGGAACAGACCAACAACGGTCGCCAGCGTATACTGTCCGGATTCCAAACCGATCCGGTAGACGAATGTACTCAGTACATCGGAATATTCCTGAACAGCAACGTTACCGATAACATATGGACGTTCGAATCCAATCGTCACCATGTTACCCAGATTGATAATAAGCAGCGTAATGATCGTTGGACGCAGTCCTGGCAATGTAATATGCCAGATACGACGCATCCGTGTAGCCCCATCGACTTCAGCCGCTTCATACAGCTCTCTGTTAATACCAGTCAGTGCAGCGAGGTACAGGATCGTTCCCCAGCCTGCGCTTTGCCATACACCGGTCAGCAAATACGTGATCAACCAGTAGTTCGGGTCTGTCAGGAACGGAATCGGCTGGAAGCCCATCGATACCCACAGATTGTTAATAAAACCGGATTGCGTGCCAAACACTTGATACACGATCCCCCCGATGATAACCCAGGAGATAAAGTGCGGAATATAGAGAATGGTCTGCGAAAGTTTCTTGAACCACAACGCTTTGACCTCATACAGCATAATCGCAAGGATCAGCGGTGCCGGGAACGAAACGATCAGGTCCAGAATATTCAACATCAGTGTATTGCG
This sequence comes from Paenibacillus sp., assembly GCA_039595515.1. Taxonomy (GTDB): domain Bacteria; phylum Bacillota; class Bacilli; order Paenibacillales; family Paenibacillaceae; genus Saccharibacillus. Next base: position 138,282 of record JBCNLJ010000001.1, on the reverse strand, counting down.
AAGAGTACGATAAAAATCCTGGTTTTGAAAAACCTCTCGAAAGCCATCCCAACCAATCCATTCACTGCCGTTAATGCCCTGGAAAAAGTTAAAATCTTTAAATGCAATCTGTACGCCGTACATCGGTCCATATTTGAAAATGGCAAAGTAAGCGAGCGGCAAAATGAGCAGGAAATACAGTTGCCAGTATCTTCTCAGGTAGGTGGACGTCTTCACTGTCGTACTCCCCTTTCAGCTTATAAATGGAGGAAGTCGCCTGCGCCCTTAAGCCAGGCGACTTCCCATGCTTACCAATCAATCGTGTGTGAATACGTTACTTGCTTGCGCCGCCCTCTTGGAATACTTTGGTGCGCTCGTCGAGAATCGCCTGTCCGCCGCTGCTCATATAATCTTTGAGTAGAGCATCATAGGTGCTATCGAATTGTGCGGTTGGAGCCATCGTTGCTTTAACGATCAACTGTGAATATTTATCCTGCAGAGCACTACCGTATTTCGCTTCCGCTTCAATCGGTTTGTTGAAGTTCACCGGCGGGATCGTATCGGTATTGGAGATTTCGACCGATTTACGCATATCTGCCTGATACTCTTCCGGCACCTGCATAATATAAGCGTCATTATTTTGCTCTTCTGTGCCGACAATTTTACCATTGGCGATGATTGCCATATCACCATAGTTGTACAGACGGTTTTGCGCTTCTGTGGACGCATCCTCTTTAGCTACAGGTATACCGTTTTTGAGTGTGTAGTTTTCACCCTCTACACCATTTTGCATATCAAACAGGTTTTTACCGGATGCCATCCAGTCCAGATATTTGATCGCCTCTACCGCTTTCGTGCTTGATTTTGGGATCATGATATACAGACCATTGGAAGCATATTCTGGCTTCGCATGTTTGCCTTCATTGTTCGTAAACACATCTGCTGGCGTCAGCTTCGCGTTTTTCACATTTGCTTGCAGATTTTTGTACGTGCCGTTGTACGTGAAGTACAGCTCGCCTGCATCCTCTGTGTAGAAGCCGACTTTACCGTTTTGCACATCCTGCCATAGCTGCTTTTTGTCTTCATCCAGACCGAAGTCACGGCTGATCAAGCCTTCATTGTACAGCTTGTTCATGAACTTCAGACCGTCCTTGAAGCCTGGCAGCAAGGTTGGATAGTCGCTGGAACCGAGCTTTTGTGTCAGTGTGTACTTCTGCTCATCCGTTAGCGGCTGCTGAACGAACGACCACAGTAGCGGCTCATACTGTGCCGGAGCGATCGTCATACCGAATGGAATCAAGCCGCTTCCTACTTTACCCGGGTCTTTCTCTTTAAATGCTTTCAATGTTGTATACAGTTCGTCTGTTGTTTGCGGTACTGGCAGTTTCAATGCATCGAGCCAGTCCTGACGAATATAAGAAGCATATTTACCAAGTACCGAGCGTTTGCCCGGAATCGCGTATTGTTTGCCTTCGATTTGTCCATAAGAGAGAGTATCCTCACCGAGGAATTTTTTCAGGTTTGGACCATACTGATTCAGCAGATCAGTCAGATCGGTCAGACCGCCTTGCTGTGCGTAACGGTTAAATGTGCCTTGATCGTATGTGAATACGATATCCGGTACATCACCACCGCTTGCCATCAGTACGTTTAGCTTTTGCAGCTCTTCTGAACGCGGGATTGGTACATATTGAACATCGATTTTATTCGGTGAACCAAAACGCTCATTAACCAGCTTGGTCATATAGTTGTCACTGATCGTCGAGCCTGCCGGTGAATTACCACGGTCAAACACTTCAACCTTCAGTACCGACTTGCCATCTGAAGTTGTTGCGCCAGCGTCACTACTTGAACTGGAGCAACCAGCGAGTACAGTCGTACCTGCGAGTACTGTTGCCAGCATCATACCCGACCAGCTCTTGAACCATGTTTTACCAGAAACCAATTTCATCTTTCCAACCCCTTTATTCACTTTTCTCCCTCTTTAGCTTTAATGACCTGATAAGTTAATTTATCTGTCATAGTATCGTGTTTGGGATGTCCCCATTATGGCATCCAAGTATAAAAAGGCTCAATAAACTTGTTTCCGAGTATAAACATAGCCTTGAGAATGCATGATATGATGGGATTTGTAACCACACTACATTTAATAAATAACATATAAAGTTATATACGAGTCACATAATATAGTGCGGCTACATACAACAGCTATCGCTTCATCATGACAACAATTACTTCGTATAAGCACCTTCCTGGAATGCTTTTGTACGCTCATCCAGAATCGCCTGTCCGCCACTGCTCATATAATCCTTCAGCAAGGAATCGTACGTAGCGTCGAACTGATCCGGTGCGACCATCGCTGCTTTAACAACAAGCTGATCAAATTTATCCTGCAACGCACTGCCATATTTGGCTTCTGATTCGATCGGTTTGTTAAAGTTGATCGGCGGGAAGGTATCACTGTTGGAAATCTCAACCGATTTTCGCATATCTGCCTGATATTTCTCTGGCATCTGCATGATGTAAGCATCATTGTTTTGCTCTTCTGTGCCGACAATTTTACCGTTAGCGATAATGACCATATCACCATAGTTATAAATGCGGTTCGTCACATCAGCAGGCGCATCTTCTTTAATGACTGGCAAACCATCCTTAAGTGTATAGTTTTCGCCTTCTACACCGTTTTGCATATCGAATACGTTTTTACCGGATGCCATCCAATCCAAATATTTAATCGCTTCCACCGCTTTTGTGCTTGATTTTGGAATCATAATGTACAGACCGTTTGGAGCATATTGCGGTTTGATATGCTTGCCTTCGTTATTGGTGAACACATCCGTCGGTGTCAGTACAGCGCCTTTTACGTTCTTTTGCAGGTTTTCGTAGGTGCCGTCAGCGTAGTACGGGTTGCCTGCATCTTCAGTGAAGAAGCCGACTTTACCGTTTTGGATGTCCTGCCCAAACTGCTTTTTGTCCTTATCCAGACTGAAGTCACGGCTGATCATGCCTTCGTTGTACAGCGTATTCATGAATTTCAGACCGTCCTTGAAGCCTGGCAGCAATACAGGATAGTCACGTGAGCCGAGCTTTTGTGTCATTGTATATTTTTGTTCATCCGTAAGTGGTTGTTTGATAAACGACCAGATCAACGGCTCGTACTGTGCAGGTTCAATGGTCATCGCGAATGGAATTAAGCTGCTGCCCACTTTACCCGGGTCTTTCTCTTTAAATGCTTTCAGTGTGGTATATAGTTCATCCGTCGTTTGTGGCATTGGCATTTTCAATGTATCGAGCCAGTCCTGACGAATATATGAAGCGTATTTGCCAAGTACCGAGCGTTTGCCGGGAATTGCGAATTGCTTGCCTTCGATTTGTCCGTAAGCCAGTGTCTCATCGCCGAGGAATTTTTTCAGGTTCGGGCCATACTGATTCAGTAGATCGGTCAGGTCAGTCAGACCACCTTGCTGTGCGTAACGGTTAAATGTGCCCTGATCATAAGTGAATACGATATCCGGTACATCACCACCACTTGCCATCAGTACGTTCAGCTTTTGCAGCTCTTCCGAACGGGGAATCGGTACGTATTGTACATCGATTTTATTCGGTGCACCGAAGCGCTCGTTAACGAGCTTGGTCAGGTAGTTACTTGTAATGGTGGAACCAGCCGGCGAGTTACCGCGATCGAACACTTCAACTTTTAATACTGATTTGCCATCTGCGGTCGTTGCTCCAGCATCATTTGCTGAACTTGAACAGCCTGCCAGTACGGTAGTGCCTGCGAGCATAACCGCGAGCATCGTTCCGGTTAGTCCCTTCATCCATTTCTTTCCTGAATACGCTTTCATTTTTTCATCCCCTTTTAATGGCTTTTCCCCTCATGAGTTATGACTGTTCCAGGCTAACGCAATTTTCAGTTGTTCAATTTAGGGTTGCCCCAATTATTGCATTCACATTTTAAAAGTCTCAATAAACTTGATTCCTGCCATAAACTAACAAAGATAACGCTTACATAGGATGTAATCAACTAAATTCGCCGCATAAACTATTTTCAACTGCTTATAAACCGCATAACAGCAGGCTTTTTACGACATGACGAAAGAAGCATGTCACATCGGACACGCTTCTTTTGAACACTAGAATTCGGTTTATTTGCAGTATAATTGCTCAGCATAATTGGATTCAATATCACGAATTAACCAACAGTTCACCTATTATTGATCAACAATCGTCGGTATTATTTTGACCATAAAGCAACACTTGCTATCATCCTCATCAGCTTCTGGTCAGTGACCATCCATTCATTTTCGTTGCTCTCCCGGTGGCGAAATCAGACTGCCCGGCTTCATTTTGAGCTTGCGGTAATCACCAGGTGTTACACCAATGATACGTTTGAATACACGTCCAAATGTAATCGAGTTCGCATAGCCGACTTGAATGGCGATATTTTGAATCGTATCATCGGTCGAATACAGCAACTCTTCTGCACGCTGCAAGCGAAGCTGCACAAGCAAATCAATAAATTTTACATCCAGCTCTGCTTTGAACAGATGGCTGACATATTTCGGTGTCACATTGAAGCGTTCGCTCAAATGATTCAGCGACAGATCTGGATTAGCAAAATGCTCCTCCATATAGGCCTTCATATCGCCAATGAGTGCACGCTGATTCGTTGAATCCCCCGCCTCTTCATACGTGCTATATAACTGTTCCAAATAAGGCATTAATGCGATCTGCAGCTCATCAACCGTCTCAGCATGAGCAATTTGCTCCATCACGACCTCTGCCTGCTCACTTGCCAGCAGACGATCCAGTGGTTCCGACATGCCTTCCAGCTCACGATTCAGCATTTGCAGTAGCGACAGCACCAGCGAGCGGATACTGTCGTCACGCAGTACATCCTCCTCCAGCCGTCCCAGTAGCTGCTGCAGATGATCCCGCCATTCAGGCTGACGCAGACGGAATTCCTTGATCCAATCCGAGATTGATTGTAAATAGCGATAGCTATCTGGCTCGCCACCTTCCGGCAGGTCGCTGTACATAACAACCCCATCTCGTCCCAGTGTCATCGAATATTTCATCGACTCGACAGCCGTATCATAGGCAAGGTGTAGCTGAGATACCTGCTTCACCGTTACACCTGTACCAAAGATCATCGGCAAATGCAGATTATGCTCGACCCATTCTCTACTGCCTGCGGCAAGTGAAAATAACAATCTCGTCCACTGACGCTCATCGCCTTCGCCTGCAATAATGATGCCTGCACGGCGTGCACTAATCCATTCTGACCAGCCATACACACCATCCTGCTGTGCCAGCTCCTGAAATACATTGGTCAGCGCCAGCTTGAGCGTATTATGCTCCTGCGAATTACCCTTTTCGCGAAACGCGTTATAATCCTGAATCTCCGCCACAATACACGTATACGTGAGCGCTTCATCCACTCCCGTTCGACCGCTCAGCTCTGGAAAAATTCGCAATCGCTCCAGCTCCTGCGGTAATTGCTCAGGCGGTTCGCCTTCAATCCAGTTCATAAACAGACGACGCCGATGAATAAGCAGGTTCTCGTGATGCTGGCGCTCATAATCGACCGTTTGCTCGATTAAGCTCTCCAGCGCCTGATCAATCAGCGTCATTTCATCCTTACGTGGCGAATCATGAGCGGATAGCTGTAGTGATTCGATGCGCTGCATCATCACCTGAATCGGCTTATAATTTTTACGTGTAATATAGATAATATAGGCGATCGACGCGAGTACAACGAGTACACCAATCAGCACCCAGATGTAGGAAATGACTGAAACCCAGGCAAATAGCTGCCCGGCGCGCAAGCCGCTTTCCATCGTCCAGCCGAGACGCTGTGAATGCAGCACGGTTAATGGCTGATCATGCTCAAATGTATCCTCCTCCGTCATCGCAGGCGGATAAATCTGCTGACCTGCCGCATCGGTAATATTCAGGAATGACACCTGGCTATTCACCATCGATGCAGCTAGCTGCTGCATGCCATACACACTCACATTAATAACGATCATGCCCTGATCGCCAAAAGGAAGCGGCAACCGCTTATGCATACTAATCACCCGACGCTGGTCATCCCCGCCCATCTCGGCAAAAGGACGTGCAGTCGACCAGCCCTGCTGCTCCGGCTCCTTTAATGCACGCTCGATAAATGCCTTATCGCGAAAGCCAGTCAACGGCTGCAATCCCTGTACGGTTAATACACTGTGATCTGAATCGCGATACACATACACCGATTCCAGCAAATCATTGTTGTCCATTAACTGCCGTAAATGCTCCACAACCTGATACGTAACGCCCGTATTACCTGTATTTTGCTCTGACAGAAATTCATCGTATAAAGGCGACGTTTCCACATCACGCAATACATCCATCTCAATCTCCTGCACCGAACGCTCCATCGTATCGATCATATAGCTGGTTGAGATGCGATCCGCACGAGCCGTTTCTTTTTTGGAAATCTCATTGATGACGATAAATGACAGGAAAATGAGCATCGAGATCGTCAGTAGGAAAATTGGGAAATACGATAACAGCAACCGTCGATACCAGTTTTTTGACAACAATGGACTTCCCCCTTCCCCAGCATACTCTGTCCATCTATTTCAACAGGTACGTTAAATGCACGGTAGGTTTCTTTCTATACATGTACTCTTTATCCATTTTTCGATAGGATTCTTATTTTTATGGTGCTATTAAATGTGACGCAGAAAAGTACCACTTCTTTTTTATTCTATACTTTTCTGCGTATTCTGTAGAGTGATTTACACAAATTTGCTTATAAACTTTCTTGAAAAGGTGCTTGCCATACATTATCGACTTTTTATGGGATAAAATGGAGTGTTACAGCTCCAAACAATATGCTATCAAACGTTCTCTGGATAAGTTGTCTGCTAGCAACCTGATCTCGCGGCGATCCTCTTTAGAAAGCTTTTTATTCACTTCCATGTGAATTTGCTCCGTGTCCATTTTATCTGTCTGTTTACCCATATTTTGCTCCTGCTGATAATATCGATGAGCCACATGGATTAAAATCGCTGACTCTCGATATCTTCCAATGGAATATAGGGCAGCAATCATCCCTTCCAAACTACGCATCAATACCCATGTGCCTTTATAAATCTGACTAATCGAGATACTCTTTTTGAAATAATCGATCGATTCCTGAAGCTGCCCAGCTTGTAGAGCTGCATATCCAAGGCTTTCATAAGGTCCAGATAGCTCCCAGCGATCGTCTGCTTGTTCAAAATATTGAATGCTTTCTTTTAACAAAATGGCACTCTGTTCTGCTTCTCCTCGCATCTGCTTCATACGTCCCAACGCATTGAGCGAACTTGCTAGATTCCATATATCTTCATGCTGACGGGCAATATATATACTTTCCTCCGCATATATGACCGCTTGATCCAATTCATGATGATGCATACAAATAAAGGACAGTAACCGCAATGAAGCCGATAGCAAGGCGTTATAATGATCGCGGCGAGCCATGATAATGCTTTGCTGCACAGATTGATAGGCTTCTGGCAAGCGAGCTAATACAAATTGAATTACTGCCCGCCCGTGATAAGCGGTGGTTAGCACTTCCCGATCATACGTTTCCAGATGACTGCCATCTCCCAAACAGCGATCCAGCCATAATAAACCTTCAATCCCCATACCTTCATGTAGCCAGAACCAGTAGAGTGATGAAGCGATGCGTATCCCCCTATCCCGGCTCAAAGTGCCTTGATGTGCTCGCTGCATAGCCATACTCAAATTACTATATTCCAGGCGAGTCTGCTGTAGACACTGATCTCGCTGGCTCGTTCGAAAGATGAATGACAGTTGTTTGATCAATGTATCGTAATAATTCGCATGCGCGATATACATATATTGAATATAGACTGTTGAGGCTGCATGATGAAGCTGATGGTGCGCGTACTCCCGTATGGTTTCCAACATAGCATAACGAACAGTTCCGGCTTCATGCTGATATTCCATCATAACAAGCGACTTGTTCACGAGACTGGATAACAGATCAAGAATTTCCTCCTGATAAATTACATTCTCATCATGTTCTTCTGCCTTATCGCGTGTACAGATTGCCTCTACCGCATCCAATGTAAAGCTACGCGCAAATACGCTTAAACGCTGCAATAGCTGCTGCTCTTTAGGTTCGAGCAGCGAGTAGCTCCAATCGATCGTCGCCTTAAGCGTCTGCTGGCGTGGAGCTGCTGTTCGCTGCCCTCCCTTTAAAAAGGTCAACAAATGCGTCAGCCGCTCAGCAATCTGGTCAATTGATAAAATATTTAATCTCGCCGCTGCCAGTTCAATAGCCAGTGGAATCCCTTCCAGACGACGACAAATGTTTTCAATCTCGCGTATATCCTTCGATGTGCGATGATGCTTTGGACGAAGCGCCTGTAACCGCGCTAAAAATAGTTGTACTGATTCGGACATGGCTATTTCGTCAGTATAACTGGATATATCATCGATTTCAGGTGTTGTAAGCGGTGGTAAACGGTACACCTGCTCAGTAGCGATATTCAGTGATTCACGACTTGTGACGATCAAATGCAGATGCGGGTTTATAGCGATCAATTTCTCAATTAAATTCGCTCCTGCATCAATCAAATGCTCACAATTATCCAAAATAAACAATGCTCGCTTCTCTCGAATATACTGGAGCACAATCTCTAATTCTGATCGTTCTGGCTGATGCTGTAAACCAAGTACAGACAGTACATAATGATTAAGCAAATGAGCATCTTGTAATGTCGCCAATTCAAGTAGCCATACTCCGTCTGGATACTTATCTCGAACCTGATGCGCAGTATGAAGAGCAACTGCCGTTTTGCCGATTCCCCCTGAACCGATGATGGATACGACCTGCCCTTTTTCTAGCATCATTTGTATGTCCTGAATCTGTAAGTTCCGCCCAATGAATAATGCCGCTTGTTCGGGTAAGTTGCCTGCTGGTCGAACAGAAGGGCTACATATCGTATGCACCGATGGCTCATTTAACGCTAACTCCATATCTTTCAGCGATCCTGTGTTCGAAGGCACATCCATATGTTTGTAGTCTTCCAGCATCTGAGCAAACCATATCTCATCAAAGACTGCAAATTCCCGTCCGGTTAAGGAACGTGCTTCTGCTAGTTGCTTTATTGCATCCCATAATGCCTTCGCTTCCTGCATCTCTGCATCCACTACCAATTTGCCTGCTTGTAAAAATACCTGAATCAGCCGCTTCAAGCTACTAATGCCCGGTGTACGCTCTCCATTTTCCCACTGCTGGACCGTTCGCGGATCTACGCCTACCTGCTTTGCGAGATCAATCTGACGCATTTTCTGTTGGAACTGATGAGCAGAAGGACGCGTACGTAGCTTTTTAATCATGTCGGCTGGCCATTCCTTTTCTATCTGTTCTTTCATCCTTGTACCACCCGATATTTAAAATTTAGGAGCAGATGTTCATCTGTACTCCTATACAAACATTTTTGCCTAAACGAACAAACACGAACTTACCTACATTCGTTTTTATTATTTTAACGGATAAGATGAGCCTATGATATTCAAATTCCATATAAAGGAGTGCATATTATTATGCCATTGACCAGAATCGCCATGCTCAAAGGTCGTCATACCCATACGAAGGAGCAACTCAAATCACTTATTGCTGATATGATCGTCGACAAGCTCAATGTACCTGCTAATGACCGTTTTGTGATAGTGGATGAATATGAAGCCGATCAATTCCACTATGATTCGAGCTATCTGGATATTGAGCGTACTGATGATCTGCTAATCATCCAGATTACACTCAATGCAGGACGTCCAACCGAGATTAAAAAGCAATTTTACGAGGCACTGGCAGAGCAATTGCATCAGCAACTTCAACTGCATAAAGAGGATATTTTCGTCAATCTGATCGAGGTTACCCGTGATAATTGGTCGTATGGTAATGGTGTTGCTCAGTTCGCACTGTAATTCGGACTTAGCCTGCTAGATCGAATGAACTCACTAACGCACCAATACATGTATTAGCACCAAACTAGCTATATATTTTATATGGATAATGATAAGAGAGGATGTTAAATCATGACTACATTGCTGTATATTACTGCACACCCAGGGGAAGCTTCTTCCTCATACAGTCTTGCTGTAGGCGAACAATTCGTTCAGGCCTACAAAAAAACACATCCAGAAGACGAGATTAAGCACCTAAGCCTTTATGAATTGGATATTCCGAATATTGATGCTGAGGTGCTGGAGGCATGGAGTAAACTTGGACAAGGCGTTCCTGCTCATGAACTCTCCCTATCCCAGCAAGACAAAATCATGCGGCTTGGACAGGTGCTTGGCGAATTCATGAAGGCAGATAAATACGTCTTCGTGAATCCAATGTGGAATTTCTCCTATCCTCCAGTCATGAAAACCTATATTGATGCCATCTGCATGCGCGGAAAAACGTTCAAATATACCGAAAACGGCCCGATCGGTCTACTGCAAAACAAAAAAGCTTTGCATATTCAAGCTAGCGGCGGTATTTATGCCGAAGGTCCGATGCAGCATATGGAGCATGGCAATCGCCATTTGAAAAGTGTGCTTAGCTTTATAGGCGTGCATGATGTAGAAAATATCTTGATTGAAGGCATCTCTTACACACCGGCAAACGCTTCTGAAATTAAACAAAAAGCTATAGAAGTAGCACGCCAGTTGGCCCAGACCTTTTGAACGTTCTTTATATTTATCATCTGCTTTTAGAAAGGAGGATATCTCTATGAAAGTCACATATCATGGTCATTCTGTTGTACAGATTGAGACAAGAGGCACAACAATATTTATCGATCCATTTATAACAGGTAATCCGGTAGCGAATATTAAAGCCGCCGATGTGAAGACCGACGTCATCCTGTTGACACATGGTCATGGTGATCATGTAGGCGATACGATTGAGATTGCCAAACGTAATGAATCACTTGTCATTGCTTCTGCCGAGTTGTCGGATTGGCTCAGTTGGCAAGGAGTAAATACTCATGCAATGAGCATTGGAGGAGCAAGCTGGTTCGATTTTGGTCGAGTCAAATTGACACAGGCATTTCACAGTTCCAGCTATGTAGATCACGCTACACAGACGATTATTTATACTGGTATGCCCACAGGTATTCTGTTTACTGCCGAAAATAAAACGATCTATCATGCTGGCGATACAGGTCTATTTTCTGATATGAAACTGATTGGCGAGCTGAATAAGATTGATCTGGCATTCCTTCCAATCGGTGATCGTCATACAATGGGGCCTCAGGATGCTGCTCTTGCTGCCGAATGGCTTAAAGCTAAAGCTGTTGTGCCAATTCATTACAATACGTTCCCCTTCTTGAATCAGGATCCCTATACTTTTGCAAAGCTACTTCAGCCTGAAGTCGGTAGGGTGCTACATCCAGGCGATACACTTCAACTTTAACACAATGGCAACGAGCCAAATAAGCTTACACTTAAAGCCAGTCTGCATAAGAACAGACTGGCTTTGCTGTGCGTATAGGATAAAGTTACAGATCGATTCAGTCTGTAGCTGGAAACTTGAGTCATTATCATTCCCACTTCTATATCCGCTTCATTTTCAACCGATCGCTGGTGTATGCGCCCGACTGCGACTTGCCACATATGCTAGCAATATAGCACCCAGCACCGCACTAATGATACAGGACAGGTTCATCGCTGCTGGTCCGCCTGCTTCCAGCAAATAGCCATTGAGCAGATTGCCCGCAATGCCAGCCAGACCGACAAATACCATATTGAAAATGCTTTGGGCAGTCGCCTGCATATGCCGGGTCGCAATCCGAGAGACATATTCCACCGCCGAAATATAGAAAAATCCAAACGAAAGTCCGTGCAGCAACTGCACAGCGATCATAACCCACGGCACCGGAAAGACATACTGAATTCCCCAGCGCAAAATATAAGCAAAGGCAGCAATTAACAGCATCCGTTCATGACCATAGCGTGCAATTACACGCGCGGCAATCAGCATGGCAGGAATATTCGCTGCCGAAGCGATAAATAACCCGACCCCTGCCATCTCCAGCGTACCGCCTGCTTCTTCAAAGGACAGTACAAAATACGAGTTAAAGGCAGTCAATGTCTGATTGACCAGCAGACAGCCACCGAGAAAGCACAGGAACAGACGATTCCCCAGCAGGCTGCGAACACTTGTCGATAGCGATTGCTGAAGCACACGACTCTCATCTGAACGGCTCGGTAACGTTAGCGTTAATACCGCTGCGAGCAGATTGAACACCAGAAAAGGAATCCAGATCAAGGACACATCGATCCGACTCACATACAGTCCACCAAAATAACTGCCTGCTGCCGTACCCAGGCTACCGAGAAAACGAATCGCACCATACGTCGTGTGCGCCTTCTGCGCAGTGACCAGTGCATAGGAATCCGCCATCGGTGCCTGTGTTGCAGTAAATACCATCGAGATCGTATAAATGATCGTCAATACGATAAAATACGGACTCTGATAAAACACCGACAATAACGCAGGCACAGCCACACTGAGCATCAAGACCAGGCGCATCTGCTGAAAACGATCGACGACCATGCCCCAGAACGGCTGAATCAAGATCGAAATAAACGTACCGATCGACATTAATAAGCCGACCTGTGTACTGCCTAAGCCGCCATGCACCAGCATCGTGGACATGTATGGATTGAACATGCCGCCAGCCAGTCCAGCCAGCAAATAAAAGCTACGAATACGCAGCAGGGTCTGCTGTGCCTCGCGATCGACGACTGTAGCAGACATAGCTTCTCGCTTGAGCCTTGCCTTTTCACCAAATAATGAACCCATTCCATTTGCTCCTTCTCTACCCGTTATCCAACTCTCGCGCTGTCTGCTTCATGGCAGCAGCTTTTCTCTATTGGTCACATTCAGAAGACAGGGTGGCAGACTATATAAGGTGTCCGCTTCTTTGCCCTATCGTTCTAAATATGCCATTGATCTTATGATGATCGACCAGATGCCGGTATGACGGCTCCGGTTATACAGTATGGTCATGGAGTAGTGTTCTATGGTGTAACATGCAGATCGATAATGGATCTAGCGTTCAGCGGGCGTACGCAACGTTTGCAACACGCCATACACAGCACCAAGTGCTCCCGCTTCATTGCCCAGCAGCGCTGGAACGAGCTGTGCTTCGATCGGTGTAAATTGCTGGACACGCCGCGTCAGCTCGCTCATATAGTAGCCGGATTCCGATACGCCGCCGCCCACGACGATGCGCTCAGGATTGAGCAGCGATACAATATTAGCCAGTCCTGCTGCCATATAACCGATAGGCTCCTGCATGATCGTCTGTGCATCCGCATCCCCTGCGGCTGCTAGCTGCAATACATGTATGGCTTGCACCTGCTCCAGACCGCCAGCTTGAGCAATAATGTGCTCGCCAGCCTGTCCTTCGCGCTGACGCAGCCAGCGACGCGCATGCTCGCCGATGCCTGTACCGGATGCGAGTGACTCATAGCGTCCGAATTCCAGACTGCTCACCGAACCGCTCGTTTCCTCCGGTCGATGATCCACGACAAAATAGGAAATTTCCCCGGCGGTATAGCCTGCTCCCCGGTGTAACTCGCCGTTCAGAATCATGGCACCGCCAATGCCAGTACCGACCGTCACCATGACCATCTGCGTACTGCCCGCACCAGCGCCCTGCCAGCATTCGCCAAGCGCAGCGATATTCACATCATTATCCAGATATAATGGGCCGCTATAATACGGTCGAATGAGCTCCAACAGATTCGCTCCGTCGAGCGGCAATGCAGGCACATGATGAATCATGCCAGTCTGCGGATTAACAGCCCCCGGAAATCCAATGCCGATGCCTGTAAGGCCATGACGAAGCAATTCCTCCTCTTGTAGCACCTCATCCAGATGTTGAAAAACGCCCTCGATAAATGCTTCTGCCTGCTCTGCCTGTACTGTTGGCTTCTTACTGCGTACGACAATACGCCCACTGTTATCCGTAATTAAAATCAACGTCTTTGTACCGCCAATATCGATGCCTGCTGTATAACCAGTACCGGATATGCCGGATACCGATTGTGCTGTCGATTGCTTCATCGTCATACTCCTCCTTGATCTTGTTGGACCCATTCCTTGCCGCCAATCACCAGCATTTCCTCCCGAATATAACGGAATGAGCGCTGCACGCCAGCCCATGCTGCGCCGCACATGATCGCACCCTCGTGACTCTCCTCCAGTTTGGAGGCGCTAAGCTCTGGCATCACCGGTACAAGCGCTGGCAATTCCCGCTGCACCATCGGTAAAAATGCCTCTGCCACCTGTGCAATCTGCCCGCCAAGCACAATCCGCTCCGGTGCAAGCAAGGACGCCATCTGTGCCAGCGGTAAAATCAAACGCTCCGCATAACGCTCCATAATCTGTACAGCCAGCGGATGCCCGTCTTTCGCCTGCTTCAGCAATTGCGTTACCGTCCATGTTGCTGCTTCGCCCGTATCGATTGGCTTTATAGCAGCAGCGTCTAGCTGCTGCATAGCATTTGCATGCTGCACAGCTTCATGCAGCAGTTCACGCAAGCCTTCATTACCGATATACTGCTCCAAACGCTTATAACCTGTCTCTCCTGTACCAGCGTCTATTTGACGAAGGGCAGCCTGACCCCATTCTCCAGCAGCTCCGGCAAGACCACGATAAACCTGCCCTTGAATAACGATACCTGTACCTACACCTTCACCGAGTGAAATATAGATAAAGCTTGCGGCGCCTTCACCATCTCCGTATTCCTGCTCCGCCACAGCCGCCAGATTCACATCATTGTCCAGCAGCACCTCAGCCCCCAGCAATTGACGAAGCGCCGGTGCGGATAAAAGCTTGCCGTATCGTTCCAGTTGGGGCAGCAGCGTCTGCACATAGCCGGTATGCGGATCGACAACAGCGGGAATCCCGGCGCTGACAAATCGGATCGGGCCATCAGCAGGAGCATGCTGAGTAACGATAGCCGTCAAGCGCCGCTGCAAAGCTTCTTCTGCATCCTGCTCATCCTCAAGCTCTACCCATGCGATGTATCCGGTGTTGCGTACTTTGCCTGACAGATCGGTCATACCTGTCTGAATACCCCCCGCATTAATATCCAGCAGAAAAATATGAAACACTTGCGGATTGAATTCCAATACCTGTCCTTTGCGACCTTGCTGATTCGTATCCGGCCCTGTCTCAACCACCAGCCGATGGAAGAGCAAATTATGTACCGCTGAAGATACCGTCGGCTTGCTCAGTCCGGTACGACGACTAATCTCTGCACGCGATAATCCATCCTCATTCACGATCAGCTCCAAAATCAAATATTCGTTGAAGTTACGAATCATCTGTGGATTTCCGATAGGTGTTAACATGGCATCTCCTTTAAAATATGTTTTAGTAAATGACCTTTACTAATTGAATTGAACTCAGTATACGCCCGCCTTCAGGCAGTGTCCATCATTATTTTATGCATTTGGAAAATTGTTTCTACAGGACGTTATAGCGGTGCTCTGTCATGTAATATTGATGTTATTAAGCTAACAGAATGGAAAGCATCCACATAGCGATGGCTGGTCAATATGAGTGTGCACGGCGAAATGGATTCCGTATCATTTGCTAATCAGTCCCCTAAACCGACTGGAGAACCTGCTGGGCTGATTTCTAACGATCTGCATCATATTCTAATCACCAATCTATTGACTCAACATGAGATCGGGCAGTTGATCTGCTCATGCCATGAAACGGTAAATCGACTGCTACGCGCCCAATCCCAACAGCAAAAGGACAGCCACTAAACGGCTGTCCTTTGTATACTGCTATTCAGTAAGCTGATGATGATTCACTTACGCGACACGGGTTATCGTATACATAATGACTATTAAGCTCTCTTGAAGGAGGAATTATGATGAAACCATCACCATCCTGCTCCATCCATACCCGGCTATTTGCCGATGACGGCACGATACCGAATCATCCTACACTACCAGTAATCATCTATACAGGCGCCTTTCCAGCTTCTCCTGATGCAATGGAGGATGTGTTCAACCGGAATGGCTGGCTCAATAGCTGGACAAATGGTGTATTTGATTACCATCATTATCACAGTAATGCGCATGAGGTGCTGGGCGTCATTAGTGGCGAAGTTACACTGCGTCTTGGCGGTGAACAGGGCGAAACGGTAACGATGCGCGCAGGTGATGTGGTGGTGCTACCCGCAGGCACCGGACACCGCCGTCTGGAGGCGAGTGCTGATTTTCGCATCGTCGGCGCTTATCCGCAAGGCATGTCCTACAATGTGCGCACAGGAGAGCCTGGTGAACATGATCAGGCACTAAAGGAGATTCCTCACGTTCCGGTGCCGGATACCGATCCAGTATTCGGAGAATACGGTCCTTTATTGGAGCACTGGACAGGAACGTCCATCCGTCATCCACATTGATCGTTTACTTCGAGATATCGATGGAATCATAGACATTCATGAATATCTCAGCTCGATGAATAGAGTCTGAACTGTAGATATATCATGTGCTGGGCATAGCATGAGACGTCCGAAGTGCTGATCCGAGGTGAACCGTTATAGATACATCATGCGCTGCGCATAGGTAGCATGGCATCAGCGAACACGCCAATCGATATCCACTCGTTCACCGGCTACAGCTAGCTCTATTAAAATTTAAACTGGCTAACAAGTGCACTCAGGCGCTCCGCACTATCGTTCGTTTTGCGCACTTCACCTGTCAATTCGGTTGCCCGATCCATAATGCGCTGTGCTTCTTCGGCGATCTCTTCCGTATTGTCGGCAGATTCATTATTGGAAAGGGCAATCTCATGAATCGCCTGTGCCAGATTTTGTACAGAAGCACTGAGCTGCTGACTTGTTGCGCTGAATTCGCTAACCATTTTATCGATATCGCTCGCATCGTTGATGTAATTTGTGCTTGTCTGTCTCATCATCTCATAGTCCGCCGCAATTTCGCCTGTTAACAGGCCCATCAGACGTGAACTGTATTCCTGTAAGCTGCTAACCGATTCAACCACTTCATTGGCAATTTCTTGAATCTGACTTACCGTCTCGCGAGAAGCATCTGCCAGTACACGAATCTCACCGGCTACAACGGAGAAGCCTTTACCCGCTTCACCTGCGCGCGCTGCCTCAATCGAAGCGTTCAGTGCTAACAGATTCGTTTGCTTCGTAATTTGTAAAATCGAATCGCCGAGCGACTTGATCATCTCCACCGAACGCGACTGCTCCAGTGCCTGATCCAGACCTTCCTTGATCTGATAGTAAGCCTTGCCTGTCACTGCAATCGAATCTTCCAAACGCTGCTTCAATGTGCCTGCACGTTCATTGATTGCCGCTGCATGCTCTGCACCCTGCTGAGCACCCTGAGCAATCGTGTCGATTGCGGTCTCGAATTCACGAGTCGATGCGCTAATCTCCTGTGCAGATGCTGCTGTCTGCTCCATACCGGCAGACATGTTTTGCGTTGTTGCCGATACATTTTCGATGCGCTCGGCAGTCTCACGGAATGCCTCTGTCGTCCGATGATTGATCGCACGTAAATTGTCCACTTCTTCGAATACTTTATGGATCGCGCCGCGCGTCGTTTCTTGCATGCTCGCCAGTGTACGGATCAGCTTTCCGGTCTCCCCGTTCGCACGCTGATACTTCTCTGGCAATTCATTCGAGTAGTCGCCTTTTGCCATCTGCTCCAGATGTGCGGAAGCAAGGCGTACCGGACGAATAATGTTACGCACGATCAGGAACAGAATGATCAGCGCCACAATCAAGCTAATGACGGTAATGAGCACCAGCAAGCGAATCATGCTTTGCACCTGATCCATATATACGCTCACAGGCTGCATGGTGACTACATTTAATCCAAGCACAGTATCTTTTTGAAAAGAAGCCATATAGCGTACACCGTTCAGTGTGACGAAGCCACTACCGGAATCCGCATTTTGCATCTTTTGGTACATACCTTCTGTATCTACCTTGGCAAAGTTCACCTTCATAATCTGCGCTGCATCGGAGGAAGCGACCACTTCACCAGAGCGATTCAGTACGACGGTGTTCAGCATATCGTTTGTATTGTGCTGTACAACTTCTTTAAGTAGCGTATTCACATTAAGTGGCATACCGAATATGTCCGGGTCACCACTTGTATTATTGCGTGCCACTTCAGTATCCAGATTGCCACCGATAACATCACCAATAACAATGACCGCCTCACCGCTTACAGGAGAGGTCATAATATCACTAATAAATGGACCCGGCTTCTTCTGTACATCCGGATACCACGGATCGGTATCTGCTTTCAGCACATGATTCAGCGATTTGCCGCCAATGCCGTCCATGTAGATTTTGCCTGCATGGGTGAAGAAGATGTTCTCATACAGTCCATCCGCTTCCTTCAGCTTGTCTGCAATATTATCTTCAATACGATCGTATTGTGTCTGATTCGTCGTTCCGCTCGCATCGAGATTAGCAAAATAATCAACCACATACGGGTCTTCTACCATCGCGTCTGCTGCAGATTGCTGTCCTTCTGTAATAATACTTAGTTCTTTTACCTTTTCCGACACGATACTGTTCAGCGATTTCATCGTCGACTGTTCGTACGATTGACTGACTTTGTAGCCCACGATCATCATCGCAATCAGCATCGGTACGATAATACATACCGCAGCAATACCGAGAATGCGAGCAAAAAGGCTACCGGACCATTGTTTAAGTCGATTCATGAATGTCTTGTCTCCCTGTGTTTACATAAATTTTATCCGTTACTATTTCATCTGATTTTTGGAAAATCAGGCTGACTGCATAGTGTGATCAGGCGACTATCCATCGCATTGTTAGCTTGGTATCATCACTGGCAAATGAAGCCGCGATGTCGAATAGGACTTTTAACGCGATATATAGGTCTTATTGCACACAATTTAATAGTACTTCGTGATTATATATCACAAATTTCGACAATTGAATCATTATTTTTAGTAAATTATTGAATTTTTTTGTGAAAGCGAGCTGCATTCTTTGTTGTGATAGCCCATGCTTTTCCATATAAAGAACGATAATTGCTGTCAAAGTGATCGCTTTACATTGCTGCTGGTTAATTAAACGCATGTGCCTCACCTTTTTGGCTATCCCTTAAATTTTAAGGAACCATGCTGCTGGTCTAGCGTATATACATCATAAGATTAGCTAAGGAGGCTACTTATTATGGGTTTGATTAAAAGTATCATTAAGCAGGTTATGAAATCGAAGTCGCATGGACAGCATCGTCATCGGTCGTATAGCAGCAGTGATCGTTATCGCGGGCATAAAGGGTACTCTCATAATCAGTACGGGCATGGTCATTATAAGCGTCATCGTAAGGGAAGCTCGTATAGCAGCAGTTAACGGATATCGATTCGCTTGATAGCGAGCCCGTTATGTAGAAATAGGTAAACTAACTTCGGACGACAACGTATGATGTAAATATATATTCCCTTTTAGGATCAAGGTATTATCCTTATTTGTGATTGAGCATAGCAAACAGCCGCTTTCTTTTAATAAGAGAGCGGCTATTTTTTGTATGATTCTGGTTGATTGATAGGCTGAATCGAATTTGAAATATGCTCCAACGCTTGCCTGACCTCGGCAGCATCGGTATAGGGCGCGTCGGCTTGCAGCATTCGGCGCAGCATGATACGAGTATTGGGGTGCAGCTTTAGTTCACGTTCCCAGCCTGGAGCGAGAGCGGGTTCATTGGTAGACTTCGGGATCGAATTGTGCGTTGCACGCTGCGCTATTTCCGGTTGCTGGCTCGGTTCGGAGCTGGCTTCGTCATAGCTGCTATATAACAAATAGAGCAGCAAATGCCCCATACCGTAAAAGTCACTGCTAACACTCAGCGAGCGGCGGATCAGCTTTTCCTGTTCGTCTCCGCTCACAAGTTCATCCAGTTGCTGTACTAGCTCTCGTGGCTCATGTTGATGCCAGGTCAGGCCAAAGTCGATGAGCTGCACCTGCCCCTGATGCAGCAATACATTGGACAGGCTAATATCGCGGTGCACCATATTCTTCCCGTGCATAAGTTCGATCAACTCCAGCAGCTTCAGCATGAGCTGGATCGATTCATATTCCGTGAATACTGCCTGCTGCTCGAACAACAGCTCTCCGATGCTGCGCCCCTCCATATACTGCATAACCAGACAGTGTTGTCCGCGGTACAGGAACTGATCCAGTAGTGCAGGGATCTGCGGATGCTTCAGCTCACGCATCGTTTGGCATTCGCGCTCGTAGATCAGACGCGCGCGCTCCTCCCCGCCGCGTAGCGGATGCACCCGTTTAAGCACAACGGGACGGTTATTGTCGCTCATGTCCTCACAGCGATACGTGACTCCATAACTACCACTACCCAGCGCACCGCTAATCCGGTAGCGATGCTGCAGGATCGTGCCCTGTATATAATGCCGTTCCTGCAACCAGCGGGTGACATGTCCTCTCGCACGCTGCAATGCTCTCAATCCGCTCCATTCCTTCCTTTGACCGCTGCATGTATTTTAATGGTTCCCCGTATGATCATTCCGGCAGCTTGCCCTTGTCCGTTTTGCTGCGGAATTTGCGATACAGGCGGCTAATGCTGTCTGGCGTGACGTCGATGCCACGCTCATATGCGTATTTGACCGAATAGCCAAGCGCCAGTGTGATCGAGCCAGCTACGCCAGCCGCCGCAACGGAGCCAGCGCCGGGGAATAGCTTGACGACCTGAGCGAACAGCGTTTTACCAAGATTGCCCACGATAGAGGCGATGACGATCTCCTTCGCGGTCTCGCGGCTGATCGGACGTTCATACAGTGTAGCCAGTCGGGTCAGCAGTCCGATCTGAATCGCAGTCAGCGGGATAATATCCGCGCCAGGTATCGGCGCAGCCCCGATGGCTCCGGCTGAGGTCGCTGCGCCGATAATCCATTTGTTGGCGATGGAGGATTTTTCCTTGATCGTACGGGCAAAGACGATGTCCTTACTTTTTTTTTTGAGCAGCTCGAGAATGGAATAACGGAGCTGCTCGATGTTAGTGCCTGTACGAGACGAGACGGGAATGACCTCATACCGGTCGCCTGTCTCCTGTCGCACACGGCGTACAAGCCGATCAATCTCGTCAGCAGCATCGATTTTATTGAGCACGATGATAATGTCATTGTTGATCTTCTCCAGCGCTTCCAGTGAGCGTTTTTCCGCTTCGGAAAATACCGTGCCTGCGGCGTTCAGGAAAAATAGCACCACATCCGTTTGACGATAATAATCCCGTGTACGCGCCGAGTTGCTTGTGTTCACATCGTTCAGTCCGGGCGTATCGATCAGAATAATTTTATCGCGATATGGATATTCCTTGATCTCGGTTGTCTCGCCCGGCTCCGCACCTACGCCAGCTACTTCATCACCGATAATGCGATTGATTGTGGATGATTTGCCGGCATTCACATCACCGACAAGTGCGATCATCACACGCTCCTTCATCTGGCGGTTAATCTCATCCATCTCCTGATCAAATGCCTGATCTGCCTGACGCCGAATATCCGCCTTGAGCTGGTGCTCACTTTTGTTCATCTGCTGCTCCTCCATCCATCATAATGGCTATTTTGGTCATATCAGGCGTCATTTCGACTCCTATTCTGTTCCTAGCGCTCTGTTTTGTTTCGCTTATTCCCAGCCTTCCAGCACCAGCTTACCGATCATACTGCCCGCTTCGAGCTGACGGTGAGCCTCGCGCAGATTGTCCGCGTTAATTGGTGATAGACGCTCCGATTCTGTGCTATGGAACACACCGTCATCCACCAGCCTGGCTACCTGCTGCAAAATATGCTGCTGCTCCTGCATATCCGGTGTACCGTATTTGGCACGGGTAAACATAAACTCCCATGAGAAGGAGGCACTTTTATCCTTGAGCAAGCCCAGATCAACAGGCTGCGATGTCTCTACAATTGAGCAGATACGACCCTGCGGTGCAATCGCTTCTGCCATACCCTTCCAGTGCTCATCCGTCTGATTTAAGCAGAAAATATAATCCACTTCGCCGATCCCAAGCTCCTTCAATTGTGGCAGCAAAGGCTCGCGATGATTGATCACATGGTGTGCACCGTGGGCAAGCGTCCATTCCTCTGTCTCCGAACGTGAAGCCGTACCGATAACGGTCAGTCCAGCATGACGCGCAATCTGAGTCGCAATCGAGCCAACACCACCAGCGGCGTTGATGATCAGAATCGTTTTGCCTGCGTTCGCTTCTTCATCACGCGCCACACCGAGTCGATCATGGATACCTTCCCATGCTGTTAGTGCGGTAAGCGGTAAGGCAGCAGCGGCAGCAAAATCAAGGCTGGACGGCTTATGCGCAGCGATTCGGCTGTCTACGACATGGTATTCGCTATTTCCTCCCGGACGTGTCACACTCCCGGCGTAATACACCTCATCACCTGGCTGGAAGCCTTCGACCTGCTCTCCTACCGCTGCAACGACCCCTGCCACATCCCAGCCGAGAATGCGCGGCTCTGCTTCAACTTTGTCCTTCGGTGCACGGAGCTTGGTATCAACCGGATTGACTGAGATCGCCTCTACTTTTACGAGCAGATCGTAGCCTGTGGCAGTCGGCAGTGGGATCGTTACATCCTGCAGGCTATCCGGATGATCAATCGGTAAATAACGCGTTAATCCTACAGCTTTCATCGTTGCTTCAGTCATATGGAGCTCCTCCTCTGATCTATGCTTTATTTGAAATGATACGTGTACGAGTTCATTTGGGTGCAACTCTCAGTCTCTCCACGATTAATACCCGTTTTGGGTATGCGGCGCAACATATGCTTTGAGTATACATCTTGTACGATACCCGGGGTTGTTAGATACAGTCTGTAACCTATACAGCTCCATACGGGCTACCCTCGAAATGCATTGAATTTGAAATTATCTACGGTTGTGGCATTTGGACTACGACTTATCTGTCGTTCGCCTGTTGTGTTACAGGTATGCACGGCAGGTCGATCCGCATGCTACAATGCCCTTGTTTCCACCGAAAATGTTCACTCAGGGAGATGAATCGATATGATTCGATTATCGGTATTTACGGTCTGTACGCCAGACCTTACACCTCAGCAGCTCATTGATGCAGCACATACCGCTGGCATTGATGGAATCGAGTGGCGGTATGCTGCGGTTCCGGCTGACGCAACTGACGAAGCACCTTCATTCTGGCGGCATAATCGCTGTTCGATTGCACCCGGAACCGATGCTGGCGATCTATTGCAGCTACGGGAGCAATGTAAGCAGCAGCAGGTACAACCGATCGCACTCGTGCCTTATTTAAAATGTGGCGATCTGGATGCGGCACAGCAAGCCTTTGCCGCTGGACAACAGCTTGGTGCCTCGATGATACGTGTGGGCGTGCCCACGTATGATGGCATGCGCCATATCGATGAGCTGCAACAGGAAGCTGTACGATACTTAAGCGCTATTGAGGATATGGCTGCCTCATATGGCATCAAGGCGCTGATTGAAACGCACCATGGCACTATTGCACCGAGTGCATCAGCGGCGATGCGACTTGTTGATGGCTTGAATCCACAGCATGTGGGCGTGCTCTATGATCCCGGCAATATGGTGCATGAAGGCTTTGAAAACTATCGCATGAGCATCGAGCTGCTAGGCCCGTATCTGGCACATGTGCACGTCAAAAATGCGGCATGGCAACAGCACGATGGACAATGGCAATGCCAGTGGGCACCGCTCCATACGGGCATCGTCCCGTGGCAGTCTATTATCAACATTTTACTGGAAAATGGCTATGACGGTTATCTCGGTATTGAAGATTTTAGCGGACAATGGGCAAGTGCAGAGATGTTACAGCAATTTGCCGATACATTCCGTTCGTTTATACAGTCACCCAAACTGGAGGCGAATTCATAATGAGTCCTGATCTGACAGATACTTCTTCTACGCCTGCTTCTCCTGCAACCGTTCGCGTCGGTGTGATCGGTATCGGCAATATGGGCAGCACCCATGCCAAAACCTTACTTTCCGGCGCCATTCCGGGCGCTGAGCTGGCAGCCGTCTGTGATATTCGTGAGTCGATGCGACAATGGACAGCCGAGCAGCTCTCTCCACATATCGCGTTTTGGAACGACTCGGAGCAGATGATACAATCCGGTACGATCGACGCTGTGCTTCTCGCCACCCCGCATGATGATCATGCAAGACAGGCGATGATCGCATTCCAGCATGGTCTGCATGTGCTTGTGGAAAAGCCTGCTGGCGTAAGCACCGCTCAGGTACGGCATATGAACGCTGCGGCTGCCGCGGCGCCAGGCAGCGTGTTTGCGATTATGTATAATCAGCGTACCAATCCGGTATATCGCAAGCTGCGCGAGTTGATCCAAGCGGGCGAGCTGGGTGAACTACGGCGGATCAACTGGATCATTACGACCTGGTATCGCCCGCAAAGCTATTACGATTCCGGCGGCTGGCGTGCAACATGGGCAGGTGAGGGCGGCGGGGTACTGATCAACCAGTGTCCGCATCAGCTCGATCTGCTGCAATGGACGACGGGGATGATGCCGGAGCGCATCCGTGCCTTTTGCCGCTTCGGTCGTTATCGCGATATCGAGGTGGAGGACGATGTGACGGCTTATGCGGAGTATGCAAACGGGGCAAGTGCCGTCTTTATTACGACTACTGGCGAAGCACCCGGTACGAATCGTCTGGAACTAACCGGCGACCGTGGCAAAATCGTTATCGAAAATGATGCGCTCACCTTCTGGCGACTGCGCGAATCTGAGCCAGAATTCAATAGCCGCTATACCGGCAAATTCGGTAGCCCGGAATGCTGGCAATGCGAGATTCCGGTTGAAGGCGAAGAAACGGGGCATCCGGGCATTATTCGCAACTGGATTGATGCGATTCGCTATGGCACGCCGCTGTTATCACCCGGTGAAGAAGGCATTCATGGACTGACGCTGTCCAATGCGATGCTATTGTCCACATGGACGGATGGCTGGGTAGAGCTGCCGCTGAATGAGCAGCAATTTACCGACGAGCTGGAGCAGCGTCGCCAGCACTCTGTGTACAAGCCTGGTACTACGGTCGAACCGGAAGATGTGCCTGCCGATCTGAGCGGTACGTTTAAGTAACGAGGACAGTAATGGGATTGGATGACGCGAGCTCCACGGAACGATGAATGACGATGTGCTGGATGACGCAAACTTCATAATTAATGACGAATACTGATGTGATGAATATCGCGGACTCCATGCACTCAGGAATAACAATGTGATATAACGCAAGCTGTATGTAATGACGACTAGCGAATGAATAAGATTCCATTATGAAAAAGGATGTGTCGTTATGAGCAAGGATGGCATGTTTTATGTACCGGAGAGCCAGCATCAAACAGAGATCGTATGTGCACCCGGTGAATTCGTATTTGCAGCAGTCGCGCTGGATCACGGCCATATTTATGGTATGTGTGCCGGGCTGGCAGAAGCAGGCGGCACCTTTAAATGGATCTATGACCCTGTGCCTGAACGTGCCGAGGCTTTGCAGCGCAAGCACCCGGAAGCTCAGCTCGCCCCTTCGCTGGAGGCGGTGCTAAATGATGATTCGGTGCAGCTTGTTGCCGCGGCTGCCATCACCAGTGAACGTGGCCCGCTCGGCGTGCGTGTGATGCAGGCAGGCAAAGATTATTTTACCGATAAAGCACCGTTCACGACGCTACAGCAATTGGAGGAAGCACGCGCCGTCACCGCGCAAACAGGCAAAAAATACATGGTCTATTACAGCGAACGGCTGCATGTGGAGAGCGCGATCTATGCGGGACAGCTAATCGATCAGGGCGCGATCGGCAAGGTTGTACAGGTGATGGGTACGGGGCCACATTTACTGGCGGCACATCGCCGTCCGGACTGGTTTTTCCGGCGCCAGCAGTACGGCGGCATTTTGTGCGATATCGGCAGTCATCAGATTGAGCAATTTCTGACATTTACCGGATCATACGATGCGACGATCAACTATAGCCGTGTAGCCAACTTCAATCAGCCACAATATCCAGAGCTGGAGGACTTTGGCGAAATCTCACTGACCGGCACCAGCGGCTCCTCCGGTTATGTACGAGTGGACTGGTTCACACCGAATGGACTGGGCACATGGGGTGACGGACGTATGGTCATTCTCGGCACAGACGGCTATATCGAGCTGCGCAAATATATCGATATTGCACGCGATCCAGCGAAGGATCATGTGTATCTGGTCAATCACGAAGGGGAGTATCATTTTGGTGTATCCGGCAAAATCGGTTATCCATTCTTCGGACAATTGATCCGCGATGTGCTGAATCGTACAGAAACGGCAATGACGCAGGAGCATGCCTTCAAGGCAGCCGAGCTATGTCTCATCGCTCAGCAGCAGGCGTGGGATCGACCGGAAGGTCTGGCAGGCTTCCAGCAAGGCAATAAGGTAGCTTCACCAGCAGCTACGCCTCATCTACGCCAGATTTAATTCCATGTAAAATTGCATATAAATCGTTCAAAATTGCTCCATCCTCCATCCGCACATGCTAAAATGGACACAACCTTGTAAACGTTATCATCAGGAGGTGCCTGTCCTATGCCGCACAATTTGCGGATGGAGCATGCCGTGAGCTATGTGTATCGTCAGGATCAGAGCTTTCAATCGATTGCCGCCGACGGCTTTCATTCTCATTTGCATTATGAGATCTATTATTTTCATGAGGGCATCTGCACGTATATTGTGGGAGAGCATATTTATCAGCTACGTCCCGGCGATGTACTGCTTATGCATGGACGTACATTGCATCGTCCGCATCCACAGCCGGGTTATCCGTATATTCGCTCCACGCTGCATTTTGATCCGGCATTAGTGGAGCGATATGTACAGCCCGCTCATCTGCATGCGCTACTGGAACCCTTTGAGCAGTCCGGTGGCTATCGGCTATCGCTCGGTCTACAGGAACGCAGCGATCTGGAGGTGCTGCTGGAGCAGCTTCATCGATTGCCGATTGGGGATGATGGCAAAGTGCCGCTCACCTTTATGATGAAGCTATGCGATATGCTGGCATTGCTGGCGAGCTGCTGTGCACAGGAGCAACCGCCATTGATGCAGGAAGGCAGAGAGCAGTACGCACATGCTATTCTGGATTACATTGAACAGCATTATATGGACGATATTACGCTGGAGCAGATTGCCGATCATCTGCATCTGTCGCGCTCCTATGCCGCTTCGCTGTTCAAATCATGGACAGGCATGACCATCTTCAAATATTTGTACCATCGGCGGATTAATCAGGCGAAGCTACTGCTGCAATACCAGCAAAAATTGCCGATCAGCGAAATTAGCCGCATTTCCGGATTTAAGCAACCGGGGCACTTTAGCCGGATGTTCAAAGAAGAAACCGGAGTAACGCCAGAGGCGTATCGTGCACGGTTGATCGGTTCCGAGACGAGTAGATAGCAAGAACAAGCGAGCGAACGAATAGTTACTTCTATTGCGAATGAACGAGCAGCAATAACGAATAGATAGGACAAACGGCGACAGGATGATCCTGTGGCCGTCTTAGTCTGCTTCTGCTTCTGCTTCTGCTTCTGCTTCTGCTTCTGCTTCTGCTTCTGCTTCTGCTTCTGCTTCTGCTTCTGCTTCTGCTTCTGCTTCTGTCGCAAATTCTCCCACGCTAGCTCTTACTAAGCAAGCTTTCATTCGCCTGCACTGCTATCCATTAATCCAGCCCGCCTTCTGCAACAAACGACGAATCATACTCGCGGATTGCGCACGGGTCACATGACTTTGTGGGGTGAACTGTCCATGATCGCCGCCCACGATAGAGTTTTTGGCTGTCGCAGCGACTGCTTTTTTCGCCCAGTTGGACACCTCGCTACGATCGCTAAAGCGATTCAATTGTCCCTGCACCTCATTATCCGTCAATGCAGTTGATTGTCCTGTATAGTTCATCGCATGACTCATAATCATCGCTGCTTCTTCGCGTGTAATCGGCTGATTCGGTCGGAAATTGCCATCGTTATAGCCTTCGATCAGCCCATGATTAATCGCCGTACCTACAACGCCCGCGTACCAATCGGAACGCTGTACATCTCGTGGCAAATGGTCACTCTGCTCGTCCGCCAGTCCCAGCGCACGCACCAGCATGGCCGCGAATTCTGCGCGGGTCACTTCACGATCCGGTACAAACTTGCCATCTTCCCCATTCACAATTAGACGTGACGCCATATCATTCACATCATTTCGGCTCCAATGCTTGGCGACATCGGAGAAGGACGGGCTATGCTGAACCAGTGCGTAGATGCCATCCTGTACAGCACCATGTACAATAGCCGCCATAGCTCCACCCGAGCTCATCGCTTTTTTCATGGTTGGTACTGGAATGATCTGCTTCAACACTGGATTCCAGCGCACAGCAGTTGTAAATGCACGCCCGCCACCAGAGTCTGACGGATTCAAAATAAGCTGGCGTGTGCTGTTGCCTGAACCTGTCCCTTGAGTGTCCGCTGTTTGCGCACCTGCGCTAGCTCCATTACCAGTGCTGGTCGGATCACTTCCCTGCTGGACCGGGGCCGCTGGAAATAATAGCGCGGGGTTAATCGTTTGCGATGGCTGTTG
Organism: Paenibacillus sp.; assembly: GCA_039595515.1. GTDB lineage: Bacteria > Bacillota > Bacilli > Paenibacillales > Paenibacillaceae > Saccharibacillus. Next base: position 109,597 of record JBCNLJ010000001.1, on the reverse strand, counting down.
TCCGGCAGCGCCCTTTAATATGAATTGCACAGGGGTTCCGATGACTTCAATGCCGGTCTTCGTTGCTGCCTGCTGAATTGCAGTAGCTGTATCATCGGTAACAGGCGTAATGTCTATCTGAAGTGTGACTGATTGTAACGACGCAGGCTGTCCTGGCAAAGTAGACAAGGCTGCGGGATCAAGGTTTCGAATTGGCAAAGTATAATCCCCAGGTGCCGACTGAATCGTAATACCACCCTGCGCATCATATAGCGCCTGCAATACATCTCCGTTCATCATGCAGTGAACGATCGTATAGCCATCTGGAATGACAATCGGTACGATTCGATCCTGCGCCGAATAGAGCTGTTGTAGCACTGCATCTTTATTGAGTGTAAGCGCCAGTTGCCCCGGTGCAGTAGATTGAGCGGTATATAATCCGTTGCCGTCTGGTAATAAATTGTTAGCTATAGCCTTGCTGACTGTTCCAGTGCTCGTACGCGTACTGGAACTATTGCTACTCGTACTTGCTCCATTATGATTACCACTCCCCGTACCATTACTACTATTATCCGTATTTGCTGTGCTATCTCCATTACCTGTAGCCGCCGAATCCATTGCTTGCCCTGAACTACCATCTGTTCCTTGCTGCACCGATGTTCCACTGGCACTGGAATTTACATCCATATAGGCCAGTCGAAAAGCACTGGACGGATCATCGTGTAATCGTAGCGTTAACCAGCCCTGTGATGGCGTGAAGGGTGTTTCGCCATCACTGGCATCGATCCAAACGCCATTGCGTCCGTCTGTGGAATCGAGACTGTATTGCATATCCGCACTCGTCTGCTCCAGCGCTGGAACGGACGGGTTAAGCATAACGCTCGCCAGCTCAGCCGGAGTGCCCGTCGATGGGTGATATACCGTGTATTGCACCAGATAAGACTGCGCCGATACCGATGGGGCAGCACTCATAAACAGCATACTGCTCAGAAGTACGCCTGCCAGTGCACGCGGCTGCGCCCACGCTGCAGGCTTACGCTTCATTGTTAATTTATGCATAGCTGAACTCCTTTACGATCGAATAACGATCAAGCTGTAATCCCAATCCATAGCTATTTATTTTAAAATTTTGCCCCTCTCTGGAGCGGTATTCATAAGAGGCTATGCTTTATTATCGGTTATTTCTCGAATATACAATATGCACATTTTCGTTGATAAGAACCCATGCTTTGAAGCGTATAGACAGGCTCATCTCTATTATCAAAATAAGGAATACTGTGTGTCCGAGCAGCAGAATGGGTATGTAGTTAACAGAAGTAAGCTATACCCCATTTTGCAAAATATAATGAATACCTACCAATCCATACATGGAATAAAACAAGACGCCTGCTGGCGTCGCGAAGGAGGAATTATCGATGAAAGCAGTCGTAATCGAACAATATGGCGATGAAAATCAGCTCCAAATGAAGGAAGTTCCTAATCCGAAGCCCGGTCCGAAGCAGGTGGTCATCAAGCTCAAAGCAACCTCGATCAATCCGATTGACTGGAAGCTGCGCGAAGGTCATCTGAAAGGGATGATGGATTGGGAGTTCCCGATCATTATCGGCTGGGATGCCGCTGGCGTTATCACAGAGGTCGGCGATGAAGTGACCGAATGGAAGATCGGCGACGAAGTATTTGCCCGCCCGGATACGACGCGCTTCGGTACGTATGCCGAATATACCGCGATTGACGATCATCTGCTCTCTCCGATGCCTCCGGGTATTAGCTTTGAAGAAGCAGCATCCGTGCCACTTGCCGGGCTAACTGCATGGCAGGCGCTGTTTGATCATGGACAGCTAAAAGAAGGAGAAAAGGTGCTGATCCACGCGGGTGCAGGTGGTGTCGGTACGCTCGCTATTCAGCTTGCCAAAAATGCCGGAGCCTATGTGATCACAACCGCGAGCAGCAAAAATGCCGATTTCCTCAAGGAGCTTGGTGCGGATGAAGTGATCGATTACAAAACCACCTCCTTTGTCGATGTGCTGTCCGATGTAGATCTTGTGTTCGACACAATGGGCGGACAGATTCAAGCGGATAGCTTCAAAGTGCTGAAGGAAGGCAGTGGACGACTGATCTCCATTTTGGAGCAGCCGGATGAAAAGCTGGCTGAGCAGCACCGCGTCGTAGCCAAGTCGATCTGGCTACAGCCAGACGGCAAGCAGCTTCAGCAATTTGCAAAGCTGATGGAAGAACGCAAAGTGAACGCGGTTGTAGGGACAACATTGCCGTTCTCGGAGGAAGGCTTGCGTGAAGCGCATCGTCTGAGCGCAACACACCATGCCAGAGGGAAGATCGTCATCTCCTTTGAGGATTGATTCCAAAAAAGTTGAACGTTCATTGAACGTTCAACATAATGGAGCGTACGATGTATCCGAAATAACATCGTATTCGATAACAGGATACCGTGCTTACTTGATACTCCAGCACATGGCTTCATATCTAGGATAGGAAGCTTGCACTTCACCGATATCCCAACGGAAGGAGCAGAAGCATGATGTGGCTGATTAACCCGTCTACTGCATTTCCCGATCCGTGGTTTCGTCTAATCTGGTTAGTCGAGCTGATCGTATTACTGCTGCTGATTTTATCAGCGATGCGCTTCTCGCGCCGCGCCTGGATTAGCACAGGCATACTGTTCGTGCTCGCTCTGGTCGCTATCGTGCCCGGTCTGGTATTTCGGCTGACTCAGCCTGATCCAATTGGTGCCATGATCGATATTCCGCTGCTGCTGATGTTTCCGATCATGGCAGTCAGTCTTGTATGGGCGATTGTCGCATGGATCATTCGACTGTCCCGTGAACGCCGCCGTGTGACCTGATAGCGTGTAGTATATGATCTAATGATTGATTCAGCGATTATTATGAATCGAACACTCGACTAACTATAAAAAGCAAATAAAGCCGCAATACCAATCAGAATGTCCTGACAGGTATTGCGGCTTTACTGTTTGGTTGCTTTGCAATTTTTGGTTTGCTTATATCGATTGATTGGATATAAACGTCAAGCGTGAATACCTATAAATGGGCTGTTCGCTATACGACGGATATCCATATCCATATCCATTTTAAATGATACGTTCAAGTCTTGAGCATAGAGATGCCATAAGAGCCTTAATGTCGTATGTTAGGCTTTTATATACAATATTTATACCACATGGTTCTCGCCATCTTGCTCACGCTAAGTGAACCGCATTAAGCCAGAATCTGACGAATACCCTCTTCAAGCGGAGTCACCGGGCGACCGAGTACCTTCTCGAAGTCACTGTTTGCCACTTCCAGATGATGTCCGCGGATGCCTTGCTGGATGCCCACCAGAATCGGAAGCAGGAAATCAGGCAATCCAGCACCTTTCATGATCTCAGCATACGTCTCATCGTCTACGTGTTGAACCGTAATTTCTTTACCCAGCACTTTACCTACAGCAGCAGCCAGTTCTTCCTGTGTCAGCAACGGGCCGGACAACTCATAGACGGTATTTTCATGTCCTTCACCTGTCAGTACAGCGACAGCGGCAGCCGCGTAATCATCGCGTGTTGCCCAGCCTACTTTACCATCGCCTGCGGACGTTACCCACGGTGCACCAGCATTCGCTGCGCCAATGCTGGACAGTTCATTTTCCAGATACCAGTTATTACGTAGGAAGGAATACGGAATGCCTGTTTCCAGAATTGCATTCTCCGTTGCTTTGTGGACAGGAGCCAGTCCAAGACCACTTTCCTGAGCATTGCCAACACTGGTGTATGCAATAAAGCCTACGCCTGCACGGGCAGCAGCTTTGGCCGCATCGCTATGCTGGCGAATACGCGTCTCATTATCGCCATCTGTCGAGATCAGCAGCAGACGATCCACACCGGCGAATGCTGTTTCGAGCGTTTCCGGCTTATCAAAATCTCCATGGCGTACATCTACACCAAGCTCCTTCAGATGTGCTGCCTTCTCCGGATTACGCACACTCACCGCAACCTCACTTGCAGGTACTTTCTCCAGCAGTTGCTTTACCACTTTCGAACCGAGTTGACCTGTTGCACCTGTCACCAGAATTGTCATTGTCATTTCCTCCTATAAATTATGATATGTGTACTTGTCGTCATAACCATTGCAGTTACAACGAATGTATAAAATAAAAGCCCACTGAAGAGCTCTCATTTCTAAATGTTGTGTTGGCCTGTCTCTCAAAGTCATGCTAGCCTATCGATCCAGCACTATCCTTACAGGACAAATTGCTTGCCAAGCTGTTCTAATGTTGTCGCAGCCAGACGCTGTTCCATCGCCTGCTGTGCTTGTTGAAGTTCCTCTTGCAATACCTGCTCAATATTACGTCCAACCGGACAGACAATGCTGGAATGATCATGAATACCAAACAGACGATTCGCCTCAGTGACCTCCACTGCACGGTAAATGTCCAGCAACGTAATCTCGCCAGCGGACTTCAGCAAATAAGCGCCACCAATGCCTGCTCGCACTTCGATCAAGCCTGCTTTTTTGAGCATGCTCATAATCCGACGAATCACAACCGGATTCGTGTTCACACTAGCAGCGATAAAATCCCCGGTACATTCCAGCGGACACATCTCGATTAGCGACAACGTATGCACCGCCATAGAGAAGCGCGTGCTAAGCTGTTTCATAAGTATCACCACCGTTGTAATCATTATAGTTACAACTAAAAATAAAGTCAATCACTTTGTTGAGGATCGTTTACTCGCACCATCAAATAAGGTCAACTATCCCCGCTATCAGTGCGATCGATCGGCTCAGCCTGCAATCAGATAACTGCCGGATCGCACTGTTGCTGCTTCTCGCTTCATGATGTCGATTCGCTTGCAGATGGCAGCACATAAAATAGAACGACAAAAAAACGGTATGCCCCACAAAATGTGAGCATACCAGTGACAAATAAATGATATTCTGTTCGTCCGCTTCATTTATGCCGAAGCAGGGTCCAGCCGTTCAGCGTCCAGATGTAGCTGCTCAGCAGTCGTACGAATAATAAGCTGTAATGCCCGTGTCATCAGATCCATTGGCAATGAAGGCAATGTCGGCTTATGCACCGCCATTTGCGTTGACGCCGGAAAATGGACAAATCCAGCAAGCACGTTCAAGCGATTCGTCTTCAAATAATCCAGCATGCCATACATCGTATTGTTACAAATAAATGTACCTGCTGTGTTAGAAACGACTGCCGGAATACCGTTATCCAGCAAACGCTCTGTCATTTTACGAATCGGTAGCGTGGAGAACAGACCATCTGCTCCACCATCGCGAATCGGCACATCCTTCGGCCTATCATTGCGATTATCCGCATATTCTGCGTCCAGCTCCACACTTTTTACATTAACAGCGACACGTTCGAGACTGACCGCAGTTCGTCCTGCCGCCAGACCACACATAATAATAGCATTCGGCTGAAAAGCCTCCGCCTCACGCACAAGCAGATCGACGCACTCATCATAGTGCACCGGTAATAATAACGTCCGCAGTTCTACTCCAATATCCGCAAACGAGTGATTCTGAATGGCCTCAAGCATGTACTCCGTCGGGTTGATTGCATGTCCGCCAAATGGCTCAAATCCGGATATCAGTATTCTCATTGTTTCTACCTCCCAGATGGATGGATACAACGTATGAACCTGTTTATTTACATTTTGAAACCTATTTTTATCTTACCTTAACAATTCGAGACGGAACAGACCGAATCCTGTGAACAATTAACATTTTTTGCGATTTTCGTGCATATTTCAGAATAAAGAAGCAATAAAATGAATTTATATGCACCTCTAAATCCATATACTGGGATATAAAGTTTACACACCCGGTTATATAGAAGATAACGCAATACAATGTAAAATGGATTTGAATACCAATCTCGCAGTACAATAAAATAAGTATAATCAACTCAAAGGTTTCGTTTGACTTTTGAAAATGGTTGGTTATAATTAAATTATGTTTTATCAAATATAATTTTGCAAAATGAAAGTGAGGAGATTAAAAAATGTCAGTACATGATTACTCTGCCCTGACGATTGACAAGCAGGAGCAATCATTGTCCGATTACAAAGGAAAAGCACTGTTGATTGTGAATACCGCAAGCGGTTGTGGCTTGACTCCTCAATATGAAGGATTGCAAAAGCTTTATGATACGTACCAAGAACAGGGCTTCGAAGTGCTGGGCTTCCCGTGCAACCAGTTTAAGGGGCAGGAGCCAGGCAGTGAAGAAGAAATTAAGGACTTCTGTCAGGTCAACTACAGCGTGAGCTTCCCGCTATTCGCCAAGGTTGATGTGAAGGGTGAACATGCGCATCCACTGTATCGTTATCTGGTAGATGAAGTGCCTGCACCTTCACACACTGGCGATATCGAATGGAATTTTGCCAAATTCCTCGTTGATCGCGATGGCAATGTGGTGAAGCAGTACCCTTCCCGTCTTGATCCTGCAGAGATCGAACAGGATATTCAGAAATTACTCGCTGGCGAAGTCGTTTCCTGAAGAAGACTGCGATTTTCAGGGTAAATAATGGTGGGTTGCATATCATGAAGCAAGCGCTACCTTATGATGGGGCAGCCTTGCAATGCTGTGATCCTGTCCTGCACCTATAGCAGGGCAAACGATAATCGATACTTACTAAACCCCAAATTCAGGAGGATGATGAACAATGGCATTGACATTCACAGACATGGTTACTCAAGCAAGAAACAACGTACCGGGCGTAACTTCCCAGGAAGCGCGCGAGAAATTGAACAGCAATCCGGACACCTTCGTTATCGACGTACAGGATGCAAAAGATGCAGGCGCATGTGGCCTGATCCCAAGCAGTGTGAACATCTCTCTGGGCATGCTGCCAATCCGTGCGGATCTGGGCGTACCTGCTGAGCTGCGTGATGAGCGTCTGAGCGATCGTAACCGTTCGATTCTGGTAACTTGTGGCGCTGGCGGTCAAGCTGCACTGGGCGCTTATGCCCTGAAGCTGATGGGCTTCACTGATGTAGCGTACATCGATGGCGGTACAGCAGCATGGAAACAAGCAGGCTTTGACGTAGAGGAAGCCTAATATAGTACGTAACGTTTATTACGGATGAGTCCGCCCAACCTGTCCATCCGTGTTCGAGAACCACTCTTAACCTTACAGTATAAATACCCCCAATCATTTATACGTACAAATAACCCCCGAGCCTATGCGCTGCGGGGGTTATGGTTGTATTAAAAATCAATATGATCCGGGTCCGGGCCGACCCGCACATTCTCGTTTAAGGCGTCAATCTGCTGCATTTGCTCATCGGTTAATACAAAATCAAACAACTGCGCATTATCCGCAATCCGCGTTGCCGAGATCGATTTGGGAATCGTAATTACCCCGCGCTGCAGGTTCCAGCGCAAAATGACCTGAGCGATCCCTTTACCATACTGCTCAGCAATCGTTGCCAGTACCGGATGCTCCAGTAGCTGCCCTTGCATAAGCGGTGACCATGCCTCCAGTTGAATATGATGCTCTGCACAAAACTGCTGCAATGCATATTGCGTTAGCTTGGGATGCAGCTCAACCTGATTTACGACCGGTACAACCTCTGCTGTCGCAAGCAAATCCTCCAGATGATGAATCTGGAAATTGCTCACCCCGATCGCCCGTACACGACCCTCGCGATACAGCTTTTCCATGGCGCGCCATGCATCCTTATACTTGCCTGGCACCGGCCAGTGGATCAGGTACAGATCAAGCTGCTCCAATTGAAGTCGCTCCAGTGATTGCTCGTAGGCAGCCAGCGTTTCTTCATAGCCAAGATCAGCATTCCACACTTTGGACGTAATGAATAGCTCGTCCCGTGTCACCACACCTTCCGCGATTAGCTCCTGTACAGCCTGACCTACGCCTGCTTCATTACCATAAATGGACGCTGTATCAATGCTGCGATACCCCAGCTTCACCGCTGTTTTGATCGCTTCGATCATTTCCTGTCCTTCCTCTACCTTAAATACACCTAATCCGAGCACAGGCATGGCTACTTCATTGTTCAGTATTACACGACTACCTGCATGCTGTGGCATTTTCTCTGTATGTTCATATGTGTTCATAATGTGTACCTCCGTTATGATTTCTACCTCTGTCATGAGTTCTTAGTCTAATATAGATACGATGTTATATTGAGCTGGTCGAGCAGGCTGAGCTTCTCGCCGTCTTCACTTCTGACGTGTTCGTCACTCCACTTCCTCCTGCGCCTTTTGCTATTTCTGCGATGTCAGTCGCCTCTGCCCTATCCGATTCCGCGGTTATCGCAATATTGTCCTTCTTCTCCCCTGCCCGCAAAACAGCCGTTATAATCGCTGCCGCTGCCACCATCAGTGCGCCAACCCATGTCGTATGAATCAAGCCCAGATGATCCACCACGATGCCGCCCAGATAAGCACCCATCGCAATGCCCGCATTAAAGGCAGCAATATTCAGCGCAGATGCCATATCCACCGCCTGTGGTACATATCGTTCAGCCAGCATCAGCACATACACCTGTAAGCCGGACACATTCATAAATGCAAACAGCCCCATCAATAGCACTGTCGCCAGTCCCAGCCCGGCATGCGGTGCTGTCCACCATAATAACAGCAAAACCAGAGCCTGTACGATAAACATCCGCAGCAGCACACTCGCCGGATTGCGGTTAGCCAGTCTACCGCCAATCACATTACCAATCGCAATCGCAATGCCATATAACAGCAATAACAGGGCAACGGTCGAAGAAGCAAACCCACTAATCTCATGCAATAAAGGCGACAAATACGTGAATACGACAAACGTTCCGCCATAGCCCAGCGCTGTAACAATCAGCGCCATCACAATGCGGCTCGTCGTAAGCAGCTTCACCTGCGCACGCCAGCCGGCACTGCGTTGCCCCTGCTTCATCGTAGGTGGAATTAGCAGTGCATTAGCGATCAGGGCGATCACACCAATTGCTACGATTACGATAAACGCAACCCGCCATCCCAGATGCTGTCCGATAAATGTACCGATAGGCACACCAGTCACAGTCGCAATCGTTAATCCGGAAAACATAATTGAAATCGCACTTGCCCGCCGATCCTCAGGCACCAGACTGGCAGCAATCGTCGAACCGATGGACATAAAAATACCATGTGCCAGCGCGGAAATAATGCGCGCCGTCAACAGCAATCCAATCCCATGCGCGGTCGCTGCCAGTCCATTACCGATGATAAAGACGATCATAATGCCAAGCAGTAATGTCTTTCTGGACATGCCCGCTGTGATAGACGTCAGGATCGGTGCACCGAGCGTCACGCCAAGCGCATACAGGGTCACCGTTAAGCCTGCAGTCGACAGCCCGATATGCAAATCATCCGCAATTAACGGCAGTAATCCTACACTAATAAATTCCGTCGTTCCAATAGCAAATGCGCTAATCGCCAGTGCGATCAGAGCGAGTATATTTCGATTGATTTTCATCATGTATCACCTGAATCCATATAGAATTGCTGGCCAGCACATGTTATTATGAATCAGCGATGTCGGAATGAATAGTACGTACTTTAAAGTACTATAGGTACTAAAAAGTGCCTTAGGGGATTTGGCGGGACAGTTGGAGTTTTTACAGTGGCTGCATAATAAATCTGACGTTTATGTTTAGAGTTAATATAGAGTTGATGCAGACACCACTTGCGGGAAGGAATGAAGATTCCCGGGCTCCAAAGCAGTACGATATTTTGCTGCGCAAAAATCACTTTTCATTGCACCCCGTGTTAGAAGATCGCTAACACTGCAAGTCGTCCTTTTCCCTTATTTCCTTCCCGCAGTGAAGTGCTGCTTGCAACATGTAAGTGCACATGCATGAGAGCATAAGATCCTATAAGGTTAGCTGAGCAGTTTTAGCTATTGATCAAAACTTTTGCTTAATCTTACACTCCATTACACCTTGCAAAATTCCTTTTAAATTCGTAATATAGCCCTCGCATTGATAGCAGTATAATCCAGTTCATTTACATGGCATCCATATTCCAATCAAGATAATATTTCATTTCCTGTCGCGCTTAACTTGCCATATATATGGAATGTCTTCACAATGACGAGCATATATTTCTCGCAATTAAATTCGATCTAGGATGGATTCAAACCTATCAGATAAATAGCAAAAGGACTCTCAAATATTATTTTGAAATACTATTTGAAATAGAATAAGTCATCATTACATTAGAGTCGATATGCTTGTTTTGGACAAATTGAGACTAGCTTTCTTGTAGTATATTTTGATAATAATTTATATAGAGAAGTTAATATCACGGCTATCCTGTGCTCCCAAACTTATTATGTAGGATCTTATATGTATAAGTATGATGCGAGCCGCACAGAACGTAGGGAAGGAAATAAGGGGAATGGACGACTTTTGAGCACGGGAATCTACATTCATTCCACATTCGTAGATTCCTGTGCGAGACGGGAGTCCATCCCCTTATTCCTTCCCGGAGTGGTGTATATCAGAAAATCCAAGTTTGCATACTATAACCATAGATATAACTTTTACCGTTTAACGATCAATGAACATTGATAAAACAGGAGGAATGACCATGTTACAGGCAGAAAAAGCAGAGAAAAAATACAATATTGCGGTTGAGGCAACGTTAGAGGTGATTGGGGGGAAGTGGAAGTGTTTGATTTTGTGTCATTTGACGCATGGGAAGAAGCGTACAAGTGAGTTGAAGCGCCATATGCCCAAAATCACGCAAAAGATGCTGACGCAGCAGCTTCGCGAGCTGGAGCAGAGAGGAATTATTAACCGTATTACGTATAACACAGTGCCGCCCAAGGTAGAGTATGAGTTGACCGAGTATGGTTGGAGTCTTAAGCCGATTTTGGATATGCTGTGTAACTGGGGTCGTGAGCATATTACGAAGGAGCATGGCAACGTAGATGAATGGCTGGAAGACACGTATTTGAATACAAAAAAATAAAATATACTTGATTTTGATAATGATGTAAAAATATACATCATTTCTAAGCTTCTGATGTGTTTAATTTCGATAACTAAATGGGTAATGTTCCTCACAGCCGCGTGCCGCCTGCGACCGATGTGCATGAAGGGGTCACAAGACCCTCCGTATCTGGTTTGATTGGCAAGCCGTTTGCTTGTATGTAAATAAATGAAATGAAAGAGCTTTGGGTTTGCGAAAGCGATTTTTCATTAGACGATGCGCGTAAACTGCCTAAGGTCTAGAACTAGAAAAGGAGAGGTATGCATGAATCGCAATGTAACGATGATGCAATTTTTCGAGTGGCATGTAGAGGCTGATGGTTCGCACTGGAAACGGCTGCAGGAGCTGGCACCTGAACTGAAACGAGCAGGTATCGGCACGCTCTGGATTCCACCGGTAACGAAGGGTAATTCGCCGGAGGATACCGGATATGGCGTGTATGACCTGTATGATCTGGGTGAATTTGACCAGAAAGGATCAGTCGGCACGAAATACGGCACCAAAAAGGAATTGCTGGATGCCATTGCTGTCTGTCATCGTCTCGGTCTCAACGTCTATATCGATCTGGTGATGAACCATAAAGCCGGAGCGGACGAAACCGAGGTATTCAAAGTGGTCGAGGTGGACCCGAACAACCGTACCGAGGAAATTTCGGACGAACCGTTCGAGATTGAAGGCTGGACCAAGTTTACCTTCCCTGGACGCGGCGACACCTATTCGTCGATGCAATGGAATTATCATCATTTTAACGGAACCGATTTCGATAATCGTGAAGGTCGTAATGGTATTTTCCGAATTGCTGACGGAGACAAGCAGTGGAATGAAAATGTAGATAACGAATTTGGCAACTATGATTATCTGATGTTTGCCAATATTGATTACAATATGCCCGAAGTACGCGAGGAAATGACCAACTGGGGTAAATGGATGATCGATACGACGCGCTGCGATGGCTTCCGTCTGGATGCGATCAAGCATATCAACTATGAATTCATTCGTGAATTTGTAGGCTCGATGATCAACAAGCGTGGACAGGATTTCTACATTGTCGGTGAGTTCTGGAACCCGGAGCTGGCGGCATGTCAGGAGTTTCTGGATACAGTAGACTACCAGATTGATCTGTTTGATGTATCGCTGCATTACAAGCTGCATGCAGCATCCACATCAGGCAACTCGTTTGATTTGTCGACAATTTTTAACGATACACTCGTACAGACGCACCCGACCCATGCGGTTACTTTTGTCGATAATCATGATTCGCAGCCAGATGAAGCGCTGGAATCATGGATTGAGGACTGGTTCAAGCCGCTTGCCTACTCGCTGATTTTACTGCGTCAGGATGGTTATCCTTGCGTGTTCTATGGCGACTATTTTGGCATCGGTGGCGAGAATCCGGTTCCTGACAAAAAAGATATGATTAACTGTATGCTGTATGCTCGTTACCATAAGTCTTATGGCGAACAGGATGATTATTTTGACCATCCGAATACGATTGGCTGGGTACGTAAAGGTAGCGCGGATATCGAGCGCTCTGGTTGTGCAGTCGTGATGACGAACGGCGAGGAAGGCGAGAAACGGATGTTTGTCGGCGAAGAACGTGCCGGACAAATCTGGGTCGACCTGACAGGCAATCGTCGTCACCATGTACAGATCGAGGAAGATGGCTGGGCAACTTTCCCGGTCAACGCTGGCAGTGTATCCGTATGGATTCAACCCGAAGAAGACCTGACCGAAGACGGAGTCGAAGCGTATTATGAATCCGGTCTGCCTTGTATCGCTTTGCCGGAAGAAGGCGTGCTGGAGGAAGGCTCGGATCTGTTGAATATTGAACCGGCTGAACCGGTGGAGCCTACTGAGGACAGCGACGATGCACAGGAAGCCTCTTCAGAGCAGGATGAGAAATAAGCTGCCGATACAGAGTCGCAACATAAGCAATTACTGGTCCGCTGGATCAGACATAGCGAGCAAGAGCAAGGTTCTTTTGAGCGACACGCTGTGAGTGCAGGAACAGGACTTCTGAGCAAAACAACGTCTGGTCGCTGATCAGCTAAGCAGCTACGAATCGCTTTTATAACGAGAAATGTTGTTCGATGCTAACTCTATACAATTATTCTATACAGTTATGATTGTAACCCGTCATCTATTATTCTCCTTGTACATAGGAGAACAATGGATGGCGGGTTTATTCGTATGGGTCATGAATGGTCGTTCATATTCATAGTTCATATTCGTAGTCCGTATTTGTAGTTCGTATTCGTAGTTCACATGCATAATTCACATGAATAATTCACCTGCGTAGTTTATATTCATAATCTACATGCGATACCGATGTATCTTCCCTCCGATTAGGTTGAAGAAAAGATAGACGCTCTCCTCGTTCACTGCCCGTACTGCTGCTGAAGTCCAGCAATCCATTCTCGTAATCCATGTAGCAGCTCCGGGGGTGATTCCACTCGTGCTGCGGTGCCACAGCTTGCGAAAAACTGCACCACCCACGGTACATACGATTCTGGCAAAGGCAATTCCAGCACGCCCGTACCATCCGGTGCAATCGTCAACCCCTGCTCCATCCACGGATCGGTTTGACAGCGGCGAACGCCTTCGCGTTCCAACTGTACCCGCATCGGCAATGTACGCTCATCTGACGCATGACCCAGATAATCGCTAATCGTCCAGCGGGAGAAATCCTTTTTGCCGATGGGATTGGGGTCAGCGACCAGCTTCTTCATCCGATCTACGCGGAACGTTCGGAGCTGCTTACGGTCAAAGCAATAGGCGACTCCATACCACAATCCGCTACTCGCATACACACCCAGCGGCTGAATACGCCGTTTCTGCTCGCCACCGCTCGAATCATATACCATATCGACCACTGTCTGCTCCACACAGTAGTCCACCAGCTCCGATAAATACGGTACTTCTAAATTACGCGCTGGTGTCCAAAAAGCAAACCGTGCCTGTAGCTCACGAATACGCTGCTTCGTCTCCGCGGGCAGGTAATGATAAAACTTATCCAGCGCTGAGGTCGATTCCTTTTGAAAAGGTAAGGAGCGATAATGACGCAACGATTGATATGCAAAAAACATCGCTACCGCCTCACTTTCCGAAAACAAAATCGGTGGCAGCATTCGCTCTCGTAACACACGATAGCCTCCTGCTGCGCCCGGCTCCGCATACAACGGAACACCTGCGATAGCCAGCTCCTGCAAATCTCGCTGAATCGTGCGCCGGGACACGCCAAACTGCTGTGCCAGCTCGGATGCCGTAAACTTACGTCGCGTATTTACCGTGAGCATAAGTTCAATTAAACGCTGTGATTTGGACATTAGGGCTCCTCCTGCCTGCTGCTGTAGCTTAAATCGTATAGCCTATATTATTACATTGTATTCAAAATGGCGACAGAATCTGTCATCATTCCATGCTATGCTGAAATTAATTCACCATAACAGCTACGAATTTAGACGATACATCCTACGGAGGTACATATGGAAACATTCAAAGAACGTTATAGCACTGCATTTCTACAGCATTTTGCCAGCATGGTTCAGCAGCACACCTCGGCTTTCGATGAACAGCGCTTCTATGCTCTCGTTCATGCCGAGGGCTGGGACGAGCTCGCGTTCAAGCAGCGTATTCGGCGTATTAGCGAAGCATTTACAGGTGCGCTACAGCTACCATTTGCAGAGATGAGCGAGCTACTCATTGTTATGGCGCCGGAATGCCTTGGAGTCGAATATTTATTTTTCCCGGATTGCATCGAGCTGAACGGGATGGAGCAGCCTGAGCTATCGATCCCTGCACTTGCAAAGCTAACGCCGTATTCCAGCTCGGAATTCGCTGTACGTCCATTTATCGTGCAGGATACGGAGCGAATGCTGGAGCAGATGAGCATCTGGGCTACCGATGAGGATGAGCATGTACGCCGACTTGCCAGCGAGGGCTTTCGTCCGCGTTTACCGTGGTCCTTTCAGCTTCGAATGTTTATCGAAGACCCGAAGCCGACACTGGCTGTATTGGAGCTGCTCAAACAAGACCCGTCTCTATATGTGCGTAAGAGCGTAGCCAATCATCTGAACGATATCGCTAAGGATCATCCTGAGCGTGTGGCAGAAATAGCACAAAGCTGGTATGGACACCATCCGCACACAGACTGGATCGTGAAGCACGGCTGCCGCACCTTGCTCAAGCAGGATCATCCGGCGATCATGGAGCTATTTGGCTACACACCCGGTGAGCATATTCGGGTGAGTGAGCTGCATGTGAATCGAGATACGGTAGCGATTGGTGAGGAGCTAGAGCTTTCCTTTGTTATGCATAATGAAGCAGCTACAGCGCAAACGGTACGTATCGATTATGAGATGCAATTTATGAAGGCTAATGGCAAGCAGGCACCGAAGCGCTTCCGCTGGGTATCCCGCGATTTTGCACCGGGACGACATGTAATGCGCAAAAAGCATTCGTTTAAGCTGATTACGACCCGTGTGTATTATCCGGGTATCCATCATGTGCATCTGTATGTGAATGGTGTGCAAATGGGAGAGGTTGAATTTGAAGTACAGGCTGCCGAATGACGTTAGCTATAGCTATTTCAGGGAGGGATGCAGGATGATCACTTATTTATCCGGTACAGAGCTGATCGAACGGATTCGTTATACATATTGGCGATTGGATGAGGAATGGGCTGAGATTACCGAGCAGGAGCTTCATCTGCGGCTGGATGGTGTAGATCGCACGCCGTATGAGATGCTCACCTACCTGCTTGGCTGGCTACGGCTCGTTCAGGAATGGGAACGAGCCGAGCGGCAGGGCGAAGTCGTGATTACACCTGCCTCTGGCATACGCTGGAACGAGCTGGACAAGTTATACGCTATCTTTTATGAACAATATCAAGGCTATACGCTGGAGCAATTACGACAGGAGCTTCGTCAATCGGTACAGGAATGGTGTCAGTGGATCGCGGAGCTTAGTGAGCAGGAGTTGTTTGGCGAAGGACAACGACGCTGGGCAGCCAATCAAGCCGCATGGCCGCTATGGAAATGGCTACACATCAATTCGGTAGCCCCGTTCCAGACCTTTCGCACCCGTATTCGTAAATTGAAAAAGCTACACGTATTCCATGTCTAGCACCATGTACTCTGTGTCTAATTTGTTCTACTAACTCACACGCTCCCTGTCTCATAAACAAGTAAAATAGTTTTCATAAACAAATAGCCTTCCTCGCTACCCTATCGGGCAGTGAAGAAGGCTATTCGCTTTTATACCTATGAATATCGGTTGAAGTTATCATCCTGTCGCTTATTTATGCAATTGAAGCTTTCGTAGCAATCGCAGCATGACGGAAGTTCCTCACCGAACGGTTGAGCTTAACGCAGCGTACGGATACGCTCTTCCAGTGGCTTGAATTCCTTGTCTCCCGCAGGCGCTGTCGGCTTACCAAATGGCATTTGCGCAATCAGCGTCCAGCTTTCTGGAATATCCCACTCGGCTTTGATCTTTTCATCGATCAGCGGGTTATAATGCTGTAAGGATGCGCCGTAGCCTTCCGCTTCCAGCAACGTCCAGATCAAATACTGGTGCATGCCGTTAGCTTGCTGCGACCATACCGGGAATTTATCCTGATACGCCTGGAACTGATCCTGCATACCACGGATTACCGCTTCATCCTCGAAGAATAGGATCGTGCCATAGCCTGCTTTGAAGCTGTCCATCTTTTGCTGGGTCGGTTCAAAGCTATCCGCAGGTACGATCTCTTTAAGTATATTCGTGGTGTAATCCCACAATTGATCATGCTTATCGCCAAGCAAGACGATGATTCTGGCTGTCTGAGAGTTAAATGCGGATGGGGTGTGCAGCACAACCTGCTCCACAATTTCCTGAATGCGCTCATCCGATGTTACGGCTTCCTTGCTAATAGCATAGATACTTCTTCTTTTCTTCATCGCCTCAAAGATTGCTTCTGTACTCATTGTCATTAGCCCTCCTCTAGATAAAGACAGGATTCAAAATGTCTTACACATCTATTTAACCAGAGTTGCTATAAAAAAATCAGTGACTTTATTGTGCTTGCAAACTTGGGTGATGGGAGCTTGTCCACTTCGGCAAGGAATAAGGGAACGTCCTTAGGTTGAGCCCAGGAATCTATGAATTAGGAGAAAATGTAGATTCCTGGGCTCAAAAGGCGTCCTTTTCCCTTATTTCCTTCCCTACGTTCCGCGTTGCTCGCATCAACGTGGTGTTGCGTGCACGACATGTGTCGTGGCAGTGGGGATGTGTTTCAGAGCTAAAAGCGGGGGAATGATGGTGTGAGAATAAAAAATGACTTTCCCCTTAGATTGGTGGGGAAAGTCGCGATTTGGTTGGGTATTGCGTTGTGGATTGTATATCTCTTTATTGTGTAGAGCGTGGTTCGTTATGCTTGATTGTAGTGCAGGTATACGTTTGAAATACTCTGAAATACGTTTGAGATTATTTTGCAGTTTGTGTTACAACTAGCTCGATAAAGCGTTCCAGCACGGCTGCTGCTTCGGCGCGGGTCGCGGTTTGTTTTGGTGCAAACAGTGCTTTGCTGCGACCGTTGATGATGTCTTGTTGATCGAAGAATTGGACGGCTGGCTTTGCCCAGGCTGCAATGCTGCCTGCATCCTTATAGGTCAACGCTTGATTCTGATTGATCGTGTTGTTCACCTTCATAAACGATGCAAAACGATACAGCAATGCTGCCATTTCTTCGCGTGTAATATTGCGGTTCGGGTCAAAGGAGGTTGCACTTACTCCTTTGATGATCCCATTTTGTGCTGCCCAGTTTACATAGGTGCCGTACCAGCTACCGGTCGATACATCTTTAAACTGGCTTGTACCACTAAGCTCCAATGTGCCATAGCTACGCTCGTACAATCGTCCGATGGCTGCAGCAAACATCGCGCGTGTCATCGCCTTGTTCGGTGCAAATTTATCATTACCCACACCGAGGAAAATTTCGCGATCCGTTACAAAGCTTACTGGCGCTTTTGCCCAGCTTCCGCTCATGTCAGAGAACGAGTAGGCATTGGACTGGAACAATACCTCTTTGCCTGCTGGAGCGATGTATTTCATTTGACCATCGATCATAGCTGCAAAGCCGATATACACCTTCTCATTACCGTTCAGATAGTACGGCAGGCCTTCGCCTGTAGAGGTAGTCGTATTTGTAGGTGTCGTGGTGCCAGTAACAGCAAATACGACTTTCACCGTATGAGCTGCGGTCACATTTTTAAACGTGTACGTGCCCACTGCGCCTACGCTTTTACCATCAATGAGTACATCTTTGATCATGTAGCCTTTGTCCGGTGTAAACGTAAAGGTCTGATTGCTGCCTTGCGGTACGCTTAGCAGACTGGACGGGCTAATCGTTCCACCTGCGGAAGGTGTTACTGTGATCGGGTACGCAGCTCCACTTGTAAAGCCGCCACCTCCACCACCGCCGCTAATAACGTTTGGCGTTGTTGAAGAATCGGAAGCAATCGCATAGGTCGAGAAGTTTTGCGAGAAGATAATGACCTGCTGCTGATCCGGGGTAACCATAAAGCCTTCGGAACCCGGCTTCGTCGTGCTGTAAGGCAAGGAAGACATCCATTGTGCTACACCCTGGTGATAACGATAGATCGATAGATTCTTTTGACCTTTGCTATCATAAGGAACTACAATTTCCAGCACTTTGCCGACTACAGGGAGCGTGCTTGTGGAAGTGACATTGGAAGGCGTCGTTGTTGTTTTGTTCAATGTCAGATCAAGATACATATTGATCGTCTGTCCATTGGCCAGCTTTTGCAATTCTGCCGCACCCGTTGCAGTCGCTGCACTTTCCTGTTTTGCGCTCATCGCGATATTGACTTTACCACCATTGTTGATCAATTGTTGATCTGCTGCTGTAAAGCTATACTGTGTATCCAGGAACAGATCCGTCAGTCCACCAACAACGATATTCGGTGTACTACTACCGACCTTCACTTCGCTTGTTACATTAGCCGGTGGCAGGATAATGCTGTTGTCTGTAAAGCTGTAATTGCTGTTGTTTACAAGCACAACATAGGAACCCTTACGCTCACCTTTGGTTACAATCAGGTTATACGTTCCGTTACTCACACCTGCAATGGTGAAGCTACCATACGTATCGGTAACAACGGCATTGCTAACCGCTGTAGTATCTTTATACAATTGTACGTTCGTACCCACCGAGATACTCGATACACCGGAGTTCCATTCAAGTACAGTACCGCTAACCGTATACCCTGTTGATGGTGTTGGAGTTGGGGTCGGAGTTGTAGCGATTGTAAAAGTTAGTTTTGTCGCATCACTTACCAGTGCTGCTGGTGAAGCTGTAGCTGCATAGCGTACTTTTACCGTATGATTACCGCTCAAGTGTGGAGGGTTGCTTGACGAATACGTTGTCCATGCACCACCGTCGATCGAATATTGCATACTGCTTGTAATGCCAATAATGACATCATTTGTATCATCCGCAGTTACTGCTGGTGCAGACGGACGTGCAGGAATAACCAGCGATTGTGGCGCACTGTCCGTAGACGTATCGGTTATGCCCTTCTTCACAATGCTGATTGTACTGCCGATCCAATTCGCATTCAGTGGAATCGTTCCATACGTATCTGCTGTAACATATGTTGCTCCACTTACCGTATAGCCTGCATTAGCTTTCAAGCCTGTTAATGCTTCATTAATCGGGTCGAGAGCCGCAGTTGGTGTCGCTTCTGGTTGTTCCAGATGGTACAGGAAATTTGTTAAACCAGATAGAGGTTGAGTTACTGAGTTCTGTAGCTTCACTATCGTCCCGGTTTGGCTAAGAGTGGATATCGATGCATAGGTACTTCCTGATACAGTGTAGTAGGAATTGCCTGTAAAGTAGCCACCCTCCACACTTAATTTCGAAATATCACCTATTGCGTACGTACTTGAGATTACCGAGGCACTATTATTTTTCGTACCGATATATCCGCCGGAAATCGTACCATACACGGCAGCCGTTGCCGAGATACCTGCATCAGCAGTTGTACCGCCATTGGCAAATACCAGACCACCGCTAATCTTCACATGGGCGCCATTCTGGTAAGTCAATATCCCCTGTGCCGGGCCAATCAGTGAGCCAGAGAGCAGTTTCAATGTGCCCGCAGCGCCAACACTGACTGCCGAACCAGTGTCGCCATTCTCATTGTTCAATTGAACCGAACCGCTGGCATCAGCACTTGTATCTTGAATCGCCATTGTACCTGCCGCGATTTGGATAGCTGAACCGTCACCATCATTTGCCATATCGCTGCCGGCAAAACGGGTAACGGTATATCCGTACAAATCAAGTGTTACTGTACTATTTTGAGCATTATACTCGAAATACGTATCGCTACTTACGTTGTCCAATAACTGAATCGTATCTCCGCTTTGTGCTGCGTTGAGTGCACTTTGAAGATCACTATACGAGACAGATTTCGTCACATTCATCGCTTCGTCTCCGCGAGCTTGCGCTTGCTGTGGCGGAATCATACCCACTAGCAGTAAAACAACCAAACCAATTGCTGCAATACGATTTCTCAACTTGCTCTCTTGCCTCATCCGATCGCCTCCACCTGAAATAGAATCCATTCCTCTTTCTCCCCATGTTCCGGTATATATACGTCCCTTTCCATGAGCATACCCTTTTGACAGATCAAGCATGGCATATCATTTTGGATCTATTTTATAGCCTCGCATGCTTAATCCATTATGAACGATGGAGTAGCTGCTGGCTGTAAAACCACATTCACAGCATGTTGTAGATCAGTTTAATAGGCATCTTTCAAGAGGCTTCTATTCATAGCCCCTGTGGAGCACTATGTATTGTATTCTAAATAAAAGAATGCGATCGATGATCTATACATACGCTATAGCAAAGGATTCATTTTGGGGGTAAGCGATATTCCTATTTAGAATTTCCTGTTCGATTTATCGGTGTGACATATTATGTATAATATTCATTAAATAAGAAATTTATTCGATCAACGATCTAACTAACTGAATTTACTATAATAATTAATCGGTTGTTTGCCGTCATTTATTGATAGCAAACATCGTTTTTTCATAGCATTTTATAAATATAATGAATATTTATACAGCCTTTACAAATGAATTATTCTAGCCGAAATTGATTACTGCTGATGTGCTCGCATGAGTACCTGTGTTGCGTCATAGCAGTCTTCGTCGCTACAGCAAAATACAGTTATCTATATCAAGAACAATGTCACTTTTGTTGAAATCACATCAAAAATATTACATTTAACGGATGCGTAATGGATGCGCTGTAGACATTCATGCTATAGACATCCGCTCCATAACAGATTGGGCTAAAATCTGCTTTGACTAACCTTTTATAGCTATTGCGATGTTGTATGTGTATTCGGATTAAGCCGAATGGTGTAATACACTATACGTGTGTAAATGATTGGAAGGCGCTACAGATCAAAAGGGCATGCCCCTGAATGATAAGCGATTAGAGGATGAGATGAGCTTCAGATCTCCTTGTTTTGTTCATTATTTTTAAATGGGCAGGATACTGAAGCCCTATCAGACGGAAGTCTTCTATTCTAATCGACATCTCGTTAAAGGAGAGAGGACAAATGATCGAGATTGGTCTAACTGGCTTTGGCGATCACCCGGAGCTGTATGGCAAGCTCAAGGCTCCGGAGCGATTACCTGCATATAGTTCACATTTTCCGATCGTGGAGATCGATAGCTCCTTTTATGCAGTACAGCCTGTTAAAAATGTAACGCGCTGGGTGGAGCAGACACCGGAGCATTTTGGATTTATTTTTAAGGCATATCAAGGAATGACTGGACATCTGCGCGGGAAGAAGAACTATTTTGATACCAAGGAAGAGATGTTTGCTGCCTTTCATGTGTCCTTGCAACCCGCCATTGATGCAGGCAAGCTACGGATGGCATTGTTTCAATATCCACCCTGGTTTGACTGTACCCGTGAAAATGTGGATACTTTACGCGAAACACGGGAGCTGATGAAGGATATTCCGTGTGCGCTGGAGTTCCGTAACCGTACATGGTATATGCCCGAGTTCCGCGAACGGACGCTGGACTTTATGCGTAAGGAGGATTGGATTCACACGATTGTCGATGAACCGCAGGCAGGCATCGGCTCGATTCCGATCATCAGCGCAGCGACCTCACCGCAAGCGACGTATGTGCGCATGCATGGACGCAATGTAGATGGCTGGCACAAAAGCAGTCACCCTGACTGGCGCAAGCTACGTTATCTGTATCGCTATAACACCGAGGAATTGACCGAATGGCGCGATCGCTTGCTGGAGCTGCAAAAGGAGAGCGAGCACATTTATGTCGTGTTTAACAACAACTCGGCAGGTGACGCTACACCGAATGCACAGGAGCTGATCTCGATGCTGGCAGAGCAGGATGCGCTGTCGGATAAGCATAGCGTGGATCAATAGTAGGCTTTGATGTTGAGCTTTGATGTTGAGCTTTGATGTTGGGCGTGGATGTGGAGCTCTTATTTTAGATTTCATATAGGATGGCATTTATTGATTGCTACTGAATAAGGAAGAAAACGTTCATTATAGATCAGTATGCAGGAGGACACTATAAAGGCAACTTGGAACGTATCGAAAGAGACAGGTTGCTGTGTTATCGTCACGGTAAGGATTCCATGTCACGATAAGGCTCCCATGTCGTCCTCGCGACAAGCCAGTCATCCCATCATTGCCCTTGTATGTGTAAACGTATATAAATCATCTTCAAACATCAAAAACCCCTTTCTGCTATGTAGGAGCCAGAAAGGGGTTTTTTAGTTTAACCAGACGTGATCAATCTACTATCGATTCAACCCTATGATCCGATTAGCGGATCAGGTCGATCGCTGTCTGTGGTACGAATGTTTTTTCGCCATTGAAGACGATCGTGCCGTTCAGATTAACTGTTTTGTCGTTCAAGATCGCTATGTTTTTGTACACAGGCAGACGCAGTGTGTCACTGCCCTTCGTAACGACCATTACCGGGTTACGCTCATCTGTACGATCCCATGTTACCGCTGCGCCCCTGGCAGCGAATGTGGATTCCGCAGGTACGAACAGTTGCTGTGTTACAGACGCCAGATTCAAACCAAGTGCGCTTTCCATATAACGTGCGATATCGGTATTTTCCACCAGGCCTGTGAGCTGCTTACCGCCTGGACCGTATGAATACAGCACCACATCGCCACCTGTATGTCCGTTGCTTGTCCAGCCGATATGTGCGCGCTGGCTAATCATTGGACCCACCGTGTAATTCATGCTGCCTGCTTTCGTTTCTTTGATCGCAGCGATTTCTTCAGCCGTCAGGTCGGTAATGCCGAAGTTCTCGCTCATCACCTGTACAATATTACTGCGATCGCTGTTCAGCAGCTTTTCGATTCCCTCGCCGGTCACTTTTGCTTTTTTGAGTGGATCGATAAATGTGGACAAAGGCAGCTTATCATAGTTTTTGGATGTTTCACGGTCACCGATTGTCAGACCACCGTTCATATGGTCAGTCGAAGCGATGACGAGTGTGTTGCCATCCTTCTTCGCAAATGCCAGCGCTTCAGCTACCGCTTTATCAAAAGCATTCACATCGCTAATAATACCGATCGGATCATTCGCGTGTGCTGCCCAGTCGACTTTACTGCCTTCGACCATCAGGAAAAAGCCATCTTTATCCTGGGACAAAATATCAATCGCTTTGGAGGTCATCTCCGCCAGACTCGGCTGCTTGGCAGGATCACGATCCATATCGTAGTCCATCCCTTTATCTGCGAACATGCCCCATACTTTGCCATTACTCGCTGCCTGGAGACCCGCTGTATCGGTCACAACATTGTAGCCGAGACGATGAATAGCCGCAGTCAGGTCTTCTCCATCCTTACGTCCAGCCGAAGTGAAGTATTGGGCACCTCCACCGAGCACCACGTCGATGCCTGCGTATACCTGCTGCTCGCTCAGTGCATCATAGTTACTGCGATCCGGATAGTGAGCGCTAAAGTCTGCCGGTGTAGCGTGCATGATCTCGGATGTGGCGATAATACCGGTTGCCTTATTGGACAGCTTTGCCGCTTCCAAAATATTGGCGACCGGGCGCTTTTCATCGCCTGGTGCGATTGGCTTCAAGCCTGGCATCGTATTCTGGTCAGGCAATACCCCCACATAGCCGGTATGTGATTTGTAGCCTGTTGCAAAAGCCGTTCCGGCAGGCGCCGAATCAGCAATCGCAGCGTCAGCGGAATAAGTACGCACCAGTCCGCTTGCCATTTCATCCAGTGCTAACAGCTCGCCGCCATTGTACCAGCGTGCCAGCGCTGTAGCATCCTGTGCCATGCCATCTGGAATGAGCATAATGACGTTTTTTGCCTTGATCTCCGGTTGTTCCTTCGCGGCTGCATCGCTAACCCCTCCTGGGAACGTTAGCAGCAGGGAGGACGCCAGCACCCCTGTCAGCATAGCAGCGATTTGACGCTTGCCCTGCTTTTTCACTGTATTCATCATCGTATACTCATCTCCTTATTCATATGGATCATGCTGGATGTCGATCTGACTCGATCATCCTATGTATGCTTGTTTGCCGAGTTGATTGTAACAATCGATAATTAACGGAATATGCGGGGAAACAGGGGTACAATGTAAAAAAAGAGCCTTTTTGTTAACTGTGCATTAACAAAAACGGCTCTTTATTCCTTTTTATTCATATTTATTGAGACATTTTTTACAAGCTGTTCACAATACCCTTGTATACATCGATCGCAGCAGCGCGAGATTTTTTCAGATCCACGATGGCATCCGGGCGGGGCTGATGAATCTCTTTTGCAGACAGATCTTTTAGCTCAGGCAGCCATTGCCGGATATAATCACCCTGGGGATCATACTTTGCCGACTGGGTGACCGCATTCACGACACGGAAATAAGGCGAAGCATTCACGCCAAGCGATGCGCACCACATCCAGTTGCCGCGATTAATAATATTGTCATAATCGAGCAGCTTGCGCCGGAAATACTGCTCGCCCAGCGTGAACGGACATTGCAGATTTTTCGTCAAAAACATCGCTGACAGTATACGCAGACGGTTGTGCATACAGCCTGTCTCATTGAGCTGACGCATCGAAGCATCGATTACCGGAATGCCCGTCTCTCCCTTGTACCATGCTTCAAAATGACGATCATCCAGTGCAGATAAATCGTACTTCTTCTCATACTGGAAGTAGTTCTCATCATAGATCGCCTGATATAGATAAAAATCACGGAACGCAATCTGCCGAATCCATTCCTCACTCTGCGCCTGATCAATCGCACTGCTGTACATTTGTCGCACCGACAGCGCCCCTGTCACCAGATGCGGATTCAGTTCGCTGGACGGATCAATCGCATAGTAGTCGCGTTCCTCGCCATAGTCTTTGATTTTGCCACTCACAAATTGCTCCAGCTTCGGCTGTGGATCATCTGCTGGCTTGAATTCATCCAATGCAAACGGAAGCCGAAATGAATCTGGCAGCTCCAGCTTCTGCTCGCTGACGTTAAGTTCACCCAGAGACACAGGCGACACCGGATTCGGATGGGCATTTAAGAAATCGAGCCATTTTCGATGAAATGGAGCGAATACTTTGTAATAGCCATCTTTGCCCGTAAAATCAGTGAACGGTTCCACATCAATCATCATATGATCCAATAGCAAAGTGAACGCCGCGCCGTGTTGCTTGGCTACGTGAGCGAGCTTCCGGTCACGTTCACGCGCATAAGGTGTGAAATCGCGATGTGCCACAATTTCATCGATATCATGCCGCTCCAAAATGGCATCCAGTACCTCTTCCGGCTTACCATACACGACCTGCAGCTCCCGCCGATGCTTATGATATTGACGAACCAGCCGGTGAGCATGACCGAGAAAGTTCATCCCGCTATGCTCCTTCTCCCGATGCTTGCGCAGCAGAAATGGATCGATAATGAGCACATGCAGACTCTCCGCGCCACTCTCCTTTAAATAATCAAAGCCTGCCAGATCATGCGTGCGCAGGTCCTTGCGATGAATAAACAATTTCAATGCAGTGTCCTCCTGTATGCTGTAGGTGAATGGCCTGTTGCCATATAGAGGTTATATACCCGATTTGGCAAGCAATATACGCGGCAATGTTGGGGTATATGAACTTGATTAATGTTCACCAGCTCTCATTCAGCTCCAGTATATATACGGAGCAGGCACCTCCATATCGCGTAAACCATTACACCTGCGGCTGCAAACGAGCCAGCACATCAGACAACGACATCTCTTCCATCGAGGATAGACGTAGATCATACTGTTCAAAAGGCAGGAATGACGTTACCGGATTCGGTACAATCGTACAATGCAGACCTGCCCCTTTTGCGGCACGCAATCCATTAAGCGAATCTTCAAAAGCGACCGCTTCATGCGCCTGGATTCCCAGTTCATCGATAACCCGCAAATATAGCTCCGGATCAGGCTTCACTGCCGATACATCATCACTCGTTTTGATGACTTCAAAATAATCACGTATCTCCAGCCGCTGTAAATAATAGTCGATCCATTTCCGATCCGAGCTGGTCGCAAGCGCAATCCGTAAGCCGAGCTGACGTGCTTCCTCCAAATACGACTGCACACCTCCGCGAGCTTGCAGCATCTCTACTCGCCCCGGAATCATGGCCGACACTTCCTGCTCAATCGTAAGCCCGATACCTGGCTCGCTTAGCTCACGTTCAATATAATTACGGAAATCATCATTATGCGTACCAATGCTAGGCGCAAATTGCTCCAATGTCAGCTCTAAACGGTAACGAGCCAGCACCTCTTTATAACATTCAAACCATACCGTTTCCGTATCCAAAATCAGTCCATCAAAATCAAATACAACTGCCTTAATCATAGGTTAATCTGCTCCCTCCATCGTCTATGTATCGCCATCATATGGCGTTGGATCATGCTGTCAGCTAGAGATCTTGTACAGATATTATATTGGTCTCATACAGGTCTTATACAGATTTTGTATAAATCTTAAAACATACAATAAAGTATATGATCCCATATACAGCTTGCCAGCTTCTTTTATCTATAAGCACGATTATACAGAAGCAGAGCCGTTGTTCAACTCCGGCGTACCGCTGCGCTCTTCTCTATGGACAAAACCTTATTAACCGAAGCAAAAATCGATTGAAGCATGTTAGCTTTTGTTTAAAGGCAATTTATCAAGGGTAATAGAAAGCATGCTCCAATCGATACATGAATACCTAACATGAACAACTTACGAAAAGGAGATGTTTATTATGACAGAACATAAAGATAACGGTCTGGGCGACAAAATCAAAGGTACCATTTCCAAAATTAAAGGTGAAGCAAAGGATCAATACGGTAACGCAACCGACAATGCTTCCCTGCAGGCTGAAGGTAAAGTCGATAAAGCTAAAGGTGAAGTTCAACAAAAAGTCGGCGAAGCCAAAGATCGTCACAACCACTAATTCCATACCATTCATCCCGGCTATTATAGCTGGCTAGAAGCGAAACAATGAATAGCTGTCCACACTCGTAACCATGTATGCTCGCCCGGATTCAAGGTGAGTTATGCTGATGCTGAGTGCATACTTCCCCTATCAGATGAATATACATTCGTCCTTATAAGACAGATGAATAGTTATCTCATATAAGGTGGAAAACAACTGGAATGTTTCGTGAGATGAATATTTTATTCGTATAACAATGGTTAAACAACATTATTTTGATACACAATATAGTCTGGAATACACAGAATAGACTGTTTTCCAGCTATATAGATGATATTAAATAGGCAGAAGCGTATGATCTCAGCATTGAGATTATGCGCTTCTTTCATTTTGGTAGCTTCGCTCATTTTTTAGCCTCTCTTATTCTTTTATTTTCAATCCTTTACGTTTGGATTGCTTCATATGTACTGCTCCACTCCCTGTTATGTATTAAGTTTCATTCATCTTTTCCGCTGTAGCTGGTTGTACTGCCATAGTATTAGCCTCTTGAAAATAAATAGAATATGCAAACTACCGAAGCGTATGCTGCTTGCTCCATCCTGATGTCTCATCGTTACTACTATTCGTGCCCGCTCTTACCCTCATGCTGAATCGCTCGCCCCATCTATGTATAGCTGGACTGAGCTCCTTGCATCTTGATGCTCCATTGTTATTGTCATATCGTACACCATTTTCAATGAACAGATGGCATACATTCCGCTTCTTTCTTCTTATCAGCAGTGCATCCATTTTTTATAATTTCATCCTAACTTCAAACACCAAAAAGCACACACAATCCCCAGCCCGGGAATCATGTGTGCTTCACATGTCGTTCGTTATTCATTTAAGCTCAGCGTAAAATAATTACCGTTACTTGTTAATATCGCTTTTCGCAGTCATATGGGCATGTACGATCGACTCATGCAGACGAGTGTCTAACGTCCAGTCAGTCCAGTGGATAGATCTCACTTGATTCCACTATTTCCGGACTGTACCTGATCTCTCTAACTTACGTTCGCTTTCTCGCTAATCTGCATTCGCTTTCTCCTGCCATAATCTCCACCCGATCCAGCCAAACGCCAGCACATGCAGACAGGCGACAGTAATACCAGGGCCCGGTGAAATGGTACTCATCATTACCGACCACAAATTATACGTAATTGTGAGACTTAACAGCAGGGCCAGTACAATCCAGCGCGAATCCAGCATCGCTACAAACAGCAGCAAAATGAGCGCCGGTACACTGTAACGTTCATGAATTTCAGTCGGCAGCATAAAAAAGGCAAAACAGAGCCACACTCCCGCCTTCATCACCACAGACGTATCCAATGTGCGAATACGCAGCATATACCATCCGCTGTACAGTACCGCAATGACGAGCAGCAGCAAACCGATATGCCGCAGCGAAATCACACCCAGCAGACGGGTCGTATCGTTCGTATCTGGAGCGAATCCGATCAGGTAATACCAGATGTTCAGCGCATTTAGCGTTACCTGAGTATACATACCAACTGCGCTCAAATACGCTCCTCGAATCATCGAATTCAGCCCGCCATGACCGGCAAAATAAAGACCGGCGACCAGCAGCGGCAACAGGGTGCCCATCAACAAAAATAGCAGTGGACGAATGCGGCGCTCCAGCAAGCAACGCAGCACATACCAGCCCAGAACGGGTGCGATCACGATTGCCTGCAGCTTGGTCAGCAGTGCCAGTGCAAACAATATTCCTGCTACCAGCGGTAGTGACAACAATAGTAGCAACGAGCCTGCCATGAGCATTCCGTTCAGCACATCCACCTGTCCCCACACTGCGCCGTTCACGATCAGCACCGGATTCAGTGCAAACCATGCCAGCAGCGGCAGACGTGTACGCGGATTAGCCGCTCGGCGCGACCACAGGGTCACGATGAGAAAAGCGAGCATATCAAGCAGAATAAGCAGGCTTTTATACGTTAATGTTCCGGCTACAGCCTGCAAGCCGAGTAGACGCAGCAGATGAGCATACCCTTCCATAATGAGCAGAAAGATCGGCGGGTAGTTAATACCGCCATTGTTCATGTACACGTTGCCCAGTCCATAGTTCCCTACATCACTCATCCATTGTACAAATAGCCGCTGATCATCGATAAAGCCCGGATAGCGTCCACCCATCCAGATTCGTACGGCGATACCGGCGATCAGGAGCAGAATGATCGGAACGATTCCGTCCAGTCGTCGATGGCGCGTAATACGTGAGCGATTGTATGGGTCAGCAGATGGTAATGTAAAACGTTTATTCATACAGTCTAACCTCCCTGTGCAGTGCAAAACGATGATTCATTGCACCCTGCGTCTAGCGATGTAGACGCTGGAAGCGGCAGACGTTGATCCAAGGATGACTGTAATACCGGACGCGGTGCTCTCTATCCGTATACAATCAAAAACGCTGTTAGCTTGAACCTATTATACAAGCGCATTATGCCGATTTACCAATATCGTGTACATCTTTCCATACATAGTATAGAAACCGTTAGGATAAAAGACGGAATTTCGTGTTTTTATACGGCATTACTGCAATTTAGTATTGTCAAATCTCCTATTTTATCGAAAAATGGGATTTGTGCATCTTTTTAATAGATCCATCGTAAACATGGAAGAATTCATTTATAGCACTAAGAAGGAGTGAACCTACAAGGATGTATTATCCACTACGTTACATAGAGTGGTCCGAGCAAGAAGAACGCGAACTGGGTCTTATTCAAGAGTACCCTTCTGTCCAGCAGGATGATTTATTCCTGTACAAGCTTGTCGATTCGATTAAGCTCAACAATCGAATCTGGGTGCATGTATCCCATGAAACAGAGAACGATAACTCCCATCTGATCTACCTGCGTCCTTTTGCAGAGGAACTGCCTGCCCCATACCAGAAGGAGATGGCACGGGTCATTTCCGGGCAAAAGGATTACCCTTCCCGTATGGTGCTTGAATACTGGATCTGGGATGGATACCAATTTGTACGCCGCGATCCAGCCAATAACTGGATGTCCGCACTCGATATCGCACGGGTGTTACTGGATCACTATCGTACCGAAGGCGATATGACGTATGAGTTGCTGTACATCACATTAGATGCAGATCGGCAGAAGGTTATGATTTTTATGAAAGAGGTGAATGTGTAAATGGAGCGGAATTCAGCGAATGATCCTGCGCACACAGCATCCGTACAGCCGCTACTCGCGCACACCGGAACCCCTGCCGTCTATATGGACGCAGCGGAGCAGTCGAGCTCAACGAATACAAAAGAAAGCTCTGCCAGTCTGAACGGCAGACGCGCACGCATGGCGGCCTTCTCACTATTGCTAGCTGTGCCTGTTGCGCTTACGGCTTGCTCGAATGACGATAATGCACGATGTGAATACGATCAGAATGGCAATCCGTACAATTGCGACAATTATTCCAGTAGTTCTTCATCCAGTAGCAGCCACTATTATAAAAGCAGTAGCAGCTCCGATTCGCACAGCGGCTTTGGCAGCTCTGGGTCTGGATTTTCCTTCTTTGGAGGGTAATCGCATGCGTCATGTGCATAATCTGAACATCCCACATGAGCAACTATTCACTGGCGAGCTAGCGGAGCGGATTCCGTATCATACGATGTACGGCAAGCCGTATTGTCTGCCTGCGCTCACGCTCTATACCGCCGCAGAGTATGAGCGTATTGCAGTGGCTTCCGAGCGTGTACATAAGCTGTACCATAAAGTATTGCGATTTGTGCAGCAGTATTTGCCACTCAGCTATCTGACCGACCAGCTTGCCATCCATCCGGTGCTGGCGCGTATCGCCTGCTCTCCTGTCGATTGGGATGGACTTACACGCATGGATTGGATTATCGGATCAGACGGTCAGCTCAAATTCATTGAAAATAATACCGAAACCCCGACCGGCATTCCCGAGGTTGCCTATCTGGAAGGCAAGCTGCTGGAGCATGCGCCTCATCTTCGCCCGGCTTCAGCACAAATGAATGCGTGTATCCAGCAGATGTTTCTCCGTGCAGTATCGGATTACCAACAACAAGGTCTTAGCGGTAAGCTATACATGACCAGCTATGATTGGCATGACGAGGATCGCATGAACACTGTTTATTTGCTAGAGCAATGTCGGCTGGTCGGTATAGAAGCAGAATTTATACCCCTGGAACAGCTACGGATTGTACCCCACGAAGGGCTGTACTATGGCGATGAACGTATCGAATTGTTATATCGCCTGTATCCGCTGGAGTATCTGGTAGAGGATCGTGAGGAAGAAAGCGGACGCACGGTCGGGCTTGACCTGCTGGAGCTGGTGGAGGCGGGTAAGCTGGGCTTGATCAATCCGGTGCAGCATATTATTACGCAAAGCAAAGGCTTTACGGCAACGCTCTGGTCACTTTATGAACGCAATGACGAGCTGGTGGAGCATGCTGGCTTTCGGTTATTCACACCAGAGGAATGCGAGTGGATCGAGCAGTATATGCTGCCGACGTATTTTACACCAGAGCCATTTATTCAGACCGATACGCCTTATGTGAGCAAAAGCTATTTTGGACGCGAAGGACAGGGAACACAGCTTGTCGAGCAACCACAAACGAAAGCGCCAGCTCAGCAACAAGAGCGAGCAGGTTCACTTCAAGCTCCATCCGAGCAAGCAGATCGGCCGGACGAGCTGGCTTCAAGCTCTAAACAGAATCAGCGACAACTTGCTACGTCTAATCCGCTGCTACAGGAACATACCGATGTGGATTGGGAATCGCTATCGCCTGCCGAACAGGAAGCGTATGAGCTTGAAGCAACCGCTGCCTACTATAATGAGCAGCCAAAGATTTATCAGCAGCTACAGCCCATGCAGTCGATCTGTGCCCAGACGGCAGATGATCGTTATGAGGGCTATCTGTTAACCGGAGCTTTTGTGATTGGCGGGCGCTTTGCTGGACTGCTGCCCCGCATCGGCAGCAAAGTGACGGATAATCTGGCTTATTATTGTGCTGCTGCCGTAGTGCCGGATGCGGACGAAGTTAACTGTTAAATAGACAGTCGTTATGACGACTGCGACTGCGACTAATTATAATCAACTATCATCCATTTCAAGCTATTTCAGGAGGGAATTCTATTGAAAAACTTTGCAACCGATCTGATGCATGTAGGTATCGGGCTGGTCATTTTATTCGCTATTTTGTTTGTAGGCTATTATATTTTCAGTCTGCTCACTCGTTATAACGATAACAAGGAAATCGCTGCTGGCAATCAAGCAGCAGGCATGTACATGGGCAGTAAGCTGCTCGGTCTGTGTATTATCGTTGGACTGGTGTCGATCAACTCGGATAACTGGCTGGATGTGATCATCTGGTCGGGAGTTGGTATTGTGGTGCTCTGTCTTGTGTACGTTATTTTCGATCTTGTCACACCACGCACGAAGGTATGTGAACAGATTGAAAATGGCAATATGGCGGTAGCCCAGTTGCTGCGCTCGCTCATTATCGGGATCTCGTTTGTCATTGGAACATTTGTAATGTAAAGCAGGCTGTGGGATCGAAGCGTAGGTTTAAGAAGATGATCTGCAATCTGGTTCGCTAGACTGTATAGTAAAAAAACAAGCAGGCTCTCCAATGTCCATTAAAGGATGGGAGAGCCTGCTTGTGTTGTATCTGGTGCTTGATTTACTAGCTACGTACCTCGCTAGCCCGGTTTCATGCAATATAGTCTGTTACCTACATTATGAGCGTAGTATAGCGTGGATCGGGTTAGCGTAGTAGCGGATCTCCCGATGATCGATCAGGAAGCGACATAGCCATAAGAGCCGGATTTGAACGTTGTTGGGTCATACCATTTGTAGCCTGCTGCTGGTGCTGCCCATGGCTCTTGCTGTGGCTCAGTCGATGTGGATGGATTCTCGATCGACAACAGCGATGTTTTGCTGTCCAGTGTCAGTCCACTCACCTGTGTAAAATCAGTATAGCTTTCTTTTTGTGCCAGCCAGCGAACGGTGTTAACGAGTAACGTCGAATCATCGACTTCTTTGAAGCCATCGTACGTCTTTTTCGTCTGTCCGTTTTCTTCACGCTTGTACTTCGGTGTTGCATCTTCCACTGGTGAGGAATCACCGATAAAGGCTGCTTTACCTGCACCCAGCTTGGAGATCGCTGCATAAGGACCTTCTGCACGTCCGCCGCCATTGTATACGCCCTGATCAACAGCACTGCCCCATTTGGAAACACCGCTTGGGATGTATACGATCCCTTTCGCTTTGTTTGGATCAATAATGGCCAGTGTAGAGCCTGCATGCATCGCTACCGAGCTTACGCCCTGTGTAATGCCAAATGATTGAGCTGGTGCCACGATATCTGTTGCGTTCACATCACCCAGTGCATTGTAGCGGAAACGAATACCAAAGTTGGTGCCGAGCCAGTCCGAGCTTGTTACGCCTTGCATTGCTGGCGAGTTCGCTTCTTCACTGCTCATGCCCAGTGCCGGATTGCTGTAAGCACCACGGCGGTAACCGTTCATCGCTTCAGAGCCATCCCAGCGGTTTTTGTTACGGTCGGCATTGTAATGGTCACCGATGAAGAAAATGCTGCCGCCTGCTTTTACGTATTGCAGCATTGCTGCCTGCTCGCTTGATTTGAATGGAACGTTAGGCTCAGCGAGTACGAATACATCATAGTTTTTCAGCTTGTCATAGGTGATCGCTTGCTCGCCAAATGTATACGGAATCGAGCGTTCCAGCGATTCAACCGTGAAGCCAGCCGCACGCAGTCCGCTAGCAAAATCGGAGAAACCACCATCGATTACCCAGTCTGCTGCGCCGGCTGTTTGCGCATGGGAATTATCGAACAATACTTTTTTACCTGTTCCATCCGGCAAGCCAGTGCCTGGATCAGGATTTGGTGTTGGCGTTGTGCTATCGCCGCCCAAAGTCATCGCCGTTGGGCTTTTTACACCTGCAAAATTATTATATGTACCTGCTGTTCCTGTAACGGTAATCGTTTTGCCAATCAGACTCGGATTCGATTGCAGTCCGAACTGAGAGCGGTAAGACGAAGTGATCTGTACATCCAGCAGCTTGCTTGTGTTCGTTTCGCTGCTGCTATCTGCCAGCAATACGTTGAAATCATTCGCAAATGGACTTTTAAAATTAGCCGTCTGTGAACCGGACGCATGACCAACGACAATCCCGGTTACAGTGATCGTGCCGCCATTTTGCGACTGAATCGCCTGGGCAACCGTCAATGCACCGGCAGCCTTTGCCTGCTCCTGCGGAACCATGGTGAACAATGATGTAACCGCCAGCAGTGCTGTCAGCATAATTGCAGACAGTCTTTTTTTCATGTGATGCTTCATGAGCATTCCTCCTGCACCCGTATGTATGGGTAAAATATGATTCTTTAATAAAGATAATTCTTTTTTATCTAGCATATTCCTCTTTTATGTAAAAAATTAATAAAATTTACTTTTATGTTGGTGCAAGTGTTTGCTTATTGGAGTTGTTTTTTTGAGAAAGGTGGACAAAAGGGGGGATTTGGACTAAAATGTCCAATGTGTCAATCATCCTACCTTTAAACAGAATGCGCTAGTGATATGGACTGTGTGCTTATGTGAGGCGCCACTCCGGCAAGGAATAAGGGGACAGACTCCCGTATCGCACAGGAATCTACGGATTAGGAGTGAATTGTAGATTCCCGTGCTCAAAAGCAGTACGATATTTTGCTTCGCAAAAATCCCTTTTCATTGAACCCCGTGTTAGAAAGTCGCTAACACTATAAGTCGTCTTTTCCCCTTATTTCCTTGCCTGCGTTCCGTGCGGCTTACATTTATACGAGTTTATTTATATAACATCGTAAGTGCTCAATAATTCTCTGATTACAATAAAAGTTTAGTTTGAACACATTAGTTCGGATACTGTGGAATTGTTATTTATTTCCGTTTAAATTTTGTATGCTGTTGTACAAAAACAACTGTCATAGCGTTAATTCACTTTATTTTTAATGGAATCTGGTCCTATTCGAAATGATTCAGAATCAATAGGAGAATAAAGGTGCAAGATAGATCCTATATAAAACTGACTTATTTGAAGCACTCATATTTGGCGTAATCGCCGTAAGCCGTAAATAGAAATGTACTTCATTGCACCATGTTTAAACGACGCAAAAAGCACGTAACGGAGCGAAATACTAAGGGCAAGGAAGACTTGCAGTGTTAGTGACTTCCTAACACAGGGCAATGAAAAGGGATTTTTGCCTAGCAAAATATCATACTGCTTATAGTGTTAATGATGTTCTAACACGAGGTTCAATGAGCAATGATTTTGGCGAAGCAAACTATCGTACAGCTTGTGAACACGGGAATCTACATTATGATCCTACTTCGTAGATTCCTGGACGATACGGGAGTCCGTCCCCTTATTCTTTCACGGAGTGCTGTTACTATAACCATTCAAAACCTAAACCGAGCACGGAGGGGATTATTATTTTTGATAAATTAGAGAAAAAATCGCTGGTGGAGCAGCTTTGTGAGCGGTTGGAGCAGCAGATTCGGAGTGGTGCGTGGCAGGTGGGGATGCGGATTCCGAAAGAAGCGGATTTGATGGAGCAGTTTGGGGTGAGTCGCAATACGTTGCGGGAAGCGGTGCGGGCGCTGGTGCATGTGGGGTTATTGTCGACCCGGCAGGGGGATGGAACGTTTGTAGTGGCAGACAGTCCGCTGGGGCCGGTATTGCAAAAGCGGCTTAGCAGCTCCAGTGCGATTGAGATGCTGGAGGTGCGTCATGCGCTCGATCGGGAGGCGGTTGTGCTTGCCTGTGCGCGGCGCACGGAGCAGCAGTTGAGCGAGATGGAGCATTATGCCGGACTATGCGAGCAGCATCGGGCGGCTGAGCAGATTGAGCAATTTGTAGATGTAGATATGCAGCTACATCAGACGATTGTGGCAGCTTCCGGAAATGCGCTGCTCGTGGATCTGTATCAGCATCTATTTGAGCGTATTCAAATGTCGATTATGAGCACGACGGAAATTAGCAGCGATAGCGATCATACCGGGCATCGTAATCTGATTACCGCGATTCGTGAACGTAATGAAGCGCAGGCGGCAGCGATTGTGGACGATTATATCGGACATTTTAAAAATATCCTGATCAAAGGAAACGAAGACAAATCGGCGGATTCGGCGTCCACCAATTCGAATCCAGATCAGAATCATACGGAGGAGAATCATCTATCATGAATCGATCTTTGCAACCGGCTGGTATGAACGCACCGTTGCGGAATCCGGCTTTTCTGTTGTTTTGTATTTTGTTTGTTTCGTTTAATATGCGCAGTCCGATTACCGGGCTTAGTCCGCTGCTGGATCTGATTCGGGGCGACTTTCCAATTTCCAATACGATGGCGGGCTTTCTGACGACGATTCCGCTACTTGCGTTCGCGCTGCTATCTCCCTTTGTGGCGAAGCTAGCAGGCAGCTATGGGATGGAAAAGATTATTTTCTTCTCGCTGATTGTACTCGTTATTGGCGGCTGGCTGCGTCCATTTGGCGGGCTGACGCTGCTCATTCTGGGTACGTTTTTGACGGGACTGGCGATTGCGGTCGTGAATGTCATTTTGCCGGGACTGATCAAACGGGAATTCCCGCACCGGATCGGGCTGATGACCAGTATTTATTCCATCTGTACCAATGTGTTCGCTGCGCTTGCATCTGCGGTTAGTTTGCCGCTGGCGATGAATGGTGGACTGGGCTGGAAAGGGTCTATTTTAACATGGACGGTGCTCGGTACGGCGGCACTGCTGTTCTGGACAACCCAGCTACGTCATAATCGGGTTGCTCGTCTTGCCAAACGCACACATCAGGCGGGACAGAGCGTATGGCGTTCACCACTGGCATGGAAAATCACGTTTTTCATGGGGATGCAGTCGCTTATTTTCTATGTGTCCATCGCATGGTTGCCCGATATTTTGCAGCAACAGGGACTGACACGTCTGCAAGCAGGCTATATGCTGTCACTGATGCAGTTTTCCATGCTGCCGTTTAACTTTATGGTGCCGATTCTGGCGGCGCGTCTTGCGACACAGCGTTTGCTGGTGCTCGTTACCGTTGCGCTGTATTTGATCGGACTGGCCGGGCTGATCTTCGGCGGCGGTCATATCGTATTGATCGCGATCTGTCTGATTCTGATCGGGATTGCAGGAGCAGCTTCGTTTAGTTTGTCGATGATGTTCTTCAATCTGCGCACGCGTACACCGGAGCAGGCGACCGAAGTGTCCGGTATGGCGCAATCGATTGGGTATCTACTGGCGGCATGCGGCCCGACACTGTTCGGTATCCTGCATGACGTCTCCGATAGCTGGACAATTCCGCTGCTGCTACTCGTCGCAGCCGCTGCCACCCTGCTGTATACCGGTTTAGGTGCAGGTAGCCCCGGCTATATTTACCCTAACACTTCCAGGGATAATGAAATACACGTAGAGTAAATCTAAGACTATACGATCTATCGATCATCATAAAATGGAGCAGCAGCCGTATACGGTTGCTGCTCCGTTTTTAGTTTGTAGCTTCAACTCCTGCACGGCTTCTCACTGCCCTACATCTCGTCTCCAAACCTCCTGCGCTATTATTTCTGTGCAATATTCGATATATCCAATCCGCATTCAAC
This sequence comes from Paenibacillus sp., assembly GCA_039595515.1. Lineage (GTDB taxonomy): Bacteria > Bacillota > Bacilli > Paenibacillales > Paenibacillaceae > Saccharibacillus. Next base: position 71,417 of record JBCNLJ010000001.1, on the reverse strand, counting down.
CTCATTCTGTATTAATATATACTAAAAGCACAGCTCCGCTTTATCGCTAGCCGCGCTATTCGTACACACTTTATGTATAGAAAAGAGGAGATCCAATCATGAACCATCCCTTGCGTATACTTGCTATCTCAGGAAGTCTCCGCCAGTCTTCCACCAATACAACACTGATGAATGCCATTATCGGACTCGCTCCCAGCCATGTGAACTTCACCACCTACAACGGTCTGAGCGATCTCCCCCATTTTAATCCAGACCTGGATATCGACAGTGGTCCCTTATCTGTGCAGAAGCTCAGAACACAGCTTGATGGAGCGGACGGTATACTGATTTGCAGCCCTGAATACGCTAACGGCGTACCGGGCGCATTAAAAAACGCCCTCGATTGGATCGTGTCCTCTGGCGAATTTGTCAACAAACCAACCGCTGTCATTACAGCCTCCCCATCTCCTCTAGGCGGAAACTATGCGAATGCGTCCCTGCTGCTCACGCTGCAAATGGTCAATGCTCAGGTATCACAGCAAATGAGCCTGACCATCCCGCACATTGCCCTAAAGCTATCCAAAGAAGGCACCATCACAGATCCAACCCTCAAGCAAGAGCTCAAGTCCGTACTCCATGCTTTACAACAAGCCTGTTATTAAAAATAAAAACTAGAATACATCCTATCGAGCACCATCCACATCCATACTATCCTTTTAAAATATAAGATATCCTTTGCCCTGACTTCTACTTAACTACTGTTGCTATTGTTTTGCTCTTCATTTTATCGATCTCGATTTCGTATCATAATCCGCTTCCTTAATCGCTATGCAGAGTGATCGACATTAGCGTAATTCAGTGATTTTCTATCTAATTCAGATTAATTCGCTCAGATTAGGGTATGTTCTATAATGAGCCTACAAGCAACCCCAAAGGAGGAATTACCAATGACAACAGACATTAAAACAACCGTAAAACTGAACAATGGCGTAGAAATCCCATGGTTCGGTCTGGGCGTATGGCAAGTGGAAGAAGGCGAAGATGCAACTCAATCCGTAACTGCCGCGATCAAAGCAGGCTATGTATTGATCGATACCGCTGCTGCTTATAAAAACGAGGAAAGTGTCGGTAAAGCGATCCGCGAATCCGGCGTAGCGCGCGACCAGTTGTTCATCACCTCCAAGCTGTGGAATGCCGATCAGGGCTATGAATCCACACTGGCTGCATTTGATGCCACGATGGACAAGCTCGGTCTGGATGTACTCGATCTATACCTGATCCACTGGCCAGTCAAAGGCAAATACAAAGACTCCTGGCGTGCGATGGAAAAGCTGTACAAAGACGGTCGCATTCGCGCGATCGGCGTAAGTAACTTCCAACCACACCATCTGGACGACCTGCTGGCAGATGCTGAAGTCGTGCCTGCAGTCAATCAGGTGGAATTCCACCCGCTGCTAACACAAAACGAGCTACTCGACTACTGTGCACAAAAAGGCATCCAGGTCGAAGCATGGTCCCCACTCGCACGCGGTAAGCTGTTTGATAACGACGTGGTTAAAACCATCGCTGATAAATACGGCAAAAGCCCTGCACAGGTGCTGCTGCGCTGGGTACTCGACAAAGGCGTAGTCGTACTGACTCGCTCCGTCAAACCAGAACGCATCGCCGACAACGCCAATATTTTCGACTTCCAACTGACTACCGATGAAATCGACCAGTTGAGCGCGCTCAACAAAAATGAACGCACTGGTCCAGACCCGGATAATTTCAATTTCTAATGGATAGCGGCATGGTAGATTCTGGTCTATAAATAAAATGGCATCCTTATCCCCGTATGATTAGACATAGCACGATCATGCTCTATTCATATCAGGTAAGCCATTTTAAACCACCTACATCAAAGCCCTCGACTAAAACCAGCACCGCCTGCCTGCTCTCATCGAGCCGACAGGCGGTTTTTTTATCCAAACAAAAAAGCCCCCATTTCAACATGGAGGCACTAATATCATTCTATTTTGCTATAACGTTACCTTGCTAAGGTATTCCTTCGCTATCCTGTACGAGCTACTCCATGCCTCACTCAGTGCCAGTTACGCAACGAGCTAAGTAAAAAGAGCCATCCGCCCACACCGTAAGTATATGTCCTTCTACATTGACCCCACGATTGAACTGCGAGTACCTAGTAATGTCTGCTTCAAAAGATTGTACTGATTAAGTATAGAATCAACTCTTCTCGACTGGTCCAATACGCGGTGGTCATGAAGATCATAGTATTGTACCATGTCATTAAGTTCCCTGCGCTCAATTTCGATATATTCTTCCATCTTCTTAAGCTCTTCCAAGAAACTCACCTCCTGCCGCGATATTTAAAAGGAACAGATGCAATGCTAATATGGATCGTTTTCTCTATATCTCCTTGATTTGTATCTGCTACTCTGTCTACGAATTTTACCAAACGATTCCTATTTCTACCATATCAGATTTACATGTACTTTACATTTTAAAGTGAGGTATGAGCCGCAAATGTATAGGATTTATACGCGATCCCAGCTATAATTTCGCCTTATTATACAGGCTGTTTGTGTACTATCTACGTCGTGTATCCACACTTGTTTATGCGTATGCCGATGTCACGGATAAGCATAAAATACGAATACAAATAGCTCGTTAAAATAAACAGCCAGTGAAGCATAACGGACAACGAGCCGCCGCTTCACTGGCTATTTCATTCTTTATTCGATCCCGAAAAGCAGCGTCACCTATTCCTAGGCGTATTCCGCTTATCGCTTATTCCACAATTGTATCGGCAAGTGGACCGCTGCCAAGATGACCGGAACGATTCACTTTCGTATTCAAATACTTCTCGTTAAATTCGGAAATGTCACCCCACAGCGGAATACGACCGCTAACGCCTGCACCGGAACGCTTGAGCGCTTCAAGCTTGCGTGGATTGTTGGTGATCAGTGTAACAGGCAACTGACGTAGCTGGTTCAATACAGCAATCGCGTCGTCATAATTACGCATATCATCCTCAAAGCCCAGCTCCAGATTCGCTTCTACTGTATCCAGCCCTTGCTCTTGCAGCACATACGCCATCGCTTTGCTGAACAGACCGATGCCGCGTCCTTCATGATTGGCGAGATAGAACAATGCGCCGGTTCCGTGAGCTGCGATCATTTTCATCGATTGCTTCAACTGATAGCCGCAGTCACAGCGTTTGCTACCGAAAATATCGCCAGTGTGGCAAATACTGTGCATACGAATGAGTGCATCTGGCGATCCTTTGAAGTCACCGTAGACGAGTACACTGGATTGCTGTGCTTCTGCCAGATTGGAGGAGGACAGCATTTCGATGATGGATGCGTGGTCAATGTTGGCATTGCCGCATTCTGCACCCGGCATATTGTCGCAGCGCAGCCAGCAGTACCATTGAAAGATTACGGTCTCTCCATCCAGATTGACGGGCAAACGAATCGGACCAACCAGATAGATCGACTTATCCTGGCTCGGTACAATTTGAATGCGACCCTTGAGCGCCTCAGTGATTTGGGGATTAATCATTATGAATTACCTCCGGTTATGTGTATCTTGTCAGTGATAGATACGTGTAATATACAAAATTGGATGACTGTAGATCATGGCTGCGATCTTGAACACATCCATTGAAATAGACGAATAGAATAAATAGCTGCAATCCTTGCTGCTTGCATGCACCTGCTATATTCAGGGCTGGTACGCCGGAAATTGCCCGCTGAAGCCAGACTCGCGAGCAAACTGGCTATCCAGCTCCGCGCGTGTCTCCTGACGACGAAGCTGCTCAAACTGCTGGAGTTGTGAGAGTCCCGTGTCATCTGCCCGCAATGCCTCCATAATAAGAGGTGCCAGCACATGGGCATCCTGCATGGCACTGTTCACACCAATCGCACCGGTCGGGCTAAACGTATGGGCTGCATCGCCCATAATGACCAGACCGGGCTGCACCCATGTATCACACACACAGCTCTGTACCTTGAGCAGTACAAAATCACTCCATGCTCGCAAATGACGTTTCACGGTTTCTTCCAGCTCAGGGAACGATTCGATCAGCGCTTCGGTAAACGGTTCAATCGGCGTTTTACGTAATGACGGGAAGCTGTCCTGCTGAATATTCCAGCCAATCTGAATGTAGCCTCCCTGCTGACTAAACAGCGCTAGCTGCGCCTGCTTAGCAAGCGCCATACGCACGGTAGCCGGCCAGCCCTTTGGTGCAGGAATGCGTGCCCAGAGCAGATCAAAGCCATGCTTTAAAATTTGCGTGCTAATACCAGCCAGCTTGCGTACGGTGGAATAACGTCCATCCGCACCGATGACCAGTTTGCTATAAATTGTCATTTCCTCGCCCTGATGACGCACTTTTACCCCGTTTACCGCACCGCTAATCGGATCGTGTAACAGTTCGGTTACACTGCTATCCATCATTAAGCGATAATTCGGATATGGAAGGGATTGACCGATCAGCACCTGCAGCAGATTTTTTTGCGGAACATGAATACCGGTGTGCTGCTCCCCAGGAGCGGGCAAAATCGTTTTGATAATACGTCCCTGTTGAAAATATTCTACACGTTCCATAAGCAAAAGTCCTGCCTGCTGAACATGCCCGTACAAACCATGCTGGCGTAAAATATGCTCGCCTTGCGCATTCAAATGCTCCCCGCGAAATTCCTTGTCAATCCCTGCGTGTCGCTCCAGCAATATCACCTCGACGCCGCTGGCAGCGAGCAGGTGTCCAAGCAGCGCTCCGCCCGGTCCTGCACCTACAATAACAACTTCTGCATGTAAACTCATCGGTTTCTCCTTTCCACCTCGTTTTCAGTATCTTTATTTGTAGTAGCAACGTAAATATATTACCAATACTTACTTTTAATAAGTAGAGTATATGTAATAAGTGTGCCTTTGTCAACTTTGTCATGCACCTGCCAAAAAAGCCAGGGCATTAAGGCTCCCTGACTTCATTATCGGCTTGTGGCTGTAATTCGATTTGTATATTTCCAATCGCCAGCAGCGCTTCTCTCATTCCTTCCAGATCCAGCCCGTCCGCAGCAAATGCCTGACGAACCAGTCCGGGCTGGATAAACTCATCGTATTTGCCGAGATACGGTGCTTCCTCATCTGCAAGTAGCTGCTCCGGGAAATCGATTCGCTTGCATTCGGCAATCATCTCTGCAAGCAGCTCATACGCGTCCGCTTTACCGGAGACCACAAAATAATACGGCTCCATCGGCGTAACTGCGCGCAGTCCGAGACGCTCTGCCAGATTATGCTTGAGCAGGCGCTCCAGTGTGCGGAACGGCTTGCTGCCCATCCACGGCAATACGAAGCACGAATCCCCGCCTGCCGATAGCACTGGCGTTTGCAGTAAGCCTGTCTCGCGCGCCAGTCTGCGCGCACGCTCCAGACGAGCGGCTGCATTGGGCGCAAGATAGGAATATAGCTCGGATGAAGCGAGAATATCACGGATTTTTTGCATTACACGGGTATCCACATCGCCGCCTGCACCCAGCCAGAGCGTATCGACCTTACCTTGAGAAGATTTGACATAGACCGCCTTATGACGACTGTCGATCTCCTCCACCTTCCATAGCTTGCCGGCGAGTGAGAAGCAATAGCCCGGCGGTGGCACGGTGGTAATGGAGCCTATCTCCTCTGAGCCGTTATATACCGAATGCTCCTCATCGTCCTTGAATACCGCATAAAAGCGGAAGTTGTTCACGATCTTCTCGCCTGCCATGCCGATGATCAGCGTGCCTTCCTCGGTACGCTGAATATGATCAAGCTGAAGCAAGTACTGTAAAAACTGCTGGTACTGCTCCACGGTAAATTCTCGAAATGGCGGTAGCGTCATAATCGCACGCGCCAGCTCGGCAGGCTCCGCCTCGCCCATACTTTTGAGTGTACTCATCGTCTGATGATACAAAATGCCGATCGGCAAACGGCGCGCCTGAAATGGCTCAACCCAGCGATCACGCACATACAGCTCGATGACTGCAATCGCGCGTAGCATCATCCACGGCATGCGTGCCGGAAGCTGTGCTTCTTCATCTTCCTCCTCCGGGCAAACGAAGATCATTTCCGATACCGCATCCTCACGGCGTCCGGAACGTCCAAGCCGCTGCACAAAGCTGGAGCATGAATACGGTGCACCAAGCTGAATGACCCGTTCCAGCTCACCCAGATCGATGCCCAGCTCCAGCGTGAGCGTCGCGGCAGCGACAGCAGGGCCATAGCCTTCCCGCAAAGCCGCCTCTGCTTCCTCGCGCAGCATCGCCGAGATGCTGCCATGATGCACATGGAAAATGTCCGGCTCCTGCCGCTTGGCAGCAACGCGCCGCATTTCCAATGTTAAATATTCCGCATCCGAGCGGCTATTGGTAAAGATCAGCGCCTTTTTATGATGCGTCTGATCGTAAATGAAATTATGATACGCCTGCTGCGCATATTCCAGTTGCTGTGCCTGCTCTTCATTGCGGGCATCAGGAAATGAGAAATGCTCCACGCTCAGACGTAGCTTCCGCGAGCCCTGCGGAGAAACGACCTCCACCGGCTGTCCCGTATCCGAGCTGAGCCACGCGCATGCACTTTCATAATCGCTCAATGTCGCAGACAGACCGATCCGTTGCGGACGGCAGCCTGCCATGCGCTGGATACGCGATAGCTGTGCCAGCACCTGCACCCCGCGATCCACGCCCATAAAGGCATGCACCTCATCCACGACGATATAGCGCAGATCGCCGAACAAGGCTGGAATCGCATTCGGCTTGTTCATGAGCAATCCTTCCAGCGATTCAGGCGTAATTTGCAGGATGCCCGATGGGTTCTGAACCAGCTTCGTTTTATGCGATTGCGGTACATCGCCATGCCAGTGCCAGACGGGAATGGCCGCGTCACGCAGCACGCCTTTTAACCGTTCATACTGGTCGTTAATGAGCGCCTTGAGCGGGCCGATATACAGAATGCCCACCGAGCTGGACGGCTGTTCATACAATGCCGTTAGCGCCGGGAAAAAGGCAGCTTCCGTCTTGCCGGAAGCCGTACCGGAGGCGATTAGCAGATGATGCGGCGTATCCAGCAGAACCCGGCATGCCTCAACCTGTGCCTCACGCAGCTCCTTCCACCCGCTGCGGTAAATGTATTCCTGAATAAACGGCGCCAACCGGTAAAACGGATGCCCGCTCACAGGTCAAACTCCGCCAGGAAGTCATCCACGTCATCCGGCTGAGCGGAAGCGACCGGTCCGCGTGCACTAGTGCCTGTGGCAGATGCCCGCGCAGGTGCTGAATATGCCTCAGGTGTCGAAGCCGCTGGTGCCGTAGCAAGCTCGCCCAGCAGAATATCAAAGCTCAATTCCTCGTTAAAATGAAGCGTGTTCAGCAGATCGACAAAGTCGCGCACGACCTCACGCGGTGTGAGCAGCTCATCCGCACCGAGTCTGCCAACAGCCGTTTGCATAAAGGCGACTAGCTGATGCTGCTCCAGTACAACCTCATATTTATAATGCTGGCTATGAATATCACGTAGCTTTTGCAGCATTAGCAAAATCTCCTCATGCGACAGCATTTCGAGACGGATCACCGGTCCGGCAAAATTCTTCGTGCTGCTAGCAGCGAAGCGACTTTCCGCAAGACGCGAACGCAGCGCTTCATAGCTGTATAGTCCACGACGCGGGTCCTCAACAAATTGCGGCGTTCCTCCAACAAAGACGCCCAGATGCCCGGCTTTGCCCTGCATCGTATCATTAAAAATGGTCAGCAGCTTCTCATAGTTACTCTGACGTGAGACACTATTCGAAATTTTGTATAAATTCACGCCTTCATCGATGAACAGCAGTAAGCCCTTATAGCCGATGCGAGCAGCAAACTCTGCCCACAGCTTCATATAGTCATACCAGCCATCATCATCGATAATGACGCTCACATTCAGCTCGCGCTTCGCCTCGGTGCGCGTCTGGTATTCGCCACGCAGCCAGCGCAGAGCGGATTGCTTGAGCGCGTCCTCATTCAAGCGGATACCCTGCCAGTACGCCGACAACACTTTGGCAAAATCAAAGCCGTGCACCCAGCCTTCCATTTCGGCAGTGACCGCATGAATACGGCGCTGTACCTCGATGCCAATGGTCGGGTCATCGGCTGGTACACGTTGTTCCTCCATCACCTGCTGTTGCAGGGTAGAGATCCACTTTTGCAGCATCGATTCCAGCGCACCGCCATCCGGGCGTGTGCGTGTAGACAGATTGGTCATCAGCTCGCGATACGTTGCCAGTCCCTGTCCTTTGGCTCCAGTCAGACGGCGCTCCGGCGACAGATCGCCATCCGCCACGATAAACCCGCGATCCATCGCGTAATTGCGAACCATTTGCAGCAGGAAGCTTTTCCCGCTGCCATAGCGTCCGGTAATCAGCTTGAACGCTGCGCCACCATCGGCAACATTGTCCAGCTCACGTAAAATGGACTCAATCTCATATTTGCGTCCGACCGCGATATGCTCGAGGCCAATTCTCGGCACAACACCTGCGGCAAACGAATTCACCAGTGCGGTCGTCACACGTTTTGGTATTTTCACATCATTCATTTCCAGTTCACCTCATGATGATTGCATCCAGCAATGATCTGTATTCTTCCATAACCGCACCATCGTCCAGCAACAGATCGCCAATATGATCCATTGCCAGATCATTGATCTCGTCAGCCAGCAGCGCTGCCATCGTGCCATAGCGTGCAGCTACTCCTTGCAATGTATGCTCGCCTTCATCCTCCAGCATTGCAGCCAGTAATTCAATATGCTGTGGCTGCATCGCTTGCAGACAATCCTGCCATTCTTCTTCCAGCTCCGATACATCCAGCAATCTTGCCCCCGACGTTGCGGCTACCGGCTTCGATGCTTTAGCTTCAGCATGATGAACAGATGCGAGCGGCGTCTGCTCATCTTCCAACGATGCCGATCGCACGTTGCCATTACCGTTGCCAGATACATACGCAACCGGCTCTGTTTCCAGCACCAATCCTTTATGCTGCTCTACTTGGAACACGTCTACAGCTATCATTTCTGATTCCGTATCTACAGAATGTGCGGATGCACTATATTCAGATGTTACATCCTGTTCGTTTCGATCCCATGCTTCGTTTACATCCAGCAGTTGCTCCGATTCATCAGGCATGTGAATTGCACCCGGCACAACCAGTTCATCTATTTCCTCATAAGCATATATCGCTTCATCCTGTGCATGCACTTGCTTATGCTGTGTATCCATCAGCTCATCCTGTGTAGATATCGCTTTATGCTGCATGGCGACAAAAGGAGCGGCGTTCGTTTTAACCTCATCTGGCTCTGCCGATTCAGATGCTACAGACTGACCCGCAGCGGCTGCCCATTCGGCATAAGCCTGCTCGGCCTCGTGCTCCTGACGAATCGCTTCCTTTTCTTCCTCACGCAAGGTTAGCATATCGCGCACGACTGCCGAATCCGCCTGTAGACGTTCCAATAGTGCCGGATCGATCTCTACGCGGCGCGGTGCAGCCTGTTCCTCAGGCACAGTAAAGGCGCGGCGAATATAGCGCTCGATCAGACGAGCGATTTCCGGTTCGACTGGCGGCTGAATACGCAGCCGTCCATTGACGTTTAGCTGCTTACGCAATTCATTTTCGGTCAGCTTCACGATCCCGGTCAGAAACTCGCGCAGCGGCGCATGCTCTGTCAGCGGCAAGCGCCGAACCGTACACATCCGTCCGTGGCGTGTGGAGTCATACACCGCACTGCGGAACAGGTATCGTTCACTTTCCCGATACACGGGCGGACGGAATAGTCCGAGCAGACGGCTTCCCTGCTGACGCTCCAAAAAGGCATCGATCGCCGCCAGCACTTTTGGAATATATTCGTTCATCGCTTCTTTACCTTCATCGATATAGAAGCGGCTGCGTTCCAGATCGTAATCAAGCAGCGATGGCAATAGCTCCATCGGCACCGTTATAGGCGTTGCTGTCAGCAGTCGCTCCCATTCCTGATCGGTCAGCTCAGATGGCACATGACGTGGCGATTGTAGCAGCAGCTCGAGCAACGACTCATCCAATCCATGCACCTGTGCAAAGTCAACTATCCACGGCGGCAAATACCGATCTAGCTTGCCAAAGCGATGACGATAATGACGCCATAGATTCATTAGCAAACGATGTCCGTCGATTGGCTCCTGCCAGCCCGCTCCATTGATCACCTCATAACAAAGCAGGAAAATATACGATAGATCAGTTGCCGGATAACGTTCCTGACGCACCTCACTGCGCCAGTAGAAATACCAGCGCTTTTGTCGCCATGTCATGCTCTCATACGTAGGCCAATAGCTCATAAAGGGAACGAATTCCGCTTCTTCCTCTACCTGCTCTGCCATCTCATGCGCACGTAGCGCAAATACATACTCCGCACTCTGGATCGCCGACATCGAGCGCCCCATACCTGACGAAGCTGGCTGATCAAATACCGTCGTCCCTGTCGCTGGCGGATAGGCCTCGAACACAGGCTCCAATGATAACAGCTCCTGCTCATCAGGCATCTGCTGTGGGTTGCCATGGATGAATACAGATGAATCCTGTTTCGGTAGGGAGCCAGACGTCTCCTGACGCGGTAACAGCTCGGCTGGTGCTGGAATGGAATAGGAATGGTCATCCGTATCCTTCTTAGCTGTGACCGAAACATCGAGCGCTTGCACATTCGACTCGACTTCTATTGTATCGGGCTGCTTCGGATTCGAATCTACACGATCCGCTGCTTCCCGCCAGCCTGAACCTGCTCCAGCCGATGAATGATTCAGGCTATCCCAGACATCCGCAGATTCCGTATCTTCGGCTACAACGGGTGGCACATACAGACGACGTGTGCTCGCCTCGGTATGTGACATTTCCAGCTCTGCCCCTGCATAGGCAGTATGCGGCGTATATTCAGCAGGATAATGCACTTCAGATTGATCCGACTTATGCTCCGGCTGTACAAATGCAGGCGGACGCTGAATATGAATGCCCTGACGGGACAATTCCTGTAGCAGTCCTTCCATCCGTTCAGACTTGCTGCGATGATCTAACGCTGGCTTAGAAGATGGGGATGGCTGTTCTATGATCGGGTCTTCTCTTTTACCGTATTGTAGTGGTGTCGCAGACGATTCCCATTGCGGTGAATAGGGTTCTCGTCCTGGCACCTCTATCGCTTCCGTTCGCGGTGGAATACGCAAGCCACGTTCCTCTGTACCCAGCTCCAGCTCGGTAAAGCCGCCTGTGCGTGCCATCTGCGGCAAGCCCGGCTGCGCCGCACGCCGTGCAATCATCGTATACGGTGGCGGCAGCTCAGTTAACGGATGCTCTGGATCAGCAATCGCATATTCGCGGACGACCGAATGGAATAGCTTGAGCAGACTCGTCTGCGCTGTACGCAGATGTGGATCTTCCAGAAATTCATTTTCCGTAAAAATAGATAGCCGAAGGCGTGCATTTATTTTGTTCATCGCACGATACATTTTGCTGGACACATCTGCGGTCATTTCATCCGGCTCCAGATAGATCGCAATATCAACACCACCCGGTAATACGGCACTGCGCTGACTGAGCAGACTAACAGGTACAACGGTCAGCGAACGATTGGAATCGGCGCCAGACCGGGCTGCTTTACCGGTTTGCGCTTCTTGCCAGTGCGGCTCCAGCATGGACGACCAGCGCTTGCGCAGCTCGGTCAGCAGTACTTTGCGTCCGATCAAGGCGATGCGACACGATGGAAAACGCCCAATGCGCTCCGCAATAAACTCACCCAGTGCATCGATCTGTGGTATCACACCACCCAGCATAGCGCCGGATATTCCCCAGCGGCACAGGAATTCAAAATGATCGTATAAACCACCCTGTCCGTCCGGCAATGCTAAACCGGGGATGATCACCTCTTCCCACGGTCCGCGCAGTCGCTCAGAGCCGCGCTGGATAATCTCCTGCGGTGTCAGCCGACTATTGCGCTCAATCGGCGTACCATCTGCCATTCGCCCCATCGGGCCGAGTCCGAGCTCGCGCAGCAGATCCGTTTCTACCTGACTGCCGTCCTCCAGGCGAATCATTGCACCTGCTGAACCCATACGGCGTGACAGCTCCACAGCCGGATAGCGTATACCGCCAATCTCGATCATCGGCACTGCCATCACCGTACCGACACCGTCTCGTTCCTCCAGCCGACCTTCCAGCAGCCAGCGAGCATCCGTGTGCCAATCCATTTCAAAGGTCGCTTCTTCATAGGGAATGAGCGGCGCGGCTACAGCGGCTGAACGGATAGCAGGCTCCACTGGCAGCTCATCTGCCACATCCGCCATAAAGCTCGCTTCTTCATGCTCATACCCCAGGCGATCTCCCTCATACAGCGTAGCTGTCGCGACATCTGCACTTCCTGCCAGTACGGCTGCGGCATGCTTGTCCCAGTACGCCTGAACAGGCGCACCCTCATCCGTTTCCAATGCGCCAGGCAATAGCCGAAGAAGCCGGGCATACAGCTTCCCTGCTTCATCAGGACGCAGCAGACATTCACTATGACCGGATGCGCTGAGCTGCCAGCGCTCCTCGCCGGACAGCGTGCAGCCCATCACAAGCTGCTGGATATCCCGTGCCTTTTCCGGCTCGATGGCGTGACTGCCATACGAGATATGCAGGAAAAAGCCTCGGTCTTCCTCGAAGCTGAGCAGGGCGATATACGATTTGTCCGTGAACGATACCGGAGAAGTTAACGTCATGATGCAACCTGGCCTTTCTATTTAATCGTAGTCAACATAATATCCCAATTATACATGAACCATTCGCCCGATTGGTATAGGTAACGAACATATTTTCGTCATTTGCGATAACAGCAAGAAGCCGAAGCACTATGGTGAAAGTATCACAATAGGGTTGCTCCGGCTTATTTTATCGTCCGATTCGATTAAAAAATATTCATTGTACTTGCGATGGAATCCGAAATTGACGATAGACCCATCCAATTAATTCCATTTCATCCGGCAATCCACCGGCAAAGCCGATATAACCATCCGGTCGTAATGCTACATATCCGCCGCGCTCCATGCCATATAGCTTGCGCAGCTCCCCATTCGGATCGGATAAAAACAGACTCGGACGCGGCTCAGGAAGCATCAGCGGCAGATCAGGCAGCACAATGACGGTATCGATCACCGGACGCCAGCTATCTGAAATGCGATTCAGCAGCGGGATATGTGTGCGCTCATCCTCATCCCAGTGCTGCGGATCTTCAGGACGCGGCAGCATCGGCTCGGTATCGGGGAATACTAGCAGCACATGCTTGTTCCTGCTCCACCAGTCCAGCTCTGCTGCTCCGCTCGGAGCGCGATCACCGGGTACGACCATGCCATGCTTCCAGTTGTCGCCCTGCATGACCATCTCGCTGTGGCGGTAATGGATACCCGTTTCAGATAGCGCGCGCGCCAGCACATGCTGGACGACGCGCCGGGAGGAGACAAGCGGTGCCATTGTATTACGCGCAACCGCGAATAGTGGAAATCGATTGAGCGCCAGTCGGGTCAGCCAGCCTGTCCAGCGCAGCAGATTGCGTCCAACTGGCTCGCGCTCCTCCTCATAGCTATCGAGCAGGCTGGCATCTGCACGTCCACTACAGACGAGTGCCAGCTTCCAGCCTAGATTGAGCGCATCCTGCATGCCCGTATTCATCCCCTGTCCGCCGAGCGGTGAGTGAATATGAGCGGCATCGCCAGCGAGCATAACTGCGCCGGCACGATAATGCTCCACCTTGCGCTGATTAATACGAAAGCGTGTCATCCAGATCGGATCATACACGCGAAATTGCCCCCCTGTGCATTGATCCAGTATGTGCTGCACTTCAGACAACGAGATATCCCTTTCTTTCCCATCTGCTGCCGACCATGCCTTTCCATCCTTCGATGACGCTGCTTCCTGTCCATGATGCCGTTCCGGCGAAGCGATAATCATCCGATGGCGACCATGTCGCATAGGAAAAAAGGCAGCAATCTGTCCCTGATGCAGATGAATATGCAGACGATCATGCTCGATGGCTCCCTCCACCCGCACATCAGCCAGTGCAAAATCCTGCATAATCGATACACCGGGAAAATCCATACCGAGCAGATGACGCACCTTACTATGCGCACCATCACAGCCGATAACCCAGCCTGTATGAATACGTTCCTGTGCGTTCACCTTACGATCGATCGACAGAGCATCTGGCGCGTGCCCGTATTCTAGAGCATGTCCCTCTTCCAGAGTATTCCCAGCTTCTAGAGCATTTTCAGCTTCTTCAGCGCCAGTCGCTTGCTCGTGTACCTGCTCGACTATTGCTGTCATCCGCAGTACAGTGGAACTTTTCACCATTCCGGCAGTCGCCGTAGCCGAGCCTGATGAGGCTCGCCGCAGATGTGGCGGCAATACCACACGGGATGAAGACTGCGCCCTATCCTCTGGTTCGACCGACTGCGCTGTATAGTGCTCCATATCGACAAGAGCATGTCCATACTCCACCTGTACACCTAGCTCGGATAATCGCTCCAGTAAAATCTGCTCCGTCTCATTTTGCGGTAACATCAGCACAAAGGGATAACGGCTCGGAATACGTTCACCAAACGCAATATCAGCAAGCTGACGGGTGCCGCTATACATCGCAGCCTGCCGGATCGGCAGACCTTGCTCTACCATTTGCGCGGAGATGGACGGCTCAAGCAGCTCCAGCGTACGCGCCATCACGCCGAGCGCCTTGCTATGCTGAGAAGGTCCCGGCGCCTGATCGATAATACGAATGGCGGTGCCGCGCCGAACAAGCTCAATCGCCAGCGTTAGTCCCGTTGGCCCTGCACCGACGATTAATACGTCACAGGTAGAGGAATGCGCAGCATCATATTCGAAATCAAGCGAAGATGGATTGAATGACATCGGAATCACTCCTTTTCGGCTTGCCTTCTTCTGTAGGAATCCATATGGCTATATCGCAACAATCGTTTAAAAACAGGAAGCAGACAATATAGCTTGTACCGTCTGCGCATAGGAAAATATAAACTCATACCGCCCTCGTATACGAGCGAAGCTACACGTTACTGTTACTTCATTTCATAGCAGGATGCGTGGCGACATACAAGCTATAGGCGATGGCTGGACGCGCCATCTCTACAAATTGAAACATCGCCGATGGTACACCTGCGCCTACCTCAAACAGCAGAATACGATCCTCCGCATCCATCCCAATGTCCAGACCGATCTCGTGCAGGCGTCCATCCAACTGCTGCTCCATAAACTGCGCCAGACGCAGCGCGTAAGCATGAATGCGTTGCTCCGTCGCTCCGCCCACATCCTCATCAAACTGATGCTTTAGGAAGCGGTTCCATGTCGTCGTCATCTGAAAGGTATGCTTGCTGTTCGTCACTTTCATATGCGGCTCAGACGAGATCCAGACAGCACAGAACGCGATGATCCATTCATTTTGACCATTTTTGGCAAGATGCACACGAATATGAAACGGGAAGCCTTGCTTCGTGACGCTCGTCTCCAGCTTTTGCAGACAATATTTTTCACGAATGAGCATATCCAGAAACTCCAGCATCTGCGCTTCATTCATCCGGTGCACATATTCCTGGTCGAACACCTCAAATTCATTACCCTCTACATGAATAGTAAACGCGCCTTTGCCGGAGGTGCCTCTGTCTGGCTTGGCGATAACTTTCCCATGCTTATATATAAACGCAAGTCCTTTCGCCGCATCCCGCAGCGTCTGAAATGGAATCAGATATGACTTGAGTTCCTCATCCTTACGTAGCATATTGTACGCCACCGTCTTATGTACCGACATTCCCCGTAGCGTATGGGTAAACGGAATCGTCTCCAGCTTGCGGTATACGTCGTCGTACTTTTTAATACTGCGGCGACGCATACGATCATAGATCACATCCGGATAAGGAAATTCCTGCTCGGTCCATTCGCCCTGCTCCAGTCGATATCCGCGAATCCGGCGCTGCTGCTCATCAATGCCTGCCGGATAAAAATAAAAAAAGTCCGCCCCATAGCTTGCAGCTACCAGCGCATTCGCGATCAGCAGCTCCGGCTCCACCTTCCAGCCGATCAGCAAACCAATCGCCAGACGCCGCCCTTCAATTGACATGTGCTCTCATCCTTTCACCTGCTCATTGCGTTCATACCTGTTAGAGTAGGATCGATCAATCGCTTGGTAGGAAACGACAGCGCTTTATGGATTGCCCCGTTCCTGCTCTGCCTTCGCAGCGATATGCAAACTGTACGCCATCGCCGGAAATGCCATTTCCACAAAATGAAACAGTGCAGACGGCAGACCGAGTCCCGCTTCAAACAGCCGGATACCGCCCTGCTCATTCAGCCCGATATCCAGACCGATTTCGTGGAAGCCCCCTTGCAGCTCCTGATCCATAAACTGCGCAAGCTGAATCGCATAGCGCTGAATATGACGATCGGTAGCACCGCCTGGCTTCTCATTCAAATGCTGCTCCAAAAACAGCTCCCATGTTGGAGACACCCGAAACGTATGCTTGCTATTCGTCACCTTAATCGCCGGATGAAGTGAAAGTGAAGGTAGGCAAAATCCGACCGTCCACTCTCCCTCACCATTCTTCGTCACATGTACACGAATATGAAAAGGAAATCCCTGCGCCGTTACACTTTGAATGAGCTGCTGTACACAATATCGTTGCGGAACAAGCATTTGTAGCATTTCCAGCATCTGCGCCTCATTTAATTGATGTGTGTATTCCTGATCAGACACCTCGATCCAGTGTTCCTTCACCTGAACGACAAATATCCCTTCCCCCGAAGCCCCTTTATCCGATTTGAGAATAACCGATTGATATTGTTGAATGAACGCTAATCCAGCCTCTGCCTCGCGCAGCGTTTGAAATGGAATCAGATATCGCTTCAGCGCCTCATCCTTGCGCAGCATATTGTAGATGACCGACTTGCGTCCCCATCTGCCGCGTAGCGTATGGGTAAAAGGGACTTTCTCCAGCTTGCGATACACTTCGGTAAACCCGGAAACCTCACGGCGACGCATTCGATCGTACACCACGTCTGGATACGGGAACTCCCCTTTCTCCCATTGTCCATGGTGGAACCGACGTCCTTGAATCCGCTGCCGCTCCTCATCTACACCGGAAGGGAAAAAATAATAAAAATCTGCATGCAGACTGGCTGCCGATAATGCACATGCTTGCAGCATAGCTGGCTCAATCTCCCAGCCGACAAGCAAACCAACGACAGGTCGGCGCTGCTGTACTTGCATAGATGTCACCCTTTCACAATAAAAACAAGCCTGGTTATGTGCGAATAGCCCGCTTTTCATCGAAGAAGAGCGGGTTATTTAGTATTGTATTATTATAGCCTAATTGGTCGTTGTGTCTGTTGTCGCTCCAGACAGCGTTGTAATCGTATATTCCTGATCGCCAATGCGAATACTTTGCAAGTTGTCGATATTCGTTCCAGCGGGTAGTGCCAGACTGACCTCATACGGATACACCTGCTGTAGCTGGTCGGTGGTCAGCTCAAGCGAAGCTGGCGCTTGAGTGCTATTGTCGCTACCTTCTGCCGATGTGCTGGATGAAGAGTCAGCTTGATCGGTTTCGGTTGAAGAAGCGGAGGCGCCTGTTGACGACGATGTATCCGATGCGTTCGTCTTATCGGTAGTGCTAGACGATGTACCAGATGCGTCGGTTTTGTCGGTAGCGCTAGACGCTGTTCCCTTAGTAGATGACGCCGAGTCGGTTGCTGCTCCTTTGGACGTCTCAGCGCCTGTCGAACCCTCACTGCCTGACATCGAGCCAGACGCGCCTTCGCCTTCTGTCGATTCAGCCGCTCCCGCTGTACCACAGGATCGCTGCGGATCAAGCTTTTCATAATGGATCTGCTGACCGTCCTGTAAGAGCAGCGTAGCTTTTTTCGGTTCAAAGGCTACGCAGGGCTCCATCATTTTAAAATGGAACACGAGACGCGCGCGTTCTGTTCCGGTTGTACCATTTGCCTTATTCGTTGTACCCGCGGCATCGCTAGCTGATCCGGTGTCTGAGCTAGTATTACCTGTGTTGGAGGTGCTGCTCGCTCCATTGCCCCTTGTTCCTGTCGCAGACGAGGAAGCCAGCGTAATAGCTGGACTAGCAGATGCCGCAGCAACCGTATTGGAAGCAGCGCTTCCCTCGGTGCTAGCATTGTCATTACCGGAAGACTGACTGTTGTCACCGGAGGAAGCACCAGTACCGGAACGACTTAAACTCAATGTCACCAGCACATCAGGCAGGTCATCCGGGTTGATAGCAGGCGTCTGCGGTGTTGTCGTTTGCGGCGCCGTCGCCACCGTCTGATTACCGCCAAACACATTGACCAGATACACCGATAATCCGCCAATCGCACCAAGCGCAATTAGCCCAACAATGATCAGTACCGGCATCTGGCGGCGATTACGACGCAGCCACTTTTGCCACGGCGTAGCCAGCTCATCTCTAGCACGATCATATACAGCCGTTAGGGCAGGCTTGTTCGCAGGTGCGCCCTGCTTAAGCGGACTGCTGCGGAACGCTTCGCGATCATATTTACGGAAATACGACAGAATCGCTGCTTCATACGCAGGCACAAAGCGCGGTTTGCCACGCGAGCCCGTCGTTTCCCGATTACGCTCGGTGCCACCACGTTCCGCTGGACGCTCACGGCGACGTTCTGCCGTAGCTCCATGGTCTGATATCATAAAGGCAGGCTGCCCGTCTGACCATGCGAAAAAGTCATATAACGTTTGCGGGGACGGTGCTTGCTTACGCACTTCGTCCACCAGTGCGGAATAATCCAGATCATTTACCGCCCCACTATAGGCAAAAGCGATCGGCAGACGCTCAAAGCGTCCACTACGAATATCTTCGCCCAGCCAGGAGCGCCCCAGCTTCTGCACCTCGTCCTTCTCGGCAGGCGGCAGCTTATCCATTTCCTCGATCCAGTCCACATCCATACTCGTCGCACTATCATCGAACCAGCAATACAGTAGCTGAAGCGCACGCTTCTTACCGCTTAAGCGACGCTCTGCCTTGGACGGGTCTTCATCGCTTGGTAACGGATAACCGAGAAATTCGGCTTGCAGCAAGCGGCTCCGAGTAAGCGACGACCATTCCAGTTCACTTAGCAAAATACGCTCGGTCACGATGCGCATCTGCTCGCCTATACCGGACTGCTTCCACGCATGCTCGTTCACATTCGGCTGTTTGCCTGATTCCAAGCGATCCAGCAAACGATATACCTCGCTTGCCGCAGCCAGCACATCGCGACTGCCGCGTAACGCCTCGGTGAACGACTGTCCTGCCTGAAGACGATAATCGTCCAGCTCAAGCAGTTGCGGATAACGGCTTCCCCATTCCGCCGTCAGTCGAATCACTTCCTCTACGGACTCGGCCTGACGGAATTTGCGTTCGATGAGCGGTGTGAGGAGCTGTGCAGCTAGCTTCGGCTGACTGCCAACGAGCTTGAGAAACTCCTCATACAGCGGTGGATGCTGTTCCAATAGCGCATACAGCGCCTGCACATCCATGCCCTGCTGACGTGTAACTGCGCTATGAATAGCCAGCACAAAATAATTCACAATTTTGCGTCCGGTATGCTGCGGATCAACTTCATAATAATCGGCAAATGCACTCGCTACTGCCGTTTCTGGCACTTCTCTAGCCTGTACACGATCAAATTCACGATCAAAGCGTGACAGGAACAGATCGTTCAGACGCATCGCCGTTTCGAGCGCACCTTCCGGACGCAGATGACGAAGCAGCGTCTGCAAGATTTGAGCACGATGATTGTTGTACAGCGCTTCGTCGCCCTGCTCAACACGATACAGCATCGTCCACTCATCATATTGCGCCGGATCAGGTAACGCTTCTGTTGCAGCATCGATAGCTGCCTGCCCCTGATCGGCGAATTCCTGTAGCCTGCTCAGCTCATTCGGGCGAGCCAGATGCTGCCATGCATAATCGATATAGAGCTGCCCGGCTTTGCCTGCCTGGGCCGCTTGAATGCGTCCATTGCTCAGGTCAAAAATGTACTCGCGCTCCAGATTGCGATCTCCGGCGCGAATCGAGCCACTTTCTACGAACAATACCTGCATTCCTTTGCGGCTTTCCGGCTCCTTTGCATAGGTTGTAAACCCAAGCCGGCGACGGAACGCATACGGCAATGCCAGCATGAGCACCTGTAGCAGACGATTCGCCTGCACCGGCAGCTCGCGTACCGGTACATTGAGCGAAATATACACTTTCCGGTGACGATGGATCGCCGACATGACTGCGCCTAATAGCTGGCGAAACAATGCCTCATCCAGTCCAAGCTCGCCCAGTACCGCATGTGGATCGAGTGGGGGTACAGCAGCGCGCACGGGCACTTCCTCCAGTTCACTCAGTTCCGCACCCTGCTCGGTATCATAATGCTCACGAAAATCAGCATGCAGCCAGCGTTCATAGTGATGCACCCACTCCTCACCGCGCATCGCGGGGATCACATAGTTATGTGTAAAAAAGGCGCTGCGCAGTCCCGTAAAATCAGTCGGCACATACACACTCTGTCCAAGCACCATATCTCGATTGTCCAGACGTACGAGCTGTAGCGATGCCGGATAGAGCGAAGCGTCCTTTTCGCCCTGCGTCTGTAGCTCAGCAGGAGCATCATAGGCGCACAGCGGATGAATATTCTTTTTAATAAAAGAAGGGTCAAGACCGGGAGAACGAGCGACTGTATCATAGCCTTCCGTCGTGCGGAAAATGCCGCTCTTCTCGCGTGTATAAAGCTGCTGCTGAATACGAGCGTCCGAAACTAGATTCAAGTCTGTCGTCTCCCTTCGATATAATTCAATTTGTACATGAGCCAGATAAACGGCTCATCGACACGGATCGGGCTCACGACGCTTTGCAGCTTCTGCTCTACCGGATTGCTGCCCAGTGCCGAGACAGCAAAATACGCAGTATCCTTGAAATACACATCCATCGTGCCTTTAAATGGACGATCCACACGCTCGATAAAGCGGCGAATCTCCCCATCGATATTTTCATATTCATCTAGATCGAAGTGACCGCGGTGTACAATATTGTGGAAAATATTGCTGTTCGACTTGATGTATTCGCCATCGTCGCCGCGCAACGATTCCAGCATATCGCTCTTCGTCAGCACAACTGCGGTCGGAATATCGGTCTTGCTGTCCTCCTGATGCGCGATAAAGTCACTGAACAGCGTCAGTACAACATCGCGCGGCTCATCATAACGCGATACCCACTCCCCACGCGTATCGCCCAGCTTTAGCCGGATACGGTCACGGATCGAGCGAATTTGCAGTGGATCAACCATAAACAGGATGCCTGCCGAGTTTTTGATATGCTGACCGTGCAGACCGAGATAGTCCTGATCGACCATTCCTTCACCCGCCACATCGAAAAAGACGAGCGTTAGCGGCGGCTTGGATTCATCACGGAAGACGAATTGGAAAATAAACGGCTCCTGCATACGCTCCTTTTGCGTGGAAGCGAGCAGATCGCCACGTTCAAACAACGGTTCTTCGTAGTTCATACGGAATTTACGGCTAATCTCTGTCGTGAGCGGCATACATGCCGCATCAAAGCGATCCGCCGTGGAATTTTGCAGCGTATGAATGAGTGCGGTCATATAGACCGACTTGCCGACCTGCGAAGCACCGACGATGGAAATAATATTACTCGGCACCTTGCCTGCCGTCACCGGAAGCTCATTGTGACAATGCGGACACAGGCGGCGTCGTGTTACTTCACCATAGCGATCGTTCAGTCCAACCAGCACCTGATCGGAATAGATACGGTGCTCCTCCGGCACATCCTGTGGACGCAATACCGCCTCCATATCGTGGATCGTATCCAGCCCAAAGCGAGCCCGATAACGGTTCAGCCGCGCATCCTCGCGCAGTGCATAATCCTCATCATCCTCACGATGATGACTTGCCCGAAACTCTACCTCATCCGGTTCGAATTTGTTAAAGCAATACGGGCATACAATATCGTAATATAGCGGTCTGGGTTCGGATTCCGGCTTGCGTTTAAACCAGTCGAAAATATTCATATCCCCCAACTTCCCCCTACTCCAAAATTAATTCGTATAGTTGTCCATATGTACGTCCATCGGTAAAAAAGAGACGTACATATTCATTTTTGCCAATTTCAATCGCAGGTAGCTCAGTACGTCCGGCGCGAAATGGCTCGGCAAACGGGTAAACGATACCATCCTCACGACTGGCAGGATAGCCGCCGTCCTTTTTCACATAACAGAGCACATCGCGCTCCACCGGAACCTCAGCATGTACCTCAATCCGTACCGTTTTACGTTTGCTGAACCAGCTCGCCTGCTGACGAACGGAATAGCGAATTTTGGCCCTGCCTGCGCTCAGCTCTACGCGATTCCCCCCATCATGCTGACGAACTAGCATCATTTCGCCATCCTGCTCTACTGCCAGATGAACACGATACGCCACCTTGCCAAAATGATCCAGACGCTCACGATAGCCATTGGTCGCCTTGTACTCCTCGCGCGTGTAAAGCTTAAATGTACGGTGTGCAGGAAATGAACCGGAGGCATGCTCTGCTGCGGAAGCTTCGCTATGACCGGTATCATGCGCCGTTGTAATGGCTTCTTCTCCGCTGTTCAGCTTTTCGATATAGACCGCTTCCGCGTCGCGAGGCCATAACCAGCGCAGCATGCACCAGCCTTCCTCTGCCTGCGCAGTCAATCCGCGAATCACTCGCTCATCTCCGGGCTCGGCATCCACATAACGCATCGCACCCTCTCCTTCCTCTATCAGCGTTGATCTATGATGTGATCGTAGATTATACGTGTAAGCTGTACTTATACTATCCATTGTAAACCAGAATGAGTCGGATACCCAATCATAACGATCATCTATAGTCCGCCAGATACAATGGCAGGGCAGGAATGCTCCCTGCCCTGTGTTCATCATGTTCGTTTGTGTTTGGATGGATCTGTCATTATCCAACCAGATTGATATCGGTGCTATTTCCAGATCGATATCGGTGCGATTATCGCTGGAATGTGCGACCACCATCACCTGGACGTCTGCGGCGTGGTGAGCCGGACGTGCTAGCAGGTGGAGGTGGTGCCTCATTACGGCGAATCATACGCTTGTTGTTTTCTCCAATCGGCACGATCAGTGTAAACAGCGAGATGATCAGCGCCAGCAGCATGATCGCGAAGAAACGAATAACGCTGTCTGTCCACGACCAATCGGTTTTGCCGATGCCCCACTCCAGCAGCAGACCTGCCAGCAGACCACCTACACCGCCGCCGATACCGAAGCTGCGCGCAAGAAAGCGATTGTCGAACATCAAGCCGAGTCCGACACCGAGCAGAGCTCCCAGCAGCATAATGAGCACAACATGCAGAATTTGATAATACAGATTGCTGTTAAACGGCTCGCTGCGTTCTGTTACGAGCGTGCGTTTATCCAGTGTATTGTAGATTTGCTGGAACGTCTGCGTCAGATCAGTTGCCTGCGCAACGCCATAGTATTGACCGCCTGTTTGCGAAGCGATCTCCGTCAGCAGATTCTGACCGCCATCTGCCGCAAGGCTAAGACCAACCGTATTGATCACGATGCCACGGTCACGATACGGCTGTAGAGAGGACATGTCCAGATCGCTGTAACCATCGGATAGCATAATGACAGTCACACCGCGATTGGCTTGCTCCTGCTGTGTAATCTGATCCATAGCCGTGCTCAGCGCAGCGGTAAAATTCGTACCGCCCGCACTCACACTCAAGCCATCAATGACCGTATTAATCTGCTGCCGTGAAGAGGTATTCAGCTCGGTCAGCGGCAGAGCTACACGCGCTTCCCCGCTAAATTCAATAATGCCGACACGCATATCATCCTTCATCGAATTGACCATGTTTTTCACAGCCTGATAGCGCAGGTTCTGCGGATCGGTCTGCGTCATACTGCCGGAATTATCCACGACAACGACCACATCCTTCACCGTTCGCGCCCCGTTAAAATCAAGCTGGTACAGCGCCTCGGCAGCAATCCCGCCGATCAGCATCACGACCAGTGTGGCCGGCACGAGTAGCTTCCATGAAATATCCGCGTACCGCTGACGCCATGAGGCGCCATTCAGCTTCGGCGAGATCATCTCTGCCAGCAGACAGAAAATACCGATCATCAAGCTAATCACGCCAAAATAAATACCCATCAGCACCACGCGCGGCATCCGATCCAGGTACAAATGAAGCAGCCACTCGCTGAAAATGAATCCGAGCGCCCCACCGATCAGACTAAAAAATACGAGAAGCCAGTTGATCTTTCGCTGCATCTGCGGCTTCACCCCTTTCCAAATATCATGTTGATCTGACCCTTACCTGTCTTGCTCGTCCTCTACATGAAAACGATAGCCGTTCGCCACATACGTATCGTAATACGTGCGACCATTGCGATAATACATCAGATCGGTAATACCGAAGCCACCCATCAGATTAAGCTTCTCTACACCACTTGTACGATCCTCATGCACAAAGCCCGTCTTATAAATGCGAGTCGTATGATCGACACCTGCGGCATAACGTACAAACTCACCGTTTGCATTGCCAAACATATACTTTTCCTCATAACGATGCTTATGTGTATAATCGAGCAGCCGAATATGAATCGTTGCCCGATCTTCCAGTGTACGATACAGCTCCTTGAACAAATCCTCCTGCGATAGGGCTTGCTTGTTATGGTAGTCGATCGTCACATTCGCACGGCTTAACAGCTCCTGCTCGAACGTTTGCGACAGCGCTGGCGAAGGTAACAGCTCACGGCGGCATACATCAATCAAGCGCTCCAGCAGGATCGATGTTCCCTGCTTCAACAATGCGGTCACATCGCCCATACTGCGCTCCTCGAAAAAGACAGCCTCTCCGCGCTTGTCCTCTACCTCCAGCATCGCTTCTGCGGTCAGACGGCTATAGTAATCAGACACATTTTGCCCGATATAATCATCCGCCATGCGCAGACTTGCCGCCGATGCACTGCGCAGCTCCGCGCCCAGCTCATCCATCTGCTGCACGAGCACCATGCAGCCGCGATGCAGCCCCATCAATTGCTCTTCCCAGCGACGATACAGCTTGAGCTTCGTTTGCAGTCGCAAAATGTACAGCTTATGCGGATAGATCGTCGCGATTAGCGCACGCGTCAGCCCTCGCACATTATGCTTATCCATAAAAGGCAGCTTTTGAAAAGACAAATCATCCGCGCGGCTACCATACCACGCATCCAGATCCTGCCGTGCCTGCTCAATCGCGATATTCAGATCACGAATACGACCATGCAGCAGCGGCCATAGACTTGCTGGATGATTCTCATCCGTCCAGGCGGCAAGCTGGTAAAAGTGCACATCGCTGCGCCCTTTCAGCCGCTCATCCATCCCGGTACGAAACTCATGCTCGACATTCCATTCGTCCAGTCTACGCTGCGTTTCTCGCTCATAATTTTGCTGGAAAAAGTCATCTCCACCCTGCTCAAACAGTGCCTGCTCCGCCTCACGCAAACTCATAGAGCGCAGCGCTGAGAAGCTCACTGAGCGCGTCATCAGCCCATTCATATCCTCCAGCCTCGACTCGTCAGGAATAAAGGCATCCAATCGACGCTCCATCGATGCTTCGTCGATGCCGAGCAACTGCTCTCGCTCCTGTGTACCGATCGTTGACTCCTGCTTCATCCGCTGTACGATGCCAAGGAAGAAGTTCTCCAGCACCGTCAGTGCAATCGCCTCATCGGGACGACGCACCCGCGCAAAGCCAGCAGAGACAAGTCCCTGCGTGCCATCAGCGGTACGAATATTGTTGCGAAATGCCATATTGTTGTAATCGGAGCCGTACAGGCTGCTATCCTGTCCGTTATCCGGACGCTGGCGATTTTTCAGCAGGCTAATCCGGCAAATGATATCGTAATTGCTAGCAATGCCGCCGTTAACAGATACCCCGCGTTCATTGCGATCCGACAGCATATACACCAGTTCGAATAAGGGTGCCGCCGCATGATGTACCATCACGGCAAGCCCATCCTCGGTACGCTGAAGCGGTGCGCTCAACTTATAATCATCACGCTGCATCCGCTCCACTTCGTGCAAAAACGCAATCCCTGCCGAGCTAGCATAACCGAAGTTCTCCTCCTGCTCGCCCTCATGCACAAGCACATACAGATCCATCTGTACCGACTTGAACGATTGACCGAGAATGGAGCGTGCCAGTAGTGCAATCTCCGGCACGAGCACATTCATCGGGTCCTCCACCCGTGTAACGACCGACAGATGCAGTCGGTCAAATGACGAATACATCCGTCCAAATTCAGCCAGTCGCCGGGCGGCCTGGCGAAATACCCGGTTCAGCTCCAGCAGATGGCTTCCTTCCTCGCGAAAATGCCGTGCCCAATCGGGACGGCGCGTTTTCGCAGTGGAGCGTTCCGGATCGGGTACGGACAAACGGGAGATCAATAGCTGGGGATGCTCCTCCCGGTGAGTAGAGGTGAAGGCAGACCCTTCGGGCTGCACTTCCACATACATCACGCCAGCTCCGTTGTCCCATTTGCGTGCATTGACGCTACGGATATGATCCGCAGCCTCCTGCAATCGATCCCCGATAAACAGGAAAACGGCGGGGTAGTGAATACTGCTCCGCCCGTCTCCCTGTCCGGCTGTTTTTTCCTCAGCAGCAGCATAAGCTTCTGCGAATGAGAGCAGCCGTTCCTTCATCTTATTTCAGCTTCCGGCGCAGATCGTTTAATTTGGAAACCATTTGCTTGTAGAACTGGTATGCTTCATCACCGTTAACCAGCTCAACACGTTCATATTCCAGACGATCGCGTGCTTCCAGATACGTTTCATATAGCTCATCCAGCTTGTTCAGCAGTGGAGTCACATCTTCGGACGAAGTCAGCTCATTGTCGCGACGATCCGCTTTGCGCATCAGCACGGCACGGCTTTTCTCATCCAATTGACGGAAGTGCTCGAAAATCTCGAATTCCACGATATTTTTCGTTTTCATCAGATTGACGAACGGTTCCCATGCTTCTTCTTCCTCATCACGGTCGTAGACAAACAGCGCACCTTTTTTCGTAATCGTATCGGTGTACAGTGCTTGTACGAACTGGTCGATCAACTTCTCCTCGCCTTCATGACGACCGAGCATACTTTCCAGCTCCGTGATCTTCGTTTGAATCGAATCGTACTTCGCCAGCTCCTGACGCAGACGCTCGATCATCTTCGGCGAACGAATCAGGTTATCCGAAGCAAGCTCTTCATTATAACTGTTGAAAATGTCGCGCGATGCTTCCAGTGGCAAGCCTTCGCTCAGCAGACGACGCAGTTCCACCAGCGCGCGCTTCACTTCACCCAGATTCGGACGGGCTGCATCCAGACGCAGATCATAAGCGCTGAGTACTGCTTCCAGATCAAATGGCTGGCTAAAGCGTACGGCAAAGCGGCTGCTCGTATTCTGATCGACATCCTTCTCTACGATGATGCCAAGCTGACGAGCACGGTTGAAGTCATTACGAACACGCGCATTGTACGCCTGCACACGCGTATTCACATACGTGTCGCCCCATGAACGCTCAGGGATTGGCGACGGCAGATACGTCCAGTTTTCCTTCTCGCTCATCACCAGGTGACGACCTACGCCCTCGCGATCCAGAATGGTACGCTCATAGTTTTCTTCATATACTTTCAGCGGTGTGTACACAAACAGCGGTACACCATTCCGTGTATTCAGCCAGAAGATACGGTTCTTCACCTGGCTTTCCTTGATTGTAAAATGCGATTTGCCAATCGCGTTGTTCTGGTAGTTGCGAATACCGCGCAGGATGCTTGGCGCCTGTACTGGCACGGACACAAAGCCCCACGATGGGAAGTGTAGATTGCCTGCGCTGTTGCTCAGATGGAACACCGGCACTGCATCATCGTCCAGACGGCTGGCAATTTGACGTTCAACGAATTTCTCAATGGGCTCGTCCTCGCCATATTTCATTACCAGGAAGTCTTCCATTGAGCGTGTGATCAGATCACCAAACTTATCACTCAGGAAGTCGGAAATGGAGCGCACGATATCGACTTCATTTTCCTTCACCCACTGGTCGGAATGATCCAGCAACTGGGTCGCAAAGTCGCGAATCAGATCGTCGCCGTCTTTGCTATCCATAATATCGCTGACCGCTTTGGAAATGTCCGGTACGCTGACCAGATTCCAATAGTACGTTTTGTTACCACGATGATCTTCCTGCTCGTTGCCGCTTGTGAGCAGCTCGCCATTTTTCTCGAAAATGGAGCTGAGCGCGTTCAGTACCTCGGTGAACACACCGTAAATGCGGTTGTTTTCGCGGTTCAGTAGCTGATACAGATCCTCGTAGAACTCGATCATTTGCTGAGTGCGCTCAATGTCCGCACGCAGCCAGTACTCGTCGATTTTTGCTTCGACATAAGCGTTTTTCTTTTTATCCTTAGATACAAATGCGCTCTTCGCATCGCCGAGACGATCGTTCGCATACTCGGATGCCGATTCGATATCACGCGGAATGCGGGTCAGGCTTTCACGCAGTGTCTCGATGTAAGACAGCAGCATTTTCAGCAGGCAGAAGCCCTGCTCGGTATAGAGCAAGCGGGACACATAAAATGGTCCTTGCTCTGGATGCAGGAACATACGGCGAATCTGATCGGAAAATTGACCGACAATCTCGCCCGGTAGCTGCTGCTTCGCTTTGATATATTCCTCACGGGCACGCGTCAGGAACGTCTGCTCCAGCTCCGTATCCAGACTGACCGCCTGCATTTTCACCACATTGTTGAAGCTCAGACGCTCACTATTCTCAAAGCCCGGCAATGGCTCAGGTACACGCGATTCGAAAGTTTTGGTCATCGTATCCAGATCGACACCCAGCTTGCGGGCAAAGTTCTCCACCGCTTCCTGATCCGGTGCTTTGTCGAACATTTTGTCCATCTTCTGGAACAGACGATAGGCCAGATACGTGGTCATTTCTTCAATCGGCAGTACCGCAGACGATGCACCGATAATGTTGTATTCATAGTTGGCCGGATAGGCGCGGTTCATCTGCGCAATATTCGTACGGATGTTACTAATATAGTCATGGATCGCAAACTCTTCGCCAGATGCCTTTTCCTCACTTGCCATAAAGTTCGTAATATTCTCGGCGGTGACGTTCATGCAGTAGTCGTATGCATTTTCCAGCAGCTTGCCTTCCGTATTGGTCGCTGAAATCAGGTGACACAGGTTAAACGGCGGCAAAGGCGAGTTGACGTTCAGGATGCTACCGTACTGCTGCTTGAACCGTTCGCCACGAGCGTCCACGTTCATCCAGTAGTCCAGCTCTTTGA
Source organism: Paenibacillus sp. (assembly GCA_039595515.1). GTDB lineage: Bacteria > Bacillota > Bacilli > Paenibacillales > Paenibacillaceae > Saccharibacillus. The sequence continues at coordinate 41,986 of JBCNLJ010000001.1, read as the reverse complement.
GCGCGGCATAACCATTTTTGCGAATATATTCGCGGGTGTGCTCGCTCAAGCTTTTGTTCGACAGGTTCACATCGGGAGTGAACAGATAGCCGAGCATGTTCAGGCGGTCAATACCGGCAGAGCCGAAGTCACGCTCTACGATTCCGCGTACGATATAGGAGATATCCAGGAACGAGCCGCTGCCTGTACCGCCGGACAGACCGGTCAGCAGGAATACCATCAGCTTTTTGTTTGTGCCGACAGACAGTGTTTTGATCTTTTTATCGATGCTTTGCACGACCTGATTGATCTTGGTGAACAGCAGCAGACGTCCAGCCTGACGTACACCTGCCGCACCGTTCATGCCATCGGTGATGCTCATTTCCGGTGACAGCCATTCGGTGATATAAGGCTCCAGCAGGCTACGGTTTTGCAGCAGTCCACCGATCTCTGGATTGGACAGCAGTACAAATTCGTTGTGCGGATCAAGACCGATGCCTTTGTATTTTTTGTTGCGATCCTGCTCGTTCGTTTCAAAAGCAAGGAATTCGACGTTGCTTGGCTTATCTTGCTTTTTCTTCGTTACCGGATCTTCCGGCAGACGGAAGCGACGGTTGATCTGATATTTCAGACGCAGCAGGGCATCGATCCCTGTGCCGCCCAGACCGATAATCAAAATCGGGTTGTCGATCGTATCGACCCGGATTTTCTCACTGACGATACCGCCACCTAGCGATACGTCGAGCTGTTGGATGTGTTCTCTAACAATTGGTTTCATGGATGATCCCCCTTGTAACCTTAATGGTATGATGTCCGTTCATGATGCTTATGATCAGGTGCTAATTGGACACACGACGATGCCGATGTTGAACTGTGTTGGCGTGTGATCCAGTTTTTCTATTTGAGTTGTGGGTGCGTGTTGGTGGTTGTGAGCTGATTTATAGCTTGATTGAATTGACTTATGGGCTGGAGTTGCAATTAGCTGATAGGTGAGTTGGCGTTTTTGCGCACTTGTTTGGATGGGCATCAATCACTCCGGCAAGGAATAAGGGGACGGGCTCGGGTGGAGCCGCGGGAATCTACGGATTAGGAGTCAGTTGTAGATTCCCGCCCCTCCAAAATCGCCCTTTCCCCTTATTTCCTTGCCTTCGTTATGTGCTTATCGCAAACATAGGCATCAAAAGTACATGCGCATATACAAGTGTTTATTCGCGTTAAGCAATCATTTCACGCAGTATGCCTTTTTAAACTTATTTCACTCGTCGTTGCTTATCGTCATTCGCTATTCATTATTTGCTTTACCAGTTAGCTACATACTGTTAACCAGTAGACTTTTAAGGCTTAAACGACTGACCTTTGCACTCACAATACCCTACGCTTCGTTTACCCACATGTTCTATTAGATGATTGAAATTATTGAAAATATCCGGGCATCTTTCGCAATTGTTCCCTGATTGCCTCCAGATGCCAAGTGCGTACCGCCAGCAGTGTTCCCGAGCCTGTGTAATGGAGCTCTGTTGGTACTGAGCTTGAATTACGTTGCTCGTATGGCGGCTTACGGTGGATTGGAATTTTTAGCTAATGTAGCTCATAACAACTGCCTAAAATTACCCGAAAGACTGCTAATGGTGTCAGGGATAGAGTATAGTTTCGGTTGCTGGTGGTGCCTTTGCAGTGTAGTCCTTAATGATTCGGCACTCTTTTGAGTGAACCTGTTTAGGATGAAACTGCTCTGCAATCTTCAAAGCTACGAAATCTGCTCTATCATCTGTTCCTCAGCTTGTCTAAGCTTTATCAGCTTAATTCAGATATTCCAGCAGGATCGTTTTGTCGACCTGACGCAGGGCAATCGTGACGCGGTCGCCGCTTTTGAGCTCGTAGCCTTTGGAGGCGTCGATGGAGCGGCCCGATTTTTCGATGCCGCTTTCTGCTCCGTTACGGATCAGGATGCGGTCGTTGTTGCCTGGTGTGAAGGTGATTTGTTCGGTTTCCTTCAACTCCGGTGCAAGCTGGAGTAGCTGGTGCAGGTTGAAGCGTCCGCGGAATGTGCTTAGCTTTTTGTATTGCGGATACGACTTCTCGCCTGTGTTCTCGTCGCGAATCTCGATCACCATCTGTCCGACAAAGCCGCGGTTGCGCTGCTTCAGGAAGCGGAGCAGGAACCAGATACCAGCGCCGAGCAGAATGACTACCAGGGCGATGATGATCCAGTTGATAAGACTGAGTCCGGCGATTTTGCCATCGGATGGTGCTGGTGTTGCTGTGCCGCTATTTCCGCTGGCTGCTGTGCCAGTGGCATCTACGGTTACGGGCGCCGTTTCACGATAGAAGCTTTGTTCCTCAGCACGTACGACCAGCTCGTAACGATGGTTGTCCGGCACTTCAAAAGTTCCTGTAAATTGTGTACCCTTCGTCGTCAACGGCACCTGACTTTTTGCACCGCTGTCCAGATCAGTCACATTCAGAACCGCTTTGAGACTGCCTACCTGCGAGGCATCGGTCAGCTTTTGACCATTGCTCGTCATGTAAGCTGAAATATCGATCTTATCGCCCTTGCTGTACGTTTTGCTCGCAAGCGGCTCCATCGTCAGCTCCAGGCTATAGTTGAAAATCAGATTAATATCGATCTTGTCCTTGTCTGCACCCTTCACCTGGAGCGTCCAATCGCCCTGCTGCGGATTCAGCAGCTTGACGAGCGAGTAGCTTTTCGATGTCGATACGCTCACCTGATCGGAAGGTACAGCGACTGCCTTGCCATCCGGGTCGAGCAGCTTCACTTCAACCTTTTGCGAAGACATGATGGAAATGTTGGCTTCCTTCACGCTTGCGTTCGGAATATTGATTTTTACATTTTGGAATTGTCCATTCCCTGTAATCGAATCGACAGGCACCACATTTACCTGCTGGTGTGCCGCGAAAATTTCACTCAAAATCTGTGGCAGCTCATCAGCGGAACTGGTTACAAAAGATTTACCGCCTGTCTCACTTGCGATGTTCGCCAGCGCCTGCTGATTCAGCTTTCCATCCGCATTCAAGCCAACGGTGTAGACTGGATAACCGAGCTTTTTGGCATTGTCCACGGCTGCCTTAAGCTGCTGATCTGCCTGGCTATTTGTTTTGCCTGCATTGCTATTCAGATCGTTGTTGCCATCTGCGAACAGGACGATCATCGGCTCACTGCCCTGACGGGCGCCATCCTGCAGGATACTGATCGCTTCGCTCATCCCGATTGAAATATCGGTGTATGGCCCACGGTTCAGATCATCGATAAAACGTTTCAGGCTCGCCTTGCTGTCTGCCGAGTTTAGACTCGTCAGCGCCTTTTCGCGTTCGATCTGATCGGTGTAAGCAACGACGCCAACGCGGTCGCCCTGTGCGGGCAGCATATCGATGAATAGCTTCATCGCTTCATTCCCGAGCTTCTGCGGATCGCTGGATTTCATCGAGTTACTCACATCGAGCAGCAGCACAGCATCGATATTGGAGCCGGGTGTACCGGACGCGCCGGAGTTGCCGCTTGCTGCTGCGAAGGTGAGTCTGGCACCTGGCAACAGGCTGACGATGAGCACCATCGCCAATAGTATATGCATGAATTTGAATGTTCTTACGTGCATCATTCTACTCCTTTACTCAAGGTAAAATGTGAATCGGTAGCTGGCGGTATACGGCCATAATCTCATGTAGTATAGTCTCTATGGATTAAGCGCCGGTTAAATTCACCTTAACATGCCTTAAAAATCATAAAGTGAAAAATTTGATACCATTTTCACCACCATATCCATAATAATCCATATCTTCCTCATTTCCAAAAAACCACCGGCTGCTCTGTTCCCGAGCGTTGCCCTGTGGACGAATTGTACTTCCCATGCTAGAAAAAGAATCATCTTTTGCTTTGCAAAAATCCTTTTTCACTGAACCTCGTGCTAGGAAATCGCTAGCACTAGAGCGAAACCAGAATTATTATAGCTTAAAAACCGGAATTTTTTCCCCACCCTAAGACGGGGGAAACGACTGGACTATCGGCTAAAAGTTGAATAATACTCATCGCTCCCTTTATTCTGGAATAGATTTTGACATACAATAAAGCATAAACCTTCTGTTGAACACACCGTCTGCGCTTGTAGCAACCGAAGATATAACAGGATCAGGAGAGGAATGGATTATGGATATACTTGCATACGTATGTATCGGCGCAACGTTTCTTTTTGCCGGTAGCCGATTGATCATGTACGCATATCGGCGCAAGCGCGTTCCATCCGAGCAGGAGCTGGAACAGTTGTTACTGGACGTAGTCAATCAGAAGCAAGGCGGATAACGCTAGACCAATTCCATATAGAGAGTGATGCGAATCATGAATACAACGAAGCAGGCGGTACGGCTTCCGGTACTGGAGCCAAGCCGTCACAATTACGATCGACTGCGCGTCTGCCGCAAATGTGGCCGATTCACCATTTTAATGGATGAAAGCTGCCCAAGCTGTGGCAAAATGAAGCTCGTTCCAGTCATGCGTCAGGCGCGCTCACAGACGATGCGGCGGATGTTAAACGAGCTGCTGATCACATGTATATTAACAATTGCCGCCTTGCTGCTATCACCGGATATACGGCTGATGGCGCTTTTTGCAGCCGCGGGTGTCGTGCTACTCGTTGCGTTAGTGCTCGTTCAGCGCCGCGCGGTAGAGCGGGAGACATTGCGTGAGCTGGGCAGATTATTTCGTCGCCAGCAGCGTGATATTTATGATGGGCTGGTGGAGGATCAGCGGATCGGTGTAGAGGAAGTTCGCGATGGTAACGAGGTGGAGGGCTATCATATTTTGCGTCAAACCGCTGTGCTGGTGCAAAATGATCGGCTGCGGCTCGCACTCCTATCCTTGTTGCAAAATTTCCGTTTGCGCAGTGATATGGATCTGGAGCTGGATTCGCTGATCACACGCGGCTTTGATCCACTTGTCGCTGAATATATCGGGGAAATGGCACGGATCAAGCGCGATATGATTAAGGAGCGCTCCATCCGTTATGTGATTGAGCATGAGCCGAAAATTTTGCAGATGGAGCAGGGCTGGAACATTCTCGTCAGTGTTACTTCCGCGATGGTGCGGATGAAACGCTACATTACAACATACCCGGGCTTTATTCGTCGCTATGCTCGGCATTTGCCAAAGGAACGATTTGTGCGGTTATACCGAATTGTACAGTCTGATTCCGGTCTGCTACAGGATGCACTGGCTTACGATCTGGATGCGATTCGGCAGGAGCTTTATCCTAATGATCCAGAGCTGACGAGCAATGGAGCTATACAGTCATGAGAACGATTCTGCGGTGGTTTGCCCTGCGTAACCTCCTGCTTGCGTGTCTGGCTGTCCTGCTCGTATTGCTCGTTATGAAAGGGATCGGTATGTACAACAAGGTACAGACGGTACAAGCCGCAGATCGCTATTATGCACAGCAGCAATGGATGCAGGCAGAATCACTGTATCGTGCTGCGCATAATAATACGTACGTGGACTACGAGGAAGCGCATATTCAGTCCAGATTGACTGAGCTACAGCCGATTACGACGTGGAATGATACGTTATCCTCCAGTGCAAGCCGTCTGCAAGCAGCGGCAGATACCGGACAATTCGATGCGTTTCTAAGTGCCTATGCGATCTGGCTTCAACAACAGGAGCAGCAAAATGCTCGTCAGGATCGTTTCCAGAGCGAGTATGCCAAAATGACCCGGCAATACAATATGGAGCAGCTCTTAATTACAGGCTTTGCGGATTTTCGCACGCAATTTACAGCAGCGCTCCAGCACAATCTGGATACACGCACCTATACGGACGAATCGGCAAAATGGAATCTGCTGCGCATTCCGGCAACATACTGGTTAACGCCTAGCTCCTCCGGTAAAGCAGGGGCTGCGGATAGGCAACAACGTCAGCAAAATGACCTGCGACAGCAATTTCAGCAATACGACACGACCAAGCTGAAACGACTGGCAGCAGCGGGAGATTTTGATGCTTTTCTAAGTAATGCAGTCGCGACCAGGCAAGCATATGAGCAGCATGCCTATGCAGGAGCCGATTGGATCGCCTCGCTTGTGAATACGGGAGCGCAGGCGGTGATTGCGAAGGATGTGCAGTCTCAGCAAACGGCCAATTTTGTCCGTCATGCCATTAGCTTCCGCAATGCTGCAACAGAGCTGGAGCTATCCTCTTCTCCTGTACAGCGTACGATCGATCAGCAGCTTGCTTCCTTGCAGGAGCAGGCATTTACGATGGCGACAGACAAAAAGTTCAGCGAAGCGCTACAACTGTATGAAACGCTCACCCCACTGGGCGATATGACATCAGGCATCGCCCGCACCAAGCTGGCATGGGCAAGTGATCAGCCTGCTTATTTGCTGCAAAGCTCGAATGCTTCGGTCGCTTATGAGCATACGATTGGCGGGACAGATTGGCAGGCATTTCCGGTCTATGCGATTGCTACAGATAATAATAATCGACTATTTTTCGGACATATGGATCGGGACGGCGCAGTCAGCGTATGGTCGGGCGAGATTGGACAAAATGCTGCGCAAATTCAGCAATTGTCACTGGATACGGCACTCAGCACTGCAGATAAGCCGGTGATCGCGGTACAGTCTCCAGCGGATGCAGCAGCGGGTACAAATCGTCTATTCTCACTGTATGCGGTCACGCCAAACGGGCTACAGGCGATTGCTTCGCTGCCTGGTGCGAGCTACGAAGTGTTGCCTGACCGTAGCATTCTCGTACGTGTTGCACCTGAGGGCGGCGGTGCAGGTCAGTTGAATACCTATGTTGCGAATGCAGATGGAGTATACAGCCAGACCGATAGCCGGGCGGACGATAGTGCGTATACGGAAATTGCGGCTGGTGAGATTGAGGCGCATGTGAACGAGCCGATTGCATTTACAGCGGAGATTGTAGCGGTGGATGATGGGGGCGCGATCCTGCGTACAGATCGTGGTTACGTGCGTCTGCGTGGTGGTGTATCGTTTAACGTGAGTACGGTGAAGGTATATGGTTCTTTTAATGGAGAATATGAAGACTTTAATCCAGCTTCATTGAATCTACCGCCATTCTCCACCACGAACAGCCCAGATCGTCAGAATGATGCGGGAAGCGATTCCGCTACGGATGAATTGAACGGAGCGAATGGTAACCCGGATGAGCAATTTGAACCCCAGTATGGCCTTGGTAATAGCGGAGGCTTGCCAGATAACCGTCCGGCTATGAGTGAGCGTATTCCGGTTGTTGAAGTGCAGTCGATTCAGTAAGGCAATGAATCTATACGAAAAGAAGCCCTTTATATGCTCAAAGGGCTTCTTTTTGTTTTATTCGTATCGATCACTTATTTCCGTTCAGCATGTGGGAGGCATCTGCAATGAACATCACTATCGGAATGTTCATCCTGATCAGAATGTTATCACACAGCCCTCTAACTATACCAACGATCTATCGCATCAGCCCCGGCTGCACCTCTGCCGGAATCGGACACTCATACACTCGCCCTTGCAAGCGCTCATCCAATTCCTGACGCGCTGCTGCAAGCAGTTCAGGACGCGTAAGCATCTCCAGCGCGGTCGCTGCCATAATCTCTGCCGCATACAGCATCCCTTTGTGCGCGATGCTTGTTTTGCCAATCGCTACCCATTGCCAGCTATGCGCAGCAGTGCTGTTGGCGAAGCAGGCGGTCGTACATTGCACCGTCGGTGTTACCCAGCTCACATCCGCCACATCGGTACTACCGGATAACCATTTACCATGCTCATAAGGCAATACCTCGGTAGCAAGCGCTAATTCACGCTTAGATAGTGGAAGCTGCCATGATGCCTGCTTTTCTTCCTCGGTTAGCGACTCACGAATTGCCTGTGCCAGTTCCAGCTCAGCAGCGGTATGCTCCGGCAAGGAGAAACGGCGGAACTGCTCATCCACCACCTGCTCCAGCGTGCGATTAGGCACGATTTCCGAGCATGCTTTATCGAAAACGATCTCAACCTCGGTGCCCGTCATGAGTGCTGCGCCGCGTGCTACATCATGCACCCGCTCCGCAATAGCAGATGCCTGACGAATATGCGGTGCTCGAATCAGATACAGTACCTCGGCATGGCTCTGCACCACATTGGGTGAACGTCCACCTGCATCGGTCAGTGCATAATGAATGCGAGCCTCCTGTACAATATGCTCGCGCAAGTAATTCACACCGACATTCATCAGTTCAACCGCATCCAGCGCACTACGTCCCAGATGAGGAGCTGCCGCTGCATGAGCGCTGCGCCCCTTGAATCGATAATAATACTGATAATTCGCCAGTGTATGTACCGACATCACACTATGATAATCGAACGGGTGCCATGTCACCGCTCCATCCACATCATCAAATAACCCCGCTCGTACCATAAAGGTTTTGCCAGAACCGCCCTCCTCCGCCGGACAACCATAATAGCGAATCGTGCCCGGCAATCCGTGCTGCTCCATCTGCTGCTTGAGCGCCAGTACCGCGCCAAGCGAAGCGGTGCCGAGCAGATTATGCCCGCATCCATGACCATTGCCGCCGTCTACGAGCGGCATATAGCTAGCCTGTCCAGCAGTCTGACTCAGACCGGACAGCGCATCATATTCCCCCAGCACGGCAATGACCGGATGACCGCTACCATAGCTGCCGATAAAGGCAGTATCCAGTCCACCGACGCCGCGTTCTACCTGAAAGCCCTCTTCCTCCAGTGCCAGACAGAGCAGCTCTGCCGAGCGCTGCTCCTGAAACCGTGTCTCTGCGTATTCCCAGATCTGGTCACTGATCGCAATCAGTCGTTCCCCTCTTGCTGCGATCGACGTACGAATCGCCTCTGCATCCATATCCGGTTAACTCCCTCCCAGCCCGATAAAGAGCATAATAAACACAAGCTCCAGCATATAGCCAATCACCAGCATCATCGGCACCGTCACAACGAGCAAAATCATCCGTAGCTGGCGCTCTACACCATAACGCTCCATCCAGCGACGCAGCCAGAGCCACAGCAGCACCAGCGCAGGCACGATGATCAGCACGCCAATGATGACAACTCCATAAAAGATCCAGCCTGCCGCTGTTCCGGCAGCTCCCGTCTCTAACCAGCGCTGCTTGGCGGTCACCAGACCGACCACAAGCACCGCCATTAGCACGTAATATACTTTGATTAGCGTACTCCATTTTCCACTTTTCACTGCTGCTCATCCCTTCATGTTCAAACTGTGCCGGTGGACTAACGATTCATACGCAAACGATAGATTTTCCGCGGTCGTCCGCGCACCGCCTGCTGTTCTTCGCCTTCCACCTCAGCCAATCCAATCTGACACAGACTACTCATAATGCGCTGTGCATTACGAATCGTCATCGAGAGATGCTGAGCTAGCTGAACCGTGGTGAAGCCATCCCATTTCATATGACGGGTCAGGGCTTCGATTTTGCGATAGGTGCGTGCACTAATATTAACGGTATTCAACAGCTCCAGTAGCTCCGCATCCAGCGAACGTGAAGCATAGCTCCACTCGCCTTCATCCCGATCGATTTCACGAATATCTCCGTTATCCTGCACGATTACCAGCAATCGCTGACGATTATGACGGGCATGCTGGAGCGCACGCATCGAATGGTCACTGGCTGTAAAGGCGGTATTGCCATAGCCGATGCCCACGGAAATCTGCATATCCATTTCCAGCTCCATCTGTCCGATTAGCTGTCCCACCCGACCAAGCTCACGCTCAATTGCCCCGCGCGTGCTCACAATCTGATAGCTACCTACGCCATTATGCACCATCATGCCATCCACATGCTCACATAGCTTCAATATGCGTTGCAGCATATTCAGCTCGGCATGCTGAACCGAATAACGTCCGCCCTTACCTGCATTTTGCCCCAGCAGATCGGCTTCGATCATCTGCATACCGATCTGTGTATCTTTAAAATAAGAGCTGCGCGCCTGCTGAATAAGAAGCTGTGCCGCCTGCCGAATATCCTGCCGTGTAATCGTCAAACGATACGCAGGCATACCATGCTTTTGCAGCTCACTGTATACAAAATGCATACAGGTTAGTGCCGCTTTACTTTTGCCTGTTTTCCATAGCTCCAGATGGAAATTCACAATCTCCTCTGGATCCTCCCAGCCGTCGAAAATACATAGCCGCGTGGAATCGACAGACAATCCAAGCTCGGCAAACGATTCGCTCAGATCCAGATCCTCCGAACGAATCATATCGACCGAATACGGCTTATCTGTAATGCCGTGGGCAAGCATCATCTCAATCATACCTTTATATAGCGCCGAGCCTGTCGGCTTACAATAGACCGTCAGCTCATGCTCCTTCAGATGCGGACGCGCAATTGCCATAGGAATCGGGCCGGAGAAAAACCAGCCCTTCAATCCGTGACGATGCTGCTCCATTAACTCTGGAATTTCGTGTGGATGATTATACACAAGAGGTACAAAAACGACATCCTCGTGCAGCGTCTCCGCAATCTGCATAATACGCTGCACAGAAGGCATAGGTCCGATCACACCAAAACGATACGTCATCATATTCTCCTTCGCTCATTCTTTTATGCCATAATGCCCGCAGGCTTACACCTCGGACAAAGGGAATGTGGTTATGTCATTGAAAATAGAATCTGTTATCAGGTACTCAGATTTATTATACCAAGTTCCCAGCACAAAAAAAGCGGAGACTATTTCTGACAGATGTAATGGTGCAAACAAACGCCACCTATGCTGTATATTTGCATATTTATTCGCTTGGAACGTATATTTTTGCTTTTATATCATTTCAGCTCCGTCTACATCTGTTCATCCAAGCCAGCAGTAGCTCCATTGAACACAGTCTCAAGCTCCGTAGGCTGGCTCAACATCCGCTTCGCAATGCCGCTAAATACGGCTATACCGATATGCAGACTGTCCTCCTCAATATCAAAGCGGGGATGGTGATGAGGTGCAGGATTACTTGCGCCAATGATCATATACGTCGCCTTCCCCCCACGCTCCTGCACACGGCGAATCATATAACTCGCATCCTCACTGCCAGTCGAATCGGCATACTCATCGGGAACCGTGTGTACCCCTTCGACCTCGCGTGCAGATGCATTCGCCAATTCGGCCAGTTCGGGATCGCAGGTGATCGGGATCGCGGCTCCGGTCACTTCAATCTCATACGTCAGCTCGTGCATCCCTGCGCTATGCTCTACGATTCGCCGCACACGCTGCTCCAGCTCCTGATTCGTTTCTTCCGACTCCGAGCGTGTCTCTACGATCATACGTGCATGCTCCGCAATAATATTCGCTGCTGTGCCGCCTTCCAGTAAACCTACATTAATACGTGTATCGCCACTGCTAAAACGTGGAAGAGCATGAATATTCAGCAATGCGGTTGCTGCCCCAAGCAGTGCATTTCGCCCCTTTTCCGGATCGGCGCCTGCGTGCGCGGCGACCCCGTGAAAATGTACAGCCAGCTTGGTCGTAGCCAGATAACCACGAGTGCCGCCGTGCACCTGACCGGTTGGCACATCGCAGCCCAGATGTGCACAGTACAGATAATCCACATCATCCAGCATCCCTTTTTCAACCATCGCGTATGCACCACGCACACCTTCCTCAGCAGGCTGGAAAATCAGCTTAATCGTACCGCGGAAATCCAGCTTGGTCAGCGCCTCAGCGACACCGAGTCCAATCGTTGTATGTCCATCATGTGCGCAGGCATGCATGTTACCGACAAATTGAGAAACAAAGCCGTCTGCCTGTGGAACGTGCTCACGATCTGTACTTTCCGTAATCGGCAAAGCATCCATATCAAACCGGAACGCCAGCGTTGGCCCTGGCTGCTGTCCTTTTAACATTCCAACCACACCTGTATAACCGCCCTTCATCGCGGCGATGATGTCCGGATTGGCACCATGAGCAAGCGCGCGTTCATAAGCGGCTTCCAATACAGCCTCTGATGGCAAGCCACGGCGTGCAGCACCATCGATCGCATCCTGTCCATAGATGACCTCATAGCCAAGCGATTGCAGCGTCTCGACCACCTTACTTGCAGTGCGGAATTCGGTAAATCCAAGCTCTGGATGTTGATGCAAATCTCGTCTCATTTGAATGATATCCAGCATAGTGGTTCAGCTCCTGTTGGTGTAATATAGAGTCTTTCTGCTGTGCAACATCGTTTGTTATATTAATTCAAGCTTACCTGCAATTGTAGTGTCAACACCGCCTGCCATCCCATCAGCTCGCCAGCTTCGGATACACACCCGGACCGATCGGCAGGCCAAGCCAGTACCAGACGACCAGCAGTAGTGACCAGACGGCAAGGAAGACGATCGGATAGGGCAGCACTAACGAGTAATAGGTGCCCAGTCTGGCGTCCTTACGATAACGCTGAAGAAAGCCGAGGAATAGCGGCAGAAAAGGCGACATCGGTGCAAAGGGAATCACCGCTGAGTCCGCTACCCGAAAGATCATTTGTGCAAAGGCTGGATGATAGCCGAGCAGCATAAACATCGGTACAAACACCGGTGCCAGAATCGACCAGATCGCCGATCCACTGGCGATAAACATACATAGAAATGCCGACAGAAACATCAGACCGAGAAAGGCAGGCACACCGGTCATGTTTGTCTTTTCCAGCAGATCGGTGAGTCCCAGCGCCATGAACTTGCCCATATTGCTCCAGTTAAAAAAGGCAACAAACTGTGCCAGCGGGAATACCATCACAATAAAGCCAGCCATGCCCTTCATCGGATCGGTCAACAGCCGCGGCAGATCATTCTGGTTACGAATCTGTCTCGTCGTCATCCCATAGACAATCGCTGCAACGAAGAATAGAAAGATAATAATCGGCACGATTCCCGACATGAAGGGTGACGGCACAATCGTACCGAGCTCCGGGTCGCGTAATAGACCACCTGCTGGCAATACGAGCACAACCAGTAAGGCGAGCGCTGCCAGCACCGCGATACCGCTGAATAGCAAGCCACGATTTTGCTCCGGTGTTAACGTCTCCAGATGATCCTCCTGCTCATGCGGTCGATAAGCTGGCAGACGCGGCTCGACAAACTTATCCGTTAACAGTCCCCCTGTAATCGTCAGCACAATAACCGACACCGCCATAAAAAACCAGTTATCCAGCACGCTGACATGAGCAACCGGATTGATCGCCGCTGCCGCCTCTGTGCTAATACCGGATAATAGTACATCCGTCGTTACAATAAGTAGATTGGCGGTAAAGCCTGACCCGACCCCCGCAATTGCTGCTAGCAAGCCTGCAACCGGATGCCGTCCAACCGCCAGAAACATCAGCGCACCGAGTGGAGGCATAATGACAAGTGCCGCATCCGATGATACATGGCTGAAAAAGGCGATAAATAGCACCATATAACTCGCATAGCGTGCACGAACACGCGAAGCCATTTTCAGCATAAGCGCCTGGAGCAAGCCGACCTTCTCCGCAAGTCCTGCACCGAGCACCAGCGCCAGGATAGAGCCGAGTGGCTTGAAGCCGCTAAAGTTAGCAATGATATTAGGCAGCATCCATTGCACCCCTTCTGCGCTGAGCAGGTTTTTCACCGCCACCTGCTCGCCATTGGTCGGGTCCACAACAGAGATATCCAGCCACGATAAGATCGCCGTCGCCGCCATCAGAATCGCAATCAAGTAAATGAACAACAAAAACGGATTGGGAATCTTATTGCCAACCCGCTCTACCCATCCAAACAATCCCGTCTCACCACTATGCTGCTTCAACGCCATCTCGTTTGCTCCACTCACTGGCCTTCCCCCTATTAAAAGAACTATTAACGATAATTTCGTTTAATTGATTATAGAAACAGAATAGGAGTGAATCAATATGTATGTAAGCTATTTTTACAAAAATATTCAATGAAAATGATAAATATGCATGATAACCTTCTGCTATGGAAGGTTGATGTGAATACAATGATGATATAGCAGCATCAAATAAAAAAACCTGACATGGATACAGAGACTTAGGCTCCCTGTCCATATCAGGCTGAGAAATACATCTACGTTATGAAATCATAAACATTCGATATATCGTTTGACTATATTTCTATTTCAATCCCTCTGTTCCATTGTGTTCATGCGGGTTCATGTATACTGATCCAGCCGTTAACGCTTGGATAGGCATACCACAACTGACGCTGTTCTGGATCGCTTACTTCGTGCCGCGTTTACGTGCAGCCGTTACCCATGCGCCAATCGCAGCGATCAGAGCGATAATCGCAATGACCAGTGTTGCGATCTGCATACCGCTATTCGTTGCTGGAGCGGCTGTCGTAGCGTTTGCACTGTTGCCAGTTGCCATCGTGTCTGTCGCTTCACTTGTCGCTGCTGTATCCGTACTCGCTTCTGTACCAGTAGCTGTGCTGTCTGTAGTTCCATTTGTCTCGGTACCTGCCGCAGCACTTTCTGTGCCACTACCAGCAGTGCCTGCACTATCATGTCCATGATCTGTCGTTGCTGCTGCGCCTGTAGCGCCATCCTTGCTCACAACTGTGATCGAATGCGGGGAGTCACTGCCTTTATCTCCTGTCCACTGTACGATGCTACCATCACTGTAATATTGGAACGCATCCCATACGAGATCGCTGTCCTTATCCGGGTTCTGACCAACGAATACGAATTGCTGGAACTGTCCCGCTTCAATGCCACCATTTTCCGCTTCCCATGTAACGGTGGACACTTCACCTGCATCATTTTTCTCCGTTGTCACTTTCCAGCCCGGAACAGGCTGGTATTGCTTGAAGGACAGATTCTCCGGCACCTTGAGCGTTACCTTGATCGTCGGAATATCTTTCTCCGATGGTACCTTCATCGTGTACGTTTCCCATGCGCCTGTCATCGATTCAGCCGGCTTCACCGTTACGTGCGCACTGGCTACCCCTGTAAATACGATCATACCTGTTAATGCAACTGCTGAAGCTACTGTAGCGAAGCGAGTCCAAAACGAATTCTTTTTCATCGATCAAATACCCCTTTTCATATCGTATGGTTAAACCTGTTCTACTTGTGTTCCTCCTGCCCTTTAGGAACCTGGCACCTTGAGTACAAACTTGGCTTGCAACGATTCCAGCTTGGACGTGAGCACAGTCATATCCACCTGCCAGTTGCCGTTCATGCTGATCATACCCTGTGTCTCATACAGACCATCCTTACCATCCTTAGAGGTGAGCGTAATATCGGTCGGTGCCATCGACATATCCAGATGATGAAGCTGCATCGTAATCTGCTCCACATCGACTGGCTTCCCCTGACTGTCTGTAACCTTCACCTCAAATGTGTTCATGCCCATTCGACTAGGTGGTACACGCAGGCTAATCTCATAACCATTCACCTGCTGAACCTGAGCCTGTACTTCCTTCGGCGCACCGCCATTACCCAGCGGTGCTGCATAAGGCGATAAATGGACCAGCAATGCGGCAAGCACCAGCACAACGAATCCCGTTAACACTTCCCAGACTATATCCTTGCCAATGTCGCCCTTCCCACTGCGTGCCTTAGCATAGTTCATCCTGCCAAAGCCAGCCATCACGAGGAACAGCAGCATTTTGGATAATAGCGTCAGACCATAGCCTGTGTTAAATAGTGCATTCCACGTTGGCAAATAGATCAGACTGCCGTAAATGCCAGTCACCAGCAGCGCTGCCACCGAGCCGATCGCCAGCCACGAAAAGCGGCGTACAACGCCCCAGTACAGCTTGCGGCGTTCCTCGCCCGCATGATCCCTCACGATACGAGGCAGGAACAACGCAATTGCCAGTAGTGCACCTGACCAGAGCAGTGCAGACAGCAAGTGTATATAATCAGCGGCTATCGCCACACCGGCAATCTCTGCTGCATACGCATGTCCATCAAATGCCTTCGCCAGCAAAACAAGTGCGAGCACGACGATGGCGGTCAGACCAAGCGCACGTTGCAGTCCCGGCTTCATACCCGGAAGCTGACGCACGATCATTAGCAGCAGTACGATTACAGCCGCCGCCATCTGTAGCAGCCACACTTTACCGAACACCGTTCCGCTAAACGTATTGCCAAACTCTCCACCAACCGTAGATAACGGAATATCGGCTGTCCATGCAATACGTAGCGGCAACTGTGCGGCAAGCGCAATGACCGTCAGCAGAGCGCCGGATAGCGCCAGCCACGTATAGCGCCGCTCCCGTAGCCAGCCCAGCTCACTACGCGCAGCAAGTGGCAACAGGAATAACGGCAGACAGAGCACACCCAGCACGATTGCCTGTGCCGCATACTGTATCCAGCGCATCGCAATCAATAGTGGGCTGAGCGGTCGGCTATCATCCAGCGTCACACTTGTCGCATCCTTGAGCGATTTGCCTGCACCATTGCCAACCTGGAAGATGATGGCTCCCTCTACCGGATGCCCATCCCCGGAGATCGCTTTCCATGACACCGTATAAATATCCTCCGGCAGTGTCGAGGGCAGATCGGCTAGCAAGCGCGTGCCGTCCTTAGGATCAATATAAGCTTTAATTCCGCTTACTTCCTCACCGGAGGAACGATGCAGCGTAATGCCATAATAGGCACGCTGGATATCTTCATTGAAGCGAATCATAATCTGCTTCGGTGACTGCTGTAACACTTCATTTTGCGCCGGCGATGACTCGGTCACAGACGCATGCGCAAGCACCTGCTGTGGAAAGCCCACCGCCAGCAGCAGAAGCATTCCTGCCAGCATAAGCTTGACGATCACATGCAGACGACCTGTGCTCGATGATGGGCTTGTCGCCATAAATGTTGAACGAGCAATATTGTGAATAATGGCCTCTCACCTGCTTTATGTTAGTTTATCTAATCTGTTGCGGCTGTTATTCAATCATTCCGTACCGTATGGACTCCCTTTTATGATACAAATAACAGCTCCACCTGAAAATGACTACATGGGGCTATAAATATCCCATTTGCCATTCAAATTTGAATGAATTATGGACGATGCCGCTTATTTTCGGTCGCCAGTCCCTGCTCCAGTGCATACCGGGTGAGCTGCACCCGATTTTCTAGTTGTAGCTTTTGCAAAATATTTTTAAGATGATTTTTCACCGTCTGCTCCGAAATGCCAAGCGCGGCGGCGATCTCACGATTGGTCATGCCCGAAGATACCCATTGCAAAATTTCATGTTCCCTGCGCGTCAGCGTATCCGCCGCTGGATCGCTACGCGTTTTGCCAAACGGAAACTCCTGCAAAATCCGCTGCGCAATCTCCTGACTCATCTCCTCCCGATCAAATGCCACACTGCGCAAATATTCCAGCCATGTCGAAGGCGGTAGACTTTTCAGCAAATAGCCCTGCGCGCCCTGCTTGATCGCCTGAAACAGATGTGCCGCATCATCCGATACGGTCATCATAATAATTTTTACGTACGGAAAGCGTAATTTGATCAGTCCGGTCGTCTCTAATCCGTCCATTCCCTTCATCGAAATGTCCATCAGGATCAGATCCGGCATCCACTTCTCTGTAAATTCGAGTGCCTCCTGTCCGCTGGCTGCTGTACCGACGATTTCAAACAGCGGCTCTTCCGACAAAATCACACTCGTTGCCTCACGAGCATGGGCATGATCATCAACAATCAGTACACGCACCTTATCCATGAGCCTTGCCCCCTGTCAGTATAAACTGTGTCCGTCCATCCTGCCGGCGAAACTCAAAGCGCCAGCCCCGCTGCGCTGCACGCTCGGCAGTAATCCGTAATCCGAAGCGACCGGGCTGTTGCAATGAATCCTCCACATAGCCGGTGCCGTCGTCCTCTACGATCACATACCACTCCTGTGCATCACCTGTTCCGTGAATCGCTGCACTGCGCGCTCCAGCATGCTTATGCACATTCAGCAATGCCTCGCGAATACAGGCCAGTAGCTCTGCCTGCTGCGCCGTATTAAAGCAAGTATCGGCAAGCTGCCAATCGACATCTACCTTCACCCCTGCAAGCGGAACCATTTCTCGAATCCGTGTTTCCAGCGTACTCTGATGAGCATCTTCCTGCCTCGGCGGCTGCTTGAGATCAGCAATCGCCTGACGCACATCATGATTCGCCTCACCTACCGTACGACTCAGATCATGTAGTAGCTGCATTACGTCTGGATCATCAAATTTACGCTTCGCCTGATCCAGCTTCACGCCGAGCAAAAAGAGAGACTGCGCCACCCCATCGTGCAGCTCACCAGCGAGTTGCTGGCGTTCCTCCAGCTTCCCTTTGGCAATGCGCTCATGATCCAGTGCCGCACGCGTATTCTCCATCATCGTGAACAAGCCGCGCAGCAGTGTAATGCTGACGATATACACGATGAGTGGCGATAGCCAGTTGCCTGCATCCATCGACAAATACGGCATCAAAAATTGATGGCGCACATACTCCCAGATTCCAATCGTCAGTGTGGGCACAAACAGAATCATCCACTTGATATGTTGATAAGACATCGTATTCTCCTTTACATCCAAATATACGCCAGATCGTTGTGATTTAATCATCAGACTACCGGAAAGCAACCCTTCGGTCTACAGTTTACAAATCGTACGTTGCTCCGCTACAGGTTAAGTATGAAAAATACGTGAACACGGCTTAATTTTTTTAAAAATTGAAACAAATCGTTTGCAATTCGTTAACCTAATGCTTACAATGAAGTTATATATGATAATGATTATCATTCCTGATGTTTTGAGAATAGAATGATAATGGTCGCTGGCTTGCTCTTCTGCAGCCATCTATATTTGACGCTTGATGGAACACCTTAGATTGTACACAATATGACTGCAGCGCTGATCGCGCCTCAAAAGGAGACGGAATCTGGATGAACGCAATGACACAAAAGACTACACTTCAAATAGACGATTATCTTGATCTGCTCAATCTGGCTGTGCATATCGGTGATCGGAAATGGCAAAAGGAAATTATTCGCAAGCTGGAATATTTGAAGCAATGTGCCACCACTTCACGCAGCCGCTAGTAGCAAGATATCGGAATCATAAGCTTGTATACAGGATGGAGATACGATCGAATACACGTATATCCTCCAGTTTCTATCATATAGAACAAACCGACCTCATAAGCTGAAGTCGGTTTTTTTGTGCTATTCTCATAGCCGTCTATACTGTTATAGCTGTTTCACTGCTTGTTGCGGCTCTGATAAATATGGCTTGCGTCATATATAATAAGGTCCGGCTGTATGGGACAGGTCGTGTGTGCTTGTGAATATCTAAGATGTGGTCCTTGCAGCACGACCTGCTCCACACAGCCGGAATTCATTTTTAGAATTACAGCAATGCTTCGATATCCTGCTCCATATCAAATGGATCGGTTGTTGATTCAAAGCGACGAATGACCTGACCATCGCGGTCGATCAGGAACTTGGTGAAATTCCATTTGATCGAGTTGCCTGGCAAGTATTCAGGATGACGCTCATGCAGCAGTGGCAGCAAAATTTTAGCCACGGAGTGTGTTGTATCAAAGCCTTCAAACGGCTTGCTATTCGCCAGATACGTAAACAATGGATGTGCATTTTTATCACGTACATCTACCTTCTGGAACATTGGGAACGAAACGCCATAGTTCAGTGTGCAAAATGCATTGATCTGCTCATTGCCATCCGGCTCCTGATCCGCAAACTGATTCGAAGGGAATCCCAGAATAACAAAGTCCTTCTCTTTATAACGGTCATACAGGCGTTGCAGGTCTTCATATTGAAAAGTAAAGCCACACTGACTTGCTGTGTTCACAATCAGAACCACTTTACCACGGTAGTCTTCCAAAGAAATATCTCGCCCATTCATCGCTTTAGCGGAATATTGATATACACTCATCGTTTTCTGCTCGTCTCCCTTGTGTACAATAATAACGGTGCCTACTGTATTGTACCCAAACAACTAATGAAATGAAACTAAAGAATGAGTGAAATTTGTCGAAAATTAAGAAAAAAGTCCTTTATTATCTAATCATGTAGCAAAATAAAAGAAAATAACCCATTATATAGGTCGTTATAATTATAAAAGCGCTGATCGCTCAGCGCTCTGTTTATGCTCATTTCCAAGCATATCATTATGATTATTCCTCGTTCTTCACTACAGTCTCATGCTTCACTACAGACGGATCATGATTAGGATCATTCATAAACGGCTTATTCACATAATAGTACATCATTGCCATAAAGACCGAACCACCGATTAGATTACCGATCGTGACCGGAACCAGATTGTGAATGACACCTGCAAAATTAATCGTCTCTGGATGGTCTACGACAAGTGCAATCGCAAACGTACACATATTGGCGATGCTATGCTCATACCCGGATATAAAGAAGCAAAATACGAACAGCATCATACAGAACAGCTTGGCAACTTCATTTTTCAATCCCATCGGGATAAAGAATGCCAGACATACGAGCCAGTTACACAGAATCGCTCGGAAGAACAACTGCATTGTTGGCGCTTGCATTTTATGCTCCACTACGCCCAGCAAAAAGCCGTTCACCGAATGATCCGCATATAGCCCGGTTAAATAGATCAATAGCGCAAACGCACAGGCACCCATAATATTGCCGATATAACTTGTCACCCATAGCCTGACTACCTGCATCCACCTCAGCTTACGAATCAATGCGGCATAGGAATAGTAGAACGTATCTCCGGTGAACAGATCGCCGCCCCCTAAGGAGATCAGAATGATCGCTGCACCGAACGTTAGCGCAGCCATCGGATACGCTGCTGGCGACTCGACTGCATAAAAGAAGTTGCCTGTCTTGAAGGCCACGATGACACCGAAGCCGATGAACATGCTTGCGAGCATCGAGCGAGACACATAACGCAGCTTGCTCTGGTTGTAGATCATATTTTTTTCTAATGCTAGCTTTTCTACCTGCTTTAAGGATTGGACCTCCATGTGCTCACCTCCACCTCGTATAGATTCGCTGCATAGCTCCATCGCCAGGTGCACACTGCCCGGTAACAATGTCTATGCTCTATGTCTCTTTTCGCTTTTTGACCCCAAAACCCTGCTGTTCAAACGTAGAAGTTGTGAGCATAATGATAGACCCTATCATCGATCGCACTCCCGGCTCCTTCCTACTCCATAACTTAGCTACTGTTTCTTGTCCGGTGCAAGGTGGTAAATAAAGTCTGTTAACATCCATTTAACATAACTCCTATTGCATTGAACTTCGTCTGCGCCATTTCGCATACATAGGAATAATTACCTATTTGTCGAAATTCCCCGACAAAAGTCTCATTTCCTATAAAGTTTGAAAACACATCTTCCGAAAAGTATTATATAGAGCACGAGTCACAAATTGGACACATCATTTTTCAACAAACAAGAATCAAGCGACTTTTGTCCTTGCTCTTGATGATATATAGGTTTTATAAGCATATTTCACATGAGTCTTCCGGTTCATATAAAAAATTTAACATATTTAAGCTAAATTTAATGAACATTCTGTGAAAATATGCTAATGTAAATTTACAATCAAAACTTCAGAGGTGAATGATCATGACAAACCAAACTAAACTGATTCAACTGCGTCAACAACTTCCACAGGATCAACAAGCGATTTCCCGCTATGTTGAACATGCACTGCAATCGATCGACGAACTGGTAGAAAAACATCGTCAATACAACGCTACAATGGCAATCTACGGCGACAAAATTAACGGCAACGAAGAACGCGTATACCGTGACACTGTATCCGAGATCAAAGCACAGTTGCTGGAAACACTCGAAAGAACAGTTGAAGACTTCATGCACGTAGGCGACAAGAACTGGACTAAAAACTACAAAGACGGTATCAAGTAATCCAGCTTCACAACGATTCAAGCAGGTATTCAAGCTTTAGCGATCTCTAGTAGCTGATTGGCTTGACCCTTCCCGTGTAGCTGTTTCTGCCCTTCCCGGGCGGCGACAGATCAAATAGATGGATTTACCACTCTAATCGACCCAGTCATCGTATGTATAGTACTCACTTGCACATCTACTAATATGAAAAACCCGCAGCTAATCCGCTGCGGGTTTTTGCTTATTTCTATTTACTGTTTGTGTATACATAGTATGCTTGAAGCTACGAATCAATAATACGGTGCCATCATCAGATAGACGATAACGCCGGTGAAGCTAACATATAACCAGATCGGCATCGTCCAGCGAACGATCTTTTTGTGCTTCGTAATCTGCATCGTCCAGCCCCATACGAGTGCGAATAGTGCCAGTGGAACGACAACCGCAGCCAGGAAGCTGTGCGTAATCAGAATAAAGAAGTAGATTGGACGAATAATGCCTACGCCGCCGTAACGTGCAGTTTCCGGGGACAGGTAATGGAAAGAAAGATACGTAACCAGAAATAACAGTGTTGTCGAGAACGCTGCCAGAATAAATCCGCGATGCAGCTTGATGTTCTTTTTAAGAATTGCGATCAGGGCTGCTACCAGGAAAATAAACGTAAAGCTGTTAAAGATCGCGTTCATACGCGGCAAAATCGTAATATCGAAATCGAGCGAACCCTTGTAACCAATTCCCGGTGCGAAAAACAGCAGCAGAATAATCACATTGGCAATAATCGATACGGTAATGATCAGCCCCGCAAAGTTTTTATTTGTTGTCGGCTTAAGATTGCCTGTTTGTGTGCCTTTGCCCATAGGTATTCTCCCATCCTTGCGATTCAGACTCAGGATATGGTACATCCTCAATGTACATTATATTTTAAATATTGGACACAAACCACGGTTTTGGTGACAACAGTTTGAACTTTTTGCGGATACGAGATGCCTCAGGATTCTTTGCGCCAGATGTCGCTATATTCCTCATGACGTTTAAATTGCGCCAGTGCATAGGAGCATGCCGGTACGATCGTTTTTCCTTGCTCGCGCGCAATGTCGACGACACGCTTAACCAGCTCCTCGCCCACTTTCTGTCCGCGCAGCTCCTCCGCTACAAAGGTATGATCAATAATGATCGATTGATCATCATAAGGACCGAAGCCGATCTCTGCTTTTTGTTCTCCATCCACCTGTACAGCCAATCCATTTTCAGTTTCAACGATGTTATGCATCGGTTTCACTCCTTCAGGAATAAAATTCATAGACAGCATCGTCGTTATTTTTCTCAATCACATAACGCTCGATAACTGTAGAGTAGTCTATTCCTTTATCCCCGCTATACCACATCACGAAACACGATTTCCAATGAATAAGCCGCCCCGATACGCTTTTAAAAATAGGGCAAACCTGTGTATTCTACAAAAATGGGATATAAAAAATTACCATTTTATCCATCTGTCTATTATTTTTTCCAAAAAGAAGACGACATATATTATATATCATGGTTAAAATTGGGGGATGAATACATGAAATGGTTCCGTGACTTAAACACTGCAACCAAAATTGTTTCTGCTTTTCTTGTACTTATTTTGACGTTTCTCGCTTTTGGCGTATACAGTCTGCAAAATCTATATTCCAGCAGTCAGCAGACGAATAAGGTATACACCAGCAACCTCGTATCTGTCCGAACGCTTTCCGAAATACAAATCTATTATCAGCGTTTGCGTGTGAATCTGCGTGACGTGAATATGAATTCCGACAGCACGATTCAGAAGTCGTACTTGGATAAGATCGAATCGTTAAAAGAAAGCATCGATAAAAGCCTGGCTGTCTATACTCCGCTTGCTACTTCCGCACAGGAGCAACAAGAACTCGCTACATTTAATCAAACGTACGCAAAATACTTAACTGTATTTGATCAAGCCGTCCAGCTCGCTCAGGTTCCTGGTGATCAAGGTCGTACAGCATTCATCACTTTCAAAGATAACCAGCTCAAGCCTATAGGTGATCTTGCCTCCGATCAGATTGATCAGCTTATTGCCGTCAATAACACACTTGCCAAACAAGCAAATGATCAGTCCAACGCTTCCTATCAATCCACTCGCCTCGTTACGATTATCGTACTTATTGCGGTTATCTTACTTAGTTTACTGCTCGCACTTGTGATCACACGCAGTATTGCTACACCTCTTAAAAAGCTATCTGCTCTGATTGCTCGTTTTGCTGAAGGAGATTTGAGCGGCAAATCCGATATTAACCGTAAGGACGAAGTAGGACAGCTTTCGAATTCGGTCAATATTATGGCAGAGAACCTGCGTAATCTGATTTCCCAAATTACGATGTCTGCGCAGAGCGTAGCTGCGTCTTCTCAGGAAATTTCTGCTACGACAGAGGAGATCGCCAACGCAAGCACCAATCAGGCGCAATCGGCTACAACGATCAACGAGCTATTCCGCGAGCTTACAACTGCAATCGAAGCTGTTGCTACAAGTGCAAGCGAAGCGGCGGAATTGTCTAATCACACCATGGAAGTCGCACAAAAAGGTAGCGGTATTATCAACGAATCGATGATCAGCATGCAGGCTGTAAACGAATCGATTCGCCGTTTGGAAGAGGATTCGCTGCGCATTGGCGAAATTACGAATGTGATTGATGATATTGCCGACCAGACGAATTTGCTCGCATTGAATGCCGCGATTGAAGCAGCACGCGCAGGCGAACAGGGCAAAGGCTTTGCCGTGGTTGCAGATGAAGTGCGTAAGCTCGCCGAGCGCAGCATGGATGCGACCAAGCAGATCGCCAGCATTATCAAAACGATGCAGCGCAATACGCAGGATAGCGTAAATTCTGTGCAGCAAAGCACGACTCAATCGAATCAAACGAGCGAATCGTTCCAAAATATTTTGCGTATGGTTAATGACTCTGCGCTCAAAGTGAACGATATTGCCGCTGCCTGTGAAGAAGAATCCGCGCAAGCAAGTCAGGTTATGCTGTCTGTTGAAACGATCGCTGCTGCCAGCGAAGAATCGGCTGCGTCTGCCGAAGAAACTGCCGCTTCCTCACACTCTCTCGCCCAACTGGCGGAAGAATTGAATGATTCGGTATCTCGTTTTAGAGTATAAGTGGCCTGTACACAGCTACAGCTATATGAGTGCGGATTGCACACAGATACAGATAGGTGCGTGTTGATTACACACAGTATGTAGAAGTCGAACAATAAAAGTTTGAAGCTACAACAGAATCATTGGAATTTAAAATAAAAAGCGTATTCGATCAGCAGAAGTGTCTGATCAAATACGCTTTTTGTTTAAACATCCTGCATAGAATGTTTATTCCTATAATCTGAGACGCCTATTCCCATAACTTGAGCATCGCGAGCACGCTATACCGTGTATCTTATACAGCTCTCCTCCACTGCAAATGAACTAATAACAGTGCAGGTACGGATGACTTATGGCTGACTGTCATCACCCTTTAAGGCTGCTGACCGCCCTGATAGATCGTTTCATCCTGCTTGAGTGAGTCAGGCTGCTCATTTTCCTTTGCCAATACTTCTGCTGCATTATCCTGCGGCTTGTAGCCAATCTCCTGCTCCAGGTAGCTGATATCATAATAATTATCCGTATTGGCAGATGTGCCGTACAGATTCATATATTTACGATCATCATCCGCTTCAATACAGCAGCGCATGAGCTGGATCATATCTCGCTCCGAAATCCAGATATGCATCGAGCGCTCGGAATGAGGACGATCATCGCCAGGGAAATTACCGATTCGTACATTGAATGAGGACAACCCGTAACGATCTGCGTACCAGCGACCGAGCAGCTCAATATAGCATTTGCTTAGTCCATAGATGCTATCCGGACGATACGGATCCTTCACATCGATCTCCTCACCAACTCTGTAAAAGCCTGTTGCATGATTGGAGCTAGCGAAGATGACACGGCGTACACCATGCTTACGTGCGGCCTCATATACGTGATACGCTCCGCCTACATTTACAGGCAGCGCAACGCCGAGAAAGTCGTCTTCATCCTTTTTCCAGGCGATATGAAGCACTGTATCGATTCCATTCATCAGCTCGCCAAGTCGCTGCTCATCTGTTATGTCGAGCGGCACGATGCCTCTGGACTCGTCCGCCTTCACATCGGCTCCGATCACCTCGTAATGCGCCTGCAAGCCATCCAGCAAGACACTGCCGATGACGCCGCTGGCTCCTGTAAGCAATAGTTTGCGTGTCATGATGCTCCTCCTTTTAATCGAGTGGATGAAGATAAAACGCACACTCTTTCAAAATTCGCTCAACCTCTTGCAAACGAAGCGGCTTGCTAATAAAATCCTGCATCCCCGCATCCAGACACATATCACGATCAGAGCTACGTGCGAATGCAGTCGTTGCTACGATTACAGGCTGCTCCTGCTCCGGCAGACGCTCTCGAATCTCCCGGGTCGCTTCAATTCCATCCATCTCAGGCATCTGGATATCCATGAAAATCAACTCATACGGATGTGACATCGCCATCGTAACCGCTTCCTGCCCGTTGTTTGCAATATCGATACGATAGCCCATTTTGCGCAGCATTTCGCGTAGCAGCTTCTGATTCACCGGATGATCCTCAGCGATCATAATACGAAGGGGACCATATTTGCCGTCGCCCTGTCCTTCATGTGGAGGCTCCTGCTTATGCTCCTTCTTCCCGACCTCTGTAGCATAGTCGTCCGGCAAATAATGAACGGGTAACAGGAAGCGGAATGTTGCTCCTCTGCCTTCCTCACTGTCTACGCTAATGGTGCCACCCATAAGCTCAATTAATTTTTTACAAATGGCCAGTCCGAGCCCGGTTCCGCCATATTTGCGGTTGATCGAAGGATGTAGCTGAGAGAACGATTGGAATAACAGGCTTTGCTTATCGCTCGAAATCCCGATTCCTGTATCGCTTACCTCAAATTCCAACACACACTCATTCGCGCGACGCTCCGCCTGACGTACGGCTACATTCACACCGCCATTATCGGTGAATTTGATCGCATTACTGATCAGGTTCACCAGCACCTGCCGCAAGCGAGAGGCATCGCCAATAATGGCTTTGGGGATCAGCTCGTCGGTGTGGCAGGTAAGCTCAATGCCTTTTTCAGCCGCACGCGATGTGAACAGATCCAGCACACCGTCTAACAGCGGCAGTAGCTGAATCGGTGTATGCTCGAGTAGCATTTTACCAGCTTCGATTCGGCTAAAGTCCAGAATTTCATTTAAAATATGCAAGAGCGCATCACTGCTATCACGAATAATCTCAATATAGCTGCGCTGTTCCTCATCCAGCTCTGTATCAGCAAGCAGCCCCGTCATACCGATGATGCCATTCATCGGTGTTCGAATCTCGTGACTCATAATCGCAAGGAACTCTGATTTGGCACGATCGGCGCGCTCAGCTAGCTCCTTGGCACGAATAATCTGCTTCTCATTCGTAATATCGTTGAAGACGACAACCGCGCCTTTACGCTTGCCCCGATCCCAGATCGGTGTGATGCGATACGATACCATAAAGCTGGAACCGTCCTTACGTAAAAAGACTGCCTCCTGCTCCTCATATGACGTGCCTTCACGCAGCGCCCGATCAATCGGATGATCCTGCGGTAAATACGCACTACCGTCCGCGTGTGTAAGCTGGAACATTTCCAGCAGCGGCTGTCCGGCAAGCTCCAGTGTGCTGAAACCGAGCATGCGTGTTGCCGCTGGATTGATAAATGTAGTACATCCATCATTATCCATTCCGAAGATGCCTTCGGATACAGAATTCAGAATGAGCGTATATTCATTACTAAGCTTCTCAATCTGCTCCAGATGCCGCTTCATTTCCGTGACATCTGTCGCAATGCCATATACGCCTACAATCTGCTCATCCACAACAATCGGCAGATTAACGACGCTCACGTCGCGAGTATCGCCATTTTTCACTACGACTCGCGATTCATACGATTGCGGCTCTCCTTGCAGGGCGCGTTCAAAATGCTCTACAGTATCGTATACATTTTCCGGCGCAATAAAGCATTCAAATGAACGTCCGATCAGCTCATCCTCTGTGCGTCCAACGAGCTTTTCCATCTCCGCATTGATCGTTGTATAACGCCCCTGTGTATCAAATGAAAATACACTTGCCGGATTGTAATCGAACAGCGAACGATAACGCTGTTCGCTTTCCTGAATAAGCTGTGCCGAATGGCGGCGCTCCTGAATATCGCGCGCAATGGATAATAGCTGCTCTGCTCCGCCATCTCTGCTGCCGATAAAACGTCCTGACGCCTCCAGCCATACATAACCGCCTGAACGATGGCGATGACGATAGCTGACCGGCTTGGGTTGCTCATCCGTTGTGTACATCCCCATGTAATGATGAATCGCGTCCAGATCATCTGGATGCACATAGTCCATAATCGATGTGCCAGTCAGCTCCTCCGGACGATAACCGAGTATCGTCTGGCAGGCTGGAGAGCAATACAGATACACCGCATGCTCCACCGACAGACGACTAATAAAGTCGAGTGACTGCTCGGAGATGAGACGATACTGGCGTTCACTTTCCTTCAGCCGCTCTTCCATTTCAATGCGCGAGGTAATATCCTGCGTCATACCAACCACCTGAATCGGCTTACCATTATAATCCGTAGCTACCTGCCAGTGTGATTGCAAATAACGCATTTCTCCATCCGGCAAGGCTACACGGAAAATATGCATCCCCGTTCGATGCTCACCAAACGATAACCGAACCGCAGCAGCTAAGCCTTCCAGATCGGCTGGATAAACCAGCTTTGAAATGGAGTGATCCGGCACCTCTGACTCTTGAAACAGATACGGGAACAGCTCCTGTGCTTCTTTACTGGAGCTGATCGTCGCCGATGGAATATCCCAATCCCATGAACCGATACGTGCGACACGCTGTACTTCGCGCAGGCTCGCCTCATACTTGATCCGGTCATTCACATTACGTCCAATTCCGAGCACTTTGCTAATCTGCCCTTGCTCATCGCGTACGACCTGGAATGAAATTTCAAACCACAGATAATGCCCCTGCTTATGCTTTAAACGGCGCGTAATCGTACCCTGATCCAGATACGCCTGTCCGCTATTCATCATATCTCTGGCATCATCGGGATGGTAATACAGCATACGCGTTTGCCCGATCATTTCTTCCGGCTTGTATCCAAGCACCGTATAAAACGATTCGGATACATATTGCAGGATGCCTGCCGAGTTGCTGTAGGATACGAGATCTTTAGCATTTTCCGTAATCAGATCGTAAATCTCACGATCCGCTTTGAGTATATTCGTATGCGGATGTAACCGCTCTAACTGTTGAAATTGAGCGATATAATAGATCACTTCTCCCTGCTCATTACGAATCACCGATAGTTCGATACCTATCCGTAACGTATGGCCATTGCCATGACAGAGATTACGCTGTATGCAATAATATTCACCCGGTGTATGCATGGCCTGCTGGGCGATCGTCATAGCGGCTGGTACGGATGTCCCCGTCTGCTTTTCCTGCAGTTCAGCATCGCCACGCCGCTTCAATTCCTCCTCCTCATAGCCGAGCAGCAGGCACAGTGCCGGATTGACACTAAGCCACGTCCCCTCCTTCGGCTCAATGATGGCAATCCCGACAGAGGCAGCCCGATAAATATGTTCATATAGCATACGGTCATGCCCTGATTGGTTAATCATGTTACTCCCCTCCAATTAAACCCCACTTGCCCTGTATGTGCATCTGCACGAATGATTGCTAGTTTATTCATCGGTATTTCATCTGTCTCATAGCTCATCCTATATACGTATTCTGTTCCTGCGATTCCTTACCAGATGCAGTATAACAGTTCTTTTTTCTCGTCGATATACTGCCAATTACCCTTTAAATCAAGCCCCGAATACGACCTTACTCAGTTTACCGCAAAATATACATATGTATCGTTTGTTGCATTCCTATATTACCCTTTTCTACCCGTTACTGGTCATAAAAAACACCGGACTGCCTTGATTGCAGTCCGGTGTTTGACGCTTGCCGGATATGGTGTTCTGCTGTTTCTCCGTGAGGGACTCAGTCAGATCATCCACAAGCGGCTTGCATGATAGGGTACTGGAATTAGCGAAGCGTCGAATTCATCGATGTGCCCGTTGCTGTACCTGGCGCTTCACTTTTACGTTGACGCATAGAGTTAGAAATATTGCGCACCTGAGTCATTACTTTATCACGTGCATTTTTGTTACGCATCAAATATACAGCACCCAGTCCAATTGTCGTCCATAACGCTTTTCTTCCTGTCATGTTGTTCATCCTCCTCTGATGTGTAAGTGATATGGAATTTCATTAATGATGTTGTCTTATTTACAGATTACCCGCAGCCGCCGGAAATAAACAATCGATTCACAGTTCCTTGCATTTGGGCAGGCTTTAACATCCGTTTTCTACTTCTTTAGGTGCCTGGGGTGCTCTGTTCGCTCTGTGCGGTGCTTGTCTAAGCTCTCCTTACCTCATGTTAAGGCACCTGAAGCTGCAAATGCTGTGTCAATCCTTGAATACCACGATAGATCACCTGATTATGATTCCATATGAAAAAGGGTCTTAGCCACGGCTCACACCACTTCATCCACGGCTTCGTCGTCTGCACCTCCCAGTAATAGTGCAGCATCGTCCAATCGCCGCATTGCTCCAGTCGGAAGATGCCATGACCATGCAGATCGCCTGTTGCCTCCAGACGAATCAATGCACACTCCTGCTTCTCTACAATACTGAATTGAAATGCCAGACGATAGCCAAATCTGGTACGGATATGCATCCGGTAATGATCACCGACACCATGCGGATGCCCATGATGATACACTTTGTGGAAGGTCACGCCTTCCCAGCCTTCGATCGCTTCAAAATCACTGATGCGCTCCCAGACCGCCTGAGCCGTTGTTTGCAGTCGCCAGCTATGCGTAAATCGATATTTCCCCATCTCAGATCCTCCATCCCCTGCATGATCGATACCTTGATGCGGTCTAGCGATAAACAATCGTTTCATGATGTGGCGCGCTGACCTCAGCATTCAGACTGGCCGCTACGCCCTGTACGCCTTCATCCATCACCTTATCATGACTCCACGTATAGACAGGACGCATCACCGGATTCATCAGACGAAGCCCGCGATGATGCAGCCGAACCTTCCATTCACAGCGCAGCTCAGTCTGGCGTCCATCCGGCGACTGCTTCATAAAGCAGGTGCCTGTTCCAGCCAGTGGCCCTTCTACTTCCAATGTGAACTGATCCGGCTTGCGTTTATCCGTTACTTTCAGGTAGATCGACAGGTGAAATAGCATTTTCGTTTTGAAGGTGCAGCGAAATACATCGCCAACCCCGTCCGGGCCCTGTCCTTGCTCCACCTTTTCAAATACGACATTATCCCAGCAATCAATCGCTTCAATACGATCTGCCATCTCCCATAGCCTGTCCGTTGAAGTGTCTATTGTCCAGCTACTGATAAATAAATAATGATGCTGCACGCTGTCTCCACCTTCCTGCTTCGTTAGTCTGTGATGAATGGGATATGTCCTGTCAAGCTGTATACGATTTGAACGCGCACTGCAAGCAGAGCCACAATCGCAAAGCATAGCTGTACTGCATACGAAAGACGCGAAAGTAAAGCCGATGTGCCAATAAAATCTATATGCCCGACCGTTGCTTCGTTATATCATGTCCAGTGTTACCTTGTGCTGTGGAGCTGGAAAAGCCTCATCCAATTGCTGTAGCTGTTGCTCGCTTAACTGGATCGCAGCCGCCTGCGCATTGCTTTTCGCATGATCGACACTGGATGCCTTTGGAATAGCGATCACCGAGCCGCTACGGATGCACCAGGACAGCATAATCTGGAATGGCTCTGCCCCATGCTCATCGGCAATCTGCTGTACGACCGGATGCTGGATCAGCTCACGCCGCAGCGAACCTGCCTGTGCCAGCGGAGAGTAAGCCATAACCGGCATACCATGCTCCTGCTGCCATGACAGCAGATCATATTCAATGCCGCGTGAGCCGAGATGATACAGCACCTGATTCACCGCGCATTGCTCAGCGCCGCTGATACGCATCAGCTCATTCATATCGTCCACATCCAGATTGGACACCCCCCAGCGACGTATTTTCCCGTCTGCTATAAGGCGCTGCATGCCCTCTATCGTTTCCTGTAACGGAATGCGTCCACGCCAGTGCAGCAAATACAGATCCAGATGGTCAGTGCCCAGCCGCTTCAGACTTTGCTCACAGCTTTGTACCAGCTTGTTCCCGCCTGCATTATGCGGATAGACTTTGGAAACAAGAAATACCTCATCCCGCCGCCCTCGAATCGCTTCGCCTACCAATTCCTCAGAGCGTCCTTCCCCATACATCTCCGCCGTATCGATTAAGGTCATCCCTGCCTCGATACCTGCTTGCAGCGCAGCAATTTCCTCCGAACGACGTGAAGGGTCGTCCCCCATATTCCATGTTCCCTGCCCGATCGCAGGTAAAACAGTTCCGTCCCGTAGTGTAACAGTTTGCTCCAGCATGATGGTTCCCCTTTCTGTGTAGTGAGATTGGTTGATTGCAGGTGATTTTAAGTTATTTTAGTTGAATTGCAGTTGATAGGTCATAGCGTGAATAGATCATATTGTAGATGAAGAGATGACTATTTATCGAATCGATGTTTATGGATAAGTGATTCACAGATCTCGATGATCGGCATGTAAGCGGTTGTGGTGTATTTCTAACTACCCATTAACCGTTATGGGGTTGTAAGAATAAAGGGAATGGAATAAATAATTGCAGATTATATGTGGTGGTATAAGGAAATGGATGCTTGGATATACGGGGCAACAATAAAAGAACCTCCACAATGGCTGTCATACCGCCGCGGAAGCTCTGTTTTAATCACATCTATAATACCGCTACAATACTGCTACATAGCGGCAGTTACTGCATCAATGACGAGTAGGATATAGCGCACGGCTAACTGAGTTTTCACGCCATACTGTGATACCCTCAGGCCCATATTCATAATACTCGCTATATTCTTGCTCGTAATCTTCAAATGCAATCACAGAGGCATCGATAAGTTCCATCGCCTGTACCATGAGAGGAGCGTGTACTAGCATTGGATACTCTGGATGATCGGCAGCGACTCTGGCAATTTGCGAATGTGTTGCCAAATATGCATGACCACATTTCATAACTATACTGGCCTGCAGGAGCCATTCCAGAATTTGTGGATCACTCACATTCTGGTAGTGTCCATGTATAAGCTGTTGCTTGAGGGGATCGATAGATAAATGTAAGACATGTACAGGCAATGAGTAGCCCGCAACGATACATAGTATACTTGCCAGCGCGGTCAATTGCATTGAAAGGGTAGAAGGATCATGAATGAGCTGCATGATTACATTAAAAATGATAATAACCGCCCACACTTTTTTCAGTCCATTTAGTGTCCTGTTATTGCTGAACCAGGACAGATATTTGGCAATAGACGGATGACGAAGGAGCAAGTGAGCACCAAGAAATACTGCAATCATCCATATGGTTAATGCAACAAACAGTCCCATCCAATAAGGAAGGGAAGATTTCATTACCCAAGGAGCTATTGAAAGATCGTTATTCATGCCATATATTTGCAAAAATAAAGTTAAGGCATAGCTGCTGCAAATAAGACTATCTCGTCTCCACTTATGTACTTCTAAATCAGAATAATTATACTGCTTCTGGATCAGCTTGCTCCACTGCCATAAGTGATAAAACAATTTGTTGAAACGTGAAAAATAATAATCTAACCTGAACGAGAGGCTACGATTGGAGAAATCAGGTATAACGATCGAACGAATAGCAAATACTGTACCCTTCTTTTTGTGAAATAATGTATTAATCATATATCGTTCGTCGGCACGTAAGCGAACAGAGTCAGGCGCTTGAAGCGCAAAATGAAGATCGAGTGCACTTGCAGGTCGGTGACGCCATTTGTTTTCATACTTGATTGTAACGATTCCGCGATTGTATAAAGACATCAGGATGGTCAAAATAGAGGAAGGATGCCACTGCTTATGACTATTAACCATCGATTCCAGCTTTAAAATATCTGTCTTCGTATACAGTTTAGGGTATGTTCGATACATAAAAGGCACGCCAAGCTTATTCCAAATACATAACGATGTGATTGCAACAATTGATAAAATGATGATGAGCAAAGATAGCTGTTCCATACACATTTCACCCCACAATTTCATTCGGCATCATATTGGTCTGATCAGGTATTCCATTCCAAAAAGCATACACAATGGAGAGCATCTATGTATTATATATCGGTTACTTAGTCAGCATTTCTATAGGTGATATTCGCACATTACCATGGCATGCACAACGGCAAACTTGCTGCCAAGCAGGCGCTATCTCGCATTCGGCAGTGGCAGCACCAACAGAGATCTTAACAGAAATATGAGCGGTGTCTTTTTTGACCCCATTTTCTGTATGCGACATACTCTTTTCATCGCTCTTACTATTTTCATAAACGCTACTATTTCCTTGATGGCTGCTTTATTTATAGACCCCAATCTTTTGCATAAACTAAATGATAACGTATTTCTCCACACAACAGCGTCTACCAAAAAAGGCTCATTCTCCGTTATAGAAGAATGAGCCTTTCATTCATTCGTGCCTCTAATTCATTCGTGTCTCTGATTCATCAGTACTTTATATCCATTAGTACCTTTTATCTAATGTATCAGTATGCTGTATCAGCTTGAATATGACGAGCATATGCCTACACAGAACAAAGAATACACAGCATGAGTAAACTCATTTTCTGCATCATACATACGCAAACGCCTTACAAACTCAACAGCGACACTTTACTTAAAACGACGCTCGCCATCATACGTTGCGATCATGCCGTACAGATCCGGACGGCGGTCACGGAAGATGCCCCATTCCAGACGCTGTGTTTCCAGCAGATCCAGATCGAATTCAGCCACCAGTACACCTTCGCTGCTGCGGTCGGCTTCCTGTACTTTGTTGCCCTGCGGGCCTGCGATAAAGGAGGAACCGTAGAAGTCGATGGAGGAATCCTCATCTTCTTCTTTACCGATGCGGTTCGAAGCGATGACTGGAATCAGGTTCGCGCCAGCATGACCGAGCATGCACGCTTGCCAGTGATCCTTGGAGTCAATACCTGCATCCTGCGGCTCCGAGCCGATCGCAGTCGGGTAGAACAACAGCTCTGCACCCATCAGTGCCATACAGCGTGCTGCTTCTGGATACCATTGATCCCAGCAAATGCCGACGCCGATCTTCGCATAACGTGTGTTCCACACCTGGAAGCCAGTATCGCCCGGATTAAAGTAAAATTTCTCTTCGTAGCCCGGACCGTCCGGAATATGGCTCTTACGGTATTTACCGAGCACTTCGCCGTCTGCGTCGATCACTGCGAGCGAGTTGTAGCGCGCATAGTTCTTTTTCTCGTAGAAGCTAATCGGCAGCACAACCTGAAGCTCCTTCGCAACCTGGCGGAAATGGTTGATCGCTTTGTTTTCCTCCAGCTCGGTTGCGTACTGATAATATTCAGCCTTTTCCTTCTGACAGAAATAAGGCGTTTCAAACAGCTCTTGCAGCAAAATAATCTGTGCACCCTGTGCGGCAGCCTCGCGTACGAGCTTGTCTGCTTTGCGGATGTTATCTTCAATATCCCACGAGCAGCTCATTTGAGTTGCTGCTACTTTTACGTTTCTCATGTAGTGTAGTCATCCTTCCTATATGAACGCGAGCGCAGGTCGTGGCATTCTAGAGATGCACGACCTGCTCGCTTCGTAATGATCCATCATGTGTTACAAACCTTATAAATACATACCAAATAAATAGCTACCAAACTATTGTATAGCATAGATAACAAATGATATCCAATGAATACAACTCATGAGTCAGAGCCATCGTAAAGTGACTACCCAGGCTAACGCTTATTTGCCCGCAGGAATCTGCTGGGTCGTGCAGTGGACGTTACCGCCCTCGCGGATAACCGCCATGCCATTGATCGTACGGATACGACGATCCGGGAATATCTGTTGCAGTACGTCAATCGCTTTGCGATCTGTTTCTTCAGCCGTACCGCCAAATACAGGCAGAATAATACCGCCATTTACGAAATAGAAGTTCAGATAGCTCAGCGTCAGACGTTGATCCTCATGCATGACCAGCGGCGGCTGTTCGATCTCGATCACTTCCAGCTTGCGACCTCTGGCATCAGTTGCGTCTGCGAGAATACGCAGATTCTCCTGTGTGATCTCATAGTTATCATCGGCAGGATCATGACATACTTGTAGAATCACTTTGCCTGGTGCAGCAAAGCAAGCCACATTGTCCACATGACCATCCGTTTCATCGCCGGATAGACCGCGTTTGAGCCAGATGATCTGCTCTACATTCGTATAATCCTTCACGTATTGCTCAATCTGCTCGCGGCTTAGCTCCGGGTTACGGTTCACGTTCAGCAGACATTCTTCCGTCGTCAGCAGTGTACCTTCGCCATCCACATGAATGGAGCCGCCTTCCAGTACGAGCGGTGCATCGAATTGACGCAAGCCCAGATGCTTCAGCACTTCTGGCGCAACAGCATTGTCCAGATCCCAGTTTTTATACTTACCGCCCCATGCATTGAAGCCCCAGTTAATACCGGCACGCTCGCCCTGTTCGTTCATCACGATGGTAGGCCCATTATCGCGCATCCAGGCATCATCATGCTCCAGTGGCAGGAAGTCGACAGCTTGACCGACAAATAGACTTTTTACTTTTTCCAGATCATCCGGGTTCACGACAAGCGTAACAGGCTCAAACTCAGCAATCGCGCTGATCAGCTCCTGATAGCCTTTGCATACATCTGCATAATCGTCCGGATACGACATTGAACCGATCACTGGCCAGGCAAGAATTGTTCTTTCGTGTGCTTCCCATTCGGCAGGCATCATATATTTCAAATCGATTGGTTTCATGATCTATGTTCACCTTTATTCATCATAGGATAGTTCCCGTGTGCGACGGATTTTTGCATCATATGATCCATACGCCTCGGAACAACCTATATCATACAATACGAGCGCGGTTGTACCAAGCGATTTTCGTAAATTTTATGTCAGCAAACATGAAAAAGCCTGTAGCACACTCCCCTACAGGCCGATCCATTGCAC
The DNA here is from genome assembly GCA_039595515.1 of Paenibacillus sp. Taxonomy (GTDB): domain Bacteria; phylum Bacillota; class Bacilli; order Paenibacillales; family Paenibacillaceae; genus Saccharibacillus. The sequence goes on along the minus strand of JBCNLJ010000001.1, from coordinate 4,922 downwards.
AACCAATTATTTCCATGTTCAACATCTTGCTATCTTTTTGCTCTACCCGCATCCATCCTGATGCATAGAATGACAGGATGCCGGGCTCCTGCCATTCTCCGACACCCTTAACCTTTCGTCGCACCGCCAAAGCTAAAGCCCTGCGACATGTAGCGTTGACCGATAATATACAGTGCAACCGCCGGGATCGTATACAGCACCGAGAACGATGCGAGCATGCCGTACTGTACCATGCCATTTTGCCCGAAATATTGATAGATCGTTACAGCAGCAGGCAGCTTGTCGGCGCTTTGCAGCAGGATGAACGGAACGAGGAAGTTCCCCCAGCTACCGGAAAAAGCGAAGATTCCGACGGTGAAAATACCCGGCAGCATCAGCGGCACGATGACGAGGCGCAGCGTTGTCCAGATCGATGCTCCATCGACCCATGCCGCTTCCTCCAGCTCAATCGGCACCGAATCCATAAAGTTCTTCATCATCCAGATCGAATACGGCAATGCCGATGCGGTCAGGAACAAAATGGTGAAAAAGAGCGAGTCCTGCATACCGAAGTACAGGAAAAATTGATATACCGGCACCATGACTGCCGTTAACGGCAATCCGGTTGCGAACAAAATAACATACATAAACGGGCGTTTGTAGCGCATCTGGTAACGGGATAGCGGATACGACGCCAGACCCGCCACAATGACCACGAGCAAAGCTTGCCCGAGCGCCAGAATCAGACCATTCGCAAAGGAAAGCTGATTCTCCTGATTCGTTACGGTATCCCGATAGTTATCAAGTGTAAAGTGAACCGGAAACTTGAGTGCCAGCGTTGCGTCCTTATCAAACGATGCAAAAATCAGCCATAACAGCGGAAGCAAAAACAGCACACCAATCAAGGTCAAAATGATATAAGGCAAAACGCGCGCAACCGCGAACCGATTCAGCTTCCGCTTGCGTGTACGGGTACGAGGGACATCATGTACAGTGCTCATCTGTTCTTCCTCCTTTTACAGCTTCACTTTTAGCATGCGCATATAGATAAGGCTGGCAATAATACCGATCAACAGCAGCATCAGCGAGATCGCTGTTCCATAGCCCAACTGATAATTCACAAACGCCTGATGATACATATAGATCGGAAGCGTCTCGGTCGCAAGACCAGGGCCGCCGCCGGTCAGGGCGTAGATCAGTGTAAAGGAGCCGAGTGTTTGCAGCGTCACGAGCACCATATTGGTCGTTACGGAGCTTACGATCATAGGAAGTGTAATGCGTGTCAGTCGCTGCCATGCATTCGCCCCATCAATCATCGCGGACTCCTCTACCTCACGCGGTACATCGCCAAGTGCTGCCTGGAATACCATCATTGAAAACGCGGTACCATGCCAGATGTTGGCGATAATAACCGATACCATCGGGAACGTATACAGCCAGGCGATCGGCGTAATATTCGCCGATTGTAGAAAGGTGTTAACCGTACCTGTATCATTCAAAAAGGCAAACCATACAAACGCACACACCACTTCCGGTGCAACCCAGCCCGCGATTACGATCGAGCCAATCACACTGCGAAAGACGCGACTGCGTCCGTTCATCAATACCGCAATAATAAAGCCCATAACCTGCTGCCCAACCACCGCTGAAAAGATCAGAAAGATGATCGTATTCCAGACGGACGTGCGGAAGCTCGCATCCTGAAACATATTTTTAAAGTTCTCAAAGCCTACAAATTGCGTATCCGCTGCCGCAGCACCGGTCAATGCCATATTCGTAAAAGCAAAATAAAACGTCAGAATGGTCGGTACGAAAAAGAACGCTAGCAGTAAAACGAAGCTTGGTGACAAAAATACCAATGCTCGCCACTGTTCAGCATTATTCCGGCGCTTGCTCGCAGTAGTGCGCGCTTGTACAGCCTCCATCTGCAGTCTCCTCCTCCATACGCAATCAGGCTCGCTTCACCGATATTGTTCATACCGGTTTGCTAAGCCCCATCACGTTTTCTCTATCGTTCTGCACGCTCCAGCCGTAAACAGATCAGGAGCCGGGCTGCCCTGGATCTCTGGCGACCGGCTACCTGTCTGAATCGACTACCTTACCTTGACGTTGTCGTTAGTTGGCCGCTGGCGCTACTTTGTCAGCACCGAGGCTTCGCTGTACACTTTGCGTGAATTGATTCATCGCATCCTGTGGACTTGCTCCACCAGTTACAACGGTTTCTACCATTTGTTGAATCGCTGTTGATACAACCGGGTAGTCGGAGTTACTTGGACGAACGTGAGTGTATTTAATGAATTCGGCTGCTTTGGCATACAGTGTGCCTGGTTGACTCAGGTATTCCGAATCCTTCGCTACGTCTGTACGTGGAGTGAGTGCGCTATCCAGCATTGCGTATTCTTTGTTGTACTTCTCGTTGACTGCCATCTGGATGAACTTCCAACCGAGATCCTTCTGTTGCGCCTTTGCACCTACAGCCAGTGTCCAACCGCCGGACATGGATGTGTAGCCAGGGTCCTGACCGTTTTGCGTAGGCATTTTCACGAAATCATATACATCAAGTGCTTGTGGCCAGGGCTTGCTGCCTGTGGACGCCCATGTGGATGGCAGCCAGCTACCGTTCAGCACGATACCCACCTTCTGGTTCGGCATCAGGTCAGTTTCCAGTACCTGTCCAGCCTGTGCAGTCATGACCTGAGACAGTTGTGGACCAAGACCTTTGCTGTAAATGTCGTTGATGAATTGCAGGGAGCTCAGCACACCAGGGCTTTGGGTCACCCATTTGTTGTTTTCGAACAATGTGTTCTGTGTTCCGTACAGCAGCATTTCAAACGTCTGCATCGTTGTTGCTTCCTGTCCAGCTTTGCTGGAGTTCATCCAGAATGGGATGATGCTTGGCTCTTTGTCCTTCAGCGTTTGTGCGGCGGTCAGGATATCCTGCCAGTTTTTCGGTTGCCATGGTACAGGCAGACCTGCTTTTTTGAATAGCTCTTTATTGTAGTAGAGACCGCGTACGTCAGTGGAGAACGGTACGCCGTAGCTCTTGTCATCTTTACCTTTTACCGCTGCCTTGATGCCATCATTGAACTTGCTCCAATCACTCCATTGATCAACCGCGAGCGGCTCCAGATAACCAGCAGCACTATCCGCATTAATCATAAAGGAATCCTCAGCGAGCACTTCAGGTGCGGTTTTCGGATCGGACATGAGCAGCGGAATTTTGGTTGCATATTGTGCACCCTGGATCGGCTGCAGTTCAACCGTTACGCCTGGATTTTCCTTTTCAAACTCGGTTTTAACATCGGTCAGCCATTTGCCCCATACATCGGTGTCGTTCCATTTACCGTAAGCTACCTTGACCACTTTGCTGCCGCTGGAGGATGAACCGCCGTCAGCAGAGCCTGTTGTCGCTGTGCCGCCGGAAGAACAGGCTGCGGTGAATACGGATAGACTGAGTAGCATACCTGCTGCCCATTTGTAGCTTTGCTTTTTCATACTGATCGCCCCTTTGTGTAAATGGTAATCCAGTAAGTCTCGCTCCCTCTATTTACGAATCCATTGTTAGGTGAAACCTGTTTTTATTTCAGTCTGCTGCTCGGCACATCATAACCGCAATGGGTCAAGATCAGCTCGCTAAATAATGAATTCGCCCAGGAAAACCACTCCCGCGTATATTCTGCCGGGTTATCGGCGTGGAAGCCTTCATGCAAAAATCCAGTGTCTGCGTCGGTGTTCTCCAGTAGCGTAAGCAGTTGTTCCTGCTCTTCGGCGTGGAGTGAAGTGAGTGCCTGCATGGCCAGTGAAATATGCCAGATATACTGCGGCGGCGTATGCGGACTTCCGATGCCCTTCGCCGCCGAACCGCTATAATAATACGGATTATGCTGGCTAAGGATAAAGCGCCTTGTATTCAAATAATGCTCATCGTTCGGCTGGCAGTAGCCCAGATACGGCAGGGATAGCAAGCTCGGTACATTCGCGTCATCCATCAGATTGTAGTGACCCTGACCATCTGTCTCATACGCGTACATCGGACCAAATTCAGGATGGGTAACGATTCCATACTTCTCGATTCCCGCGCGAATCTCCGCCTGTAATGCGGCAGCCGATTGCGTTAGCTCTGAATCGCTGTATACCTCGGTGGCAATCTGCTGCATGTAGCCGAGCACAACGACTGCAAACATATTGGCCGGTATCAGATAGCCGTATTCACACGCATCATCACTTGGACGGAAGCCTGACCAGGTCATGCCTGTCACAGCAACTGGATTCCCTTTACCCTCATGCGGAAGCGTATCCGAAGCCGGACAGTCAAAACGTTCAAACCGATAAGTCGAGTTCGCATCATGATTTTGCTCGGTACGCCATACATCCAGAATAGTCAGGCACGCCTGACGGAATTCATCGTCAAAATGATCGGTTCGTCCTGTCTTCTGCCAGAGCAGGTAAGCAAGCTGAAGCGGATAGCAGAGCGAATCAATCTCATATTTGCGCTCCCAGATCCACGGGGTCATCTCTGTTCGATCATCCTGATGCCCACTGCCATCTGCACTTTCATTAAAAGCGTTGGCATAAGGGTCCTGTAAAATATAGCGAATCTGTCGCTTTACTACACCGCTTACAAGATCACCAAGCCCTTTATCTTCATTCGCCAGCAGCAGATAAGGTCTGACCTGCGCTGCGGAATCACGTAGCCACATCGCCGGAATATCGCCGGTAATGACGAATACGGTGCCATCCTGTTGAGGTCGTAGTGTCGTAGTTAGCGTATTGCGAATACAATTGCCGAACATATGCGCAAGCTTTGGTCGTTGCTCCAATTGGCTGGCGACACTGGATATGAGTTGTTCCACTGAAAAGGGGACAATCGCTTCTTCCTGTTCGTTCATACCTTGCCTCCTTGTATAAAGCGCTTTCATTTATGGCAATATCATAATTCACTC